>JBDWSS010000106.1:0-152727 GCA_039985375.1 Flavobacteriaceae bacterium
TCATAGCCCGGAACATTACTTTGCAGTTGGACAGCAATGGAGAGGCCACCCTTTTGGCAGCTGACATCGACAACGGCAGTACGGACAACTGCACCTCGGCAGAGGATCTCATTTTCAGTTTCAATGAAGGGGGGAACATCCATGCACTTCCTTTTATCACTACCGGTATTGAGATTAGGACATTGTATGTGACCGATGGGTCCGGCAACACGGGCAGCCAGGATTTTGTGCTAACGGTAAACATTGCACCGAATACCGAAACCGATATCCTTACTTTTGAACTCACCGAACAAACCGGAGGAGCAGCCATCAATGCGGTTGATCATACCATAGCGATCGAGGTGGCGTTTGGCACTGATGTGACTGACCTGACCCCAACAATCTCCCTATCGACAGGAGCCACGAGTGACCCAGCCAGTGAAATATCACGAGACTTCACCAACTCGGTCACCTACACCGTGACCGCCGAAGATGGCATCACTGAGCAAGACTGGACGGTGGATGTTACGGTGGCAGAAGAGGAACTCAGCGACGAGACGGATATTCTCAGTTTCACCTTTACCGAGCAAACGGGCGATGCGGTAATTAATGATGAAAATCATACCGTAGCCATCGAAGTGGCGTTGGGCACGTCTTTGAATGGATTGATCCCAACGATCACCTTGTCAGATGGAGCCACCACTGACCCAGCCAGTGAAATATCACAAGACTTCACCAATTCGGTCACCTACACCGTGACCGCCCAAGATGGCATCACCACTCAGGACTGGACCGTCACGGTGACGGTGGAGGAAGAAGAACTCAGCAGCGAAACGGATATTCTTACTTTCGTACTGGCCGAGCAGACCGGAGCTGCGGTGATCAATACAACGGATCATACGGTAAGCATAGCAGTTCCATTTGGCACGAACGTATCGGTATTAACGCCAGAATTCACGCTATCCGAAGGGGCGAGCAGTAATCCGGCTTCCGGAGAAGCACAAAACTTCACCAGTGCGGTGACCTACACGGTGACTGCAGCGGATGGTACGACCGTGCAAGATTGGACGGTGACCGTAACGGTGGAGGAAAAAGAACTCAGTACCGATACCGATATTCTTACTTTCGTACTGGCCGAGCAGACCGGAGCAGCAGCCATTGATTCAGATGCATACACCGTAGCCATCGAAGTGGCGTTTGGCACGGAGTTGAATGGACTGACCCCAACGATCACTTTATCTGATGGAGCGAGCATCAGCCCTGAAAGTGGCGTAGCACTGAACTTCACCAATTCGGTCACCTATACAGTAACCGCCGAAGATGGCACGACCCAACAAACATGGATAGTGGATGTTACCGTGGCCGAAGAGGGGCTAAACAATGATACCGACATCACTGATTTCACGTTTGTCGAGCAGACTGGCAATGTGACGATCAATGCTGATGATCACACCGTAATGATCGAGGTAGAGTTTGGTGCGGATGTGACGAGTTTGACCCCAACGATCACTTTATCCGAGGGCGCCACTATCAGTCCTGAAAGCGGAGTAGCACGGGACTTTACCAATCAGGTGAGCTATACAGTGACTGCCGAAGATGGTATCACCGAACAGGACTGGACAGTCACGGTAAGCATCGCTCCGAATACCGAAACGGATATCCTCGCTTTTGCACTCACCGAGCAAACCGGAGGAGCAGTCATCAATGCGGCTGATCATACCGTAGCCATCGAAGTGGCGTTTGGCTCAGAGTTGAATGGACTGCTCCCAACGATCACTTTATCTGATGGAGCGAGCATCAGTCCTGAAAGTGGAGAAGCACTGAATTTCACCAGTGCGGTGACCTACACGGTGACCGCCGAAGATGGTATTACCGAACAGGACTGGACGGTAACCGTAACGGTGGATCAGGAAGATCCTGATACCGATACCGATTTTCTCACTTTCGAACTTGCACAGCAAACCGGAGCTGTGGTGATCAATACCACAACACACACTGTAGATATCGAGGTAGAATTTAACACCGAGGTGTCTGCTTTAATACCGGAGTTCACCCTATCGGAAGGGGCTAGCAGTGATATTGCTAGCGGAATAGAGCGAGACTTCAGCAATGCAGTGACCTACACGGTGACCGCCGAAGATGGTATTACCGAACAGGACTGGACAGTCACGGTAAGCATCGCTCCGAATACCGATACCGACATCCTCGCTTTTGCACTCACCGAGCAAACCGGAGCCGCAGCTATCAATGCGGTTGATCATACCGTAGCCATCGAAGTGGCGTTTGGCACGGAGTTGAATGGACTGACCCCAACGATCACTTTATCGGCAGGCGCCAGTATCAGTCCGGAAAGCGCAGAGGAAGTGGACTTTAGCAATCCGGTAAGCTACACCATTACCGCTGGGGACGGCATCACTGAACAAATATGGGAGGTGACCGTTACGGTCACGGCAGAACAGGAATGCCCCAATGCCATTACAGCGCTTACCCAAGATATTACAGTAGCTTTGGATACCAACGGGCAGGCCACCATTACCGCAGCGGATGTGGACAATGGTTCTTACAGTGAGTGCAATGACATTGATTTGACCTTTGACGGGGGTGTCACCTCAATGACCTTTGACTGCCCCGGACTGGGCTACCATTCCGTGACCCTTATCGTTACCGACAGTGAAGGGAACCAGGCCACGGGAACCGCCACCGTTACCATTGAGGCCACCGACAGCAACAACAACCAGATAGCCGATCATTGTGAGTTTTCCGTGTTGGCAGCACCGGGCTTCTCCCCCAACGGCGATGGTATTGGGGATACCTGGGTAGTGGACGATATCATGGAATATCCCAACAACAACGTACAGGTGTTCAACCAATGGGGAAGTCTGGTGTACCAGGCCAACGGCTATGTGAACGACTGGAACGGTATGGCCAATCAGGGCAGTGGCACACAAAGATTGCCCGCGGGGCCCTATCTCTATATCGTAAACCCCAACGAGGAAGGGGTGCAACCCATAAGGGGATGGCTCTATATCAATTATTGATGTTTAGCATAGAGATGTAAATAAATAACGATTAGAGCTTAGAAATAAAATCAATTTATACCTTGACAACCGTCAACTGATTCCTGAACACATGGTATTAAACACAAGTCCGTCACCTTTTACCACATAAAATCATCAACTACATCACAGTTCAATCAAAACACCCTAAACTCAAAGATCCCTGAATCTGAAGTATTTCCTTCTGCATCAGTAGTTATGATTTTCCAAAAGTAAATAGTATCAGAAACAACGCTAACCGTAAATACCATAGTACTGGAATCAGTGGTGCCCATTGACGCATTAGGTGGATTTTGGCCCGAAAAGAAAATTTCAAAGGAGGTAATATCACCCTCGACATCAGCGCCCATCCATTCCAAATCAACCTCATTGCTTATGCTTTTTTGAACGGTTGCGCCCGAGACCGGACTAACCAATTGTGCAGGAAAAGGGGCATAGGTAGTCTGCGACCCCGAATTGTAAAACAACCAGGTCTCACTTGTGGCAATCTGATCCGAGGAGGAATTGCCGGATGTAACGGACCATGAAAAGGGAGCACCCTTTGCTATGGACAAACTTGCCGAAGTTGCTGCTGTGGAAATGGTTTGGGGAACGTTCGTATCCAGATTAACCGCACTTAAGGTATAGGTTTCTGTATTCGCAGAAGACCGCCACTCAAAAGTAACCTGACTTAAGGTTTCATTTACACTGATACCCGTGGTGCATTCCGAACTTTCCAAGGGAAAAACCAATTCAGCACCTTCAGGAGCAGGTGGTGGATCATCATTCCCTCCACAAGAAGCAAGGAGAACAAATACCATAATACTCAGAAAAAACTGCTTCATTTTTTTATAAATTTAAATACCTCCTGAATTTCCACTCCTTGAATATTCAAATAATATATCCCGCTCTGCAATAGGGAAAAATCCATTTCAAGCTCATTGCCAGAAACCTCTTTCTTTTCAGAAAGAACCAAACGCCCATTTGAGGAAAATACCTTAACGTCCACTTCACCCGCTACACCATTTAAAAAAACTTTCGTTTCATCGGTCACAGGGTTAGGGTAGACTATAGGTTTTGAGGCTATAAAAAATGTCTCCTCATAACTTCCCTGGCAAGGCAAATCCGTATACACTTTTAATGTGTTGAGTCCATTCTTTAGTTCCAAGCTAATTTCCGATTCTTGAGTTTGCGTAACCAGTCCGTTCAACTCTACATTATAAAAATTCCCGCCATCCAATGAAAGTTCCAGTGCAGTTGCATTTGCAACAGCAATGGTCGTTAGCAATGCTGGTTCTGTTATTATAATATTAAAACATACTTCTTGATAGCTTATAGATCCATCAGTTCCCGTGATACACAAAGAATAATTCCCTGCAGTTAAATTCTCAAAAGTATGAGTATCGGTGAAATCTATATTTACAGGTGTTCCCACTCCATCTAAAACAGCAGTATAGGTCAAGGAAGTGTCAGTAGCTGTTATTGTTACCGAACCATCGTTGTTATTTCTACAGGCTTCACTCTGTATTTGTACTGTGAAGTTATCCGAAGGAAATCTATTGATTGGACAGCCACTGGTATCAACTTCAACTCCTTTTGGAGTTCCTAAACATAAATCATCACCATCATCAAAAACCCCATCTTCATCCTCATCCGGACGGAATGCACCTTCCGCACAGACCTCTAATGTAAATGCTACCAAAGATCCGCCATCACCATTGGCCCTATCCTGAATTTCCAAAGTCCATTCCCCAAAAGTTGATTCACCGTTCAAAGAGGCCAAGGAACCAAGAGGACTTACAGTGCCCGAAATTGCAGGATCTCCAGTACATACTATGCTGGTTCCATCATCATCGAAGACCGCATTGACGTTATTTAACTCGCCACATGTATTTGACATTAAGGTCACTCTGGTACCTGATGGTGATATTAAGGTAACGACCAAATCTGACAGGTATGTATGTGTGAGCTCAAAATCAACATTAATATCAGAAATCGGTAGATCCTCAAAAAATTGCACGGTTGTTGATACCGTGGACGTTCCTATACTGGAAATATCCAATGGAAGATTCCTTGACTCTAAAATCTTGCAATCCACTTGAATTGTTGTAAAGCTAAAGGGTGTTCCAAAAGTTCCTGTTCCGCAGACATTGTTAGGTTGAACCCTCCAAAAATATTCAGTCTCGGATTCTAAATTTATAGGTTGATAAAAATTATAAGGTGTTGTCTCGGATTCTACAATATTGGTAAATCCAATATCCGTAGCAATCTCAACATCATATGAAGTATATAACTCATTAGCTTCCCAATTGAGTTCAGGATTTACAAGTGTATTTAATTGAAGGTCCGAAGGTGAAGTTAAAACCACATCTGCAAATGTTCCATCAGTGATTGTAAGTGATAATGGAACATTTATAGTTTCTGAAGTAGCCGAAGATGTGACCGTGATTGCATATGCTCCCGCCGCTACACCATTTGTGCCTGAAATAGTAAGTAACACAGCCGTGTTATCAGCATCTGCTTGTGTTGGGGCAAAAGATGCCGTTAACCCTGCAGGCAAACTTGCCGAAAAGTTCGATGTCTCACTGAATCCTGAAAAAGCTTGGTATGTAAATGGAATTACAATATCATTGGGTTGGCATGCATCAAAAGACAAATCTTGAAAACTTAATACCACAGGTGATTCTTCAATGGAAAAATTTGCAGAATTTACCGTAAAAAAGATATTATCACTGGCCTTTACCATTACCCGGGCTTCGCTGGTAACATTTCCTGGAATAAGTATATCCTCACTACCATCATTTAATACATCCTCAGCCAATGTAATTGGAAAACTGTTGCCGCCATCCAACGATAAAAAAATATCTACGAGCTTGGCATCAACCGGTAAAATATTAGTGTTTGCCACATCCCATGTAACCTGCTGAACAGAACCTGCCGCGTAAATCTCATTAGAAGCCTGAGAGGTAACAACAAATGGCCCTGCTGCATTGATTACCTGCACATCCAAAACATCAGAAACCACCTGCCCACCACCAAGGGCATTGTCCCTTACGGTAAGGGCAAATTGTAAATCCCTTTCTATAGTGGAAACCGTTTCCCAGGTATCATTCACTGTTGGGTTAGTCTGGGTTAAATCTCCTTGGACAACGCTGGACAACGCCGGAAAATATCGTATGGGGTCTGTTGTGGGAGGTAATGACCTAAAATTGGCTCCACTCGGATTTTCTGGGCCAAAAGTACTCGAGGTGACCACTCCATCGTCTATTTGTTCCCATATATACGTCAATATATCGCTTCCATCACTGTCTGTCGCAATACCTTCCAATACAAAAGCAGTCCCTTTTGGAATGATATAATCTCCTATTGGGGTTAAAACCGGTGGGGAATTGGTTAAAACAGTAGTCTGTGCACAAGAAACCGTTTCCAGATAATCCGAAATTTGTAGAATGCTATTATAATGAAAGTAATCATCTCCATTGGCAGCAACATTATTGCCAGCAACAATTCCGGCATAGCCCATGATTGTAGTTCCACTTCCAGGTTCTGCTTGTACTCCTGTTCCCTCAGATTCAAAAGACCATGTATGGTTAGCCCCAAATTGGTGTCCCAATTCATGGGAAACAAAATCAAGATCAAAGATATCGCCCTCGGGTTCATGGGCAGATGAGAAAGCACTTCCCTTGCTATTATCCTTACATACGGACCCTATAGAACCGGCATTGCCATTATCTTGTCCTTCATCGACCTTATTAAAAAGATGACCTACATCATAATTCTCCTCACCAATGATCGTGGTCAGCGTGTTTTGCACCTCGCTGTTTAAATTATTGCCATAGGGATCGGTAGCTTCGTCCGTAAAAATAACCAGGTCATTATTAGCAACAAGTTCCAAGGTAACTCCTAAATCGGTTTCAAAAACTTCATTGACCCTGGTCAAGGTGGCATTAATCGCAGCCAATGCATCTGCAACGGTACCGCCATGGTAATCGGTATATTCCCCACTAGCGGAAACGGCAATTCTATATTTTCGTAACAATTGATCATTAACCAAGGGAACAATTGTTTTTGCAACAGTCTGCTGCAATTTTTCGGTATTACAGATAAAGTCCTCTTTTCCCGTGATACCCTGTTCCTTACTATAAACCACATAAGAATCACTTGCATTGGACAATTGCTCCATGAATGCGGTTTTTTGGCCTTTTACATCGACAATCATACTTTGCAGGCCCTTGTGCGAACTGCTAAGCCGCAGTTTGTATTTTCCATCTACGCTGGTTCCTGAAAATGATTTTATATTCGGGTACTTTTTAGCCAAATCCGGATGAAGGACAGATGTTTCGGCAACCATAAATGCCGCCACCTTCCCTTCAAGGTCGGGGAGATAAACCAGCCGCTTTTCATTCTTTGCATTGGAAGAAGATATAAGTGCTTTTGAAAAGCTTTCCGCATCTAACGAAAAAATGGCCTTGGCCTTGGCCACATTTTTAACCGAAGCGCTTTTAAAGTCCGATTTAGGAGTGATGGATTTCCAATACGACTGTTGTCCAAATACACAAAAGGAACTAAAAAATATGGATATTGAAAAAACAAGATGTAATTTAGCTCTCATGCAAAAGGGGCGTAAATCTAAATTCAAAAATAAGCCTTTTTTATTTTCTCGATTAAGTGAAAACAATCAATGGCATTTCTCAGTTTACCTATACGGCTATACAAACAGCCATTACCATCGGTACTTTTGATGGAGTCCATTTGGGTCACCGTAAGATATTGGAACGCCTCATAAATAATGCCAAAGATGTTGGGTTAAAATCCACCGTGCTCACATTTTTCCCACACCCAAGAATGGTTTTGCAAAAGGATACCGATATAAAACTACTGAACACCTTGGAAGAAAAAGTACAGATTTTGGATTCATTAGGGTTGGACTATCTTATTGTACATCCCTTCACAAAAGACTTTTCAAGGCTTTCAGCAACAGGGTTTGTGCGCGACATCCTTGTAAATGGATTAAAAAGCAAAAAAGTGATCATTGGATATGATCATAGATTTGGAAGAAATAGAAATGCCAATATTCAAGATTTAATCGCTTTTGGAAATACCTTGGATTTTGAAGTTGAAGAAATTCCGGCACAAGAAATCGATGAAGTATCGGTAAGCTCCACAAAAATTAGAAATGCGCTGTTAGATGGGGATATTACCACAGCAAACACCTATTTAAATTACCCATACATGCTTACCGGAATTATTAAAAAAGGTAAGGGTTTGGGCAAACAGTTTGGTTTTCCAACCGCAAATCTGCATATAGCCGAAGACTATAAACTAATTCCAAAAAATGGAGTTTACGTGGTTAAAAGCATCATTAATGGTAAGGCCTATTATGGAATGATGAACATTGGTTTTAATCCAACCGTAGCGGGAACCGAGAAAAGTATAGAGGTCAATTTCTTTAAATTTGAAGGTAATCTTTACAATAAAAAAATACAGGTAGCTATCTTACACAGAATACGGGATGAGCATAAGTTTGATTCCGTTGAGGAGTTAAAAAAACAATTGCAAAGAGATCGGGAAAAGTCACTTGAATTAATCGCTAAGTAAAACATGCTCAACAAATTTCTTTTTAAAAAAATTGACAATGCACAGCTTATTGTTTTCAGAGTTTTTTATGGTCTGTTGGTAAGTGCGGAATGTTATGGGGCAATTGCTACGGGTTGGGTACGAAAAACTTTAATAGCGCCCGAATTTACTTTTTCCTTTATTGGCTTTGAATGGCTGCAGCCCCTCCCAGGAAATGGAATGTATGTTTATTTTGCCATAATGGGAACTCTTGGCGTTCTTATTACCTTGGGCTATAAATACCGTATTAGTGCCTTTGCCTTTGCCTTTATGTGGGCAGGGGTATATTTTATGCAGAAAACATCCTATAACAACCACTATTACCTGTTAATGTTATTGGCTTTTATAATGGCCTTTTTTCCAGCAGCCAAGGATGCTTCAGTGGATGCCAAATTAAATCCAACTTTTAGGTCGCACACCATGCACAACTGGGTAAGATGGGTCATTATTCTGCAATTGTTCATTGTATACACCTATGCCTCCGTTGCAAAATTATATGGTGATTGGCTGGATTTTAGCATTGTTGAAATACTAATGAAATCCAAGAAAGATTATTTTTTGATCGGGGAATTCCTTCAACAAAAATGGGTTCATAAAATAGTGGGGGGCTTTGGTATTGTTTTCGATTTATTGATCGTTCCTGCGCTGCTTTGGAAACCGACGAGAAAAGTCGCTTTTGTATTTTCAATATTTTTTCATCTTTTCAACAGCATTGTTTTTCAAATAGGAATTTTCCCATACCTATCACTGGCATTCATCGTTTTTTTCTTCGAACCACAAACCATTCGCAATATATTTCTAAAAAAGAAAGACATTGCTATTGGCAAAGACATTCACAGGCCTCAATATCGAAATTTAGTGGTTGGTATTTTAAGTGTCTATTTTCTTGTTCAACTGTTACTTCCGTTAAGACATTATACCTTTAAAGATAAGGTGCTCTGGACCGAGGAGGGACATCGGTTAAGTTGGAGGATGATGTTGCGAAGTCGTGCAGGCACAATTCGCTTTAGGGTTGTCAATAAAGAAACGGATAAGGTAAATTTTATAAACCTTAATGATTATCTCACCAAAAAGCAACGAAGAAAAGTGGCGTGTTATCCCGATTTTGCATGGCAATTTGCCCAATACCTAAAAAAGGATTATGCAAAAAAAGGGGAAGACATTCAGGTTTTTGTAAAAAACAGAGTTAGGGTAAATGGTGGAAAATATCACGAGTTTATTGACCCAAAAGTGGATTTAGCAAGCGTTACTTGGAAACATTTCGCGCATCATGAATGGATCAGACCTTCCCAAATAGAATAATAATAGACCAGCTCAGAGACTACTCACTCTTTCACATAATTGCAATGGCATTCCCCAAGGGTCTCGCATCATCACCAAATGCCCCCCATCGGCCTTTCTAACTTCCTCAACATAAGAAGCACCTTCCTGTTCTAGCCGCTCCCTATCTTTTTGGGAATTTTCCGAAACAAAAGCCATATGAAAAGTGAGCTGGTGTATCTTGGAAAAATCAATGATCTGGAGGTCCGGTTTTTGATAAAGTTCCAGAACAACCCTATTGGATGAGTCAGCCAAAAAAGTCATAAAAGGCGCATTTTTTTGGGCACTTACAACTTTCAACCCCATATGGGTCACATACCAATCCACCACACTAGAAACATCGTCCACATTTATTGCCAAATGCTCAAAAACCATAGTCCGTTATTTACTTGAATATAGATCCGTTAAATGTATTGTTTTTAGTCATAGGATTAGCTTAAATTTGTTCCTCAAAATAAATTCATGCTTCAATTACAGACCATAAGACAGAGCAAGGAAAGTATCGTCACTGCCTTGAAAAAGCGAAATATTGATGCAGAACCTATCTTATCCGTCATTTTGGATTTAGATGAAAAAAGACGGTCGATCCAGACCGAACTGGATAGTATCTTGGCAGAATCCAATAAACTTTCCAAAGAAATTGGCATGCTTTTCAAATCTGGAAAGGCACAAGAAGCCAATAGTCTAATGGAGCAGACCGCTGGACTTAAGGAAGCTTCAAAACAATTGGGGGAAGATTTAAACGCCACCAGTAACGCCTTGCAAGAACAATTGTATCAAATTCCCAATATTCCACACCACTCCGTTCCCTCAGGAAATTCAGATGAGGACAATGAGGAAATTTTTCGGGAAGGAGACATCCCAGCACTTTCCAATGACGCTTTGCCACATTGGGAGCTTGCAAAAAAATATGATATCATTGATTTTGAACTGGGTGTAAAAATTACCGGTGCCGGATTCCCAATCTATAAGGGGAAAGGAGCTCGTCTGCAACGCGCCTTAATCTCGTACTTCTTGGACAAGAACACTGAAGCCGGCTATACCGAGGTACAACCTCCACATTTGGTCAACGAAGCTTCTGGCTACGGAACGGGGCAACTTCCGGATAAAGAAGGACAGATGTATCACCTTCAAACCGATGATTTATATCTTATTCCCACTGCCGAGGTTCCCATTACTAATTTACATAGGGATGATATTGTACCTCGGGAAAGTTTTCCTATCAAATATACAGGATACACTCCTTGCTTTAGAAGGGAAGCTGGTAGTTATGGTGCTCATGTTAGAGGGTTGAACAGATTACATCAATTTGATAAAGTGGAGCTTGTTCGTATTGAAGATCCGGATACTTCGTACCAAGCTTTAGATGAAATGGTAGCGCACGTTAAAACAATTTTACGAGAATTAAAACTACCTTATAGAGTACTCCGGCTTTGTGGTGGAGACTTAGGTTTTACCGCTGCCCTAACCTTCGATTTTGAAGTTTTTTCAACGGCACAAGATCGATGGTTGGAAATCAGTTCTGTATCCAATTTTGAGGCTTTTCAAGCCAACAGATTAAAACTTCGGTTTAAGGATGAAAATGGAAAAAGCCAATTGGCACATACCCTAAACGGAAGTTCTCTAGCTCTACCTAGGGTCTTGGCGGGAATCCTGGAAAATTATCAGACCGACAAGGGCATTGAGATTCCGGAGGTTTTGGTTCCCTACTGCGGTTTTAACATCATTGATTAGGGGCATTACCGTATTTATTTGGAATCACTTAACAGGTTTCAGCATTTTTCTGCGTTATATTTGATATAAAACAAGGTATTGCGGCATATTTTAGTTCTTATTGCTTTTCTATTGTTGTCCACCGTCCGGGCGCAAGAAGATTTCTTGGCCAAACAATATTTTAATGATGGTGATTATGACAAGGCACTTGTTTTTTTTGAAAAATTGGTCAATAAAAATCCAAGGCGCACTGATTATTCAGAAAGTCTTGTTACCTGTTATCAGCAGTTGGAACGTTACACCGATGCGGAACGCTTTCTATTAAAAAAGATTGAGGACCCCTATGTCTTTCCAACTTTTTTTATTGAATTGGGGTATAATTGCACGCTGCGCAATCAACCAGAAAAAGCAATTGAATATTACAACAGGGCCATTCAAAAAATAGATGAGAATCCAAATTTTGGTTATAGTGTAGGATACAGATTTCAAAAATACGCCTTATTAGATCAGGCTATTTTGGCCTATACCCGGGCTATGGCACTTAAACCTGAGTTAAATTATAATTTTCAATTGGCTAGGATTTATGGAGAACAGGGTGACATTGAAAAAATGTACGAATCTTACTTAAATCTTATCTATGAAGGAAAAACTTCGCGTTCCAATATCCTTCGCAACATCGATGATTTTATTTCAGAGAATCCCACAAATGCCAATAACATCCTTTTAAGAAAAGTATTGCTCAAGAATGCTCAAAAAAAACCTGATATTCTTTGGAACGAATTACTCAGTTGGCTCTTCATTCAGCAAAAACAGTATGGCAGTGCTTTCAACCAAGAAAAGGCAATATATAAGAGAACCGATGAAACTTCTCTGGAGCGCATGGAAAATCTTGGTCTGATAGCCTTGGAGGACAAAGATTATGAAATCGCCACCATTATTTTTGAATACATCGTTGATCATAGCCAAAATCCTGTATCCAAATTAAATGCTGACCTTCATTTAATCGATATTGAACTTGAGGACGCCCATCCAAAAAAATTGGATATGGTGGAAAAAAAGTTTCAAGCATTGGTTGCCGAATACGGCTATGAAAGCCGCACATTACAACTGCAAATCGCCTATGCCAATTTTTTGACCTTTAAAAAAGAGAATCCGGCCCCTGCAATTGCAATACTTAAGGAAAGTCTAAGGCTTCCATTGGGCAGAATGGGAGTTGCTTACGTAAAACTGGCCTTGGGAGACATTTTGGTGTATGACCAAAAGTTTAATCAGGCCTTAATTTATTTCACACAGATACAGAAGAGTCTAAAAAATGATGTTTTGGGGCAAGACGCCCGTTTTAAAGTTGCCCAGACCAGTTTTTACAAAGGGGATTTTGATTGGGCCCTGACCCAGTTAAAAGTGCTTAGAAGTTCCACTTCCCAACTCATTGCTAACGACGCCATGCAGTTAAGTCTATTAATTTCCGACAACTCCTTGGAAGATTCAACCCAAACAGCACTTAAGAAATATGCAAGGGCAGATTTGTTAGCCTATCAAAATAAAAACAAACAGGCCATTGAAGCTTTGGAAGATATTTTGCAAAATCATAAAGGTGAAAAAATTGAGGACGAGGCATTGCTTAAGCAAGCACAGCTATTAGAGACTCAAAAGTTATTTGAAAGTGCGGAGTTCAACTATAAAAAAATAGCCGAGTTCTATGCGGATGGAATTTTGGCAGATGATGCGCATTACGCCTTGGGAGAATTGTACAAAAACGTTTTAAACGAACCGGAAAAGGCCAAAATACACTATGAAAAAATTATCTACAATTATCAAGACAGTTATTTTTTCCCAAAGGCCCGAAAGCATTTTAGGAGGCTGAGAGGAGATGCAATTAACTAGTTCTTCCCTACATTTGAACCTAAAATAAAGGGGCATGCTTATATACAATGTTACCATCAATATAGATGAAAGTGTTCATGATCAGTGGCTCACATGGATGAGGGACAAACATGTTCCAGATATGCTGGCCACGGGCAAGTTTTCACATGCAAAAATGGCTAAGGTCTTGGTAGAGGAAGATATGGGTGGAGTTACGTATTCAATCCAATATACCACCAAGAACAGAACTACTTTAGAATTATATTACAAGGAGGATGCAGAACGTCTTAGAGGGGACGCTTTGAAATTATTTCCTAATAAATTTGTGGCTTTCAGGACAGAACTCGAAATTATTAGTCAACAAATCCCATAAAACCTTGGAGTACCTTTTTACTTATGGCACCCTACAAGACTTGCAGTTACAACAGGCTATTTTTGGCCATCTATTATTAAGGGGGAAAACCGACTTTTTAGCCGGATTCCAAAGACTGGAAAATGCTGTTTATGGAAGATACCCCTTAGTCATGCAAACCAACAATGCGAAACACAAAGTAAAAGGTAAGGTCTATGAGGTTTCTCTTTTGGACTTACAAAAAGCCGATGCCTATGAAACCAGTGCCTACCAACGTAAAAAAATGAAATTGGAATCTGGACTTGAAGCATGGTTATATGTCGAAAATTCAGATTAACTTGCAAAAAAACGTCCCGTGTCCAAAAGAACTAAAAAAAAGTTTACCCATGGTAAACCCAAACAAAAAAGAAATGGACAGGAAGAAAATGTCGTTAGGGCCAAAAAGTATTTAGGCCAACATTTTCTTAAGGATGAGAACATTGCGGAGCAAATTGCTGCTACACTTTCCCTAAAAAATTATACCAACGTAATAGAAATTGGCCCAGGCATGGGTGTGCTCACCAAATATCTTCTACAACGAGACCTAGATTTGGTAGCCATGGATCTAGATGAAGAATCAATAGTATATCTTAACCATAGTTTTAGGCTGGAACATCCAAAAGTTTTTGAGAAAAATAATCGTTTAAACATTATAGAAGCAGATTTTTTAAAATTCGATTTAAAACAATTGTATGGAGATGAGCAGTTTGCCATAACTGGAAATTTTCCTTACAATATTTCCACTCAAATTGTTTTTAAAATGTTGGAGATGCGGCAGCAGGTTCCAGAATTTTCGGGGATGTTTCAAAAAGAGGTGGCTCAGCGCATTTGCGAAAAGCCGGGAAATAAATCCTATGGAATCTTATCCGTATTGGTTCAGGCATTTTACAAAGCAGAATATTTGTTCACCGTTCCCCCACAGGTATTTGACCCTCCGCCAAAAGTGCATTCTGGAGTGTTGCTATTAACCAGAAGGGATAACTTAAAACTTCCCTGCGATGAGCATTTGTTTTTTAAGGTTGTAAAAACTGCTTTCAACCAAAGAAGAAAGACCATTCGCAATAGTCTTAAAACTTTTAACCTATCTGATAATCTAAAAGAAGATACTATCTTTGACCAACGCCCGGAGCGGCTATGCGTGGCCGACTTTATAGCGTTAACACAGAAGATAGCCAATGACCCCGTTTAAACTTACAGACGAGTTAATAGAGCAGATTCAGCAACTTATAGCGGACAAAAAGAACGCTGACCTTCGGTTGATGATGAAAGAGTTCCATTATGCGGATATCGCAGAAATTGCCGGGGAACTCACTGAAGATGAGGCAACCTATCTTATTAAACTTCTAGATAGCGAAAAAACCTCCGATATCCTTGCCGAAATGGACGAGGATATGAGAGAGGCGGTTTTAAACAATCTTTCTGTAAAAGAAATTGCGGAGGAGCTGGAAGAACTGGATACGGACGATGCCGCTGATATTGTAGGCGAACTTCCCGATGAGATTGTTCAAGATGTAATTTCAGAAATAGAAGATAAAGAACACGCCAAGGGTATTGTAGATCTTTTGCGCTATGATGAGGATACCGCTGGTGGACTCATGGCCAAGGAATTGGTAAAAGTCAAAGAAAACTGGAATGTACTTACCTGTGTAAAAGAAATGAGGGCCCAGGCCGAAAATGTGACCAGAGTCCATTCTATCTACGTGGTAGATGATGAAGACAGACTTATGGGCAGACTTTCTTTAAAGGATTTATTGACCACTTCCACTAAGACCCATATAAAGGATGTCTACATTTCAAAAGTAGATTACGTAACCGTAAATGAGAAGTCTGAAGAAGTAGCTAAAATCATGTCCAAATACGATTTGGAAGCAATTCCTGTGGTTGATGGGGTTGGTAGATTGGTTGGACGAATTACCATTGATGATATTGTTGATGTTATCCGTGAAGAAGCTGATAAGGATTATCAACTGGCTGCCGGTATTACACAAGATGTTGAAGCGGATGATAGCATAATGGAACTTACTAGGGCAAGACTCCCATGGCTTTTTTTAGGGCTTATTGGCGGTATCGGCGCTTTTATTATTATGGAAGGATTTGAAAAAATTCTTGCTCAAGGCTATGCAATTTTGTTCTTGTTCACTCCACTTATTGCGGCTATGGCTGGTAATGTAGGAGTACAATCCAGCGCAATCATTGTTCAAGGTTTAGCAAACGACGACTTAAAAGGGAGTATTAATAAGCGATTGGTAAAAGAAATGTTTTTAGCCACTTTAAATGGGATTGTCCTTGCTATATTTCTATTGATATTTGTTTGGTTATGGACTAAGGAACCTCAATTGGCAATGGCCATTTCCATATCATTAGTTGCTGTGATTATAGTTGCTGGCCTCATAGGTACTTTCGTTCCTCTTTTCCTAGATAAAAGAGGAATCGACCCTGCAATAGCAACAGGTCCCTTCATCACTACCAGCAATGACATTTTTGGTATTTTAATTTACTTTTGGATCGCTAAGTTGGTCTTAGGAATTTAAATTAGTTCTCTTATGAAATCTATCAACATAAAGCAAAAACACACCAAGTTCAGCAAACAATGGCACCCACACCAAATTGCTACGGTTGATGATATGCAGGTAATCCTGGCCAAAATCAAAGGTGAATTTGTCTGGCATTCACATGAAAATGAAGATGAACTTTTTCAGGTTATTAAGGGAACCCTTTATATGCAGTTCAGGGATAGAACGGAAGTAGTTGAAGAAGGTGAAATTATTGTCGTACCTAAAGGTGTTGAACATAATCCCATGACAAAGAATGATGAAGAAGTCCATCTATTACTTTTTGAAAAACAAAACACGGCACATACCGGAACTGTGCAACATGAATTGACCCAAACCAAATACCCTAAAATTTAGGATATATTTAGCCCATGAAAGTTCTCCACCTAGATATCAATCACCCACTTCTTCTAGAACAGTTTGCCCAATTGGGTTTTGAAAACTATGAAGATTATACGTCAACAAAGGAAGAGGTAGAAAGCAAGATACACCACTATGATGGGGTAATTATTCGAAGTAGGTTCACCTTGGATCAACAGTTTTTGGATAAGGCGACGAACCTCAAGTTTATTGGCAGACTTGGTGCAGGATTAGAAAACATAGATACGCAATATGCCAAACAAAAGGATGTTTTTTTGGCTTCAGCTCCAGAAGGAAATCGAAATGCCGTTGGAGAACATACTCTAGGAATGCTATTGTCTTTGCTCAACAAAATAACAAAGGCCAATAGAGAGGTGAAAAAGGGGAAATGGGACCGCGAAGGTAATCGTGGAACAGAGTTGGACGGAAAAACCGTTGGCATTATTGGTTATGGAAATATGGGTAAGGCCTTTGCCAAAAAACTCAGAGGTTTCGATATAGAAATAATTTGCTACGATATTGTAGGTGGTGTGGGAGATGAAAATGCAAGACAAGTGGGAATTATGGAATTTCAACAGAAATCGGATGTTGTGAGTCTGCATGTTCCGGAAACAGCGCTCACCACTGGCATGATCAATGTAGAATTTATCAATGCTTTTCATAAGCCTTTTTGGTTTTTAAATACAGGGAGGGGAAAATGTGTGGTGACCAAGGATTTGGTCAATGGACTTAAGTCGGGAAAAATTCTTGGAGCAGGGTTGGATGTTTTAGAATATGAAAAGAAATCCTTCGAGAACATGTTCCTCCAAAAACCCAAGGCATTCAAATACCTCAGAAAAGCCAAGAATGTTCTTTTAACACCCCACGTGGCGGGATGGACTTTGGAAAGCAAGGAAAAATTGGCACAGACCATTGTAGATAAGATCAAAGCTAAATTTGCTGGGTGAAAAAGACAATTTTTGGTTTTTCTGCACTTATCATAGCACTGCTTGTACTTTTTCAACTGAGCAAATACACCTACATTTCCGGAGATATTTCGATAGAATTGGTCATTGCCTCCATAGCCATTGTATTCTTTGTAATTGGTATTTATAGCAACAAAAGACTCCCTCAGCAAAAAGAACATACTTCCAAACCCGTAGATCTTGAAAAAGTGGATGCCCTTGGGATAAGCAAACGGGAGTATGAGGTGTTGGTCGAAATTTCAAAAGGATTGTCCAATAGGGAAATTGCGGAAACTCTTTTCGTGTCTGAAAGCACTATTAAAACCCATGTATCCAATATCCTGCTAAAACTGGATGCAAAGAGACGTACGCAAGCCATTCAAAAAGCCAAAGAACTGCAGATTATCTCTTTTTGATTACCTTCTAAGTCCTAGTTACCAATCATTTGGTACTTTAGTATGATGATTTTTTTTAGGTCAAAGTCTAATTTTAGACCACAATCAAAAAACGAACAGTCATGAAAAAAACAGTATTTCGTTATGGGTTTTATGGTGCCCTCACCATTTGTATTCTCTTTCTAACAAGCTGGTTTCTATTTGCAGACCTATCATTTTCAACCCAAGAAGTCTTGGGTTATGCATCTATGATTATATCCTTGGGCTTTGTCTATTTTGGAATAAAATACTTTAGAGACAACGAAAACGGAGGGAAAGTAAATTTTAAAAAAGCCTTGGTCATTGGAATTCTCATCAGCCTTATAACTGCAGTTGCGTTTGGGGTGCTTGACGTTTTCTATACCGAAGTAATCAACCCTGATTTTATGGTAGAATATTATAACGCTACCGTTGAAAACATGAGGAATTCATTACCTCCTGATGAATTTGCAGTTCAATTGACCAAGATGGAAGCTCAGAAGGAACTGTTTTCCAACCCCCTTTTTTCCTTTGGGTTGATGGCTATGACCGTTTTCGTAATTGGCTTTATAATTTCCCTGATTTCATCTTTTATTTTACAGCGAAAATAACGTAACCATGACCATAGATGCCAAGACACCTGATGAGTATATAAACAAACTCCCCAAAGATCGCAAGGACGCGGTAGCTAAGTTACGCGAAACAGTAAAGACGAACTTACCTTTGGGGTTTGAGGAGTGTATTAGTTATAAAATGATAGGATATGTGGTGCCCCACTCCCTGTACCCGGAAGGATATCACTGCAATCCAAAACTGCCCCTCCCCTTTATCAATATAGCCTCCCAAAAACATTTTATAGCCTTATACCATTCCGGCATCTACGCCGATAAAAGTTTGTTGGATTGGTTTGTAGGTGAATATTCAAAACATGCAAATACAAAACTGGACATGGGAAAAAGCTGTATTCGGTTTAAAAAAATAGAACAAATCCCTTACGAACTTATTGCAGAACTATGTCAAAAAATGACCCCCACTGCATGGGTTAAACGATATGAAAAAAACATAAAAAGAAAGTAGGCCTTAAATTAAAACCAAAGAAATGAAAAATAGAGTAACAGGATTGGGTGGTTTTTTCTTTAAAACCAAGGATCCCGATACTATTAAAAAATGGTACAAAGAACACCTTGGAATACCAACAGATCAGTACGGTTGGAGTTTTTGGTGGAAAGACAAGGCGGGTAATGATTGTATGACCCAATGGAGTCCCTTTAAAGAGGACACGAAATATTTTCAGCCCAGCGAAAAGCAGTTCATGATGAATTTTAGGGTGGAAAATTTGGTGGAACTTTTAGAGGTCCTCAAAAAAGAAGGGGTAACCGTAGTGGGTGAAATTGAGGAATATGACTACGGGAAATTTGGTTGGATATTAGATCCTGAAGGGAACAAATTGGAACTTTGGGAACCTGTTGATAAAGCTTTTCTTTAGATATTGAATTATTTGTTACATTTAAGACTAGTTTAACCAACAAAATAAAACCATGTCCGAAGAAAAAAAAGATTTAGGAGATAAGGCAGAAGATGCCTTTGACAACGCCAAAGAAGCTGCAAAGGATGCTGCTGAAGATGCCAAGGAAGCGGCGAGTGATTTCGCCGATGAAGCAAAAAAAACCGCCAATGAATTTGCTGAGGGGATCAAAAATGCCGGTGGTGACAATAAAAAAGTACTTGCTGGGGTTCTGGCAATTTTATTGGGCTCTCTTGGGGTTCATAAATTTATATTGGGCTACAACAAAGAAGGTTTTATTCTTTTAGGGTTTTCTATTGTAGCTTATATTCTGGTTTGCTTGGTAATCGGAGCTTTTTTAGTTTGGATTCCAGGTCTCATAGGATTAATTGAAGGTATCATTTATCTCACCAAGTCGGATGAGGAGTTTTACAACACTTATCAGGTAGGAAAAAAGCCTTGGTTCTAAAAAAATGCCAGAGAATTACACTCTGGCTTTTTTATTTACTTATATTATCGTAATATTGCAATATAGAGTTTCATTCAATGGGCGCGTCCAAAACACATATATTTTCATTACCCCAAAATGAGCTGGCGTTGATAGCCAAAGTTTTGGCTCATCCGGCACGAATTGCCATTTTGGAATATATAAGCAGACAAGAGAACTGTATTTGCAATGATTTGGTTGATGTAATTGGTCTTGCACAACCTACCATATCCCAACATCTGAACGAAATAAAAAAAATAGGCCTATTAAAAGGAACCTTTGAGGGCAAAAATCTTTGTTACTGTATAAATAGGGAACGTTGGGAAGAAATACAACATGCTTTCAATACCTTCTTTTCCAATATTAATTATAATTGCTGTTAATCATGAATACATCAGAATTTTTATCATTACTAAAACAACATCAAAACAAAAGCTTGCTTTTTGAATATACTGAAGGCAAATTTGTAGGTGCAAATTACCATATCACCGAAATTAAAAACATAATCATTGATTCGGTCGACTGCGGATCGGGAACAGATTTTTGGAAAGAAACCATTGTTCAGTTATGGGAAAGTCCGAAGGAAAAAGACAAAAAAGAGTTTATGTCCGCCTACAAGGCTTTGGCAATTCTCAACAAAGTTGATCGCATAAAACCCATGGTAAAAAATGCTGAAATCAAGTTTGAATATAGCAATGCCGATTTTCACACTGCGCAGTTCTTTGTGAACGACTATAACATGGACAACGAATCATTGATTTTAAAACTTTCGGTAGAGAAAACCGACTGTAAGGCAAAGGAAACCTGCGGGGTTGTCGATACCTCAGAAGAAGTTGTAACAGAGGCCTCCGGCTGCTGTACACCCGGAAGTGGTTGCTGCTAATTGTTCAGAATATGAAGATTCGGGAAATGAAACCTTCCGATTGGAAAGAAGTGTCAAGAATCTATGCCGAAGGTATTGCAACGGGTGTCGCCACCTTCGAACAGTCGATTCCTACCTATAAAAGTTGGAATGAGGCCCATGTAAAACCATGTAGGCTCATTGCCGAAGAAAACAATATGGTTCTTGGATGGGCAGCTCTTTCTCCCGTTTCAAGTCGCTGTGTATACGGTGGCGTTGCCGAGGTAAGTGTTTATATTGGCCAACATAGCCGAGGCAAGGGAGTAGGAATGGTTTTGTTACAACAATTGGCTATTGAAAGTGAAAAAGCGGGTTATTGGACCTTACAATCTGGCGTTTTTCCAGAAAATGCAGCCAGCATCAATCTTCATAAAAAAGCCGGATTTCGTTTTATTGGAAAAAGGGAACGAATCGGAAAAACAAAAGATGGCCTCTGGAAGGACAATTTATTGTTTGAAAAACGAAGTAAAATTACAGGAACCTAATTACAATGGAAACGAAAAAGTCAGTAGTGTATCCTCAGTTAAAAACAACGATCAAATTGCTCGATACCGAAAGCATCCTAGCGGACAGAAAGAAACTGCTGCAACCATTGATTGCGTATGTTAAGGATAAGCTTATCCATCAACACCCCATTAATCTAAATTTTATTTGCACCCACAATTCCCGAAGAAGTCACTTGTCTCAAGTTTGGGCCCAAACCATGGCCAGTTATATTGGTCTTAAGAACGTAACTTGTTATTCTGGCGGAACAGAGGCAACCGCACTATTTCCCATGGCTGCCGAAACACTTGAAAGCACGGGTTTTCAAATAAGAAAACTTTCCGAAACCAGTAACCCTATTTACAGTATTAAATATGCAGAAGACAAACATCCCATCATAGGTTTCTCTAAAACCTACGATGATGATTTCAATCCCAAATTAGGTTTTGGGGCAATAATGACCTGCGATTCTGCCAACGAAGCTTGTCCTATGATTATTGGAGCCGAAAAACGTTTCCCAATTACTTATAAAGACCCAAAAGCTTTTGACCGCACACCTCAACAAGCTCAAAAATATATGGAAAGAAGCCTGCAGATTGCCACGGAGTTAAAATACGTTTTTAGAAACGCTACAACTTAAACATTAGGACTTTAGGGCTTCTTCTGCATGTTTACGCTCCAACTCGGCTTGAAACTCTTCCATAACCGGTTTAACCGTACTTTCAGGTAAATCCGCTATTTTAATATACATTAGGCCATCCACGGAATTGTTAAACAATGGATCCACATTGAATGCCACTACTTTTGCATTTTGTTTAATGTACTTTTTAATGAGTACCGGTAAACGAAGACTTCCGGGTTCCACTTCATTGATCAACTTATCAAACTTGTTCAGGTCTGCTTGGGTATCGTCAAAAATAAATTCCTTGTCTGCATCTTTAAGCTGCACCTTGAATTCTTTTTTGGGCCTTACATACTGAGCCACATAGGGATCCCAATAATTGGATTTCATAAATTCAATCATTAGGGATTTCGAAAAATTGGAAAATTGATTGCTTATGCTTACCCCTCCAATTAGATATTTATGTTCAGGATGTCTTAAGGTGGTGTGTACAATGCCTTTCCACAACAAAAATAAAGGCATGGGTTTTTGTTGGTATTCCTTTACAATATAGGCTCTGCCCATTTCAATGGATTTTTCCATCATGTCGTACAATTCAGGCTCAAAACGGAATAAATCTTGTAGATAGAACCCATCAATGCCATATTCCTTAAATATCTGTGACCCCAATCCCATTCGATAAGCGCCTACTATTGATTTTTCATCGTCATCCCAAAGAAAAAGATGATGGTAATATGCATCAAACTTATCCAGATCAATTGCATTGTTTGTGCCTTCGCCAATTGCTCGAAAAGTAAGCTCTCGTTGTCTTCCAATTTCCTTCAGAATAAAGGGCATATCCTTTTCCTGGGCAAGGAATACTTCGTAGTTTTTACTTTGTAACATACGACAGTCTTTCTCCCTTAATTTATCAATTTCACCCTCTATAACCTCAGTTCTAACTGCTGTCGCAATTTTTTTTGGTGTTTTGGGAATCTTTAAAGTGGTAGGAACCTTATCAATCAATCGCCCTTTTTCAAAGGCATTCGCGAGTAAATAGGTTTTTTTTCGCAACAATTCGGTAAAAGCCTCCAATGTTCCCTCTTCTTTTTGGGTTTTTACAGAAATAGGCTGCCCAATTCTAACTTTTATGGGTCGTCTACTTTGGGTAGTAACTTCAGAAGGTATTTTTGCCGTTCTAAAAATATCATTCATTTTTGAGAGCCTGTAAAATAACCGGCTATTTTTGGCATGAAAATAAATGGGAACTATTGGTACCTCGGCTTTTCGAATCAATTTGAGTGCGGCTTCTTCCCAAGGTTTATCCACAACTAACTTTCCTTCCTTGTGGGTAGAAACTTCTCCGGCAGGAAAAATACTTAATGGCCGACCATCTGCTAAATGCCTCAATGTCTTTTTAAAGCCTGTAATACTGCTTTTTGCATCTTTGTGATCCTCAAAAGGATTAACTGGCAAAATGTAAGGTTCAAGTGGCACCATACGCTGCAATAAAAAATTGGCCATAATCTTAAAATCAGGGCGGTGTTCCAGCATTAACTTAATCAACAGTACGCCATCTATGGCCCCTAGTGGGTGATTGCTAATGGTTATGTAGGCCCCTGTTTTGGGCAAGCGTTTACAATCTTCTTCAGATATTTCAAAATCAATGGAATAATGCTCTAGAATTGCATTTGTGAAATCAATTGCAGGTAGATGAGCTACCGAATCATAAAAAGAATTGATACTTGAAAGTCGTGTTACCTTGAGTAACGTCCATCCTATGAAGGTGCCAAAAAACCCGTACCTATCAACTTTTAAGACTTTCGCTACCTCTTTCGCAGAAACCAACCCCATATACTATCCATTTAGGTAGACGTAAAGATAGAAAATTACAGGTATTGAAAAATCTATCCATACTTTGATGGGCAGACTTTACTTTACAACAAGCTGAACAGTTTCTTTTCCGCGCTGTTCTACAAGGACCGACCTCCCATTTTCAAGGGATTTTACAGCCTTATCATCAAAATGGCGAATGGTGTATAGCGAAACATCTTCATGACAAACCACTTTGAATTTTCGCTTCAACGCATTCAACATGGCTTCCAGTCCATTGAATTTATTATCCAAGCATACGGAAAAACTTATTGCCGAATTCTGAATCAAATCCACCTTCATGCGATAATCATGAAACAGCTTAAAAAGTTCACTAATATTATTTTCAACAATAAAAGAAAAGTCCAAAGAGGAAAGTTTTAATAGCACTTGGTTCTTTTTAACGATAAAACAAGGGACTTTTGGGGAGATTCCTTCACCTTTACCAACAGTTGTTCCCTCTTCCTTTGGTCTAATAAAAGACTTTACATGCAATGGAATTTCCTTCCTTTGCAAAGGTTGAAGCGTTTTAGGGTGAATAACGGAGGCGCCATAAAAAGCCAACTCTATTGCTTCCCTGTATGAAATATGATTGAGCAATTGCGTTTGCTTGAAGTTTCGTGGATCGGCATTTAACACTCCCGGGACATCTTTCCAAATGGTAACAGAATCCGCATTGAGACAATAGCCTAGGATTGCCGCCGTGTAGTCCGACCCCTCCCTGCCCAAGGTGGTGGTAAAGTTATTGTCATCACTTCCTAAAAAACCTTGGGAAATGTTTAGTTTTTTCAAATCTACCTTTGTGGATACTTCCTTTTGGGTACGTTCCCAATTTACGGTAGCATCTCTATAATTGTTATCGGTTTTTATAAGACCACGAACATCTTGCCATACATTAGGTATACCTATATCCTTTAAATACTCACTTACAATGGTGGTTGAAACCAGCTCCCCATACCCCACCACTTGATCGTAGACAAAGGCATATTTGGGGGATTTATTTCTCGTCAAAAAACTCCTGGTTTCCTCAAAGAGCGCTTTCACTTTACCATAAGCTTCATGGCTTTTGTTCTCGAATAAATCCGATAATATACTTTGGTGGTAATCTATTACCTCTTGAAGTGAACTGGAAATGGAGAGTTTATCATCAAAATATGAGGCAACAACCTTCTCCATGGCATTGGTTGTCTTGCCCATAGCGGAAATAATAACAAATGTGTCCTCATGACCAATCTCATTCAACACTTTTACAACATTCCTTACACCTTCTGCATCTTTAACCGATGCTCCTCCAAATTTATAAACTCTCATCTACCGCTGTTTCTATTTTAAATTTTCAATATAATTTGCAATTGCCCCTTCATTCAACTGAACAACATCCCAATCGCGCATTACATTAGCTCCTTTTTTCTCATAAAACTCAATTGCCGGCTCATTCCAATCCAGCACCTCCCATGAAATCCTTTTTACACCCAATTTATCCCCGTATTTTACAACTTCGTTTAAAAGCGCAGTGCCAAGACCACTTCCTCTCATTTTTTTTGAAACAATTAAATCTTCCAAATGAATTACAGGCCCTTTCCATGTCGAATATCTGGGATATACCAACGCAATCCCGACTATTTGATTATCAAATTCCGCAACAAAACAATGAAACAGTTTCTTTTCTCCAAAACCATCCTTTATCAAATCTTCTCTGGTAACCTCAACTGCTTGGGGCTCTTTCTCAAATAATGCCAATTCTTGAACAAGGCCAAGGACCTGTTCCATATCTTCTGCTCGGGATTCTCTTATGGAATAACTCATGCTGTTACAAATAAAACACAAAGTTATAAATATCTAAAATTTTGACTTAACGAAAACCTTGTAGTTTAACAAAATACCCGATATTTGTCGCCAAATAAAACACTTGCCTTCTATGGACAATAAAACTAGGACTCTAGGGGAATTTATAATAGAAAACCAAGACTCTTTTCAATATACCTCTGGCGAATTATCAAGACTTTTAAACGGCCTCAGACTTGCAGCCAAGGTTGTAAACCACGAAGTAAACAAAGCCGGCCTTGTGGATATTATTGGAGAAGTTGGTGACACCAATATTCAGGGTGAGAATCAACAAAAATTAGATGTTCTTGCCAACGAAAAGTTTATCCAAACCTTATCCAAACGTGAAATTGTTTGCGGCATAGCTTCTGAAGAAGAGGATGACTTTATCAGCATCAATAGTTTCGACAAACAACATCAAAATAAATATATTGTCCTAATTGATCCTTTGGACGGCTCTTCAAACATTGACGTAAATGTTTCTGTAGGAACCATATTTTCAATATACCGAAGAATTACGCCTGTTGGCACACCTGTTGCCATTGAAGATTTTTTACAACCTGGAAAAAATCAGGTTGCTGCTGGATATATTATTTATGGGACATCAACTATGTTGGTATATACAACTGGTGATGGCGTGAATGGGTTTACCCTAAACCCAGCTCTGGGAACTTTCTATCTTTCCCATCCAAATATGGAATTCCCCGAAACAGGTAAAATTTATTCTGTTAATGAGGGTAATTATGTCCATTTCCCACAAGGGGTCAAGGATTATATCAAATACTGCCAAGAAGAAGAGGGAGATAGACCCTATACCTCGCGTTATATAGGTTCTTTGGTCTCCGATTTCCATAGAAATATGATTAAGGGTGGCATATACATGTACCCAAAAAGCAGTAAAGCATCTAACGGTAAGCTTAGGTTACTATATGAGTGCAATCCAATGGCTTTTTTAGCGGAACAAGCAAACGGAAAGGCCAGCAACGGGCATCAACCCATTATGGAGATTGAACCCACAGAACTACACGAACGGGTTCCGTTCTTTTGTGGAAGTAAAAAAATGGTAGAAAAAGCTGAAGAATTTTTGAATTGACGGATATCTATTTCACCATCAACGACATATAGTCCTCAAAGTCAATTTTTCCCGTGAAAATGGCAATTGATTTTTTTACAATTTGTTCAGCCTTATCAGGAGAATAACCTAGACCCACCGCATATTTAACAATGAGATTCATCTGTTCCTGATCTACAGCATTATCCGCAAATGCAATACCAAAAAAGTCAAACAAACGCATTAATCTTTTTTCACCGCTGTGAGGAGTTTCTATAGGATACTTGTTTTCCTTTTTCATTACCTCTTGGTATTCGGCATCAGTAATGTTTAAACGAAAAGCAAACTTATCCAAAATCGCTTTTTCCTGTTCGCTGATTATTCCATCAACCGCAGCCAAACTGGCCAAGGTTGCAAAATGGGCAAGATTTTTTCGTTGTTCTCCGTGCTCGTATAAATCTAATATGGGCATTTGCTAAAATTTAATGCGCAAATATAAATCTTAAACTAGAAAGAGCGTAGAATTATCCCCAAAAGAAATTTGTAATTTTCATTCCGTTTTAATCTAAAAAAAATCCACTGCAAAAATCCGAACTATTCCATATAGCAGAAAACTGGTTTCACCAACAACAGTGGAAACCCTTCCCTTTTCAAAAAGAAACCTGGAAAGCTTTTCTACAGGGCAAGCATGGTTTACTGAATGCCCCAACCGGAAGTGGAAAAACCTATGCCCTTTGGTTTCCCATTGTGTTGAACTACATAAAACACAACCCGGATTATAAAACAAGTCACAAAAAGGGACTTAAGGCTATTTGGATTACTCCCCTAAGGGCATTATCACAAGAAATAAAACAATCCGCTGAGCGGATAACTCAAGATCTTCAAACCCAAATGACCGTAGGAATCCGGACAGGGGACACTTCTACCAAAGAACGTTCAAGGCAAAAAACCACAATGCCAGATTTGTTGATTACAACACCTGAAAGTCTTCAGTTACTGCTTTCCTCAAAAGGATATGAAAAGGTTTTTAAAAACTGTTCGGCCATAATTGTTGACGAATGGCACGAACTTTTGGGAACCAAGAGAGGCGTTCAAATGGAACTTGGACTATCCCGGTTGAAAACCATTTGTTCAGCTTTGAGAATATGGGGAATTTCGGCAACCATTGGAAATTTGGAACAGGCCCGTTCCGTTCTTCTTGGCCCTATGTCAAAAGCTCATGAAAATTCGGTTTTGATCAAGGCCAAACTGAATAAGAAAATCACCGTAAAAAGTATCATTCCAAAAGAAATGGAAACCTTTCCTTGGCGTGGGCATTTAGGGCTTCATTTACTGGAAGATGTGATTCCAATTATCAATAAAAGTAAAACCACACTACTCTTTACAAATACTCGTAGCCAATGTGAAATCTGGTTTCAGAAAATCCTGGAAAAGCATCCCGAATATGCCGGTGAAATTGCCATGCATCATGGAAGTGTAAACAAGGAAACACGAATATGGGTGGAGCAAGCCATTCGCAATGAAAGTTTAAAAGCTGTCGTTTGTACCTCTAGTCTAGATTTGGGTGTGGATTTTGCTCCAGTAGAAACGGTAATCCAAATTGGTGGGCCAAAAGGGGTTGCCCGTTTCTTACAACGTGCAGGGCGAAGCGGCCATCGACCGGGAAAGGAAAGTGTCATCCATTTTCTGCCTACCCACGCCATGGAACTTATTGAGGCATCTGCCATGCAAAAAGCGGTTAGCAATGCGGCAGTAGAAGATAGGATTCCGTATCTGAACAGTTTCGATGTATTGGTTCAATACCTGACGACCTTAGCGGTATCCGATGGATTTTATCCCGAAGAAATTTACCCAGAAATTAAGCAGACCTTTTGTTATCAAGCTATTTCGGAAGCGCAATGGCAATGGCTATTAAACTTTATAGTAATGGGCAGTCAAAGCTTAAAAACCTATGACGAATACAAAAAAGTAGAAGTGGAAGACGATGGGAAGCTAAAGGTAAATAACCGTGCGATTGCCATGCGTCATCGTTTTCAAATTGGAACCATTGTAGGTGATGCTGCCATTTCCGTCCGGTATCAAAAAGGAGGATATATCGGTACCATTGAAGAATCTTTCATCTCTAAGTTAACCACGGGAGATGTTTTTACTTTTGCAGGTAGAAATCTTGAATTTATTCGCATAAAAGGAATGTCTGCCCATGTACGAAATTCAACAAAACGAACCAGTAAAGTGCCCAGCTGGATGGGAGGTAGATTAAGTTTTTCCGCACAAATGTCCGAATTGCTTCGTCAAGAACTATATACTGCCACATTAGAACCCAAAAAACAATCCAAAGAAATAAGATCTTTGGCACCCATGCTTGCCAAACAACGGGAAGAAAGTATTGTGCCAAAACCTAACCAATTTCTTATTGAAACTTTTAAATCTGATGATGGATACCATCACATTTTTTATCCGTTTGAAGGAAGGGCAATCCATGAAGGCATGAGCAGTTTGTTAGCATACCGAATAAGTTTGTTAACGCCAATTACCTGTTCTTTGGCATTTAACGATTATGGATTTGAACTGCTCTCAGATAAGAAAATCGATATTCAAGAAGTATTGGACAACAATTTGTTTACACCTGAATACATGTTGAGCGATCTGCAAAAGAGTTTGAATTCCAACGAAATGGCAAAACGAAAATTTAGGGATGTAGCCGTTATTAGCGGAATGGTATTTACGGGTTATCCGGACAAAGGCATTAAAATGAAACATTTGCAAAGCAGTTCACAATTGTTGTTTGATGTATTCAAGGACTTTGAACCCGATAATCTTATGTATCAACAGGCATTTACCGAAACCTTTGAACATCAACTGGAAGAGGGACGTTTAAGGTTGGCCCTAGAGCGAATTGCCCAACAGGAAATTGTATGGAAACAATGCCAAAACCATACCCCATTTTCATTTCCCATAATTACGGATAGGCTTCGCGAAAAACTATCCAATGAAAAATTGGCAGATAGAATTAAGCGCATGACCAAGATTTTGACCCGATGACCCAAACCATCAAACTACAACATCAAGAATTCATCCTACATTATTTAGGCGGAATCTTTTGGGTGGAAAAATCAATGCTTTTAATCAGCGATGTGCATTTGGGCAAGGTTGCCCACTTTCGCAAGTTTGGTGCCGCTGTTCCGCAGAAAGCCGTACATAAGAACTTTATACAATTGGATGAAATTGTAGGTTATTTCAACCCTTTTCAAATTTGTTTTTTGGGCGATCTGTTCCATTCCTCCCTAAACAAAGAGTGGCAGCTTTTTGAAAACTGGGTAGGAAAAACACCAGCCGAAATCATCCTTGTAGCTGGTAATCACGATATCATAGCTCCAGAAAAATTTGAGAAATTAAATATTCCCATTTTTCAGGAATTGATAATCGATACTTTTTTATTGACACACCATCCCGAAGAACGCAAGGGTTTTTTCAATTTTTGCGGACACATTCATCCTGCTATTAAACTTAAAGGTTTTGGAAGACAACAACTTCGATTGCCCTGTTTCTTCAGAAAAGAAAATCAAATGATATTTCCCGCTTTTGGCACATTTACCGGGACCCACACTTTAAAACCGAAAAAAGGAAATGAAGTGTTTGCTATCGTCGAAAATGAGGTTGTGAAGATTTAGATTTCTCAATCGGCATTGCCTCATTTCGAAATGACAAACCAGTCAAAATTGTCATTTCGAACAAATGTGAGAAATCTCTATTTGCCTATTGCAAACAATTACACATCAATCTATATTTGCTACAAAGTTTTTAGGTTGACCAAAGCCTCCATTTTAGAACTTTTTGCACAGTCTCCACAACTTGGGAAACTGCAAAACGCTATTGCCCAATCTCTCGACTCCGCTCGAGATGACAGCACAAAAATAAATTTAAAAGGCCTTACCGGATCTTCACTTTCTTTTGCTGTTTCTTCCACGTTCAAACAAAATGAACATCCTTTTTTAGTGCTTTTGAACGACAAGGAAGAAGCCGCTTACTACCTTAATGATCTAGAACAGTTGATTGGTGAAAACGAGGTGCTTTTCTATCCGGGCAGTTATCGCAGGCCCTATCAAATTGAGGAGACCGACAATGCCAATGTACTGCTCCGGGCCGAAGTCCTTAATCGCATCAATTCAAGAAAAAAACCGGCCGTTATTGTTACCTATCCAGATGCGCTTTTCGAAAAAGTGGTCACTCGGAAAGAACTGGACAAGAACACCCTAAAAATTAAACTTGAAGATACGCTCTCGCTTGATTTTTTAAACGAGGTACTCTTTGAATACCAATTTAAGCGTGTTGATTTTGTTACCGAACCTGGCGAGTTTTCTGTTCGTGGTGGTATTGTAGATGTATTTTCCTTCTCTCATGACGAACCCTATCGCATTGAGTTTTTTGGAGATGAGGTTGAAAGCATAAGAACTTTTGATGTGGAAACCCAGCTCTCCACGGATAAGGTTAAACGTATTACCATCATCCCCAATGTAGAAAACAAATTTTTACAAGAAACCCGTGAAAGCTTCTTAAAATACATTTCTCCAAAGACTGTCATTTTTTCTAAAAACCTGGATTTGGTCTATTCTAGAATCGATTCCAATTTTAAAAAAGCCGAAGAAAATTTCACAAAACTCAGTGAAGAAATAAAACACGCCCAACCTGAGGAGCTTTTTGTGAATTCAAACTTGTTGAAGACTCAACTGGATGGTTTTTGTCTTGTGGAAATTGATGCTCATTCTGTCACATCGAGCGCAGTCGAGATGAAGACAGTTCAAAATTACAACACCACTATACAATTCAACACCAAACCACAGCCATCTTTTAATAAAAAATTCGACCTGCTCATTGAAAACCTCAATGAAAATCATGAGGCAGGTTTTGCAAACTACATTTTTTGTTCCACAGAACAACAGGCCAAGCGCTTCCATGATATTTTTGAATCTGAAAATGATTTGTCATCTCGAGCGCAGTCGAGAGGCGTACACTACAAAACTATCGTTTCTCCATTATATCAAGGTTTTGTAGATCAAAACCTAAAACTGGCCTGCTATACCGATCATCAAATCTTTGAGCGGTATCACAAATTCACTCTTAAGAATGGCTACGCCAAAAAACAAGCGATTACGCTCAAGGAACTCAATAAATTGGAAATTGGGGACTACGTAACCCATATTGACCATGGTATTGGCAAGTTTGGCGGACTGCAAAAAATAGATGTAGAAGGGAAGAAACAAGAAGCCATTAAATTAATGTATGGTGAACGTGATATTCTTTATGTGAGCATTCACTCGCTGCACAAAATTTCCAAGTTTAATGGAAAGGATGGTGCTCCACCCAAGATTTACAAACTAGGTTCCGCTGCATGGAAAAAATTGAAGCAAAAGACCAAAAGTAGGGTCAAGAAAATCGCTTTTGACCTTATTAAAATCTACGCAAAACGACGATTGGAAAAAGGGTTTCGGTATGCCCCGGACAGTTATTTGCAACATGAACTGGAGGCCTCTTTTATTTATGAAGACACTCCCGATCAGGAGAAATCCACTCAAGATGTAAAACGGGATATGGAAAACGAGCGCCCCATGGATCGCTTGATTTGTGGAGATGTTGGTTTCGGGAAAACGGAAGTTGCTATTCGTGCCGCTTTTAAGGCGGTGGACAATGGCAAGCAGGTTGCAATATTGGTTCCCACCACCATTTTGGCATTTCAACATAGCCGAACCTTCCAGCAACGTTTGAAAGATATGCCCGTTACCGTAGATTATTTAAATCGATTTAGGACAGCAAAAGAAAAGCGGGAGATTCATGAGCGATTGGCTGCAGGTAAAATCGATATTATTATTGGTACCCATCAACTTGTAAATAAAAGTGTCCAATTTAAAGATTTGGGACTGCTTATTGTTGATGAGGAACAAAAATTTGGAGTAGCCGTAAAGGATAAATTAAAATCCATAAAAGAAAACGTGGATGTGCTCACCTTGACCGCTACACCCATTCCACGGACCCTGCAATTTAGTTTGATGGCCGCCCGAGATCTTTCGGTCATCAACACCCCTCCACCAAATAGATATCCCATTGAAAGTAGGGTGATTCGGTTTAGTGAGGAAATTATACGTGACGCGGTTTCTTATGAAATTCAGCGCGGTGGACAGGTCTTTTTTATCCATAACCGTATTGAGAACATAAAAGAGGTTGCTGGCATGATCCAACGTCTGGTGCCCGATGCAAAAGTTGGTATTGGCCATGGACAAATGGAAGGCAAAAAACTAGAGCAGTTGATGCTTGCTTTTATGAATGGTGAATTTGATGTATTGGTCTCCACCACCATTGTAGAAAGTGGATTGGACGTTACCAATGCCAATACCATTTTTATACACAATGCAAACAATTTTGGACTGAGTGATTTGCACCAAATGCGAGGTCGCGTAGGTCGAAGCAACAAAAAAGCGTTCTGTTTCTTTATCACCCCTCCTTACGAAGTAATGACACCAGATGCCCGAAAACGCATTGAAGCCTTAGAACAATTTACGGAGCTTGGAAGTGGTTTCAATATTGCCATGAAGGATCTGGAAATTCGCGGTGCCGGGGATTTATTGGGTGGTGAACAAAGTGGTTTTATTAACGAGATTGGCTTTGAAACCTATCAAAAAATCTTGGCCGAAGCCATTGAAGAGCTCAAGGAAAATGAGTTTAAGGAATTGTATGAAGAAGTTGAAGGCAAACAGGAAAAAGTATTCGTAAAAGATACCCAACTCGATACGGATTTTGAACTGCTCTTTCCAGATGATTATATCAATAACATTACAGAACGCCTTAACCTCTATACCCAACTTAATGCGGTTGACGATGACGAAGGTTTAAATACATTTGAAAAAGAACTGGTTGACCGTTTTGGCGAATTGCCTACGCAAGCGGTGGATTTGCTCAACTCCGTTCGTATAAAATGGATTGCCAACAGTATTGGTTTGGAACGGGTAATTTTAAAGAAAGGCAAGTTCTTGGGGTACTTTATTGCCGACCAACAATCTGCTTTTTACCAAAGTACAGCCTTTACACAGGTATTGCAATACGTTCAGTCCAATCCCAATATCTGCCAGCTTAAAGAAAAACAAACCCGAAATGGATTGCGATTGTTGTTGGTTTTTGATGGGATTGATTCAGTGGAGAAGGCGTTGCATGTTTTGGGGCCATTACAGTATAATAGTGTTCAAATTTAGATTTCTCTTCGCCTTAAGTAGATTCGAAATTATAAGGAATCACCGATGGATTAGGTCTCGACTGCGCTCGACCTGACAGCTCGTTAGATTTCTCACACTCACTTTGTTCGGTTCGAAATGACAAAACATCTCAATGTCATTCCGACAGAGTACAGCGACGAGGAATCCCTAAATTCAAAGTAAAAAAGATTTCTCACATTCGTTCGAAATGACACGCAAAACAATACCTTCGGCCTATGGCCAAAAAACCAAAAACCTATTTTAATTGGAGTTCCGGAAAAGATTCTGCACTGGCACTCCATTATATGCTGGAACAAAACGACTTTAGTATTGATATGTTGTTGACCACCGTGAATGCACATTACAATCGCGTATCCATGCACGGTTTACCAAGGGAAGTGCTAGAAGCCCAGGTAAAGGCCGTTGGAATTCCTTTGGAAATTATTGAAGTTCCGGAAAGTCCATCCATGGAAGAATACAATGCCCTGATGACAGCTAAAATTGAACAACTAAAATCCGAAGGGTATACGCATGCCGCTTTTGGCGATATTTTTCTGGAAGACCTCAAAGTCTATCGTGAAGAAATGCTTGCATCGGTCAACATCCAAACTATATTCCCCATTTGGAAAAGAGACACTACGGAACTTCTTGAGGAGTTCTTTCGTTTGGGATTTAGGGCGGTAATTGTATGCATCAATAACTCAAAATTGGATGCCAAATTTTTGGGAGCGGAACTTTCTCCACAGCTTATTGAACAATTTCCAAAAGATGTAGACCCTTGTGGTGAAAATGGTGAGTTCCATACCTTCTGTTTTGATGGTCCAATTTTTAAGGCTCCCATTACATTTGAAATTGGGGAAAAAGTCTTTAAAAGTTATGATGACCCAAATGAAAAAGCTAAAAATATCGAATTTGGATTTTGTGATGTCCTACTAAAAAGCATCATACACTAGTTTTACAAACTCCCCTATTTTATTTGGTTCTAGCCAACGCGTCACCAGCATTAATCCAGTATTTTGATCTACCACAATAAAGTTACCTCCAAAACCAGATGCATAAAACACATGTTCTGGAACACCATCCCAATGGCGTGCCCCTTTTTGATTTAGCCACCACATATAGCCATAATTTATATTGGGAACCGAAGGTTCAGTCGCCTTGGCTATCCAATCTTCACTGATTATTTGTTGGTCTTCCCATTTTCCATGATTTAGAAAAACCATTCCAAAACGGGCCATATCTTCAGTGTTGATAAACAATCCTGCACCCGAATGTCCACCTCCGGTGACAGATTTCATTTGTATCCCATCTACTTCGGTCCAAGCATGGTCGTATCCATACCAACGCCACGTAGTGGATGCTCCAATCTTATCCATTAATTGTTCTTTCAAAACCATGGGCATGGGTTTGCGCCAAAGATGGGTAAGAGAATAAGAGAGTATGTTTACCCGAACATCATTGTATTCCATTACAGTGCCGGGCTCGTTAAGTTTTCTAAATCTCCAGTCATCCAAATCACCTTCCTTAGGCGGTCTATCTGCCCAATCTTTTAGGCCCCAAAGTTCTCCTGACCAATCTGAATTTTGCTGTAAAAGATGCTCCCAGCTTATCTTACTATTATGTCTTCCATCAAAAGTGCCGTCCCAAATATATGTTCCTACTTTATCATCAACACTCGAAATTAATCCTTTGTCCACCGCCAATCCAGCCGTGGTGGAAAGAAAGCTTTTTGTAACGCTGAAAGTCATATCCACTCTTTTAGTGTCTCCCCATGAAGCTAATAAGTATCCATTTTTTAAAATCATTCCAGCTGGTCCACCCCGCTTCTTAGTTGGGCCTAAAATGTCATGAAAAGGTTCTCTTTGAAATCCTTTTAATATGGCTCGGCGTAAATCTCGAGAACCAGAGTATTCATTTGATTTGACAAAGTCCACGGCAGTTTGCAATTTGGTCTCATCATAAGAAAACTGATTTTTAGAAGCTTCTTTCCATGCGGCGTTACGTTCTGGAAAGTAAACATCTTGACACATTCCAAAGTGTGCGCATAAAATAAAAACAAGCAATCCTAGTGGGTGGGCAATATTCTTCATTTATAGTAACTCTTGGTTTGGGGAATCAAGTTACTAATTGCAAATTACATCCTGAAGCGTTATCCAGCATTTATTAGAATCGTTTTTTCCGCAACAACTCGCCTGTTTCATCATAATATCTCCAAGTACCCACCTGCTCATCTTTGCGAAAGCGTCCGTTAATTTTTTCTGTGCCATCTGGATAGTATGCGGTGTATCGGCCATGTTTGAGTCCGTCTTTTAGCTCCACTTGAAAACGTGGGGTACCGGAACTGTATTTTTTGGTGAACGATTTTGCATTGAGATCAGTGGGATAGATGGGTTTTAAATCAAAAACAGCATCCGGATTATTAGTAGTATTTGAAATTTGCTTTTTGATGTTTTGAGGCTGCTTTTCCTGAAATTGAGCACTTTTCTTTACCGTCTCCACATCCTGATAATTGACTATAAATCGGGTTTCAAACAAATTGTCTTCTGGTGTCAACTGAAACCCAACTTGGGGAAAGCAAATAATAAAATCCTTGTTTTTTCTTAATTGAATCTTCGTACTTCCATCCGCCAAGGCATACATATTATCATACAAGACCGGAACATTACTGTACGCAAATAGACTGCTCTCTTTCTCAAACCTCTTATCAAAATCTATAAAATCCTCAGAAGTGGAAAGGGTTTCCTTGGCAACATAATCGTCAATAATACTTTTTAGTGTATTGGGGTTATTGCTAAATACCACATAGTCATCAATCAGGGTAAAATAAGGTTTGTCAAATTCTTGAAATCGTTTGCCCAAGAGCATTTTAAAAAACCCTTTTATGGAAAGAAAATTGATTTCATGGTCTTTATAATTGACTGCCTTAAACTTAACCGGGGTTTTCTTTTTGATTTGTTTGAGCAGAAATTCCAGATGGGTTTTGGCATCGTCAATGTCCGTTGTGTTCAATACCAGGGCCAGATCGTTTTTCCCTTTTGAAATTTCAGATTTAATCTGAAGCAATGCAATTTCATCCCCAATCCAACTAATAAAGTTTTCCTTTACATCAATCTTTAGGAATTTTTCCACTTTTTCAATCCCAGCTTTGTACGTTTCAAAGTCTTCTGAATTACTGGACTCCTGTACCAATTCAAAATTCTCGTAAAACTCGGCAAAACTGTCAAAACCATAACTAACGTACAGCGCGGTTCGCTTGGGTGCAATCTTTGGAATTGTGCGCTTTGCGGTTCCTGATTTTTGAAGGGCTTCTAGGTAATTTTCGTTTTCAAAACTAATGTTGGTATAACCATTGGCTGTTATGGTGCTGTTGCTATCCAAATCAAAACTAAAGCCAGAGAACAAAAAGTTTTGGCTAACATTGGTCATCCAATCCGTGGGCTTATCTGAGAACCGTTTGTAGTAGTCATCTAAAAAATCGTACTGTAAATACAATCGGAATAAATCTTCATAACCCACTTTTTGGTTGACCTGAATAAAATTTAAATCACGGCCCAAAATAGGTTCTTTGTATTGGTCAATAGAAGCCTCTACCAAGGTATGAGTGTAGGAAGCTACCAACTGATTTTTCACAAACGAGAGGTACATGGTCTCTTTGTTCTTATGGTCGTAAACCTCTATAATTTCATGATTGTGATAGGTTCGTTTGCTCAAGGTAAAATCTTCATTGAGCAGTGTATTCAGATAGGTTTTTAGCAAGTTAAGCTTGGCTATTCGCTTAAGGTCCAACACATAAAAAATCCCGTAATTCTTTTCAGTAACCATATGAATTGAAATGAACAATGAACGGCCATCAAAAAACTCGAATAGTTTATGGTTATTATTGAAGATGGTGTCAAACTTCTGAATGTTCTCTGTGAGTTCTGCGAAGTAGCCATTTTTGTTCAGGTGACTCCAGGCATTGCTTTCACTGATCTTCTTCCAACTTTCAATGGGCTTTTCAGATTCAATGACAAAGACCGCATCTTTCGGAATCAAATAGATGGATTGCAGGTTGGTCTTGGGCGATAAAACAAAAATATAAAGGAGATAACCAATATATATAAGGAATAGGGCCAGCAGGCCAAAAAGAAATCGTTTTTTCATCGGTTGTTACAAAGTGTCTTTCCTAACAACGACAAAATGTTTTTTTTAGTTTGTAACCTTTGTTTAAAGCGACTTTAAATCCTTAATGGTCTTAAAGGCCACATCTACCTGCTCCTCGCTTACCAAAATGGTAAACTCATTGGTAGTGGATATTACTTCGAACAATACAATGCCCTCCCAGGCCAAACGTTGAAAGATAAAATAATAGATACCGGGAACAGAAACGTTTTCGGCAGGTAACTTTACCGTAATCGAGGACAAATTCTCCGCCTTTTGGGTACAGCGTTCATGTTTAAAGTATTTTTCAACCACGCCATCCATAAGGTTGCTGATCACAATATTAATTTCGTTTACTCCACGTGAGGAAGTATAAAAAACATCCTGATTGACATTTACTTCCTCTAGAAGTCTTGCCTGCTGTTGTAGAATGGAATCTGAAGCCAAAAAAGTGTAATCGGTGAGCGAAGAACGCACGGTAATCTCCCCAATATTTTTTAAGACTTTTACAATTCTGTGGGTGGCCCTAAATTCCAAATCATCTGAAAGTCGCTTAAGCGCCATAACAATCGCCCCATCCTTTACATCCTTTCCTAGCGCATTTGAAATCTCTGGCTTAATTTGTCTGGATAGCGAAGTAAGGTTAATGATACCTTGAGCAAGGGCACTTTGTAAAAAAGGCTTCTTTTTGATATAGTGCTCAACTACGGCAGAAATTGTTTTCATCAGTGATCGGTTTTGCACAAAAATAACATATTGTTATAAAACAAACAAATGGTTAGAAATAATAAAACGCATTTTTAACATGTTCAACCTCAAAACCCTCTTTGTTCTTAATCACAAGAATAATGTCAAAACGCACTTCCACATCCAGTTTTCTTTCCTGAACATAATTATCGGCAGCTAAAACCAATAACTTAATTTTCTTTTGATTGATGGTATCTGAAAGATCTCCCAGGAAACCAACTGATCTGGACTTTACCTCAACAATGGCCAATACCGCTCCTTTTCTAGCAATAATATCCACTTCCGCTCTTTGATACCTATAATTGCGATAGCAAATTTCATAGCGCTCCCGTTGCAAAAAATCTACCGCAACCTGTTCTCCCTGCTTTCCAAATTCATTGTGTTTTCCCATGAATTTTGAAAAATATTAAAAAATATGTGTAGTTCATCGAAAAATTTGGTAGTTCAAGGCGAAAACTGCGTTAAGATTGTAATTTGTTGGCTGAATTGAACCACACCCAACGTTAACTAAACATATAGTTGCCCCAAAACTATGGACCTAATTAACGCCAGACATTGCTATGGAGTACTTCATTAATTGTAATACCTCAACTTTGGCGCCGTATACTGATCCGTTGGATGAGTTGCGTGCCGCACACCTGTACCGGAGGCTCGGTTTTAGTGCCTCAGTACAGACCATTAATGCCGCTGTAGGACAAACAGCAGGAGCCCTTGTGGACAGTTTAGTTGATCAAGCCCTTGCCTTACCTCTAATTCCTGCTCCAGAATGGGCAGATTGGACCAATGCAAATTATCCTGAAGATGATGATTTGGCCAGGCAGTTGCGAAATGCACAACGGGATGAATTTAGAACAGCTTACGGAAATTCACTCATAGACAACAATCTAAGAGATCGTATGAGCTTCTTTTGGAGCAATCATTTTGTTACCGAACTGGATATTTATGACTGTAATTCCTTTCTTTATTATTATATAAACAATTTGCAGCGTAATGCCCTCGGCAACTTTAAGACTTTTGTTAGTGAAATTGGATTGACCAGCGCCATGCTATATTATTTAGATGGTGTTCGCAATAGAGGGAATAATCCCAATGAGAACTATGCCCGTGAACTTTATGAGTTGTTTACACTAGGAGAAGGCAACGGATATACCGAAGACGATATCATTGAAACGGCCAAAGCTATCTCGGGGTATACGGAACGTGGTGAGGAAGGTTGTACACAAGTTACCTTTGACCCGGAAAACTTCAATACGGAAAATAAAACCATTCTTGGGCAAACTGGAAATTGGGGATATAATGACACCATTGATATCCTGTTTAACGAAAGACCCAATGAAATAGCTTGGTTCATCTGTAAAAAATTATACGAGTTTTTTGTACATCCAGATTCCAATGATGATGATGGAAATGCACAGACCATAATAAATGGCATGGCCGGTACTTTTGTTGCCAACAATTTTGAAATTGCCCCGGTACTTAGAGAGTTATTTAAAAGTCAACACTTTTTTGATGAAGACGCTATTGGTGTCATTATTAAAAGTCCGTTTGACCTATACCTAAACCTCATAAAAGAAACAGGCTTTACCTATGATGACGGAACCGTCATTAACGTCATTGATGCATCAACATTAATAGGACAAGAACTTTTTGATCCTTTTGATGTTGCAGGTTGGCAGCGAGATAGACAGTGGATCAACACCAACTTTATTATTGGGCGTTGGTTAACAACCGAAGTATTCTTGGAGCGATTTTACCAAGCAGATTCGGAACAATTTAGGGATTTTGCCTTGGCACTGACAGGAAATGATGGTTTAACCAGCAATAACCCTGATATCATTGCTAGGCCAATAATCGATAAGATTTTGCCAAAAGGTCTGCTTACAGACGGTGAGTACGAAAAAGCGCTAGTAGCTTTTCGAAGTGATGTAGATGAAACTTATTATGAAGGTGGTGCCACTCCTTCTTGGACGTTGTCCACATGGCCCGTTGCCCCATCACAAGTTTATCTTTTGTTAAGACATCTTTCCAGAGAACCTGAATTTCAACTTAAATAACCCCTACTACTATGTGCGATACTCATCATACTCACGATACAACCCCACACAAAGGCCTGGAACATGATGGCCACGATTTAGAACACAAAACATGGAGCAGACGTTCCTTTATCCAAGCCTTGGGTATAGCAGGTTCTGGTTCTATGTTTTTGGGAAGTAATTTGGTTTCGGCCTCTGCACCTTCACCATTAACATCAGCCATTGCCGCTGCAGAAACAGATAACATTCTTATTTTAATACGATTATCTGGAGGTAACGACGGACTGAGCACCGTAATCCCAATGCAACAATACGATTCCTACGCCAATGCCAGGCCCAACATCTATATTCCGGAAAGTAAGGTTTTAAAGCTTACGGACGATTTTGGTGTACCTACCTATATGGGTTCTTTAGAACCTATGTGGGGCGATGGCCAGTTTAAAGCTGTGCATGGCGTTGGATACGAAGGACAAAGTTTATCCCATTTTACGGGGTCCGATATTTTTGCCAACACCGACTTGGAAACAACGGGTTTCTCTGGTTTGAACACGGGTTGGATGGGTAGACATTTTGAAAACATCTATCCAGATTATTTGATCAACCCACCAGAAGCACCGGCGGCAATCCAGATTGGCAATTTATCAAATTTGGTTTTCCAAGGCGACGAAACCAACTATGCTTTTGTCACCAATAACATTGACCAACTGGAAGAAATTGCCGAGACCGGCACCTTCTATGACATAGAAAATGCTCCTTTCGATAATTGCATGTACGGTGATCAACTTAGATTTCTAAGGGGAGTAGCCAATACAACCTATGAATATGCTGGGAAAATCCATGAAGCTTATGAAAGAGGTGCTAACCAAGTGGAATATCAAGATAACGGTTTTGCAAGACAATTGGCCTTGTTGGCACGATTGATCAAAGGAAACTTGGGTACCAAAGTATATATGATTTCTATGGGTGGATTTGACACTCATGGAAACCAACCTTTGGCCCATGAGCAATTAATGACCAATCTATCCATAGCTATTAATAACTTCTATGAAGATGTTGCTTTTACAGAGCAAGATGATAAGGTGTTAAGCATGACCTTCTCAGAATTTGGTCGCAGAATCTTCGAGAATGGTTCTACCGGAACAGATCATGGTAAGGCGGCTCCAACCCTTTTCTTTGGTTCTGGCCTTAGTGGAAGTGCTTTTGTGGGCGAACACCCTTCCTTGGATGATCCAAATGGCCGCGGAAACCTAGAGCACACTATGGACTTTAGAAACTTATATGGAACCGTATTGGCGGAGTGGCTCTGTGTACCAAGGGCAGATGTGGAGAACCATCTCTTGGGCTATCAATATCAAGCAATAGATTTAGGGTTTAACTGTAGTGGTGAAGTTTTTGATGACATCGCTATGGACAACGATCCGCCCACATTACCGGACACGCCTCCTAGCGACAGCGATGACCCCACAGATCCAGAATTACTGAACACCATTGTTCATACGCCATATTATCCCACAGAACGGGCACCCCATATCCATTTGGAAATGCCCTTTGCTGCCCATGTTGATATTCAACTATACAACATCTTAGGTCAAAATGTTGGGACTGTTTTCAATGAAATGATGTTGGAAGGTTCTAGAGAAATAAATATCAGGGAACAAATGAGAGATACCTTGTCCACTGGAAAATATATTTATAGAATCCAGATAGGAGAAGAGAAAATGAGCAAATCTGTAATGATCATGTAAACTTAACTAAGGCATACATTCCAGAATCCTCCGATGGTGCAACTCCCAACCCCAATTATGGACTGCAGTATTCGGAGGTTTCCTTTTTATATAGTGCCCATTTACTCTATCAAATTCTGTATTTTTGAGGCTTACTAAAATTTAGTTGATGTCTCATAGTACCAATCCTTCTAGATATACCATTACCGCAGCATTACCATACACCAATGGCCCTATTCATATTGGACATTTGGCAGGAGTGTATGTTCCCGCGGATATTTATTCTCGCTATCTGCGATTAAAAGGACATGATGTGGCTTTTATTGGTGGTAGCGATGAGCATGGTGTTGCCATTCCAATGAAGGCTAAAAAAGAAGGGGTTACCCCAAAAGAGATTATTGACAAATACCATGGGATCATTAAAAAATCTTTTGTTGATTTTGGAATTTCATTCGACAATTATTCCAGAACCTCGGCAGAAGTACATCATAAAACAGCCTCGGAATTTTTTGAGAAATTATATCGTCAGGGAGATTTCATTGAAGAAGTAACAGAGCAATTGTATGATGATGAAGCCCAGCAATTTTTGGCCGATCGCTTTGTTATAGGAACTTGCCCAAAATGCGGCAATGAAGAAGCCTATGGCGACCAATGTGAAAATTGTGGTTCCTCTTTAAATGCCACGGACTTGATCAATCCAAAATCTACCATTACCGGTGGAATCCCAACTCTAAAAAAAACCAAGCATTGGTTTTTACCACTAGATCGTTACGAAGGGTTTTTAAAAGAGTGGATTCTGGAAAGCCATAAGAACGATTGGAAACCCAACGTTTATGGACAATGTAAATCATGGATAGATGATGGTCTGCGACCACGCGCCGTTACCCGCGATCTGGATTGGGGAATTCCCGTTCCCGTTGAGGGTGGCGATGGCAAGGTATTGTATGTTTGGTTCGATGCCCCAATTGGTTACATCTCCTCTACCAAAGAATGGGCGGAACGAGAAGGAAAGGATTGGGAACCTTATTGGAAGGATAAGGATACCAAGTTGCTGCATTTTATTGGAAAGGACAATATTGTTTTTCATTGTATCATCTTCCCCAGCATGCTCAAAGCACATGGCGATTTTATTCTCCCGGAAAACGTTCCAGCCAACGAATTTTTGAATCTGGAGGGCAACAAGCTTTCTACCTCCAAAAATTGGGCGGTTTGGTTGCATGAATATTTGGAAGAATTTCCTGGGATGGAAGACGTACTCAGATATACATTGACCGCCAATGCCCCAGAAACCAAGGACAACGATTTTACCTGGAAAGATTTTCAAGCAAGGAACAACAACGAGCTAGTAGCTATTTTTGGGAACTTTATAAACCGGGTTACCGTACTTACCCATAAATATTATAACGGGATTGTTCCAATACCCGGTGAGTTTTCCCAAGTTGACAAACAGACCTTGGAAACCTTGCAACAATTTCCAGGGATCATTTCCGATTCCGTGGACCGTTACCGCTTTAGGGAGGCAGGTCAGGAATTGATGAATTTGGCCCGATTGGGCAATAAATATTTGGCCGATGAAGAGCCTTGGAAATTGATAAAAACGGATGAACAACGGGTAAAAACAATAATGTATGTAGCACTTCAGATTGCAACAGGATTAGCCATATTGAGTGAGCCGTTTTTACCATTTACTTCCAATAAACTCAAAAACATCCTCAATGTTAAATCGAGCACAGTCGAGACCTCTTTAGAGTGGAATGACATAAGTACCACGGACACGCTTCTCCCCGCCAAGCATCAAATCCATAAAAGTGAACTCCTGTTCCGGAAGGTAGAGGACAAAGAAATTGAAGCACAATTGGCCAAATTGGAAGCCACAAAAAAAGCCAACGAACAAATGGACAAGGAAATAGCACCTCAAAAAGACACCATAACTTTTGATGACTTCACAAAACTCGACATGCGTGTTGGCACTATTGTGGAAGCCGAAAAAATGCCAAAGGCAAACAAACTCCTGGTTTTAAAAGTGGACACCGGATTGGATACGCGCACCATTGTCTCTGGCATTGCAGAAAGTTTTACTGCTGAAGAAATCGTAGGTAAAAAAGTAACTGTTTTGGTCAATTTAGCGCCTAGAAAACTGCGCGGCGTAGAAAGTGAGGGAATGATCTTAATGACCGAAAATAAAGAAGGTAAATTGGTGTTCCTGAACCCCGATGAGGATAGCGTTGAGAATGGGGAAGGGATAAGTTAATTGATTCTCCCATTTTATTTTGAATGCTGGTCGCACGAAATCGTGACCTAAAAAAATCAATCAAATGCAGCTCATCCCCTACATAACAAAACACACGCAACTTTCAGAAAAAAGCGTTGAAAATACGGTTACATTATTAAATGCAGATTGCACCATTCCTTTTATATCACGCTATAGAAAAGAACGCACAGGGAATCTAGACGAAGTTCAGGTTGGTGCCATTGTCCAGTTTAAAGCTCAGTTTGAGGCTTTGGCAAAAAGAAAATCGGCAATCATAAAAGCAGTTGAAGAACAAGGAATCCTGACCCCAGAGCTACAATCCAAGTTTCAAAATTGTTTGGATTTAACAAGTCTGGAAGATCTATATCTCCCCTTCAAAAAAAGCAAGAAAACAAAAGCAGAGACCGCTCGTAAAAATGGTTTGGAGCCTTTGGCAAAAATCATCATGGCACAACGAAGCGATGAGATTGAATTTATTGCCTCCAAATATCTCAGCAGTGAAATTGTAAATGAGGGTGATGCCCTAGAGGGCGCCCGCCATATAATCGCCGAATGGATCAATGAGCGTTCCGACATTCGGAATCAGCTTAGAAATCAGTTGGAACGCCATGCCCAAATCACTTCAAAGGTTATCAAGACCAAAAAAGATGATACTTCGACTGCGCTCAGCACAAATGAAAAAGCCCAAAAGTTCCGCGATTATTTTGATTGGAGCGAACCGTTAAACCGATGCCCTTCCCACAGGTTTTTGGCCATCATGAGAGCAGAAAAAGAAGGTTTCATCCGTATAAAAATCGAAATTGATACTGATAGAGCACTTGATAATATGGAAAGACGCATCATAAAATCAAACAATTCCTGCACCCCTCAAATTGAATTGGCCATTGCCGATGCCTACAAAAGACTATTGCTCCCTTCATTATCAAACGAACTTTTAAAAAATGCCAAGGACAAGGCAGATACGGATGCCATTCAGGTCTTTTCAAAAAACCTAAAACAATTACTCCTAGGTGCACCTTTAGGTGAAAAACGCATATTGGCTATTGATCCCGGTTTCAGAACAGGCTGTAAAATAGTTTGTTTGGATGCACAGGGTGATTTAAAGCACAATGAAACCATATATCCTCATGCGCCCCAAAATGATAGCTCAGGGGCTATTAAAAAAATAAGTTCCTTGGTAGATGCACATAAAATTGAAGCTATTGCCATTGGCAATGGAACGGCATCACGGGAAACGGAACGACTTGTAAAACGTATTCATTTTAAAAACCCCATAGAAGTTTTTGTGGTGAGCGAAGCTGGCGCTTCTATCTATTCAGCATCCAAAATTGCGCGAGATGAATTTCCCAATTATGATGTAACCGTTAGAGGAGCGGTTTCCATTGGTCGGCGTTTGGCCGACCCTTTGGCAGAATTGGTTAAGATAGATGCCAAATCCATTGGGGTTGGGCAATATCAACATGATGTGGACCAGGCCAAACTAAAAACCTCTTTGGACACTGTTGTAGAAAGCTGTGTAAATTCTGTAGGAGTAAATATCAATACCGCGAGTGTTCCTTTATTAAGTTATGTTTCGGGAATTGGTCCTAAACTAGCGGAAAATATTGTTGCCTATCGCAATGAAAATGGGGCTTTTAAAAATAGATCAGAAATTAAAAAAGTGCCTCGTTTAGGTGGTAAGGCATTTGAACAGGGCGCTGGTTTTTTACGAATAAAAGATGGCAAAAATCCGTTGGATGATTCCGCTGTACACCCCGAAAGTTATGGCATTGTTGAAAAGATGGCAAAAGATAAGAGTGTGCCATTGTCAGAAATCATCAGGAACAAATCGGTATTACAAAGTATTGACCTTAAATCCTATTGTACGGAAACGATTGGCATGCCAACTTTGGAAGATATTCTTGAGGAATTGGAGAAACCCGGGTTAGACCGCAGGGAAAAAGCCAAAGTATTTACCTTTAACCAAAACATCAAGCAAATTACGGATCTACAATCGGGTCAATTGCTTCCCGGAATTGTCAATAATATTACCAATTTTGGTTGTTTTGTGGATATTGGCATCAAAGAAAGTGGACTCATTCATGTCTCAAACCTATCGGATTCGTTTGTTAAGGATGTAAATGCCCATGTAAGTTTGCACCAGCAAATTGTGGTTAAAGTTTTGGATGTTGATGTCCCAAGAAAGCGCATTCAATTGGCTTTGCATAAAAAAGATTGATTGCAAACATGGCATTAATTTAATTTTTCTGTAGTTGAAAGCCATCTACTTCTGATTATCGCTATGTTTAATTTGTAACTTTGTTAAAAAGGAGAATACTATGTTGTCAAAAAAGCTGGAAAAAGCACTCAATGATCAAATCCGAATAGAAGCCGAATCATCACAGGTATACCTTTCCATGGCCTCTTGGGCGGAGGTTAAGGGATTGGAAGGCGTTGCAGGGTTTATGTACGGGCATTCAGATGAAGAGCGTATGCACATGCTCAAATTAGTGAAATATGTAAATGAACGGGGAGGACATGCCATAGTTTCTGATTTAAAGGCTCCAAAAACCGATTTTGGATCTTTACCCAAAATGTTACAAGAATTATACGACCATGAGGTCTTTGTTTCGCAAAGTATTAATGAATTGGTACATGTTACCTTGGAAGAAAAGGATTATGCCACCCATAATTTTTTACAGTGGTATGTTGCTGAACAGTTGGAAGAAGAGGCCTTGGCGCGAACAGTATTGGATAAAATCAATTTAATCGGTGATGACAAGGGTGGGCTTTATTTATTTGATAGAGACATTCAGCAACTTATTGTTGAAAGTGCTGCTTCAGACACTGCCGGTGGTTAATTGTTGATAATTCTTTTATTTAGATTAATTTAAAATAACTATTTTTGACTCATCTGCTTTACTGCAATGGGAAAAAAGAAGAATTCAAAGAAAAAAAACAAGGCCTTACTAAAGGAACTGACCCTAACCAACTGTAAGACCAAATGTTGTAAAAAATACAGCAAAGGAGAAAATAAACGCTGTAAGCGTTGCCCATGTTTTGACCTACTGAAAAAAGTAGCATAAAAAAAGGGGCAATGCGCCCCTTTTTTAATTTCCATGTGAACAATTACTTGCCCAACATTAAAAGTTCATTGCATTTAATTTCAGTGATGTACCGTTTTTCCCCTTCCTTGGTTTCATACGACCGTGAAGTAAGTTTACCTTCAAGGGCAACTTCCTTTCCTTTTACCAAATAGTTTTCTACAATCTCCGCGGTCTTACCCCAGGCCACCACATTATGCCATTGCGTGTCCGTTACTTTCTCACCATCCGAGTTTTTATAAGTCTCGTTTGTAGCTATGGAAAATTTTGCCAATTTATTGCCGCTTTCCAAGATTACCATTTCTGGGTCATTGCCCAAGTTTCCAATCAACTGTACTTTGTTTCTTAGTGAATTCATGATTTTAATTTTACGTGTTAAACAGTTAATACTATCGAACTCTTATCATTCGACAGGGCAAACATACTAGCACAAAAAATTATGAATCGGTACTGAAACGTTTGTTTTCGTTTGTAAACGGATGTATTCGTTTACAAACTTTTATTAAAGGGAACTATAAGGCATCTATATACAAAGTGGGACAGGATTAAATAATATTTCTGGGATATACCCGGGAAGTATTTTTTTCGGGGAGTCGTGAATCTTGATTAACTCTCCGCTAATTCAGGAAACCAGAGCGTAAAATATTATCCGATTATAAATGCGCGTTGCGAGCGTTTTTCAATTCATCTAACATTGGCAACTACTCGCTCTTTTTCTTTGATACTTATACTTTCAGTACTCCGTCTACCTTGAGCTTCTTTTCGTACTTCTTAAAACGTTCTTTTTTCTTTTTTATGGGTTTTTCTTTATTCAAAAAAAGTAAAACTAAAGAAAAAAAATTCTTATAATAAAATATTATTCTCTAACTTAGAAGCATATTGTAAACAAATTTCGTTAAAAAACAAGTTTGTATTTTTAAAATAAGTAAATTTGCACCCCTTTTTAGAGGGTTATCTACAATTCTATGACAAACGCTTTAGATATTCAATTAAATCTTTTGGATTTTGGTGTAATTGGAGAGGAGCTGTCTATTAGCGAATTACTTCATTCTTCCTATATCAGAGGAAGAGAGGATTTGATTAAAGAAATTGAAAAGGACTTTCAAAATAACCTTCAATCAGCTGCTCAGTCATCCTCATTATTAAAATCAAAACTACAAGAAGAAGACATTGAAGTAAATGATATGTACTTAAAAGTGGTTGATTTCAATACTTTTAAGTGTTTAGTTGTATTAAAAGAAGAAGATTTTTATTCTAAAGATAAGCGTAGAAAATCATACGTTGTGTCTGACCATATTAATAATACTACAAATAGAATAGAGTTAGATTTTTCAATGATGGCATTTTCTGATGAGTTGGTTGTTGAGAACATTAAATCTGACGGTTTTATATTTAAGTATGCCTCAGAAAAAGTATGATGCATTTAAACATGCTTCTCACAACCTAAAAGCCCATAACGTTTTAAAAAAAGCTGAAGAATTTCCTGATTGGGAAGTTACAACAGCTTTCTATTCGTGTTTAAAATTCTTTGAGGGATCTTTATTTCCTTGTGAATATCAACATCCAACAAAAGATGAAAAAGTTGAATACAAATCTTATAATGAATACAGGTCTGCATTCAATAGATTTGTTGGTGGAAATCCACACGATGCGATGAAATTTTTTGTAAAAAACAATACTGATGAAGATACATGGCTAAGCTATAAGGAGCTTTACGATACTTGTCATGATTCTAGATATAAAAATTATGTTATCCATCCTGAAGACTTGAAAATTGCTCAAAACTCATTAGCAACAATCAAGGCTTATTGTATTGAAAACCAGAAATAGTTCATCTACCAATCAAACCCTTATAACTTAAAACACTCTCCGACCCTTCCAAGAACTGATGAAACCTTTCATCTGATGTCTTAGAACGATTATTGAATCTCGCTGCATATTCATCCAGATAACGGCTAATATGCTTATCACTTACTTGATGATACACACCATACAAACCGCGCTTTAAAACACTCCAAAAGTTCTCTATTGTGTTAGTGTGTACTTGACCTTCCACATAGATATTCAGGGCGTGCTTAACGTTATCGTGCTTATAAGTCCGCTTCAACTGCTTGTACGCTGCTGCTTCATCTAAATAGATAGTACTGTCCTGCGGCACACGAGTTTTAACAAAGTTTACCATATTGTTTGTAGTTTCCCCGATACGTGCCTTAGCAACCTTACCGTTACGCTCAATGATTCCTATGATAACCTTCATAGCTTTAGTGTTTTGATTATCGTCTTTCTGATTGCAAATCCACCCTATCAACCCCTAGATTCTTTTTCTGGTTCAGGAGGGTTTATTGTAAAGTTTCAGTCCAAATCTGAATAATAAAAAGACAACAGCGCCTAAAACCAGACTAGCTGTAAGATTCCCTAATACCAATCCCCAAGAATAAGCCGAGCTATCGGATATGGTATTGATTAATTGAGAAAATAGACCGGGCAGGCCAATTAGAAATGCAAGGGCTAGAATAACTGCGATAACAATAAGGGTAACCCCAAGTATTTTGTTGAGCATTTTATGTTGGTTTTAAATACTTGGTTAAATCTATCCAAAATCAATCATTCATAAAAATTTATTCTGTGTTTGTCCCATATTGTATATAGATGCCTCCTTATAAATAACTTTGATTTGAGTGGACAGCACCTCAAGAAGTACTGTTTTCTTCCTTCACAACTGGGCTACATATCAAAAGGTAGTGCCCTAACCTTTTATTTTGTTAATAAGTTATATCAAAAGTTTTTGATACCATATACTTAAAAAATTCCTAAGACATAATATATTTGTTACTCAAGAAATTCAAGATAATTTCTTTTGAAAGAATATCAATTTATAGAAAAAAAAAGAGAATCCAAGTTCCTTCAATTTTTCAAAAAGTAGACTATTCACCATCTTTCTACTTTGACAATCTTAGGCTGTGATTCTCCTTAATTAAACGCCCTGCTTCACGCGGGGCTTTTCGATTTTGTAAAGATACCTTCAACAAACCAGGTTCTAAAGTTTGTTTTACTAAAAGAGGAGCAAAGTTTTTAACACAACATGTTGAAATCTAGGTTCGCTAGCGATGTTTACTGGGGTAAGTAAAACAAGCTATTCATCGATGAAATACACTATATTTCAACTATACCTTTTGGTATTATACAAAATACCGTTTTGTCTTTATAAAAAATAGATGATGATTATTTTACCAGTGAGACCAAAACCCTATCAACCCCTAGATTCTTTTTCTGGTTCAGGAGGGTTTCTTGCTGTCTTTGTAGAATGATTTCCCAATTCTAAACATCATATAAGCTATAAACCAACCAACGCATTGCCAAAACCAATCGTGAGTTAACTCATTTCTGACAATTGCTTTGGGATCTAGCAATTGATAAGGTGTCCTTTTTATAAGAGGTATAAGGTCTGGAATAAGATAAATACCAATTGCAATGCTCAGAAGAATGAGCAGGGCGGCAATTATTCTGTATAAAGTTTTGCGGCTTTTGGACACTTCGTTAAAAATATCCATTTTCAATCATTCAAAAAAACTTCTTCTGTGTTTGTCCCCTATTGTATTTAGGTGACCTACCAAACATTTCCAGGAAGTATACTAAAGCATCAGATAAAGCATACGATTTTTTATCAAAAACTATAATGATCCTTAAAACGATCATTTATTAATTTTCAACATATCAAATCCACTCTAGGTCTATAATTTGACTTTTTGATAACCAATGGATTAAAAATAATCTCGCTCCACAATTTTTAAATGGGCAACCCCAACTGTGAATAAATACCACCCATCTTATCTTGTTTGTATACCATTTCTAATCTAGAATAGATTAGCTTTGTGATAGAATAAAAGTAGTGAGTAGTCCTTTCCTCTTTCTAAAGCAAAGGGTTTTGCAACCTCCAGCTCCTCTTTTTGATTTCCAAATCTAAACCAAGAATACCATGAATGGAATGTCAAAAATATCCTTGCAAGACCTTATTGATGAAAAGGCCATACTGACGAGAAAACTTGGCCTGCTGAACCTAATGATCACTGCCTATTCAGAAGAGCATAAAGTTTTGGTCTACGATTCACCATCCCAATTTGGGACGGTAAATCCCGAAATTCAGGAAGTCCCTTATGACAATTTTCCCTACCACAAAAAGTGGATTGAGCAATTAGTGTTTCTATTGAACCAAAAAGATCGGTTTTTATCCAATCAAGAATTCGCCGAAGCACTGCTTCCCTACTACAGGGAGTATAATATTGATAAATTGAAACGGAAGGTATCCGTTAACATTTCAGCCGCCTATATAAACAATGTGGTCGGGGGATTGACCAAGATAAAGGTGACTACCTTGCCAAAAAGTACGGTTTGGGGCTATAAAAAATGGTTGGATCCCGAGGGAGAAGTTCTGGAAAAACACGAACCCTTTGGGTTTTCCAAAAGCATGTAATTCCACATATGCATTTAGGTGGCACTAAATAGATAAGTCCAGATTCTAGGTTAACGAGCCGGAACTGTACATTGCTAGAAGTGCCACTTCTCAAAATACTTACTCCGCAACATTAGCGGACAACCAGACGGGAAAATCAAGGTGTGCAGTCTCCCGTTAGGATAGGGTTTTGAAAAATTACCTTAGGAAAGGAGAGAACGGTTCACGGCCACTCCCTTTTTCATTGTCCAAATCTAGGAAATATAAAAGTTAGATCAAAATTATAGCCTTAATTTTCACCAAACCACCTCATCAACCCCTAGATTCTTTTTACGGTTCGGGAGAGGTTTCCGTAGCTTTGCTTATGTGGGAAATACTATCAAACCCATCATTAAACAATCCTCTTTGGTTAGTTCTTCTTACAAGCTCAGGAGCGTTTGGCATGTTGTTGGGCTATGACACTGATCTACTAAAGAAAAAGTAGGCTATTAAAGAAGATAAGAGTATCAAAATCCGCGATGATATAAGAACATATGTCGTTCAGTTTTTATTCATGGTTGGTTTCTTTGGCTTCTTTTGAAAAGCATCCCATCTGTTTTTTTAACCTCTTTTACTCTTTCCTTCGGATAAATGCAGCAGGGGCCATTTCTTTTTTTGTTGCAACAGCAATAATCCCAGGCATTTATAGTTATGTAAGTGTATTCTTACTTGTTTGGGTTGATTTTGGGAAATTACAGCAGCAAGGAGTACAATCTTAAGTTCCATATAACCGAGGTGAATGCATACTTTCTTTTGCCTCGGTTTTTTTATACCGCTATCAGAAAATTATAACGTTTTCCTACTTTTATTCCTTCAGATGCCAAAAATAGAAGGGTGGAAATTGGCCCTACCTGGTATGCCCATCGTGTGCAACGAACCGGATTGAATGCGGAATGCAAATACCTCTTGATGCAGTATGCCCTTGAAACCTTGAAGACCATTGCCGTAGAATTTAGAATCCATTTCCACAACCATCCTTCTAAAAACGCAATCTTAAGATTAGGGGCAAAACAGGAGGGCGTTCTCAGAAATCACCGTATTTATAAAAACGGAAATTTACGGGATACTGTTTTATTTTCAATTTTGTATATCGAATGGTCTACCGTAAAAACTTCATTGGAGTTTAAAATGAATCGCCCTTACTAATTTAAGTCGCTTTTTAAAAGACTCGCAAAGTTATACGCAGCAAGTTCCAAGTTTTTGAAACTATCCATCTTTGCTTCCTCCAGATTTCTTATTTTATTTAAAATAGAAACCGCATAACGAAGCCCCATCGCCTTAATCTCAGGAATGGAAATAGCAACTGTACCGCAAAAGGCGGCCACAGGAATTTTCTTGACTTTCGCAGACTTTAGCACACCTATAATGGTTTTTCCCGATAAGGTTTGATGGTCCAACTGGCCCTCGCCAGTAATGATCCAGTCCGCACCGCAAACATCTTGATCAAAATTGGCCATTTCCATAACCAAATCTATCCCAGAAGTAAGTTCAGCGTCCAAAAACACTTTGGTTCCTCCTCCCATACCTCCTGCCGCACCTGCTCCTGATATTTTCTGCACATCTATCCCAAAAGTATCCTGGATCACACTTGCAAAATGCACCAATCCCCTATCCAAAAGTTCAACTTCGTCTAATGAGGCTCCTTTTTGAGGACCATAAATCTTGGCTGCTCCATCTTCGCCGTAAAATGGATTGGTTACATCACAAGCAATCTTAAATTCAACTTGAGATAGTTTTTCATTCACTTCTTTGGTATCGATCTTGTTTACATAACCAAGATTCTTCCCCTCAGGTTTTATCTCATTTCCATTTTTGTCTAAAAAACGGTATCCCAGCGCTGTGGCCATTCCCATACCGCCATCATTGGTTGCACTTCCGCCAATTCCTAAAATTATGGTCTTCGCTCCCTTTTCCAAGGCATCGGCAATTAATTCTCCGGTACCCATTGAAGTGGTATACATACAGTTCATTTCAGCTTTGGTGAGCAGTTTATAACCCGAGGCTTCCGACATTTCTATGTATGCGGTTCTTTTATCCTCGGACAACAAGTACTTGGCTTTAATTTTTCTAACAAGAGGGTCATTGACCGTGACATATACCTCCGAAGCATTTAAATAACGCCTAACAACTTCCAATGTGCCATCTCCCCCATCAGCCAAAGGTTTTTCAAGAATCAAGGCGTTTGGAAAAATCATTTTTATTCCAGCAGCAACGGCTTCGCAGAACTCCATTCCTGACAAGGAGCCTTTGAACTTATCTGGAGCAATTACAAACTTCATTTAAAACGATTTAAGTAAAAAATACACTTCTTGTATTGTGGAAATTTAGATATTTTGTCCGGTTTTTAAAAACGGTATATGTTTTGCCCATGCTAATAAAGTATTTACCTTTAAATAAACTCTACATGATGAAACAGTTAGTTATAGCCGCATTCAGTTTTTTATTCACAACCCTTCTTATAGGTCAATCCAAAAACTTTTTGGATGTTCCCTATCTAGAAACCTCTGCAAAGGTGGATACTTTGGTAACCCCGGATAAAATTTATCTGAACATCACCATTCAGGAAAAAGATTCAAAAGGAAGAAAATCTGTTGAGGAGCAAGAAAATAAGATGGCCCAAAGTTTACGATCACTAGGAATAGATTTAGATAAACAACTGGTGATCAAAGACCTGAGCAGTAATTTTAAAAAATACTTTTTACGTTCAAAGGAAGTCCTTAAAAGCAAACAATATTCATTAGAAGTATATACCGGTTTAACCGCGGGGAAAGTTATGGTTGCCTTGGAACGGCTTGATATTGCCAACGCTTATTTGGAAAAAACAGAGTATTCCAAAATGGATGCCTTAGAATTGATTCTTAAATCCAAGGCGGTAAAAAAAGCAAAAATGAAAGCGGAAGCCCTAACCACTCCCCTTGGTCAAAAAGTTGGGGATGCCATTCATATTTTAGACACTTCGTCTCCTTATTATCCCAGATATAACCAAGCTCCGCGCATGGAAATGAAAACAATGGCCATGGATATGGCGGAATCAGAACCTTTGGATATAGATTTTGAAAAGATAAAAGTGGAAACCACGGTAAATATTAAATTCATGTTATCCAAATAATCTGTTTTCGTTTGTCATTCTACCAGATGAAACCGTAGGTTTTAAACTGGTAAAATTGGAGAGCGGCAGAGCCTATTTTAAGGGGATGACCTATGAACAGGTCAATGAACATGGGATGACCGTTATGTGCTTGTTGAAGGGCGGGAAGTTCTATTTAATTACAAAAAGGAAATATACTAATCAAGTACAGAAAGACCTGCACGGACCATTCTTGTCAGTTTTTCAGGGTCCGAATCTGTCTTGGCTGCAACCCTTAGCCCGATATAAAGCGTATAAAGCATAAGCCCAATACCTTCTGCATTTTTTGAATTATCAAATTCATTGGCATCAATACCTTCTTGAATATAATCGATAAAAAGTTGTTGAATATTCGTTGCGTTATCCTGTAAAACCTTACGAAGGCCCTCATCTCCTGGTATAAGTTCGGTCGTTGTATTTACAACAAAACACCCTTTTCGGTCTTCATCCGTAACCGCTTCCTCGATTGCAGTATCAAAGAGTTCCTTAAGTCCTTTCCGTACTGTATTTTCCTTATCAAAAATTGATTTGAAGAAATGTCTTGCTGTGCTTCTATATTCGGAAAAAGCGCTATTGAATAATGCTTCCTTGCCTCCAAAAGTATCATATAAACTTGCCCTGTTAATTCCTAAATGGGACACCAAATGCTGCATTGAAGTGGCATGGAACCCTTTTTTCCAAAAGAGTTCCATTGCCTTGTTCAATATTTCCTTTTCATCAAATTGCTTTACCCTTGGCATTATTTTGGAATAACTGTTCCAAATTTATTGAAAAAAATTATACTTGGGCAAGACCTCCATCCACAGGAATCTCTGTACCTGTAATATAACTGCTGTCGGAAGACGCTAAAAATAAAGCCGTTGCAGCTACCTCATCTGCGCTACCAAATCTGCCCAGTGCCACTAAAGACGGAAGACCAGATGCTAATTCATCTATGTTTTCCTGGGGCACATTATGCTTACCATAGATTGGTGTGTCTATGGGGCCTGGTGCTATGGCATTTACTCGAATTCCTTTTGGGCCAAACTCCGCGGCTAGGGTTCTGGTTACTGATCTCAAGGCAGCTTTACTAGCGGCGTAAGCGGCCATTCCTCCAAATCCTTTGACATTTGTAATAGAGGTATTAAAAATGATGCTAGCACCTTCATTTAAATCATTGTAAGCGGCCTTCACCGTAAACAGCGGACCTTTGACATTGATGTTGTGCACCTCATCAAATATTTCCTCGGTAAGTCCATCAATGGTTTCCAGTCTAAATACTCCCGCATTAAGGAACAACACATCTATCTTTCCATATTTTGCCACCGTTTTTGCCACCAAATCCCTGCTATCAGGAATACTCGACGCCTCTGCCTTAACCAAAAGATAATCCCCAGAGAGTTCATTCTCCAAGGCATCCAACTTTTCCTGGTTTCTGCCTGTCAGAACCACTTTTGCACCCTGCTCCAAATACGTTTTCGCCGTTTCAAGACCCATTCCACTTGTTGCGCCGGTAATTATAGCTACCTTATTTTCCAATTTTCCCATAATACTACATTTTAGTTATTGATATATTTATATTGGAACAATCATTCCAATACAAACTTATTAATACAAGAACGATTGTTCCAAATTAAATATCCTATTTAACATTTGTTTATATTTAACTTCTAAATCTTTCCCATGCAACATTCTTTTATTGCTGATAAAACATTTGAACATAAAGACTACAGTAATACAAGATTGGTACGGGCAGATTACGAAAACTGTGTGTTTAGCAACTGCGTTTTCTCGGAGGGTTACTTGGACAATCAAAACTTCATGGAATGTCAGTTTTTGGAATGCAACCTTACCAATGCCAATATAAAGCGCACCATTTTTAAAGAGTGTGTTTTTGAAGATTGTAAACTGATTGGGCTGCGCTTTGAAGACTGTAACGATTTTTTGCTTTCCCTAGAATTTATCAACTGTGATCTAGGTCTAGCTTCGTTCTTTAAACTTTCTCTTAAAACAACTAGGTTTAAGGATTGTAAATTAATTGAAACCGACTTTACCGAAACTAACTTAACAGCATCCCTCTTTTCCAATTGTAATATGGAAAAAGCAATATTTCAACAGTCCGTTCTGGACAAAGCCAACCTCACTACTGCGTTCAATTTTAACATAGACCCACAACAAAACAGCCTTAAAAAGGCTAGGTTCAGTGCGCAAAACCTGGGAGGTTTATTAAAAAAGCACGATATTGTAATTACCTAAATACTTACGATGTCTGATAAAAATTGTCAAGAATGCGGGGATAAACTGGTTGGAAGAATCGATAAAAAATATTGTTCCGACCATTGTAGGAATGCATATAACAATAGGCTGAACAAGGATAGCAAAAACTTGGTCAGGAATATCAACAACAAGCTTCGAAAAAACTATCGCATTCTAAATAGTTTCCCCTTAAAAGATGGAAAAACAAGAACCACTAAAATGCGTTTAATGGATAGGGGCTTAGATTTTGAGTATATCACCAATTTGTATACAACAAAGAAGGGAAGTACCTATTACTTTGTCTATGATCTTGGTTATTTACCCTTGGATAATGACTATTATATGATTGTAAAACGGGAATAATCCGATACTATTTCCAATTTTGGGCACTAAGTTTTAAAGCAGCAATCACGATATCCTTCCTACTTATTTGTCCAACCAAAATATCGTTCTTCATAACTGGTAACCTTCGCCGATTATGTCTGTCAAAAACACCCGCCGCATCAAAAATGCTCATATCATGGGGTATCGTCTCTACGTTCTTCGTCATATATCTTTCAACACTTTTATCCAAAATAGGTTGATTAAAATATCTGCTTTCCGAAATTTGCTTCATACAGTCCGCCTCAGAAATTATTCCGACCAAAAATCCGTTTTTGTCCATAACCGGACCACCTGAAATATGGTTTTTGGCAAAGGATTCCATTACTTCCAAAATGGATTGCTGAGGAGCAAACGTGACCAATTTCTTTGTCATATAGTCCGCTACCAATATTGGGGCATCATATTCTTTTTTTGAAGCTCCCTTTGTTCTTACGCCTTGAAAACTCTTGATTGCCATAGGGATTTTTTTAAGGTTAAACAATCAATATAGTCATTTTTTGCGAATTATCTAAGTTTTACAGACTAAACATGAAGACTTTTCATAATTTCATACTTTTGGATAACAACTATCCTATCTATGAAATTTTCAAGGTCTTTTGCGCTTTTACTACTGATTTTTGCAATATACTGGAGTTACAAATCTTTAATGCCCTCCTATCAAAATGACCAGGACAACCAATTACATTCCTATTCTACAGATAGAGCTTTAATCCATGTTAAAAACCTTTCCAAAGAACCACATGCGGTGGGTTTTCCCGAACATTCAAAGGCAAGGGGCTATATCATCTCTGAACTTAAAAAGCTTGGTCTTGCCACAACAACGCAAGGAGGGTATACTTTGGGAAACGATCTTGATTTAAGTAAGGTAACCAACATTATTGCGCGGATCAAAGGTACTGATGATGGGAAATCCCTGGTTTTAATGTCGCATTACGACAGTAGCCCGCATTCCTCATTTGGAGCGAGCGATGCCGCAAGTGGGATAGCCACAATTTTAGAAGGAGTACGTTCATTTTTAGCACAACATAAAACACCTAAAAATGATATTGTAATTCTAATTACTGATGGGGAAGAAATAGATTTAAATGGAGCAGAGCTGTTTGTAGACCAGCATCCATGGGCAAAAGATGTTGGCCTAGTTTTAAATTTTGAGGCCCGTGGAAGCGGTGGTCCCAGTTATATGTTTATTGAAACTAATGGAGGAAATGCAACCCTCGTAAAAGAATTTATTAAAGCTAACCCCAACTATCCCATATCTAATTCACTGGCTTACAGTATTTATAAAATGTTACCCAACGATACGGACTTGACTATTTTTAAGGAAAATGCCAACGTAGAGGGCTTCAATTTTGCATTCATTGATGACCATTTTGATTATCATACTGCTTTGGACACCTATGCAAGACTGGACAAAAAATCTTTGGCGCACCAAGGCAGTTATCTGATGCCTTTACTATCCCACTTTAGCAATACAGACCTCAACAATCTTAAAAGTCCAGAAGATTATGTATACTTTAATCTTCCATTCTTTAAGTTGGTTTCATATCCGTTTCAATGGATTTGGCCCATGCTTGGGCTGACCATACTTATATTTGTTCTCTTTTTGGCAACAGGCTTTAAACGGAAAAAACTTAATCTTCAAGAAATTCTAAAAGGATTTCTTCCATTACTAATAGCGTTCCTTGTAAATGGCCTTTTAGGGTATTTTGGGTGGGTGGTCATTACTTGGTGGTATCCTCATTTTACGGATATGCTACAGGGGTTTCCATACAATGGCCATAGTTATATTCTTGTCTTTGCATTCCTTTCCCTTACTATTTGCTTTTGGACGTATCGGAAATTCCAAAAAATAAAGACCCAAAACCTTCTGGTGGCACCCATTGTGTTATGGATGCTTATATGTGGACTTGTGGCCATCTATTTAAAGGGAGCCAGTTTTTTTATCTTGCCGGTTTTTGCACTCTTGGTTTCTTTTATGATATATACGAATCAAGATGAACCCCACCCTTTGCTTATATTGTTTTTGACACTCCCTGCTATTTTTATATATGCCCCTTTTATTAAAATGTTTCCCGTGGCCCTTGGATTAAAATTGATGATTGCCGCAACCATTTTTACTACGCTCTTGTTTTTCCTTTTACTTCCATTTTTTGGCCCATTAAAGAACAAAGGCAGCTTGGCCTTTGTTTCTCTTCTCCTGTTCTTTATATTTAATATTTCAGCACATATCAACTCAAGTTTTAATCCGGAAAGGCCAAAACCAAGCAGTCTGTTATACGTATATAATGCGGATAAAGATTCCGCAATTTGGGCCACTTACGACCATCAAATGGTAGCTTGGAACAAACAGTTTTTGGATAACGAAAAAAAAGTCCCCAAACCAGGCGAATATAAAACACTCCCCAGCAAATACCGTTCGTCCTTTACTTTTATAAGGGATGCACCCAAAAAAGATATTCCTATCTCTTGGATAGATACCCTCCAGGACACCATTATTGGTTCTGAACGAATTCTGGAATTGTGTATCACACCAAAAAGACAAGTCAATCGACTGGACATTTATACAAATCCCATAAAACTAAATGCTGCCAAGGTGAACAATATTCAAATTTCCGAGAACCTTCTGAATAACAAAACTGAAAAACTGGTAACACATTATATCAGTGCAAATGATTATACAGAACTTGAATTGTGTTTCCCCAAAGGGGACACGCTAAATCTTACACTTTATGAATCATCGCATGATTTGTTTACAAATCCGGCTTTTACGATTCCCAAAAGACCTGAAAACAGTATTCCCATGCCCTTTGTCTTAAACGATGCTATTCTAACGATTAAAACTCTAAAATTTGATTAAAAATATTGGTGTTCTTGGCTGCGGATGGCTTGGTCTTCCTTTAGCTAAGCAGCTTGTGAAGGAAGGCCATTCAGTGTATGGCACCACCACCTCGAAAGAAAAACTGGCCCAGTTGACAAAGGAAGCTATTCAAGCTTATAAAATTGCATTGAACAGCAGTGAAATTCTAGGGGACATCCGCGGATTTTTGTCTCATGTTGATATCCTCATTGTTAATGTTCCACCAAAACTAAGAGGAAAAAAACCTGAAAATTTTGTGGAAAAAATGAAACTCCTGCACTTAGAGGTCAAAAAGAGTAATGTTTCTAAACTGATTTTTATTAGTAGCACCTCTGTATATGGTGCTATTAGTGGAGAAGTAACCGAAGAAAACACTCCTCTTCCCAATACTGAATCGGGAATTCAGCTCTATGAAAGTGAACAACTTTTTTCGCTCGACACCTCTTTTCATACCACAATTATAAGGTTTGGCGGATTAATAGGCCCCACAAGACACCGTGTTACCATGTTATCAAAACGAAAAAATCTATCTAATGGAGGTGATCCAGTAAATCTTATTCATTTATTGGACTGTATCCATATGATAATGACCATCATCAAAAATGAGTATTGGGGAGAATTGTTCAATGGGGTATATCCATTACATCCCATAAAAGAGGACTATTATACAGAAGAGGCCCGAAAAATGGGTATTTCTCCACCGCATTATGCAGAGAATAACAAGAAAGAGCCAGGTAAATTGATATTTGGTAAAAAATTTATGGATAAATCACATCATTTCCTTACTTCAATTATATCGTAATTGACAACTAAAAAAACATATTTTACAACAATTAGGATAATTTTAAGTTAATTAATTAACTGATTTTTAATGTGTTAAACACCATGCCGTTATCTTTGTAACAGTTTAAATTTATTAATGTCATGGAAAATTCAAGATTAACAACAAGAATCTTGATGGAAATGGAGAATTTGATTACAAAAAGTAATAAAAGAGAAAACATAACCTCAAGATTTCAGGACTTACATAGGTCAATTTTAAGAAAACATTACAATGCTGCGGACGTGGAAATTGATTACCACAGGCACAGGGTAAAAATGGATGTGGTGTTAAATGATTATGACTATGATCCCAAAATCATAAATACAGTAGTGCATACTGTTCCTGTAAATCTTTTTTACCAAGATTTATCCATTTTTTTGCGGTCTTGTCTACTAAAAGATGTAAAAAGTCTGGCCTTCTATGCCACTCTCCTTAGGAAACATACAAATGAGGACATTTCAATGTTAGTCCTTTAAGGAAGAGAAAAAGACATCTTTTTCTCTTTTTTTCCATATAGTATTCTTTAACAGGATAATATCAATTATTTTTTTAGTTTTGGCGCACTAAACTAAGATAGATGAGAAAGATTGTTGTGCTACTAGTTCTATTCATTGGGGTGAATGCTGTTTCGCAGACCAAAAGTGAACTACTGAATCATTATGAAGCTTTTTACAAGGAAATGCGAAAGCAAGGAGATTTTAATGGGGTGGTCAGTGCGATGACGCACTTGAACGTACTTTCCCCTTCCAAGGAACGAAAGGATACCTTGGCCTTTGTATACATGCAAAACGGTCAGCATATGCAGGCACTCAATACCATTGGGATTGAAAAAAATGAAGATGATTCTGATTTGTCCGTGCAAGTAAAAGCAGTTTCCCTAAAGGCTTTGAATCAACCCAAAAGAGCTCTAGAACATTTTGAAATACTTTTCACCAGAACACCATCGCCTTACTTGGCTTATGAGTTGGCAGATCTTAAAATACAAACTGGAGATAATGATGGTGCTCGTACTAATATTGAATTTGGCATTTCCAATGCTAAGGATGATATGAAATACGCTTTTTATGAAAGGCAACAACCTTATGAAGTTCCACTAAAGGCGGCCTTTTTACATTTAAAGGGGCTTGTTGCTTACAATAAGGACAAAACCAATATTGATGCTGCAATTGCCTTAATCGATGAGGCTTTGCAACTTGAACCCAACTTCAATCTGGCTAGTTTAAGTAAGCAAGCATTAGCGGCTAGAAAGGAAAAACCAGAAGGGCAAGAATAAAAATAATAAGCTACTTCTTTTTTAAAGAAAGAAGCAGTAGACTATCCTTTTCTTTTTTAAGTTGGATTAATTCGGCTACATGTTCATTCGGTACTGCAATGGAAAGGACATAGTGGGCAATTTTCCATTGGCCCTGTTCTTTTCTTATAACACCAGAACCCCTGCAAAGTTTCATTTGAGTGTCCAATAATTCATCAAACCAAGCAAAATCCTTGGTCTCATTCATATAAATATTGCGTTCAACAGCCTTAAAATTCCATGCTTTCCCGTTATCAAAATAGGGTTTTGAAAACGCTTTAAAAGCCTTGTTTTGCCAATTTTCGGTTGCATCGGTCCCAATAAATACCCCGTCATTGGTCATTTTACCAAAGTAGGCATCAAAATCAGCGTTTGAGGCTGCCAAGTGCCAACCATCCAATAGCTGATCAACAGCCTCCTTTTCCAAACTTTGCCCATGGGCCCCTATGGTTAAAAATAAAACTAGATGGAAAAACAACTTAGCTTTCATTTAGAATCATTTTTTTGTCCAACTGGCCATTTACAATAACATTGAATTGCCTCCGCATTGCGTTATACGCCACTAACATTTCAATAGCGGGTTCTGTTGTATCCGTATGGTTCAAAAGACTTGATTTAACCTTTAGTATGTAAGTTTTAAGCACACGTTGTGTACTTTTAATTTGAAATTGATCAAAGGGTTCTGGATACTTAGCCTTGGCCAAAAGCTTTTCTTTTTCAATAAGATCATCAATGGCCAAAATTAAATCCTCATTATTTTTTGCCTTGTACAAAACATCAAAACTGCCTGTTAATTCTGTAAATTCCACCCATTCTTCCAAAATAGCAGTTGCCTCCGGATTGATCGCAAACTTCTTTGGCATTTTTTGATAGTTGAAAACAAGTGCTTCGGGGTCCACTTCCTGGGGAAGGCCATCATCGTTTTTACAGCCCACAAAGGATGTAAAAACCACCACCATACATAACAATTTTCGCATAGGCGAATGTACAAATTTTAATAAAGGCTATCTTTACCTATCTATTCAATTAACTTCATTTTAAATGCAAAAACCCATTCTTATTCTTGGTGCATGTGGCCAAATAGGCACAGAACTAACATTTGAACTAAGGGCCAAATATGGTTCTGAAAACGTAATAGCGAGTGATATCAGGGAAGGTAGTGAAGTGCTTATGAACTCTGGTCCATTTGAACTTTTGGATGCCACAAACTATGAAGCTATTGAAGATGTGGTGATGCATTACGAAATTGATGAAGTTTTTTTAATGGCGGCAATGCTCAGCGCCACTGCCGAAAAGTTTCCCATGCGTGCTTGGGATTTAAATATGAACTCGCTTTTCAATGTACTCAATCTTGCCAAGGAAAGAAAAATAAACAAAATTTTTTGGCCATCCAGTATAGCTGTTTTTGGTCCGAATACGCCCAAAAATAATACGCCACAAAATACAATAATGGAACCTAGTACGGTGTATGGCATAAGCAAACAAGCTGGAGAGCGCTGGTGCGAATATTATTTTAAAAAATTTGGGGTTGATGTGCGCAGTGTTCGGTATCCGGGGCTAATAAGCTGGAAAACCATGCCTGGTGGTGGCACTACGGATTACGCTGTTGAAATATATCATGATGCATTAAAAAAACGGGCATATGAGTGTTTTTTAGACCAACATACCAAACTCCCAATGATGTATATGGATGATGCCATAAGGGCAACAATGAACTTAATGGAAAGCCCCTCTGAAAAATTGAAGGTACGATCTTCGTATAATCTGGGCAGTATGAGTTTTACACCTGAAGAAATGGCAAAAAGCATTCAAAAAAACATTCCCGATTTTAAAATATCCTACGCCCCAGATTTTAGGCAACAAATTGCGGATTCTTGGCCAAGTGACATTGATGACTCCATTGCAAAAAACGATTGGGGATGGGAACCTATTTTCAATCTGGAAAAAACCACTGAAGAAATGTTGAACAATCTAGCTAGGACGTCATAAATTATTATCCTTTAACTAGATAAATCATCTATTTTCAATATCGGATTTCCCTCCGGTCTTTTTTAAAAGCTTAATGTGATGTATTTCAACACCCTTGTCTATGGGTTTGAGCATATCATACATGTTAAGAGCAACCACGCTTGCCCCGTGCATGGCCTCCACCTCAACTCCAGTCTTATAAAAAGTCTTTACCGTGATTTTAACGGTTATATTTAGATCATTTATCTCGTAATCTATGGCGCAATGTTCAACAGGTAAAGGGTGGCAGTCTGGTAATAAATCTGCTGTTTTTTTTACACCTAAAAAACCGGCTGCCTTACTCATGGCAAATACATCTCCTTTTGGAACGGTTTTATTTTTAATGGCCTTTATGGTCTCCTCAGAACTTACTTTGACCACTGCTTGTGCAATTGCCGTTCTATGTGTCGCCTGTTTTTGTGTGATATTAACCATACGCTATGTATTCACTTTCCATTGATAGGATTCATCTTCAAAAAGTTCCTTTCCAAAAACCGGAACATGTGCCTTTATTTCCTCAACTACAAACTGAAGTGCATCAAAAGCTATTCTGCGATGGGGAGACGAAACAAAAACAAAAAGGCAGAGCTCTCCTACCCCAACTTTACCCAAACTGTGATAAATATGCATACAGGTGATGTCAAATTTTTCAAAAGTGGCCTCCCTGATTTCATGGAATTTAAGGTTCGCCATTTCCTTATAAGCCGAATATTCAATGGCTCCAACAGTTTTACCTTCAATTTTATCGGCTCTAACCTGCCCTAAAAAAATATCATGTGCCCCAATCTGGGTTCTATGTTGATGGTGTGCAATGGACTCTGCAATAAAAGTAGGACTTATGGCTCCCTCAACAAACACATTTTTTATTTCCTTTTTCATAAGAAAACCAGTTTTAGCTAAGGTAGCCAAGAAAAATAACTATCCCCATGAGAATCTCACACATTCATCGAATATTTAAGAATTGTTACAGAATTTTAATACGCTACTATTGGATAATTTCTTATTTTGGTTTAACCAATATCTAACTATGAAATACAAGAGTCTGTTCATCACTTTCTCGATGCTAGTTTTTAGTTGTTCCAGTGATTCAGAAGAACCAAATAATCCAAAACCTCCTATTCAGGGCGAACCAGATACTACAGCACCTGTAATAGCAATTGGCGGCCTAGAGAATGATGTAGAAACCCTCACCACCCTTAACGTAACTATTACTGATGAATCTAATAGTGTCAATACTGTTATTATGGTTAATGGCAATGAAGTTTTTAGTACAACGGATAAAACAATCCCATATGAACTAGACCCCTTTGATTTTCCTTCCGGAGCAACTACATTGACCGTTCAATCTACTGATGACAGCGAAAATCAAGGTACTGAATCCCAAAGTTTTGAATTAAAAAAATTACTCTATAGATCAACAGACTTAAGCGGAGATGATCCTTCAAATGATTTTGTTGATTTACATATTGCAATAAATTCCGAAGAAACCGGGGAATTGATAGCTTCCAGAAAAATGCAGACCTATGATGACGCTGTTTTTTATGCTCCTGAGGATTTCCAAAGACAGGAAATTGTTGTTACCAAATATGTTTTGGGTAAAAACGATTTTTTACATTTAAATGTAGCCACTTCGTTCGCCAGCTTACAACCTGGGATTGAGATTATGACTGTTGAACAGGCTGTTGACAAGCTAGGTCTTAATACAAGTGGAGTCGGCGCAAGAGATGGCCAGTTTGCGCTAAACATTATAGATGCGCCTGCATCCCCTAGTTTTGCACTAAATACAGGTCGGGACTACGGTGCCAACGGAGGACCAACAAGTTTTGAACTTAGTTACGACATGGAAAACACTCAAAACATATTTGTTTATTATGGTATGTTTAGCAGTTCCATTGATGATTACAGATACACAATAATCGATGAATTCGTGAACCAGACACTAAGTTTTAATGACTTCAATGTTCTTTCTCAAAATGAAATCCAAACCAATGTATTACCAAATAATACCCAAAACTATTCCCTTGAATTGCGAGGTTATTTGGATAACGATCTTTATGAAACCGATACTTATCGTGAGCTTTACCGTTCTTCTACAGCTATGACTGGATCCATGGATGCTTATGATTTTCCTTTGATAGACTTTTTCCAGGTTTTGCTGCAAAGGTTATATATTGATTTGGATGATGGACGCAGAATTTTTGCTTCTTTTAAAGGACTGTCTGAATTGGAGATTCCAGATTTATCAGTTGAAAGAACGGGTGATATAATCAATATAAGTGGGGACCATGATACTCATACACTAATACAAGACATTGAAGGGCCACTACTACCAAACTATTCCGACCCAATTTTGTTCAGAAGATTTTATGTGGATGATGACAGTAATTCAGCTACTCTGCCATTTGATACCTTAGAGATTCCTGAGGAAGTTATACTAGACTTAACCGATAAAGGTTTTTCCATCAATAGTACCAATACCTCCGGAAAATTTTCAATGGAAGTCACAAAAAGGGAACGAGAGATTCAATACCAAGATCGTATTTTTTATTCCATCCAAAGAAATGAAGCTGGGGATACATACACCGTTACCTTTCCATTAGATTAGGCAAAAAACAGCTTGCAATAAAGCTGACAAGTAGTCCTTCAAAACAGTTACATAAATCAACTTGTTGACTAAACTCAAAAGCTTTTCAAGCGTATTGGTATTTTAATCAACTAGCAGTTGCAGTTGCTACTTGCCAAATAACCCAGATTTCCAACCATTTAATACTTCTTATTCGCCAGGTACTTTTTTCTATTAGACTTGAGAGGGTAGCTCATCTAGTTTTACCCCAAAACATAGAATCATGAAAAGATCAAGAACGTATAATACAGCATTCCTATTTGTATGTGCTATACTTTCATCAACCTCCTGCAAAAAAGATGATGACGGGGAAATGGAAATAACTCCAGATCCACAGGTAGTTTTACCACCGGATTATGTCGTACTCAAAAGTTTATACGACACCAACTCCGGTAACGCGCTTGGGTGGGATTTTGATGACACTACAATGAAAAGTTGGGCTGGTGTCAGTTTACAAGGAGAAAGGGTTGTTGAATTGGATATTTCAAGTAAAGGTCTTACCACCTTAGCGGATAAAATAGGTGAGCTCTCAGAACTTACAAGTTTTACTGCCAACGACAATAATATTGTTACCATTCCTTCGGCTATTAGAGAATGGACAAAACTGACCTACTTTTCAATCAATGAAAATGCAATAACCAATATTCCAAAAGAGATTGGTGAATTGCAGAATCTCGTTGAACTCCATGTTATGGGAAATCAAAATACAGCGAATGGCATTACCAAAACTGTGGTTACCCTAAATAATGGCAATCAGCGAGAGTATATTGGCTATATCCCTTTCACATATGATGAAACCAAGGAGTTCCCTTTACTGTTTCAACTGCACGGAAGTAGTGGAGACGGCCAAAAATATTATACAATTTCTGGTTGGAACGAATTGGCCGAGCAACATAACTTAATTGCTGTATATCCAACTTCGTATAGCTATGACCTTAAATTGAATGGCTGTGGAAATGATTTAGTGACGAAATGGAACAATTACAACTTACCAAAAGAAGTTTGTCCGAATGAAATACTACAGGACGACACTTCTTTTTTCAATCAAATAATAGATGAGTTGGTCAAGGAGTACAGTATTGATACGTCTAGAATTTATATGGCGGGTTTTTCCAATGGTTCTGGTATGACATCGCGCCTTGCCGTAGAACTATCCGATAGAATAACCGTAATAGGTGGTTTGGCCGGCTTTTTTCCTGAGGATACGGTCTATGTTCCGAAACGAATACTACCCTTACATCTCATGTTGGGTGCTACGGATGAAAAAATCACTTCTCGAACTATTTTTGGTGATACAATTCCCTCAACTTAGTGTCCCGTCTAATATAGTAAGTCCGGATTGTTCAACGCATAGGTTTTTGGACATAGGGAGAAAGAATAAGCGAATTTTTACTGATAAGCTTTAAAAAAACTCAACTACACAAAAACTACATTATATCTGTTTGCATCCTACTTGGACCTTAATCATAAAATCAGGAACCATTTTCCGCAATGTAAATGGCACTTAACTCCTCATATGCCCTAAATATGATGTATTAGATTAGCAACCACTTCAGGGTGTTCTTCCTTAAGGTTCAAGAATTCATTTGAGTCTATCCCCTCAATTATTCGCTCCAACCATTCAGTTCCCGATAGATTCGACTAACGCGGCGGCACTAATTTCCACCGATTCTCCCCTACCCCTGTAAGCAAACATTCCAAATAGTGAAAATACCCTTCCCTTGGTTTAAGCACCTCTTCACCCGAAAGAAAAGAGGAAGCCTCAAAGCCTTCGACATTTAGGTCATTCGGCATTTTGACTGCTACTAATTTCGCTAGTGTTGAAAGGAGGTCCATGATACTAAGAACTTCATCACTAACATCTTTTTAATATCCCGGCCAACGTGCAATGAACGGTACCACGAATCTACCGTCCCAAGCTGACATTTTCCAACCCTTAAAAGGTTTCGTCAAATCGGAATGACCTCTATAAATAAATGGCTCAAATAAACTAGATAATAATTTCTATTTCTGAAATTCATCAAGCGAAAGTGCCTCGATAAGTGAGTTGCCAAAAAAGGATACAGTATACGTCACAACTACATCAAACCAATGTCTAAAAGTAATACCTGACGGCCACGAGCGCCCAACAATGGCTCCTCGTGCTATGCTATCCTGCCCAAAGTATTGATGGTCCATGCACCACTCAAGTGCTTTCATTCCAGCATTATAGTAAATCTTGTCGCCGTTCAATTTATATATTCGTATAAACAGACCAGCCCACAAAGCGGTAGCCTTATCACCGATTCCTACAAACTCAGCAGATCTATCAAATCGTACTGCAAAAGACCCATCCAGTGCTTGGCTATCCATAACTTGTTCTGCGATTCGTACTACTTTTTTCAAATAGCCCTGATCCGGGGCTACTTTATGCGCTTCAATCAATCCGTCCGCAATATATCCGAAAGCCTTTGTCCAATAATTGACCTCGCTCGATGTACGGGTTTCCTCATAAAAAAATACGCCCCAAAGTCCATTTTCTTTTTCAAATGCTTTTATTAAAAGGTTGGCAAGCCTGATCGTTGTACGCTTATAATATTCGTTACCCGTAGCCAAATAAAGGCCAGCAAGCCCTGGTAGGCCCATAGAGCTCTCAAAGCTCATTATCTTTTTCCAAGTTTTACGCTCAAAAAGGTAAGCCTGTGGTATCATATCTACATATTGATCCATAAGTCGATTTGCCGCATCGACGACTTTTTTGCCAGCATCAATATATGAACTATCTCCAGTTTCCCTGTATAATGGCATCCATCCCCATCCTACAAGAAATAATGTGTCTACTGTACTCGCCTCGTGCAAACTGGTTTGAACCACTCCGTAAGCGGGACTTGAAGGATCAAGTACCTGTTTCTTCAAGGTTACTCCCATAAGGTCAATAGCTCTTTGCTTAAGCTGTCGGTTGGTAATACCTGTATCTACTCCTTTTATTTTAGATGCTTCGAGCATCATTTTTGCAGAAGGCCCCCAAGCCCACGACCAAAAAGAACGTAAGCGGGTTTTGGCGCTTAGGTCATATAACAAATATTCCCCTCCAAACGCCTCACTATCTGGATTTGTGTTTTCGCAATCGAGAATATGTTTTGTTGCCCATGACAATGATGATATCATCCGTTCACGGCTTACTCCGGTACCTGTGGATATTTCAGGTAATTTGACATCCCATAAAACTGCGGTACTTGCAATGAGTTCTTTGGTGTCAACTTGGTGGACTGATATTAAACCTTCCCAATCATCACGAAGGGTGTCAAATTCAAAAGTTACTTTAGAGGCATCAACCTTTACTTTTGATGTGAGATAAAATCCCTTTATTGAATTTGTTTTTGGATCTAAAATCAAGGTATTTCCCCAATGATCGACTTGATTATTTGGTATCCTGACCTCTTTAGAAAGCAATTTAAATCCATGTTCATTGAAATTATACTTGCCCTGCTCCACCCTATTAAAATCTACAACGGCTTCCATATTTTGTGCTACTACGAGATCAACCACAGGAAAACGTTTCTCACTACTGGATTGTCTCCTAATAACCGCTTGTTCATCATATCCGGGCATCCAAACATCCTTTGTTTGCTCATTTTTGACCTTAGGGGCATTTTGCGATACATCATCATACTCAAAGATATACTTGTTGGCATTGCTATAAAGCCTAACTTCAACCGCAGGAACGTTATCTTTTAAAGGCAAATTAAAGGATATCTTTCGCCCAGACCTTTTATAATCAATATTGTAATTCGTACCGAAGACACTGATCAGACCAGCGGCATTAAGGGTTGAAATGCCAAAAGTTAAACCAGCAGATGCGGTAGCTGATTTTTTAATAAAACTTCTTCTTGATTCTGACTTATTCATTATAATCATATTAACAATTATCGCAATACATCCGCGAAATAATAAACTGGTGAAAAATATAGATTGACCGTTTCCATATTACTTTCATTTTCACATCAATGTGAATAGCGCTTAGAACAAATCTATTTATAAATTCGATCTGAATAATGAAAGGTACCAATTTTTAGCACTCTCTATAATTAATTGCCATACCCGGGATTTTGTATCAAATTTGGATTGACATCAATTTCAGATAAAGGAATAGGCCATAAATAATTGTGGTCTTGAAAAGATTGCCTATCTACTATAAATAGGTAGCCATTTTCGTCTACCCTATAATCACTATACGTATCTGGGCTATCAGTTAATTTTATACCATGGAATTCACCTCGTAAAGCCGTCTGAGCAATCTTCCATCTTTTTATATCCCATAGCCTAATACCTGGCTCACCTAAAAACTCAACTCTCCGTTCATTTCTCACAATTTCTCGTAATAGATCTGGATCCTTTTCAGTAACCGGTGCTATACCCAATGAAGCTCTTCCTCTAACTTCATTAATGTTTGATCAAGTAATGCTTGTGTAATTCCCTCGCCAGCTTCTAATCTAGATTCAAGATACCCAAGTAGTACTTCAGAATATCTGAGATATATGTAATCAGCCGATGAGGAGAATTGTTTGAGTCTTTTCCTGCAATTCTTCCCGAGGCATATTCATATCATCGGAAACTTTTTCTCTATCACTTTTGCATAAATCTATGTATTAGCCAGTTTTCTGTGGCCTCACATTTTGGATATTGTCTCTATGGGTACCCGATTGGTTAAGGTGACCCTGGTCGCAAAAGTATGTCTTGCTATATGAAAAGTGAGGTTCTTTTTTGACTTCGGCAAACTGTTCCAATTCCGGAAAAAATTAAAAAAGTAGCCCCGGCAAGAATCGAACTTGCATCTAAAGTTTAGGAAACTTCTATTCTATCCATTGAACTACGGGGCTATTCCCATAAATGGATTGCAAAAATATGTTTTTCAGGAAAAAGAATCTAATGAGGTAGCTTGTCTTTTAGCAATCCAAAGAGGTAGGTTCCAAAAACAGCCGATATCAATACAATCAAAATTGGAAAGAATCCCGCGCCCAACAAGGTAAATATTGGACCTGGACATGCCCCAGCCAAAGCCCATCCCAACCCAAATAGGATTCCGCCAAACAAATATCTTTTGAAACCTCTATCCTTTGGAACGAAATCAATCTGCTCCCCATAAAAAGATTTGATATTGAATCGTTTAATACCCTGAATCCCCAAAATTCCAATGGCCAAGGCCGACCCGATTATACCGTACATATGGAAGGCGTTAAACTGAAACATCTCGTAAATACGAAACCATGATGCTGCCTCTGATTTAAACAACACAATGCCTAAAAATAAACCTATCAAGAAATATATAACTGTTCGCATGACTAAAAAATTAAGGGGAATAGAACATGGACCATAACCAAACCTCCTATAAAAAACCCGATTACGGCTATCAGGGAAGGAAGCTGTAAATTGCTTAAACCAGAAATAGCGTGCCCAGAAGTACAACCCCCTGCATAGCGAGCTCCAAAGCCAACCAAAAGGCCTCCTATAATCAAAAGGACCATGCCCTTTATATCTGAAAAAACGGATAAATCAAATAGTTCTGTAGGAAGGTAAGCTTTTCCAGCACTTTCAAAACCCAGGGATTGTAACTCTGCAATCGTATTGGGATTTATGGCCACCGATAAATCCGAGGATAAAAAATTAAGCCCAACAAATCCTCCCACAATAACTCCCAAGGTTACCACAAGATTCCATCTTTGAGCTTTCCAATCGAACTTAAAAAAATCAGTATGCTTTCCCGCTCCGCAAATAGTACAGAGCGTTCTTAGATTGGACGACATTCCAAAACGCTTTCCTACCAAAATCAATAAAAACATGGATAACGCTATTAAAGGACCCGATATATACCAGGGCCATGGCTTTAAAAGTATTTCCATTGTTACTTTTTAACTTTACATGTGTTTAAACCAACCAAGGTATACAAAGGACAAAAACTCACAAAACTGGTAACCAAAAAAACTCCGGCAAGGGCTAAAAGCACATAGCCCAAAGTTCCCGAAATTACATTTTGATAAAATAACACTGCCACTATTACGGCAACCACAAAACGAACAATGCTATCGATGGTGCCCATATTCTTTTTCATAGGATTTATTTTATTGTTTAACAAAATTAACCAACCAAACTACCACTGAAATAATTGCTAGGCAAAGCAAGCATACAATTCCCAATTTGGCTGCTTTATTTAATTTCATTTCCAAATGTAAACAACCTACCACAACTATTATGCTACTTATGTTACACGGCCTATTTCTTGAAAATATTACCTTTAACCGTACTTGGAAAGCTCCTTGGATTGGATACGGTATCTTTTTTTAAGAACTTAATACATGATGGAAATTTATTGGGAAAGCATACAAAGTGGTTTCATGGGTTCTTTGCAATGGACATTAAATTCCATATTGTTCAAGGTGCCTTGGTACACTAATTATTTTTGGGGATTGATTGCAATTTCGTTGATGGTCTGGGGTCTGGAAATTCTATTTCCATGGCGAAAACAACAGTCTATTTTTAGAAAGGATTTTTGGTTAGATGGATTTTATATGTTCTTCAATTTCTTCATTTTCACCATTGTGATCAACGGTTTATATAAGTTTCTGGGTGTACTTTTAGCCAACATAGGAATTACCCTAAAAAGCTTTGCGGTTTTTGATCTGACTATCTGGCCCCAATGGCTACAGCTTGTTATTTTCTTTGTTATTTTGGATTTTGTACAGTGGTTTACCCATGTGTTATTGCATAAGTTTCCTTTCTTATGGCAATTTCATAAAATACACCACAGCGTGAAGGAAATGGGATTTGCCGCCCATTTACGGTACCATTGGATGGAAAATATACTTTACAAGCCTTTAAAAACAATTGGAGTCATGCTTTTGGGAGGGTTTGAGCCACAACACGCTTATATTGTACATTTTGCAGCCATTACTATCGGGCATTTGAACCATGCCAATCTAAAACTGACATGGGGGCCGCTAAAATATATCCTGAACAATCCCGTAATGCACTTATACCATCATTCCTATAAACTTCCTGAAGGAAAATATGGGGTGAATTTTGGTATAAGCCTAAGCTTATGGGACTATCTTTTTAAAACCAACTACATTCCAGAACAAAGCGGAACCATTCCCCTTGGGTTTTCAGGAGATACGGAAATACCCAAAAGCTTTTTTGGACAATTGGGTTATGGTTTTAAATTGACAAAAAAATCGGGTTAGTCATTCGTTTTCCATTGATCATATCCCCCGGAATAATCATAAATTTTCTTGAAACCATTATGCTTTAGTAATTCAGCTGCGCGATTGCTTCGCCCACCTTTTTTACAATAGAGGTAAACTGGTTTGGTTTTATCAAGTATGGAAATCTGTTTTAAAAATGTTTCTCTTTCATTTATGTTGAAATTCAGCGCGTCTCCTATATGTCCATTTTTATATTCCTGTGGAGTTCGCACATCGATCAATTGTACATTTTTACCAATAACCTCTTCTTTTAGTGTTGTTTTACTAATCTTTTTAATGGTATTTTCCTGTTGCGATCTGCATAAAGCCAGAGCTAAAAAACAGATAACAAAGACCATCTTTGATATTATTTTTTTCAAAACGTCACTTATTTTAGGGTAGTGGGACAAACAAAATCCGTTACCGATATCCCAGCTTCCTTGATCGCCTTAAATCCACCTGCAATATCCACCAAATTATGGACCCCCCTACTTTTTAGAATCGAGGCGGCAATCATACTTCGATAGCCTCCGGCGCAATGGATATAAAAAGTTCCTTCTTCCGGGAATTCTGTTAGATGGTCATTGATAAAATCCAATGGGGTTAGTTTTGCATTTTCTACATGTTCTGCATTAAATTCCCCTTCCTTGCGAACATCAAATACTGGGATTTCCTCTTCCAATCGTCTTTTAAATTCAGTTGCATTGATGCTTTTAACTGAATCAACCTCTTTGTCAGCATCCCTCCAGGCCTTAACACCACCTTTTAAATATCCCAATGTGGCATCAAAGCCTACCCTGGAAAGGCGTGTAATGGTCTCTTCTTCCTTTCCTTCGGGAACAACCAAAAGAATAGGTTGTTCAGTATCGGCAATCAATGCTCCTACCCATGGAGCAAAGCTTCCCCCCAATCCTATAAAAACAGATCTTGGAATGTGAGCCTTTGCAAAATCATCTTGATGGCGCACATCCAGCACCACAGCTCCAGTTTCATTTGCAGCAGTTTCAAAAGCATCTGGACTTAAAGCTTGGGTGCCTCTTTCCAAAACCGCATCAATATCCTCGTACCCTTCCTTGTTCATCTTGACGTTTAAGGGAAAATATTGGGGCGGAGGTAGTAATCCATCGGTGACCTCTTTGACAAATTCTTCCTTAGTCATATCTGCACGAAGGGCATAATTCATTTTCTTCTGATTTCCCAAAGTATCCACGGTTTCCTTCATCATATTTTTCCCACAGGCCGAACCAGCGCCATGTGCAGGGTAAACAATGATATCATCTGACAATGGCATTATTTTATCACGAAGACTATTAAATAAGGTTCCTGCAAGTTCTTCTTGGGTCATATGGGCCGCCTTTTGAGCCAAATCGGGTCTTCCAACATCGCCCAAAAACAAGGTGTCTCCACTAAAAATGGCATAATCTTTTCCCGATTCGTCCCGTAACAAAAAGGTAGTGCTTTCCATGGTATGTCCCGGGGTATGCAATACCTTAAACGTTAATTTTCCTAAGCTAAACTCTTGTCCATCATCAGCAATGATTGCATCAAAAGAAGGATTTGCATTGGGGCCATAAATAATGGATGCCCCAGTTTCCTTGGATAAGGTTATATGCCCGCTAACAAAATCTGCATGAAAATGGGTTTCAAAAACATATTTTATCCTGGCATTGTCCCCATTTGCCTTTCGTATATAGGGCTTTACCTCCCGCAAAGGATCTATAATTGCTACTTCACCACCACTTTCAATGTAATAGGCTCCCTGGGCCAAACATCCCGTATATATTTGTTCTATTTTCATATGCATAAATTTTACTTCAAAGCTACAAGTGATTTATGTTCTTTACAGTTACCAAAGTTACAAAGGCTTTATTTTTGACTGCAATGATATTTTTTCCTGAATCTTACTTCTTCCCTTTTGGCTAGAACAAGAATCTACCGCCTCAAAGGTCTGTACAAAAAGGTTTTTCTTCCCAATTACATGGATAAGGCCACTGTTATAAAAAATATCGCGGGTAGGGCCAATAGCGCCTGCTATCAAGAAACAAATATTTCTTGTTTGTAAATCTTTAACTATTCGTTCCAACATGGCCGCCGCGCTACTATCAATATAATTGATTGCCTCTGCATTGAGAATAACATACCTAAGTCCCGTTCCTTTTAACCCAATCTGCTTGTACAATTCCTTTTTAAAAAAGTCCTTATTACCAAAATACAGTTGGGCATCGAACCTAAAAATAAGTTTATCGAGATCTACCTCAACCGCTTCTGTAAAGCGATCTATATTCTTAAAGTAGTTTGTTCCTTTTATCCTCCCTAAAATGGCTATATGGGGATTTGAAATTCGGTATACCAATAAAAACAACGATAGCAGTACCCCTAATAACATCCCCTCGATCAAACCAATAAAAAGGGTCATCAGAAAGGTTGTCATCAACAAAAAGAACTCATCTTTTCTGTGTTTGAACAACTGTATGGGGTAGCTAATATCTATTAGCCCAACTACGGAAACTATAATAATTGCTCCTAAAACAGCCGTTGGTAAATTGTAAAAAAGCGGAGTTAAAAACAGCAAGGTGCCTGCTATGACCAAAGCACTCCAAATCAAGGCCATTCCTGTTTTTGCCCCTGCCTGTTCATTTACAGCCGTCCTAGAAAAGCTCCCGGAAACTGGAAAGGATTGAAAAAAAGAACCCAAAAGATTTGAAAGCCCCAAGGCACGAAGTTCCTGATTGGCATCCAATTCATATTCGATGTGTCTTTCTTCTACCGTTTTTCCAATGGATATGGATTCCATAAATCCAAAAAGGGCAACGGTAATGGCAATTGGCAAGAATTCTCCGAGGGCGGCCAAATCTATGTTAGGGAGTAGTAAAGTGGGCAACCCCTTTGGAATTTCACCAACAACCTTTACGCCTTTTGTATCCAGGCCAAAAACTACAACTGCAATTATTCCAAAAAAGACCAATAATAACGGGGCAGGGATCTTCTTACTTAATTTCTTTAAAAGAAGTATGAAAAGGATCGCCCCAGAACCCAACAGCAGCACATACATATTAGTTTGTGAAATGTTTCCAAAAATGTTTTCAATCAATATATGAACCTTACTTGATTGGGTGAATTCAATTCCCAAAACATGCTTTAATTGTCCTAATCCAATTAATAGTGCTGCCGCAGATGTAAATCCACTAATTACAGGTTTGGACAAAAAATTGACAAAAAAGCCCATCTTCAAAAATCCAAGAATCAGTTGCACTACCCCAATTATGAATGTTAAAAACAGTACCGCCGAAATGTAGTCCTCAATTTTGGAAAGTTGCAATGCTCCAATTCCCGCAGCCACCAATAAAGAATCCATGGCTACCGGCCCCACGGCCAATTGTCTTGATGTTCCTGTGAATGCATAGATAAATTGTGGGACCAGAGCGGCATAAAGACCAAAGATGGGCGGCATCCCAGCAATCATGGCATATGCCATACCCTGTGGAATGAGCATGACCCCCAAAGTGACCCCAGCAATCAAATCATTGCGAAAAAGAGATCCATTATATCCCCTAATCCAAGATAAAAATGGAAAATACCTTTTGAGCATTTAATCTTACTTTTTGTAAAAATAAGGTGTTGAACAACGTAAGTTGGTAACAAAAGAGACAAAACTATAAATCCACAATATTTATATGGTTTCGATGTAGTTCCAATTTTTCCATTTTCTCCAGTTTTTTCAATAATCTGGAGACCACAACTCTAGAGGTGTGCAGGTCATACGCGATTTCCTGATGTGTACTTCGAATGCAATTGTCATTGGTAACCTCTGATTTCTTTTTAAGATATTCCACCAAACGCTCATCCAAATTTTTAAAAGCAATACTATCTACCGTATGTAACAACTCATTAAGACGGTTATGATAACTTTCAAAAACATAGTTACGCCATCCTTTATATTTTCCCATCCATTCCTCCATTTTCTGAACGGGAATCATAATAATTTTTGTTTCTGTTTCTGAAATAGCCCTGATTTCGCTTTTCGTCTGTCCCAGACAACATGCCATAGTAACGGAACAGGTTTCACCTTGCTCCAGATAGTATAAAAGCAATTCATCACCTTCTTCATCTTCACGTAGAACCTTAATTGCTCCATTGAGAAGCAATGGTATTGCTTTTACATAATTACCAATATCCATTATGGTTTTACCTGCAGCTATTTCATGCCATTTCCCTATCTGGGCAATTTCATCTAGTAAGGGTTGTTCAAATTGAGTCCCAAAGGTGTTTAGAAGTTCCTCTTTCATAAAACAAAAATACCCATTAATATGTAGTTCCCCGATGAAGAAAATACTGTTGGAAACAGAGCTTTTAAAAACCCACAATTTGGCGAGGTCCAAACAATCCACCCCTGACTAAAATACGCTCAGAAGCTTACCGTTTTTTGAAATGTAAACTTGGCTGACCGATTGTTGGATCGAAAAAAGCTTCACAATATTTTTTGAAAAACCTCTTCAGTAACCTTCTAAAAAATAACACACTACGCTTAACAATAAGGTAAGGGTAAGTTAATGCCGCAAGTTTTTAAAAACAATGACATCTAAACGTTAAAGTAGCTAACACAATGCGCATCAGCGCTTATCAAAAATTTAAGATTCATTAAAAAAGCACCGTGAGTTAACATACATGTTTAATCAATGAATAAATAATCAAAACATAAAGTTTACGTAACCTTGAGAATATCACAGAACATAGTAGCGCTAACACAAAAATTATCCCCTATTTCATTGGAAGAAATGGACGAGGTGAGATTGATGAAAAGAACAGATACCAAGTTTGTAATCCATGAAAAAGATTTAGCCTCTATTCTGAAAAGTATTCAAAATGAATATAGGGTTCTCCAAACAAACAAACATAGGGCAATGACCTATTCTTCATTGTATTTTGATACGCCTTTAAAAAAATTCTATAAAGACCATCACAATCAAAAAGTAAACAGAACAAAAATTAGAATGCGCAAATATGTGGAATCTGATATTTGTTTTCTTGAAGTTAAGCAGAAAGACGGGAGGGGAAAAACCACAAAAACAAGAACTTCTATTGATGAGATTACACCAAATCTATCTATGGATTCTTTAGAGTTTATTAAAAATACAACAAAGAGAACCTTTGATTTAGAGCCCATAATTTGGAATAAATTTAATAGGGTCACGTTGGTCAATAAGACGGCCAAAGAACGATTAACAATAGACCTAAATATATCCTTCAAAATAAACAACTCCTTTAAAGCCTACCAAAACTTGGTGATTATTGAGGTAAAACAAGAGCGCTTTAATAGAAACTCAGCTATAGTTCAACTATTAAAATCCAAACAAATAAATCCATATAGCATTAGCAAATATTGTATTGGAATGATAGGTGTCTATGATGGCTTAAAATATAATCGGTTTAAGAGTAAACTGATGAAAATCAATAAAATAACCGCTTAATAGATATTTAGATTATGGAGTTTTTAAATATCCCCCTTTTTGACGATGACTTTTATAAAATGCTATTTAGGTTCGTCATCAACTTTACATTTTTAACCCTAATCATCCGATTTATCTATTATCCTTTTGCCAAGCGAAAAGATTATGTATTCACATATTATCTAATCAGTGCTATCGTATTTTTCTTGTGTTTTACGCTTAAAAAATATGAATTGGATATTGGAATGGCCCTTGGACTATTTGCCATTTTTGGAATTATTCGCTATCGTACCGATCCCATACCTATTAAAGAGATGACCTATTTATTTGTGGTTATTGGAGTATCGGTCATAAACTCTTTGGCCAATAAAAAAATGAGTTATTCCGAAATCATCGGAGCAAATTTCCTGATCATTGCCATCCTTTTTCTTATTGAACGCTATTGGGCTTTAAAACAAGAAGAATCAAAATCCATTATTTACGAAAACATAGAAAACATAAAGCCAGAGAATTATGAAACGTTAAAAAGTGATTTAGAAAACAGAACAGGCTTACATATAAACAAAGTGACCATTGGCGAAGTGGATTTTTTAAAGGATACGGCAAAAGTGACGATTTTCTATTTCAATGGGAAGTAGAAAACCCAAAACAATTTTTAACCAAGTAGTATATGAAAAATACAAAGCCGTATATAAAGAGTTTTTTTAAAGTGTTGCTTATGGGTATCATATCTATAAATGCCACTCATGCACAAACCGAAGATACCAACGATTTAGAAAGTTGGAATTCAATCACAATAAAATACAAGCCCAATAAGAAATGGAATTTTGAACTTCAGGAACAATTACGATTGGATGAAAACATTTCTGAAGTAAGTGAATATTTTACCCAGTTGAGTGTTGAGCGTTCTATTTTTAAAAACTTTGATTTTGGTGTTGGGCTGCGATTTATTAGAGAAAATGATAATGAAGGAAGCATCCAAGGTTATGAGAATCATTTTAGGTTTCATTTGGATGCTATGTACAAACATAAAATAAACGATTTAACGCTTAAATATCGTTTACGATATCAAAATAAAAATGACCTATCAGTCTCAACTTCTGAAGGGGACTATGCAAAACAAAATATTCGCTTTAAAGCCGGCCTGGAGTATAATTTTAAAAGCTGGAAGTTAGACCCCAAATTCTCAGCGGAACTGTTCAACCGCTTTCAAAAGGACGACGACGATAACGGGTTCAGTAAATACCGATTGACATTGGGTACAGACTATAAATTTAAAAAACTTGGAAAACTTGGTTTGTTTTATCGTATTGAAAAAGACTTAAATGAAACAATCCCAGAAACTACCAACATTATTGGTTTAAAATACGTATACACAATTAAAAACAAATAATTATGAAAAAAGGAATTTTTAAAATAAAAACGCTGTTCAGCATTCTCTTTCTAGCAACTTATTTATTTATAGGTTGCTCTACCAAAGAAATAGTTATAGATGATGAGGAAGGAGAGGAACAAGCAGAAGAGAATACAGATGTTGTAATCGATGATCCCGATTTTGTAGCTACGGATTGGACCATAGAAACCCATAGCAAGGATGCCGATCCTAATTTTGATGAAATATTTCCTGATGATGCGGTAAAAAGATTGGACATTGTTATTTCAGAAGACAACTGGGATGTTATGATCGATGATATGACCGATTTGTATGGAGCCTTTGGAAGTAGGGCCGGTGGCAACGATTTTTCTGATGAGGACCCAGTTTTTGTTCCTGCCTCTGTTTTTTATAATGATATGGAATGGTATAAGGTTGGCGTGCGTTTTAAAGGTAATTCCAGTTTAGCAAGTTCTTGGGGTTCGGGAATTTTAAAACTATCATTTAAATTGGATTTTGATGAGTTTGAAGATGATTATCCTCAAATAGATAACCAACGCTTTTACGGATTTAAAAAATTGAGCCTTAAAAATAATTATAATGATGAATCCATGTTACGGGAAAAGGCAGCAGCGGATATATTTAAAAACGCGGGATTGGCCGTATCTCATACGGCATTTTATGAGGTTTATGTAGATAATGGTGAAGGCCCTGCATATTTTGGATTATATACTTTGGTCGAAGAGGTTGATGACACCGTTATAGATACCCAGTTTACAAGCAATGATGGTAATTTGTACAAACCTGATGGCGACGCGGCCTCATTTGCATCAGGATCTTATGACGAAGATGAATATGTAAAGAAAACAAATGAAGATGAAGCTGACTTTTCAGATGTTGAAAGTTTATTAACCATCATTAATTCATCAACAAGAACTAGCGATGCGGATACATGGAGATCAAATTTGGATGCCATTTTCGACACCGATAAATATTTAAAATATCTAGCAGTAAACACCATTATTCAAAATTGGGACACCTATGGTAGAATGACACATAACTATTTCCTATATAATGATCCTGAAACGAACAAATTAACATGGATTCCATGGGATAATAATGAAGCATTCCAAACAGGTAATCAAGGAGGTGCCCTATCATTGGATTTTTCTGGTTTAAATGCAGCAAGCTGGCCATTGATCGGTTACATATATGATGATGCAGTCTATAAAGCTAAGTACGATGCCTATGTACAAGAAGTTATAAACGGGGCATTTGAAACCAGTACTGTGCAGACCTTGTATAACACCTATGCAACATTGGTTGAGTCGTATGCCACTTCCGAAATATCTGGATATACATTTTTAGAGTCAAGTTCAGATTTTCAATCTGCGATTTCAACACTTGAGTCCCATGCCGCAAGTCGAGCTTCAGCAGTTAACAGTTATTTATCGGCCCAGTAATTCTCACCAGAAAATCAACTTGAGCATTTACTGCAAAGTAAACTTTGGGTTTAGATACGATTTATCTCGATTGTGGGTTTGTCAGAAATGGCAAGCCCACAATCTTTTAAGCATTGAAAGTTTTAACTATTTGGAATAGAGATTTTAATCCCCTATCCAAAGCAATTAATGAAAAATTACTGGCTAAAAAGTGTTGCGAAAACTAATTTATTTTCCTTTTTCTAAACCAGAGGTCTTCAAGACTCAAATTCAGGGTCAATAAGTGGTAATCTTCCTGAATAAGGATATTTTGTATCTGTCCCTTTGATCCATAGCTATAGGAAAAATTTAACATGGAATTATTTCCCTGTCCTATGGGAAGACCTATTCCGGCCGTAACATTATAGCCATCAATTTTGGAGTCATTAATGGCCAAATATCCGTTGTCATAGTTAAAGCCAGCTCTATATCGTATTCTATCCTTGTACCTAAAGCTTGTTGCATCCTTCATATACTCCAGACCAAAAGCATAAACGTCTTGGTCCGTATAACTGCCAATATTCTCTGTCTGCTCCGTATTGTCCCAGAAATTTTTCTTGTAATCCGCAGCAAGGGTTACGGTTTTTAACAGTTTGGTACTTATCCCAAATCCCAGTTCCATGGGCATTTTAAAATCAGAAGTGGTATCCGGTTCCTCATCTTCAACGGTAATCTCAGAGCCATCCAGGATCTTTGTAACTGAACGTTTTAAATTGCCGGTTAAACTTGTGGGAAATTGAATAGTACTCCCAAAGGTGATTTTTTCCGAAATATCGTATTGCAATCCAAGACCTAAACGAACCCCACTATAATTGGTTGTTTCAGTGAGTTGAAAAGCACTATTTGATACTACAAAAGCCTCATCCTCTTCGATATTACCAAAAAGAAATGAAGCACTCACTCCTAAACGCAGTTTATTCATTACGCTATACCCCAGATTCAATCTTAGGTCGTTCAAACCGCCCAGACCGGATACATTGCTTTCAAAAATTTCATTGGCACCTTCAATATTTGTTTGGATTCCCACCAGGGAATATCCAACATCACTATACGGCACCATGGTAATTCCTGCTCCCAGACCATCTATTATTCGAAATGCGAATGCAAGATTGGAAAAATTTAATGTAGTTCGGGTCGCATTAGCCCCTTTATTGCTAAAATTGTTATGTTCTCCCATTACTCCTACATCGTAGAAAAAAGAGTTTTGGGGTATGAGCGCAAAGTTCGAAGGATTTAAATTATTGATCTCTGTTTCTGTTTTTAAACCAATACCGGTGTAACCCATACTATTGGATCTCCCTATACTGGTTTGATTAATTATTCCCAGGCCATACAATGAATACGGTGAGCTCGTTAAACCTTCAGATTGTGCGGATAAATTTGGTATGCTTAGGATGGTCCCAAAAAGGATTTTAAAAAAAGTATTCTTATTCATTATCGTCATAAATAACATAGGTAAGTTCCATTATAGTTTGGTAGTCGGAACTGTTGTTCCCGTTCAGCACATACCTATCCACTGTAGTATTATAATCACTTGGTATAAGAATCAATGCTTCACCAGTGTCTCTATCGGCATTTAGCAAACCATCAATATAACTCCCCAGGTAAACCTCGTAATAGATGTCATTAAATTCTTGATTGTCCGTATTTAGGATAGCGGTTACTATTTCACCATCTGCTGAATACAGTTGCCCTGTAAGGTCATTGTTTTGATCTACTATATAAACGGATATACTTTCTCTTAAGGGCAATTGATCATCGTAAGATCCCTCTACCGGCTTTATCTTAAGCACGGCATCTAAAATGGTGCCTTCACCTGGAATATCATATATGGACTTTATATGCGGGAACTGCACTTTTGTAGCGATTCCCAAGCCAGATTGGATGTAACTTTGATTATCCGTTTCAGTGCTGTTCAAGTCCAATTCCTGGTCCTCAAGTTGTTCAATATATTCATTCGCGTCTTCTGTTATAACCTGATTGAAAAAAGGTATTGGGGTGGTCGTTGTGTTTATGGTAAAATCCAAATATTCCTGAACACGTTCATCTTCTACGGAGGTGCTAAAATAGAGCCGCATGAGACTTGATGTTATTGAGAAACCTAAAACGGATCCATCATCGGCTTCGCCAGGTTTAAATACAATCCCCTTAAAATACTCCGCAAATTCATCGGAATCTGTAATTGTTTTATCCTGTAGGTTCTCAAAAATCGCTACCCCAAAATCGTCTTCAATTTTAATTTCCAAAGAATCTACTTGCAACGGCCTTGGGGCAAAGCTTATAAAACCAATATCTTCATCTTCATAAGAAATTGTACTGGTGTTATAAAAATTAGTGTCGTCTTCAGGCTTTAATTGCTCAATCAGTTTCTTAATATGAATGCTATTTTGTTGTAGCGTATCATTATAGAAGTATTCATCATAATTCAAATAAAAGACAATGCTATCATATTCTGCCTCGGCATCTATTGTATAACTGGAAGGCAACAATTGTGCGTAACTGGAGCTCTGAACCGTTCCAAAAACAGGATCAGTGTATTTGCCCACCAATATTCGTGTAGCTTGGGAAGTTATGATGCTGTCAAATTTCATTGTTGATGTTTCCACTGTAATCGTATCTACCTGCACTACGCGGATATTACTATCTGTAAAAACATTGCCTGCAACAAAATCAGTTGTGAACCCGTCTTCATTACAGGCCATAACCATTAATAGCACAATGATCAACAAGCCTATTTTCTTTTCCATTCTTTTTAATTTGAAGTAAAAATAGAAGGCATGTTCAAGCATTAAAACCGAGATAGACCAACGCTGTTTCTTATAAGATAAAACCCAGAATTTTCACTACAAAAAAGACCTTCCTGATTGGTAGATTAAATACGCTTGTTCATACGTTAAAAAACCCATTTTATCTATTTCGGTTTCAATCTGAAGAGGAGCACCTTAGTTTTGGGTCAAATATTAATCTTTACCATATGAAAAGAATAAGACACCCTTTTAAAATAGTGTCAATAATATGTTTAACAGTTCTTTTCCTTACAAGTTGTTCTAATGATGATGATGATGAGGATTTGGGCAATTGGATAGATAGATCTGTTTTTGATGGAAGTCCACGCAGCGGTGCATCAAGTTTTACCATCGGAAATTCCGGGTATATAGCTTTAGGTTATGACGGGGATGATTACCTTAACTCTGTTTGGTCCTATGACATGGATGGTGATTTCTGGTCGCAAAAAGCTGATTTTCCAGGAGTGGCCAGAAATGCAGCTGTTGGCTTTGAAATTAATGGCATTGGCTATGTAGGTTCGGGTTATGACGGTCTGGATGAGCTAAGCGATTTTTATGCTTACAATCCAACTTCAAATACTTGGACAGAAATTGCAGAGCCAATATCCCCTAGCGATGCTTCCGTTGCTTTAGTGCGAAGAAGCGCTATTGCCTTTGGAATAAATGGTTATGGCTATTTTGGAACAGGATATGATGGAGAGAACGATCGCAAAGATTTTTGGAAGTACGACCCGTCCACGGATACATGGTCCGAGCTTGTTGGTTTTGGTGGTGATAAACGAAGAGCTGCCACCACCTTTACCATAGGGAACAATGTTTACTTAGGAACCGGGGTTTCCAACGGAAGTTATTTGGACGATTTTTGGGTTTTTGATTCCACAACGGAGACGTGGACAAGTAAATTGGATTTGGATGAGGAAGATGATTATTCGGTAGCCAGAAGTAACGCCGTTGGGTTTACCATAAATGGATATGGTTACATAGCTTGTGGTGAGCTTGGTGGCACCGCCACCTCTGTTTGGCAATACGACCCCTCAGATGATACTTGGGAAGAGAAAACCAACTTTGAGGGAACAAGCAGACAAGATCCCATTGCATTTTCCAATGCAACAAGAGCTTTTGTGGGACTTGGACGTACAGGTAGTCTCTATTTAGATGATTTTGATGAATTTTTCCCTTTTGAGGAATACGATGAAGATGACTAAAATTTAAGGTTTTTTTTGATTGATGATTGATTGTAGTTGAACAAATAGGGTTGTATTAAAAAAATACAACCCTATTTTATTTAAAACTTAGGAAATGAAATGGATTGGTGCTATAATACTACTGCTACTTTTTATAGGTTTGTTGTTCTATGGACTAATTGAACCTGACTTAAACAAAAAAAAGTTAGATTTTAAATCTGAAGTATTTACAGTAAAAGAAGGATTTGGATATCAGATAATTAGCGGAGAGAGAATACTTATCAGACAAGATTTCATCCCTGCGGTACCTGGAAAAAAACCATTTTCAAGTGCTCAGGATGCCAAACTGGTCGCAGACCTGGTGATGCATAAATTATCAAAAGGTAAAAGTCCGATGGTTTCTAAGGTTGAGATAGCGCACTTAAACATTAAATTGTAGTAAAACCACTCAAAACTAGGATGAGCACCCAAAAACAGCAAGTTCAACAAATTTTACTCCATATTGTGCTATGGTCTACCTTCTATGGAATACTGCTGTATCCTTTTATTACTACCTCAAGACCTATACCTATAAACCTACCCATTCGCCTTATCTTAATGGCCGTACTCTTCTATTTCAACTATTTTTATCTTGTTCCAAGGTTCCTGCTGAAAAAAAAGGTATTGATCCATTTATTGATTTCAGTAGCCATTGTGTTTATCCTTGTTATTCTTGTGCGCTGTAATTTTCCTAGGGTAACACTCCCTGAACAAATGGGCCGTAGGCCACCGATAAATCCATTTGTGATGTATGCCATTGGATTATGCGTGCCTATTGTAATCAGCACGCTTTTAAGGATTTATACAGAATGGAGAAAAAATGATGATTTACGCCAAATAGTAGAGAAAGAAAAAATAAACTCCGAGCTTCAGTTCTTAAAAACCCAATTGAACCCTCACTTCCTCTTTAATTCGCTCAATGCCATATATTCCCTATCCGTAAAAAAATCTCCGGATACTTCGGATGCTATTATTAACTTATCCGAATTGATGCGTTATATGCTGTATGAAGCCGACAAAGGCTTTGTTCCGTTAAAAAAGGAGCTGGAATACATTCAAAACTTTGTTAAGTTGCAACGCCTTCGATTGTCTCATAGTGAAAATGTAAAATTGAAAATTTCAGGTGAGTACCGGGGAAAAATCATTCCTCCCTTATTATTTATTTCCTTTATTGAAAATGCCTTTAAATATGGGACCGATTTTGAAGGAAAGACCAATGTCAGGATAAACCTTTCCATCAACGACCATTCGCTACATTTATATGTAATGAACAAAATCGGGGTTTTCAAAAAGAAATCTAAAAACTCTGGTGTTGGGCTTACCAATATTAAAAATCGTCTCAATCTGTTGTACCCAGATTCGCATGAACTGGTTGTAAACAATGACGGAAAAATATATGAGATAAATCTCACTCTAAAACTATAAGTATGAGATGTATAATTATTGATGATGAACCTTTGGCAATAGATGTCTTAACTGGATATTGCGCCAAACTGGATTTTATGGAGGTTGTGGGCACATTTACAAATCCCCTAGAGTCCATAACAACCATCAAAGACAGTAAAATTGACCTTATTTTTTGTGACATAGAATTACCACAGATGAGCGGATTGGATTTTATAGGTTCTTTGGAAAATCGCCCCTTCTTTATTTTCACCACCGCTTATTCGCAATATGCCGTAGAAGGGTTTGAACTGAACGCGGTTGACTATCTGGTCAAGCCCATTCCGTACCATCGTTTTATAAAAGCCGTTTCCAGGGTAAAGGAGCTTATGTCCACCACTAAAAAACAAGTTGATGCCAATGTATTTTCATCCCATGGCGAGACCAATGAGACCAAGAAATTTATTTTTGTAAAAGCAGAATATGAAAGTATTAAAATTGATTTGGACAGTATTGAATATATTCAAGGTTTAAAGGACTATTTAAAAATTCATATTGTCAATACCAATAAAACCATTTTGACACTTATGAGTTTTAAAGAGATGCAAGAAAAGCTTCCGGTAAATCAATTTATAAGAGTCCACAAATCGTTTATTATAAACGTAAATTTCATAAAAACAGTTCAGAGAAATAGAATTGTTATACGGGATATGCATATCCCAATTGGAGAAAGTTATAAAGCGGAGTTTTTTGCAGCTTTGGGATTGTAATCCTTTTTGGCTCCATCCAGACATATGCAATGTCTTCTTACCATTCCAAATCTCCCATTGCCTTTTTTACCCCTTTTTCCTTAATTGCGTCATAGGCCCGAACATAGGCCAAGGTAAAGCCTTTCGATTTCGACAGACTCCCAAAAATCGTATCTATCCCCAAAAATATGGTTGGGTCTTTCTTTGCTTGCTGCGCTTTTCCATATAAGACCACTTTCATTGCATCTTTTATTTCGATGGCATTTCCATTTTCATCGTATCCCAAACTATAGATGGCCCAAGCCGCGATCACAAATGCTGAATGAAAAAAATTTCCTTCATGACTTAGTTGATGCTTTACAGTAGGCAGTAAAAATTTAGGAATCTTCGCGGAGCTTTCAGAACATATCCTGGAGACTTGGTCCTTTATATTCCGATTTCCAAACCGTTCTATCAATGAATCCTTGTATTCTTTAAGATTAATTCCTTCCAATGTGCCAAGTGACGGGGTTGCTTCCATATCCATAAAAGTCTTGAGAAAGGATACAATTTCTGCATCGTTGACTACCGCATCTATGGTATCGTATCCCACCAAAGCCCCTAAAATTCCCAATACGGTATGCCCCGCATTTAAGAGGCTCAACTTCATTTGCTCGTAGGGCGCAACATCTTCAACAAACTGGGCTCCCACTTTCTCCCACATGGGTCTTCCAGAACTAAAATTATCCTCTATGACCCATTGTCTGAAGGGTTCACAAACTACAGGCCACTCATCTTTAATCCCTGTCTCTCTCAAAAGCAGTTCAATATCTTTTTGTATGGTTACTGGGGTTATCCGATCTACCATGCTATTTGGGAAAGCGACATTTGACTCTACCCATTCCACCAAATCCGGCTCTGCCAATCCAATATAACTGAGCACCATCTTCTTTGTAATATGACCATTTCCCTGAATATTATCACAGGATTGTACAGTACATCCTGCAGTTCCCTTTTCTTTTCTAAGTTTAAAGGACTGGGTTAGATATCCAAAAATAGTTTTGGGAGAACTTGGGGTTTTTAGGTCGTGCTGTATGTTGGGGTTTTCAAAAATGAACTCTCCCGTGGCCTCATCATAATTATAGCCTCCTTCCGTAATGGTAAGGCTGATAATCTTTGTATCTGGATGTGCCATTTTTTCAATGACTCTTTGCGGATTTTCAGGCGCAAAGAGATATTCCACAATAGACCCAATAACTTTGATGGATAAAGTGCCATCCAATTCCTTTATTATGACAGTATACAATCCATCCTGATTTTTTAGAACTTGGTATATTTTGTCATCAAAAGGTAAAAGGGCTACCCCACAGATACCCCAATCATGATATCCTTCTTCCAGAAGCTCATCCGTATAAAAAGCCTCATGCGCCCTATGAAATCCTCCTATACCTACATGGATAATTCCTGTTTTAACCTTACTCCTTTCATACGAAGGACAGGAAACTTGACCAGCGATACTTGACAAGTTTTCCTGATTAAGAAAAATGGGATTTCTCATTATAGCTATGTTTTATTTTTTCTTTGCATGGCCCAATATGCCGTAATAAAATAGACAATGGTGCAGATAAAGGCATATAAATAAAATGTTTCCCTATTGTATGTGTACATGGTTTCATCCGGGCTGGCAAACATGGTAATCCCCGCAAGCACCAAAGTTATGCCCAGCGATATCAATGCAATAGTTTGAAGCAATTTTGTGAATAGCGATTTGTCTGGAACCAAAGCAGGTTCTTCTTTAGCCTGTTGTTCTTGATACTTTTCAATATTCTGACTGCGAACTTCTTCTTCTTTTTCTTCAACTGGATAATTTTGCTTGGCTCCAAATTTGGATGCCAGTAGTGTGTAAATCAAAATGGTAAAAATCCAAGTGGGAATAAACAAGTAGTAAAATGACATTACATTTAAAAAGTCCAGCCCAAATCCAAAGATAAGACCTAATATCCAGGAAGCTATAGCTGGAGTACTTGTAGTAAGTTTTTTATAGGAAGACCAATAACGTGTTAATCCTATCTTAGGAAAAATCTGGTGTTCCGCAAATACTATGGCCCCCACTGGAACTACCAATAAACCCGCATAAGTTAACAATGGGAGTATTTGTGTGAATACGAAGGGAAAACAGGCAACAATTACAGTTACCAGACCTACGGCAAGGGTTGTCGTCTTTCTGGAATATTTTGTAAAAATAGCCTGAGCTGCCAGACCTGCACGATACAAATTTGCGTTGGCGGTAGTCCATCCTGCAATAATGACAATAACAAACCCAGACCATCCCAGGGCATAATAAGCCACATCGCCCGGGTCCAATTCAACAATGGATTTTCCAATGAGCACAGCTGTACCAGCTCCCATGATTCCGGCTGCTATCCAAGCTATATAGTGCCCAAAAAGCATTCCCGAACTGGTTGTCCATCCGTAGGATTTCTTTTTCGCATATCGAAACAACGCCATATCTATAAGTCCAAAGTGAGTTATAGTATTGGCCGCCCATGCAAAGCCTATAACCTCTAATAACCCAATTCCAGTTTCACCATTGCTATTGGTTCCTGTCCAGATAGATTGGTTTCCGATGGTCATGAAATCTTCCCATCCGCCTAACATTGTTTCACCAATTACTTCTAAGGACAAGGCAGGTATAAGTACCAAGGCGCCGCTAGCAAACATCGTAAATAACCAAGGTGCACAGATTCCCGAAAATTTTGATACGGCATTAAACCCATAGATGGCTACAAAAACCACCACAATTCCAACAATCAGTACCACTAAAACAAACCATACATTGGTAGGGTACCAGTTGAGTTGCGCAGGGATGTCAAAAGCAAACCGAACTGCAGTTGACGACACCGTGATCATGGCTGCTGATATCACCGTAAAGATGATAACATTGGCCCAATTGTAGAGCTTGGTCATCTTATCACCCGCTATTTTATTGAGATAGGTGTACAGACTCATCCGAGTCTCTACGGCGATGGGAGTAGTAATTAAACTCCAACTTAAGATTGCCAAAACATTACCGATAAGCAAACCCAGTATAATATCCATGGTCTTTGCGCCCAAAGCAACAAAAGTTGCTCCAATAACAAACTCGGTGGCAGCAACATGCTCACCTGCATAAAGCCCCAGAAAGTGGCTCCAATGATGTAATTTATGCTTGGGTACAGGTAGTTGTTCCTCGTTTAGGTTTTTGAATTGTTTAAAATCGTTGGTGTCGCTCATAGTTTAAAACTGTTTCGGTTTTTATGGTGTTTGGTTGGATTTCAATGTTAATGTATCCCTGTTTGAATTTATAAAAATTAATATTAATCCTGCGTTGAAAACCTTCTTGAGGTTTGAATTTTAATTAAACCCACAACCTATTACAGTGTTTCAATCTCCATTTTTAAGTTTATAAAATCCAACCCTTTATGAAAGTAGATTCTATCTTTTCTCTTGATTTCAAACGAATTGAGGCCGTTTTTTACCCTATTGACTTTGATCGTGACCATATGTTTGTCCTGAAATGAAATTGGATATACTTCATTATTCACGGTCAAGATCAAATCTTCATTCTTACGACCTTCTTTAGCGCTTACAACGACCTGATAATCTGCTGATGGATTTAAATTGGCTACATCCCATTTAAGCCTAACAACAGTTGGCAGGTTTGCCCTATATTCGGGTCCGCTAAAACTATGATAGTTTTCCGCATTTTCTGCAGTTAAAGCAATTTCCCCTTCAATACTTCCATCAATCAAACTATTAGGCCTATGAACTAATTCACCTTCATATTCAGCTACAAAAACAGTATTGTGTTCATTTTTGATTATTTCATCCGTTAAATCAATACTAAGATTTCCATTTTCATGGGCACTATCCAAGAACAAATCTTTTTGAGCCAATGGATATATATTTTTCACCGCTAAATTCATTCCTTTTACAACCAGATGTCCATCTTGAGGGAAATCCAACACATGAAAAAATAGTTTCCCAGGTTTTGAGGTTACCACTCCCCAGTCCTGTTGTTGCACCGCAGCGACTTGGGATTCATATATGGATTCTCCGTTTACTTGCATCCATGCTCCTATCTTTTTAAGCACTTCTTTTTCAAAGTCGATTACCTCTCCTTCAGCTGTTGGCCCAATATTCAATAAATAGTTTCCGCCAAAGCTCACTATGGTTACTAAATCATGTATTTTTTCTTTAACCTTTTCATCGACATCACCCCTTTCTTGCCATGAGCGGTAACTCCAAGTTTCGTCGAACATTGATGCCGGTGTTTGCCATGGCGTATCCATTTTAAAATCTGGTTGAACATTATCTCCCAATACCACAAAATCGCCTTGGTCATTAAAAATCCTTCCACTAATCATACAATCCGGTTGAAGGTTTTTTACTAATTGAGCCATCTCTTGGCTCTGTTTCTGGGTTGGTGCGCCCATATCAAACCAGATTTCCGATATATCCCCATAATTGGTCAACAATTCCTCCACTTGATTTAAGTTATATTGATGATGGGCAGGGGGAATAGGGTCTGAGTTATGGGTTGAGGTAAAAGGAACTGCTTCCGGAAAATCCCAATCTATAATGGAAAAGTAAACTCCAAAACCTAATCCATATCTTTTACACGCTTCGGACAATTCTTTGATCACATCCCGTTTATACGGTGTGGCATCTATAACGTTGTAATCTGAATACGCTGTATTGAACATAGCAAACCCATCATGGTGTTTGGAAGTAATTACCACCGATTTCATACCCGCTTCCTTAGCCAACAATGCAATCGAATCAGGATCCCAAGCAGTGGGGTTAAATTGATGGCTCAATTTTTTGTAGTTCTCATCAGAGATTTTTGCATGCCCTTTTATTTGTTCACTATACCCTGTTATTTGTTCTCCCTCCCAAATACCGGCAGGAATAGAATAAATTCCCCAATGAATAAACATTGAGAATTTTTGGTCCTGCCACTTTTGTAGGGCTTCATCCTGAATTGCCGCTGCCATATTGGACTCATCAATAATCTGGGACCCCTGAGGCTTTTGTTTGCATGAAGCAATTGCTACCATAAGGACAATCAAGCTAATACAAATTTTAATGGTGTTCATATTTATATATATTCGTTTGATGTTATTCTAAACTTTGCAAAGGTGTGAATCGGATTCCTTTAAGGCTGGCAACAGTTCCATCTCCTCCCTTTAAGGAAACGGAAACTTTATGTTTTCCGGGAGTATCAAATTTTAATAGCCCCATCTGAAAATAATTATAAATGTTTGATGAATTTTGTTGGTTTTGAACCGAATGGCCTTCCTCGTTTTTTACCTTCCATACCAAACGGCCCTCTCCACTATACTCGAGGTCTACTTGATAATATCCTGCCTCCATAAAGTCCAATTCCCAAAAAACTGCACTTTCTTCGTTCCAATTTGTCACCTGGGTTACATGCTTCCATTCCCCAAATTTTTCAACCCAAGTCCTGTCTTCCAACCTAGATTGCATTGTTTTTCCAAATGCGACAGGTATTTTTGTAACATAAATAGGGTCTACACTTAGAGATGTATCCACTTCCAGTTTTCCATCCACTTTCAATTCAACTATAGAGACCAATTTTTCAGGGCGTTTGGCGGGCAGTTTCAGGATGGTCCACTTATTTTTTTTACTTGTTTCTAGTGATTGGGGTTCTCCATCAATCCATAAACTTGCGGATATGACTTCGTTTTTTAGACCGGGCAGAAACAATTCTCCGTCCAACGGCCAATCATAAATACATAAATTTAATTTTCCATTGGCCAGGGTAACATCTCCCCACGGTAATTTTCTTTCCCAAGGAGAAGGTTGAGCCTTATAAACAACATGGGGGTAACGTTTTATCCATTCTCCGGAATTTCTTAACGCGATTTGGGCTTCATCAGGTATGGTTCCGTCCGGACCGGGGCCAACGTTTAACATGTAGGTTCCCCCTCTGGCCACAGTAGAAATCACTGAGGTTAAAATCCGTTTTGGGCTTTTCCAATTTTGATCGTACCATGCATAACCCCAAGAATCATTGGTTACATCAACAGTTTCCCAAAGTCCAGAAACATTTTTTATAGGAATGTTCATATCTCCCAGGGAATTATAGTCTCCCAGTCCATGTCCGGCCCTGCCAGAAACCAGTGCATTGGGTTGGTTTTTTCGTACCACATCCACTAATTCTGCAACGTACTTTTTTTCCATATCGCCCGGTGTGTCAAACCAAACCATAGCTATATCTCCATATTCCGTTGTGATTTCTTTTACCTGTGGCAGACATTTTTCATTGTAATAATAATCAAAGTCAACCTCCTTCCCATTCTTGTTCATAGTTGGCCCTCCATTACCTCCGGGAAAGGTCCAATCTTGATTATGAGAATAGTAAAACCCAAAACCCAAGCCTTCTTCCTTACAGGCTAGTGAGAGTTCTTTCATGGGGTCTCGGGCAAATGGTGAGGAATCCACAATATTGAATGCATTGCTTTTGGAACCGTACATGGCAAAGCCGTCATGGTGTTTGCTGGTTATAATAATGTATTTCATCCCAGCATCTTTTGCCAGTTTGGCAATGGCTTTTGCATTGAAGTTCACCGGGTTAAAATTTTTGGCTTCCGCCATATATTCATTGTCAGGTATATTGGCCCTCAACGGGTTTTTAATCCATTCACTAATTCCGTAATACGTAGTATCCTTCCATTTATTTCCAATATTGGAATAAATGCCCCAGTGAATGAACATGGCATAGTTTCCATCGTCAAAAAAAGCTGCCTTTGCGGTTCTTTCTGCATTATCAACCCTTAAAGAACGCGTTAAGCTTTCGTCTATTCCCCCCTTTTCATCTTGAGCATAAAGTTCAAAACCCAAAACAATGATTAGGGCAATAAGTATATTTTTCATAATTCCGGGATTCTATTGAAACGTACGATAACCAAGTTATCTTTAACATGGTTTGTTAGGACTATCTGTGAAAATTAAACTTTATAGTTTTTTACCGCATCCTGCACTGTACTGTAACATTCTGTGTGATAGCACAATACTTTTGAAATAATGTGAATGGCAATGGAAAATTGCAGCTCTTTATAGATTTCAATTCCGAAAAAAAATCTAATGGAATAGCGAACAATGTTAACATTCCGTGTAAATAAAAAATCCGTACTTTAATTGCTGTTTCATTAGCTCTTAAAATGTTATTTATAGACTTGTACAATACTGTTTTAAACACTTCATTTTCCTATGATGAGTTACCTTTTCCTGTTAAAAAGTTACATTTTAAAAAAGGAGACATTGTTACCTCATATGGGCAAATAGAGGACTCGGTTTATTTTATGAATAGCGGTATTGTTGAAATGACCATTAAAAGCTATTTGATGGAAAAAGTAATCGACTTTTTTTTTGAAAGGGAAATGGTTTGCGCTTTTACGTCTTTCCTAACAGAACTTCCCACGGATGTCCAAATTACCGCTTTAGTGGACTGTGAAATGGAAGTTATCAAGCACAAAGATTTGAGCATAGCTTACGAAACTTCTTTGGAAACAAATAGGTTTGGAAGGGTATTGACCGAGCAGGCCTACATTGGCAGATCCCATCGGGAAAAGGATCTTTTGACCAAAACTGCAGAAGAAAGATATGCTGAAATGTTCCAAACACACTCGCAGCATATTTCATATATCCCTGTAAATAAAATTGCAAAATATTTGGGCATACACCCTGAAAGCTTGAGCAGAATAAGGAACAAAATGAATTCCTAAAACAAAGCTCTAATCTTTCAAGTTTTTTTAATAAATAGTAATTGAAAATAATTTTTTAAATGTTTTAAATGATCAGCCGTAAGGTCTTTGCCTTTCAAGGCCTTCGATACAACAAAGGCACCTTCAAAGACTACTACCGTATGATCCGCCATTGACTGAATATCAATTTCAGTTTTGGCATTATATTCCTTTAAGACTTCCATAAGTAGTTGTTCCATCGTACCTCTCCATGTTAACATGGATTCCGATATATATTGTAAAGTTTTTTGATCGAACTGACTAGGTTCGTAGGTATATGAAGCGTACAAACAATTAAAAGGCTCGGATAAACCTGACATCATATCAATAAATTCTTGAATAAACTGTAAAAGACGTTCCAAAGGATCTCCTTGCAAATGTTTCGTTTTTTCCAAAGCCTCGTTCATGTGCAAGATATCTTCCTTGGCAGATTCTTGTATTAGAGCTTTTGCGAGAGCTCTTTTTGTTTTAAAATGATAAAAGAATGCCCCTTTGGTAATTCCAGTTCTCTGTAATATTTGGTCTATACTAGTCCCCGAAAATCCATTTTCGAATATCAAGGCTTTGGATTCAATCATTATTTTATCTCGTGTAGGTTTTCCATCTCTTCCCATATGTTAAAGATAAATAATTCAAACAGACTAGTTGGTTTAATAAATAAAATTTTATATTTGTACCAACTAGTCTGTTTACTAATGCAATAAGAATTACGAATTATGAAACATTATTTCACAACAATCAAATTATATTGGAAACTTATCATACATATTTTTATTGGGGCTTTTAGTCCTAAAAAACGACGCGCTATTCTTTAAGAAAATTTTAAGGAAAATAAATGAATTCCTAACATAGGTCAAGGCCGTTTTTTAGTTTAAACTTTTTACTGCATATACATTTGCAAACGAATTTTAAGCTAACAATTCAGAAAATTTTCATTTCGAATAGTACCCTCTGAAAAAGATTCTATTGATTCCCTTGAAATTAAAATACTGGGTAATCTCAAGGAAAAATTTACGCTTAAATATATTATTAGAGAACCAAAAAATGCTCATGAAAAAAATAAATCTTGTTCTAGTCACTATGGTACTTATCCCTATACTGTACTTTTCAGTGACAAGCACGACCAAAGACAAATCTAATTCCTCACTTAAATTGGCATTTAACTTTGTCAAGTGCACCTCAACTGAATTCTTATTGGAAGGCATAGATACTACCAAGCAGATTTCACCATTATTTGAAAACTTGGGGAACCTCCACTTTTCTATAACCACAGAAAAGGAAAGAGCACAACGTTTTTTTGATCAAGGTCTAAAATTATCTTATGCTTTTAACCATGCGGAAGGACACCGTTCTTTTATGGAAGCTGCCCGTTTAGACCCCAATTCTGCGATGTCTTACTGGGGTCAAGCCTTTGCTTTAGGTCCAAACATTAATGACCCTCTACCAGATGATGATCGTAAAAACAAAATAAATGAGGCCATGGAAAAGGCGCTACGTCTGTCATCAAAGGTATCTGCCGTTGAAAGGGCGTTGATACAGGCATTATCCCAAAGATATAGCGAAGATTTAAACAAAGATGTTGCGGAATTAAATATGGCTTATATGCAAGCAATGGCCAAGGTGGTAAAAAAATTCCCTGAGAATGCTAATGTGCAGATTTTATATGCAGCCTCGGTAATGAATACAGTGCCTTGGAATTATTGGGACAAGGATGGAAAACCATCTCCAAACATTGCTGAAGCCAAGATGGCACTTGAAAAGGCCATTGAGCTTAAACCTGAAAATCCTGGAGGGCATCATTATTATATTCATATGGTGGAACTTCCCTATCCAGATTTGGGAGTTCCCAGCGCTGATAAATTGGCTTCCTTAATGCCAGGAGCTGGTCATATTGTACATATGCCATCACATATTTATATTCGAGTGGGTCGCTATTTAGATGCTGTTAAGGTAAATCAAGCGGCGATATTGGCAGATGAAGATTATATTGCCCAATGTTTTTCACAAGGTTTATATCCTTTAGGATACTATCCACATAACATTCACTTTTTATGGTCTTCGGCTAGTTTATTGGGGGCTAGCGAAATTGCAATTGATGCAGCTAAAAAAACTGCTGAAAAGGTTCCGGCTGGAGAATTTGTTGAAATGCCTTTTCTTCAAGATTTTGCTTCAACACCCTTATTGGCCTATACACGATTTGGGAAGTGGAATGAGATTTTATCGATTCCTGCCCCAAATGCTAAAATAAAACACCTCAACCTTATCAGGCATTATGCCAGAGGTATCGCTTTTATCAGAAAAGGAAATATAAAGGAGGCACAAGAAGAATTAGATGCATTGGAAACATTAAAGAATGATCCTATTCTTCAAAATTTGGTAGCAACTCCAAACAATACATCCGTAACAATTGCTGCAGTTGCCTATGAAGTTGTTGCTGGAGAATTGGCTGCTCTTAGAAATGATTTGCCAAAAGCCATTGAACATCTTGAAAGGGCAGTAATCAATGAGGACAAATTGGTATATACGGAGCCTTCTGCATGGCATATTCCCACGCGTCAAAATTTAGGAGCTGTTCTTATGCAGGCAAAAAAATATAACGAGGCGGAAAAAATATATAAAGAAGATTTAACAGTGTTAAGACAAAATGGTTGGTCTTTAATCGGTCTTTATAATGCATATATGGCCCAAGAAAAGGTTTTGGAAGCGAAAAAAATAAAGACAGAGTTTGATAAGGCTTGGGAAAATGCCGATATCGAAATAGCCAATTCTGTCCTTTAAATTCAACTCAAAAATGAAAAACCTTATCGTCAAAGGGGCTATTCTATACGTGCCATTATTAGCAATGATCATAGTCCTTACATTTCTAAAATATGGGATTTTCAATTATAAACTCCCAACGTTCAATCCAATAGACGTTAGTCCTGAATTAGTGGACATAAGTCTTCAAGGAATATCTGAAAACCATAGTATTGCGGATTTTGAGTTAATAAACCAAAATGGCAAAACAATTACCCAGGATGACTATGAAGACAAAGTTTATGTAGTGGATTTCTTTTTTACAAGTTGTCCAACTATTTGTCCTGTCATGACTAGCAATATGGCTAAAATTCAGAGCGAATTTTTAGACAATGACAATCTTATGCTTTTATCGATATCGGTTACGCCAAATGTGGACGACATTCCAAAACTTCGTGAATATGCCAATTACAAGGGAGTAAAAGATTCCAAATGGAATATTACCACAGGTAAAAAAAAGCATATATATGAGCTGGCCCGCAAAAGTTTCTTTGCAGCAACAGATGAAGGTGACGGTGGACTACAAGATTTTATCCATACCTCGAATTTTGTGTTGGTCGATAAACAAAAAAAGATAAGAGGCATTTATAATGGCGTGGACAATCAAGAAATAGTTCATCTAATCGATGATATCAACACGCTAATGAACTGATTTTAAGTAACTCTCAGTTTTTAAGAACCTTATTTCCAAACTCCTTATTAGATACTTAAGGCTTAACAGCTATTGTCTAAAAACTAATTAAAGAAAATTGTATTACTAAATATTTATCAATTATTAAATCGCAACATTATGAAAATTATTAAAACAATTATTTTATTTACTTTAACAATACTATTTGTTAGCTGCAACGGTGATGACTATACCGGAGGCGCTCCAGAACCTGAACAAATTCATTTGACAGTAATTGGACGGGGAACGGTTTTAAGTCAGTCCAAAACCATTGTGCACCCCAAAACCGGCGAAACATTGCAACCTGATTGTTTTTTAATGGACCTTATAGATCCGGATACGGGAAATATTATTGGTACCCTTGAAGATTGTGTGGTTGAAAGTTTAATCCCCAGCGATGGAACAATTACCTCTAGGGTTGTTACTTCTATCAATATTGATGGTCGTGGGACTATTCAGGCAGAGAACATTGTGTTCCAAGAAATACTAGCTCCACTCCAAGAACTTAATTTTTCCACCTTATTCATCCCAACCGAAAACAATGTCATCAATACCACTTTTGAATTTGAAGGAATGGAAGGTACCGTTGCTTTAGAGGGTGAAGTAAATCTTCTACAAATAGGTGAAGGAATTGTCACCTTCAACTGTACTTTCACAATCAATTTAACATCTTATTGAACCCTGACCGGAGTCATTAGTGTTTTTGTTAAATAAGTAGTTTGAGGTCAGTTCAGTGTCCATTGCTCTTCAAAGTAATGGGCACTTTTTGCTATCACTACTCAGAGAAACGCTATTAATCTATCAATTTTTATCATGATAAAAAATGTATGCTTAGCATTCCTATACTGTTGCCCGTTGTTGCTAGTTGCACAAAATAATATCCTAAAAGGGCAGGTCAAAGATAGCTTGAATGATCCCGTACCCTTGGTCCATATAATGGTTTTACAAGCAAACACATTTATTAGCGGAACCATTACAGACTCCCAGGGAAGTTTTGTCGTATCAAATCTAGAAAAAGGTTCTTATGAATTAAAAATCGCGGCTATTGGCTATCAAAATTTTACTCAGAAATTCAGTTTTAAAGGGGATGGTATTGATTTTGGGATTTTACAATTGAAGACAGAATCAATTGCGCTTAAGGAGGTAGAATTGATTGGCAGAAACAAACTGTACCAAAGACGAACAAATAGTTTGGTCATCAATGTGGAACAGAGCATTGCAAGCTCTGGGGGTTCCGTACTAGATCTTTTAAGTAATGCCGCTGGAGTTGCCGTAAATCAACAGAATGGCACACTATCTATAAACAACAGCGGTAAGATTGCTATAATGATCAATGGAAAAGTCAGCCGAGTTGATGGGCAAGCATTGATTAGTCTTTTAAAAAGCATGCCGGCTTCTGATATTAAAAACCTTGAGGTTTTCAACAATCCACCTGCCAAGTATGAAGCCAATGGTTCTGGCGGAATGATAAATATTGCCACCAAATCTAAAAACAATGTTGGTGAAGGTGGCTCCATATCGTTGAATACCGGATATGGCAAGGGCGAAAAAACGGGAGGAGCGTTAAATTTTCACTTTCAGCCGGGGAAAACAAACTGGTACGGAAGTTATGCCTTTAACCGCAATCGTACACCGGAAGAATGGAGTTTGCAAAGTGGGTTCAATAATCCTTTAAGCCAAAAAGAAGTGCATACTACCAGCCTTCGGAAACCCATAATAAATGCACATAATTATTCATTTGGAATAGCGTCTGTCTTAATGAAAAGCACAAACATTGGGATTAATCTTAATGGTTACAACTCTATCTGGAATATGATTGCTTTTGATAAAGTAATAAGAAATGGAAATACCGATGAAGCTGAAATACTTAACATAAAAACCAGAGAAAACAATCAATGGGATCATCTTGGCGCAAACATATTCTTGGAACAATCTTTAGGAGATCAACATAGCTTGAGTTTTGAGTATACCAATTTGCATTATAATTATGACAATCCGAGTTCTTATGATGCTCAAGAACAAATAGATTTTGTAGAAGTCCAAAAAAAAACTCCAATTAATTTCAATGTTTTCAATCTGGATTATAGTGGAATGTTATCGGAAAGTATAAACGTTGAGCTTGGTGCTAAAACCACTTCTTCCAGTTTCACGAACAGCATAGAAGTTAGTTCAGGTGAGGAAGGTGCTACTATTATAGATGACGACCTATCAAGCTCGACTCAAATGGATGAGAAAATACATGGGGTTTATTCATCATTTGAGTTTCAACTTGGCGAAAAAACAAATTTGACCTCTGGCCTTCGCTTTGAACATACCAGTACTAAGCTTGACATCGATAAAGATGGAAACAAAGTCAATAGAAAATATAACAACCTTTTTCCCAACCTAACTTTAAGTCATCAAATAAATGATGAACACCGTGTTCAGTTTAACTATGGTCGAAGAATAAATCGTCCCACTTTTGATAATCTTGCGCCCTACGTTCTTTTTTTAGGGCCAGAAGCGCTGTACTCGGGAAATGCCAATCTTCAACCTTCATTTGTACATAAAATAAGGACGGAATGGCGCTGGTCTGGAAAATACATTTCCCTAGAATATTTAATTGAAAAAAATCCTATAGCCGAATTTCAACCAAGACTCTCCACAAACGGAGAACAATATATTTTCGAGGCTGAAAATATGGACAAGAGAAATATGCTGAGTATTTCAACGGGAATCCCTTTTCAAGTTACTTCATGGTGGCAAAGCGAAACTAACTTCACTTACCAATATGAAGTTTTGCAATTTAATTTTCAGCAAGTAGCGTTTAATAGGTCCAAGGGGAGCTTCAGAGCCACTAGTTCGCAACAGTTCTCTTTGGGAGCAAAAACGAAGTTGGAATTAAACGGGTATTACCAATCCTCCACGCTTTTTGGGATTAGCACTTTTGGCGCTAGAGGTTCATTGAACATTGGTATACAGCAGCAACTTAAAAAAAATCATGGGAATTTAAAATTATCCCTTAGTAACCTATTTGCTTCAGATAATTGGAAAATCATAACAAGTCATGAACAACCTTTTATCAATACGTTGGAAACCTATTTTCCAGAATCAAGGATTTTGACCTTTACGTATTCCAAAAACTTTGGTGGCAACAAAAAGTTACAAAACCATAAGGGCAATAGTGCCGATGAGGAAAAAAAGAGAGTGCAATAAACTTAACCATTGAAACACATATAAATAAGTTGGATGTCATGTGCGATAAATTTAAAAACAATACTATTCTAGGTCCCATTAACTCTTGGACGTTTAAAGTACTTTCTGGTTATATGGATTACCTTTTTGGAAAAGCAAAAAGAGAGCTTTTTAAAAATCATCCAGAAACAATGGTGGAAATTGGTCCCGGAGCTGGGGCAAACATGAGGTATCTTAAAAAAGGAACAAAATTGATTGCGCTTGAGCCCAATATTCATATGCATTCCAACCTTAAGAAAAGTGCTCAAAAGTATGGGATACATCTCGAAATAAGAGCCATTATTGGCGAAGCTATTGACTTGCCCGATAATTCGGTTGATTTTGTAGTCTGCACCTTGGTTATGTGTACAGTGGCCAACCCTGTCAAATGTATGGAAGAGATAAAACGGATTTTAAAACCCTCCGGTGTTTTTGTGTTTATTGAGCATGTTAAAGCAAAAGAAAATACTGTCCTGGCTTGGATTCAAAATTTGACCTTTAAACCCTGGCATTGGTTCTTTGAAGGCTGCAATACCAAAAGAGATACCAAATCATTACTGGAGTCCGCAGGTTTTAGTTCCTTGAAATTGGAAGAGTATTACTGCTACTCCCCTTTTATTCCAATTACACCACAAATTAGAGGTAGAGCTATCAAATAAGGAAAAGAGTTATACTTTTACCCATACTACATGATGTTAAAGTTTTCTTAGACCAACTTAAGATAAGTTTCGGCAGTAAGCACCATAAAAAAGCCAAAACTACTTGTAATTTGGACTTTAGCTGCCCTCCCTCGGGCTCAAACCAATTGAGCTAAGGAGTAATATTTTTCCTTTAGCGGGCGAAAAATATTGCAGTTTCTTTAAAACACTATATCACCACAACCTCATCATCTGCCAATATATATTACATATGTAGGTCAAACCCAACGAAGCTTTAACCCTTCCCATGTATGTAATTCCTTATTTTTCTCTCAGCCAAGAAATCGAATTTTTTGTTTCACCTTCCTTCAAAAAAAACGATCCGATAAAAAATCGGATCGTTAAACTAACCAAACAAAATGAATATTAAATATGAAATTTATTTTTAATTGTAACCTGGGTTTTGTTCTCCCAAATTCGGATTATTCAAGAATTCTACATCTGGAATAGGATACAAATAGTAGTCCTTTCCTGTGATAGGGTGTGCAGAAGTCTTGCTTGATGGGAAAGTTAAACCAAGAAACTCTAGTTGAACGGAAATCGTACTTTCTAGAATTCCCCATCTGTTCAGATCAAAAAACCGTTTATATTCAAAGGCAAATTCTAGCCTTCTTTCTTGTCTAACAGCTGCCCTGAAAGATGCCTGACCTGTAAGGTCAGCTGAGGTCAAGGCATCCAGACCGGCTTTGGTTCTAATTTCATTAAGATATGTGAACGCTGAACCATCTGGCACATAACTTTGCTCGTTCAATGCTTCTGCGGCTACCAATAAGGCGTCTGCGTAACGATAAATAGGAACATTCCAGTCATTTTCATTGATGACAACATCTGGATTAAAATACTTGTTCACATAAAAAAGGGTGCCGTCTGGTTGACTGGGGTCTATAAAATTTGGTATGTCATAAGCGGCCAAGCTAACGTCTCTACGCAAATCACCGTCTTCATATGCTTGTACTATTCCATTACCACTTGAAGGGCCTCCTCCCGTTCCGTTTAAATCGTCGTTTGTTGGAAGATTTAAGGCACTTCCATTAAACTCCGGTGGAGCGAAAGAGGCATTTTGAGGAGCCGAAGTACCCAGTCCGGGACCAGTATATTGGACCTCGAACAAAGTACCAGCGCCATTTTCGTTGGTTCCATTGAAATAATCTGCATAATCCAACAACGTACCATTACCTATAATAGCTTCGGCCGCATTGGCCGCTGCTGCCCATTCTTCAATTTCAAGATATACATAGGCCAATAATATTTGGGCGGCATATTGTGTGGGCCTGCCCATTTCCATACCATTACCACCAGCATAGGAGGCGGGGAGCAGATTTATGGCGTCATTCAAATCAGCCTTTATCTGGTCGTATATTTCAACTACCGAAGCCCTAGGGAGCTTAGCATCTTCAACACTTTCAATAGATTTGGTTAGTAATGGAACACCCCCATAAAAACGAACTAAGTTAAAATAGTAAAAGGCACGCATGAACTTGGCCTGCCCCTCAATCAGTAAAGGCATCTCGTCACTTGACCAAGAAGGTACATCAGTAATTCCGTCAAGAACGGTATTCGCCCTTGTGGCCCCGTTATAATATAGTGTCCAAAGGTCAATGGAAACCCCATAACTTTGTTCAACAATATAGATGTCAGGTTCTGGAGAATTTCTCCATGTCCAACAGTCATCACTTGCCAGCACTGCTGTGGTTAAAAGATTGCCGTAAATTGGAGGTAGAGGATTATAAACACCGTTTATTGCTGTAATGGCATTCTCTTCACTGGAAAACAAGGCGTCTAGACTTATCTCACCTTGTGGTTCTGGCTCTAATATTTTCTCGCACGATGTCGAAAAAAATGCAAGCCCTATAAAAAATAGTATTTGTTTTATATTTTTCATGATTTTTCTTTTATGATAAGATTAAAAACTTACTTCCAAGGTCAATGAATATAGCTTGGTCAACGGGTAAGGTGTAAAATCAATACCTGATGACAACAGCGTATTGTTACTATTGGCCTCCGGATCTAACCCTGTATATTCTGTAAAGGTGAATAAGTTGGTACCCGTCAATGTAAATCGGGCGCTTTGGAATCCGATATCCCTCATAACCTTTTCTGGAAGGTTGTAGGATAGGCTAAGGTTCTTTATCCTTAAAAAGTCAGCATTTTCTATAAATCTAGTCGATGATCTTGTCGTCAAAAATGTAGTTGGTCCACCTTGTGAAGGTCTTGGAACGGTATTGGATGGATTTTCCGGTGTCCAAAAATCAGCAACTTCGGCAAGATTCTGTACAAAAGGAACTCCTCTTGCCAACAAATTACGTGCAGAATTAAAAACCTGATATCCGGTTGCATAGTTCATAAAGATATTTATGGAGAAATTTTCATAAGAAAAAGTATTGTTGATCCCACCAAAAAATTTAGGTAGAGAATTTGTTCCTGTAAAATCCCTATCACCTTGATCGAATATGCCATTATTGTTTTTATCTACATATCTGGGGTCACCTGGGCCAGCCCCAGGGTAGTATGCGGCGGCTTCGGCTTCTTCACCCAATTGCCAAATACCGTCAAATTCGTACGTGTAAAAAGAGCCTACCGAATACCCCTCTCTGGTCAGGGTAATGGGCTCACGGGCCAAGGGTATCTCTATACCGGGCAATTCGAGTGGCTCACCCAAAGAATTTGTGCCAATGTCCAACACCTCGTTTTCATTGTACGTAATATTAAAATCGGTACTCCATTTCAGTTTTCCGGTCAAGTTTTGGGTACTGATCCCAAATTCGATACCTGTATTTCTTATAGAACCTAGATTTACGATCGGTCGCTGCGATATTCCAGTGGTCAAAGGAATCGGAGGTGCTACCAACAAATCTTCCGATCGTTTGTCATAATAATCCACTTCCAAAGAAATTCTGTTATTGAAAAATCCAGCATTCAACCCAATATCCAATTGTTTTGCAGATTCCCACTGTAAATTCGGATTTCCAATATTGACTGGTGCGTTTCCGATTACTGCCGTATTGCCAAAGGCATATCCCCTGTTTGCAGTTCTGGTAATGAATGCAAAATCGCCTATATTCTGGTTTCCCGTAAGACCATAACTTGCCCTAAGCTTAAGATTGCTCACAATATTGCTGTTTTTAAGAAAACTTTCTTCCGATATTCTCCAGGCAACTGAACCCGATGGAAATATACCAAAACGATTACCTGGTCCAAACCGGGAAGATCCATCTCTACGAACCGTAGCCGTGGCCAGATACCTGTCCATAAATCCATAGTTTGCCCTAAAAAAGAATGAGGATAAACCAGAACTCACACTTTTGCCTTCTCCGGTGAAATCAGTTTGATTGTTAAGCTGATTCAATGAATTATTTACGGTACCGCTACCATTGACCTGAAAATCATCTTCGGTAAATTGTTGCGCTGATACGCCCAAAAGCACTTTTAGATCATGTTCCTCCAATTCTTTTTCATATTGTAACGTAGCCTCTGCTACCCAGTTTACTTCGGTATCCGCTCTTTGCTCTATACTACCTTCTTCGTTGATAAATCGACCGATTTCGTAAATTGGATTAAATTCATAGATATTTCTGTGCAATACGTCTCCGCCCAAGTTACCAGATACCGTTAATCCATCAAGAAATTCATAATCCAGTTTTACACTTCCCAAAATACGTGTTATAGCGCGTTCTTTTGTAGGCAATAAAATATTGATGAGTGGATTGTTGTTTGCACCGAAAAATGGTGAAGCCGTTGTATTTACGGCATCAAGATTTCCATCTTCATCAAATGCCGGTGTATACGAGTGATTGTACGCAAAAGATCGGTAACCAAAGTTGCCCCATTGATCGTTGACAACATAGTTATCTATCTGATGGTTGCCGGCTATACTTCCGGAAACACTAAATTTTTCCGTGATTTTAGAATCAATATTGGCGCGTAGGCTCCAATTTTTTATGTCTGTATTGCGAATGGTGCCCTCACGATCTAAAACGGAGGCGGAAATAGCATATTTACTGTTCGCGCTACCACCGCTAACACCAAAATTATATGCTCTTCTCAGTGCTGTTCTGGTGCCTAGTTCCTGCCAATCGTTGTCTACTTGCCAAATGGGATTTGTAGGATCGTCATAAACCGCGGTATTTCTGTTTGATCTTTCAAAAGCAGCGACGAAAAGTTGTCTCTGCTGTTCCGTTGTCAGTACATCGAATCCTTTTGTGATCTGTTCAAAACCAGTTTCTACAGAAAACGTGAAAACAGGTTTACCTTCCCCACCTCTTTTTGTAGTGACAATTACAACACCGTTAGAAGCCCTAGCACCATAGATAGCGGTTGCTGATGCATCTTTTAGGATATTTACCGAAGCAATGTCCCTTGGGTTGATCGTAGATAAATTTCCACTAAATAGGGGAACCCCGTCAACAATGATCAATGGGTTATTACTACCGGTAACCGAACCCACACCCCGTATTTGAATAGAAAAGTCTCCACTAAGATCACCTCCATTTTGTCTAATATTTACACCTGTGGCCCTACCTTGAATAGCCTCTTGAAACGAGGGCACAGGTCTACTCTGTAAATCTTCTTCTGAAACAGAAATTACAGCACCTGTGAGATCTGATTTTTTCTGTGTACCATACCCCACTATAACCACTTCATCAAGACCTGCAGCACTTTCCTCTAGAACAACCACAATATCTATGTTACCGTTTGTCGGAACTTCCTTTGTTGCAAAACCGATATAGGAAATAACCAATATGCTACTGTCATTGGCAACAGAAATAGAGAAATTACCATCAAAATCAGCCTGTGTTCCATTGGTGGTACCCTTTTCAAGAATATTTGCCCCTGGCAAAGGTTGTCCCTGATTATCTACAATGGTACCGGAAACCGACAGTTGATTTTCATCTAGGTTAGAAGTCTTAATTACGTTTCCGACATCTCCAAAGTCTTTTTTTCTACGAAGTACTATCTGTTTGTTAAGCACCTCGAATTCTATTTCAGTACCTTTTAAAAGGTTCGATAATATTCTTGATATTCTTTGATTCTGTGCTTTTATGGATATTCTCCGCTTAAGATCAACATCGTTTCTGTTGTACAAAAACTTAAATTCGGATAGCGACTCTATTTTTCGTATTACATCGTTCACTTCAACATTCTCTAGATTCAAAGTCAATTTTGTAGACTGCGAATACGAAGTATTTGCCTTTAATTGCAAAAGAAAAACTAATGATAGGAGAAAGGTGAGTTTCATTTTCAGGTCAAATTTCAGGATATGGTGTTTAGCATGCCCTGAGACATTGGTTTTTTTCATAATTTTATAGTTCTAGTTTGTGATTATTTAATTCGCGTTGAAAATCACTTTTTTAGTACATCGGAAAATGCTCAAACATTTTCCGATTTTTTGTTAAAAAGGATTGTGTTCTTTAAAAGTTTACTTCATTTTTTTGGGTTTTTAATTAGTTGATTAATACTTCGTTATTTTGAATGCTGAAGTCAATGGCATAACTCTTGTTGAATGTCTCCAGTATTTCATCGATGGTCTCAATATCGAAAGTAGCATCGAACCGTTGCTGATCCAATTCTGTATTACTACATTTTATGGTTATGTTGTAATATCTTTCCAGAGTGCTCCTGATATATTTGAAGGTCCTATTCCTAAAAATGAGCTTCCCCTCCATCCAAGCCGTATGCAAACGGGTATCTACATTTTCAACGGACATATCTTTGTTCACTTTGGACCATGCAGCCATAAATCCTGGTTTCAGCAGTGTTGGCGCAGCATTGTTATTTCCCTGATCATCATATAACTCTACTGAACCGGAAACCAGTACTGTGTTAATGTGTTCTTCTTCCGAATAATGTGCCACATTGAACTTAGTCCCTAGAACCTTTACGATCATATCATCTGCATGAACCAAAAACGGGCGTTCTTTATCCTCTACAACATCAAAATATGCTTCCCCTGTTAAAAAAACCTGTCTTTTTTCACCTTTGATAAAACTTACCGGATATTTAAGCGAAGTACCGGAATTCAGATACACATGCGTTCCATCAGAAAGCACAACATCAAAACGTTTACCATTTGGCACGTTCAGTATATTATAGACCGCTTCGCTTAAATTATTATTCTGGCCGTAACGCAGTTGCGATTTTTTTTGGACTCCCAATACATTACCTTCTGCATCTTTTAAGGTAGACTCTCCATTTGATTTTATCGTATATAGTTCCCCATCTTCCAACTGCACGGTAATTGCCTCATCCTTTGGAACCAAAACTGGAAGTTGGGAATTTTCCGAAACGTTAGTTGTATTCTCTTTTTGATACAAATAAACTCCCAAAAACAAAATTAAGACCGCAACGTACTTAAGGACCCTATCAAGCCTATATCTAAAAAATGGATTTTTATCCTTCTTTATTTTTTGGGACAGAGTTTTCTTTATTTTTTCAATATCTGGTTCGCTCATCAGTAGTTTAACTTCAAAATATGTCTGTACATAAGATTCAAAAACCTTTTCATTTTTAGGGTTGCCCATCCACATGCATAAAAAATCCAAATCGGCAGAATTTGCCTCATTTGTCAGATATTTGACAATAAGATTTTCTATTTTTTTACGATTCATCATCCAATCCTTATACTATAATGACACTCCGTTTTTAAAATACCCTAACATTTTGTTGATTTTTTTTTCATATTTGTATTATATGTGAGTATAAATTTTCAAATACTTATTATATTATGGATTACGACAATAAAGACGTATTGCTTGAACAACTTAAAAAGGGAGAGGAAAAAGCGTTTATTTATTTAGTAGAACATTACAGCAAAAGACTTTTTGCATATGCTTACACCTTAACGAATGATCAAGGCCTTGCACAAGACGTATTGCAAAACTTTTTTTTAAGGACATGGGAAAAACATAAGAAATTAAATATTACAACTTCCCTTCAAAATTATTTGTTTAAATCTATTCACAATGAATTTTTGAACCAATACCGCAAGAATAAATCAACGATCGTAGTCGAAAAAAAATACTTTGACACTCTTATAAAGATTGCGGAAACTTATGATGAAAATTCCTTTACAAAAGTTATCGACCGAATTGGCAAGGAAATCCAAAACCTACCCCCTAAATGCAGGGAGGTTTTTCTACTTAGTAGGCAAGATGGTTTAACCAATATAGAAATTTCCGAATACCTAAATGTATCCATAAAAACTGTAGAAGCACATGTTACGAAGGCATTTTCTATTCTTAGAATGAGGCTTGGTGACAAGGTTGATACCATACTGTTTTTGGCTTTTGGCAAAACATTGTATGAAAGCGCAGTACGTAATCAATAAACTGACCGATAATGGTCAATTGGGTAGACTTACTTCCAAAGACAACAGATAAGATCCTTGGCAGGAAACGATTAAACTTGTTCTTTGAATTTAGTATAAGAGCTTATACATGAAAAATGGATTGGCATGACCAGACTATTCCATAAAACAGACTAGAATTAGGTTCGGAATGTTCAATGGTGTTAATTTTTTTATCCAATCCCGAAGCAACCGAAATACTACATGAACATGTAGCCTCCCCATTTACCAAAACAGTACATGCCCCACATAGGCCAATACCACAAGAGTATTTGGTACCGATCATCTCTAACAAATCACGTAAAACCTATAAGAAGGGCATATGTTCTAAAGCTTTAAACGTATAATCTCGATTATTGATGTTAAGCGTCATCTTTGATTGTTTTTGATTGATTTTTCGTTATTAATGGCGAGGTATGTTCAACGTGTAAATCAATCCATTATATAGCGCTATGATATAACGAACTACAAAGAATCCAGTATTGATTTTCGAAATGAATAGACTTTTTAAGAGTGATTCCCAGAATTAAACCCTTCTTAACCTTTTATGGCTGCGCTCTCTTAGACAGTTTGATAACTTGGAGGCACACTGTTTAAAGTTCTGCCGAGTCTAAAAGTAAATCTTGGGACAAGCTCTTTGCCTCTTGGCTTTTTGCAAAAAACGACATCCATATCCCAATTACTGGTTTCGCCAAATCTCCCATGGATACCGAAGACTTGATACGTATGGCCAGCGGCGCTCCATTAATCGTTAAACTTTTAGAAAGTACATAGGGAAAGGGTGTGGTTTTGGCAGAAACAAACAAGGCTGCCAAAAGTGTCATCAATGCCTTTAAAATCGGTTTATTAAAATAAAGTAAACAATAACTAAGATCATAAAGATTAGTCCGAACCAATGCCACCAGGGCCTTCGAAGTTTCAACTCGTTTTCGTAATAGATTTTTTTTAGTTCGAAATCAAACTCACTTTTATTCAATGTTTTTTTACAGTAGTCACATTCACCAAATGTTTCCCTGCCCATCGGAAAAATGGGAATCCAAAAAAAATGAAAATAACGTCCATATTCTATAATATTTTGTCCTTCGTTGGTTTCACAATAATTACATTGTTTTTTTTTAATTTTCAATGACCCAATATAGCTTGATTTTAATCCAAAAATTTTCATAGCAACAGAGGTTTAAGTTATTGTTTTGTCAAGCCTTTTTTTCTTTCTAATATGGAAAATCAACGCTTTAACGTAAAATGATTCTTTATTGTTCGTCCATTTTGCATTTTCAAAGTGAACCAATAATCACTTGATGGGAGTTTACGGCCATTTAAAGTTCCATCCCACCCAAGATGACCGGATGTCAATTGTTTTAGGAGTTTGCCATATCTATCAAAAATTTGAACAGTGACATTCGAAAATCCTTCAATACCTTTAATGTGCCAATAATCGTTTACTCCATCATTGTTAGGGGTAAAAAATTTGGGATAGTCCAAAATGAAAATGTTTTTTGTAGTAGTGCCACACCCATTTATATTCCTAACATGCATAGTGTAAGCTCCGCCTAGAACATCTAAAAAAAGATTGCTATTTTGGTAATGCAATCCATCAATGGAATATTCAATAGCTTCTTCCGCCGAGGCGAGTACTTCGACGGTATTACTAGATGAAAAGTCGTTAATACGGATTTCTTCAATTTTTGGAACCTTGGGTTGTTCCACAGAAAAGGAAAATGTCTTTTCGCACTGTATCCCCTTCACTGTTTTCCCAACTGTAAGGGAATAGTTGCCTCCATTGGTCAAATCTACTAAATAAGAATATGACAATATGCTTCCCGCGTCATTACGCCATTCCCAAAAATCCATTGTAGGATCCACTGATAGGGTAAGGGTTGTTTCAGGGTCACACAAATAATATTTTTCTTTTAAATCAATTTCCAAAGGAGCATTCACAACCAATTCAAAACTAGTTTCTGAAAAGCAGTCTAAGTCTTTTTTGCTAGCTACTCTTACAAGAATGGTCTGACGATATGGAACAGTATTCTGAAATGGGTTGGAAAGTGGAGAAGGCAACGGAGTACCATCAACATTAAAAAAAGAAACCTCTAGGCCGGTTTGGCCTCCTAAAACCATAGATTCAATATCTGATGTATCAAATGTTGAAGAAATCCCCGTTCCTTGTATTTCTTCACATGAAAAAATAGTTTCTATTGGATACGCTCTTACAGGTTCAAAAACTTCAATATCTTTTCTAAGGTTCACTACTTTTTTTGCAAGGGTCGTAACTTTTGCTGTAATCGTATAAGTTCCTTTAGAGGTAAATTCATGGACAGGAGCAATAGCTATAGAACTATTATCAATTCCAGAATCTGGATCTCCAAAATCCCATTCTACCGAGATAATGTTATCTGTATTGGTAAGATTAAAATCTGAAGAAAGACTACCACAATTGATTTTATGATTTATGTTGTGCTCAGTAACAGTGTTGAGTGATCCAAATGCCTTTAGATAATAATGCACTCCAGGATATCCATAGTCGGCTGTGGTAACATAATTATCAGGTGCACAACCAATGGGATGAAACCAGGATGGTTTAGTTTCACCTTCGGTATAGGCAACGATGATTTTATTAGGTCTTGTGACAATTTCCTCTACTTCCACTAAAATTCTTTTTGTATTTATTGGCACAACCACTGGAACATCAAAATCCAAGGTCAATTTTTGTAAGTCGGTGCCCGTTCCAAATACGAGGGTAGGGTCTTTTAATTCTACTGTTTGACTAGATCCAAGCAAATTGGCATCTGGAAAGGAATCAGGAAAGTCAGCATCAATCTCATAAATGTTAAAACGTATAAAAATAGGATCGCTATTGTATACTGAGAGTACAAATGCAATTTCTGCAGAATCAATGGTGAGCTCCTCATTTTGCAAAACACCAAAACCTTGAAGATCAAAGGTTCGCCCCCAATTATTTGCTGGATTACAATGAAATATAATATGCCATGGATGTATTTCCCCTATATTTTGGTCTAGAGTAATTTGCGCCGAAGCAGTCCAGGAAAAAAGAATAAGCATGACCATCAAGCTTGCCCATACTTTTGACAATTTATCCAACCCTAACAGGGGAATTCTAATTTTTAGTCTGTTTTGTTTGTAAAAGATGGTTCCTGATGATATCATAATTACCAGATACTAAAGTAAGGGTGGTGTAAAGCATAAAACCGTGCTTTCTTCTAAAAGGGATGTATCATTCATTCTTTGGCCATACAACAGGCAAACTCCTTAAAAACCGAACCAAGACCAGCATAAATTGAATTGAATAAATGTTCCTTTTTAGAAAGTATCGGTTTTTTGAAATTCTCGTCCAAATCGGTCAAAAGATTCAATTCATCAGATAACTTGTAAAAAGTAGGACAAATACTTTATTCCGAATAATGAAACATAATCACCGATAAATAAATGGAAATATCCTTTTGCTAAATATGATATCCTTAACAGATAATAGTGGATATAACTTTGATTCTAAATGCTTTGAGAACGTAAGAAGGTATAAGCCTGCTTACAAATATGAATGAAGCAACCAATCAATTTAACCTAAAATCGTGATTATGAAAGTTAAATCCCTACTTGCTTTTTTGATGCTATGGATTTTTGGCTTTACCACAGTTCAGGCTCAATGTGATGCAAACAATTTTTCTGTAACGGTCACTTCAGGAAGTTGCCCTGCGGATGGAACCCTTAGCGTGCTTCTTCCCGGTGGCCCACCTTGTACAGGATGGCAAGCCATTCTTACCAACCCCAATGGAGTGGAAACCATACGAAATATCCCATCAGATGGAAGTCCTATCGATTTTAATTCCTTGGCAACCGGAGATTATGAAATACGATTGGTCAATGGTGCCACAGTAATACCTTATCCAAACAATCCAGTGCAGGTAACTACCACGTATCAGGCCATGCAGGTTTCTAGCATTAGTCAGGCTCCATCTTGTCCAATAGGCGCAGATCAATATACACCAGATGGAACATTGGAAGTTACCATTGACAATGGCGGTAATGGACCATTTCTTTATGAGGCAACTTCACAATTTGGGTTGCAGAGCTTTGGCCCAACACCTAATACTTCCCACACTTTTGCAAATATTGCAGGAGGGGAATCAGTATCTTTTACGGTGACTGATTTGGGGTGCGGAGTTTCCCAGACGCAAAATCCGGTAATTGCCACTAACAACGATCGAGCATCCGAATATCATAGATTGGAATTCAAAAGAAGGTGTAACCCAGAGTGTAACACATATGATACAGTATTTTTTACCAACATATTTTCCCAAAATCGAATAAATACCGTACAATTACCCGGTAATGCTACAATAAGTATAAATGGAGGAGCGCCACAGGACCTTGTACTGGAAAATGCAAATGGTTCCGCTATTTCTTTTGAATATCTTCCTGGGTTAAATGAGAACGATTCCTATGTACTTAATTTTAATGACGGCTGCTATACTTTTGGTGGAAACGGTACAGCCCTTCCCACAGATGAAACTCTTTTACAATTAAATAGGGATATAAGTTATGATCCTGTTACCTGTACCTTTACACATTTGGTAAATCCTAGAGGTCTTCTTACAGATGGAGAAGATGTCTATAATATGTTCTGCAGTACCACTAATTTGATTATAGAACAGGAGGTTTCCACGGGTATATGGGTAAATGTCCCTTTAGTAGGAGGGGCTTTAAGTAATCCACTAGATTCAGGAACTCCGTTTCAATTGCCCAACAGTGGACATTACCGTGTTACTGCTTCGGATGATTGCCATACAATCATTGAGGAGTTTGATACTTTACCAGAGGTAAACCCCTTAGATGACATTGATATCCGCAATTCAAGTTCAGTTTTAGAAGGAACAGGTGCCTTGGTAATTGACAGAGTACCAGGAACCGCCTCCTCGGCACCCATCCCTACTACAACCTATGAGATACGCCCAGTACCATTTGTGCCCAGTATAACCATAAACCCAAGCCATCCTTTTAGTTTGGCAGGGTCTTACACCATTAATTTTCCGGCAACCTATACTACATCAATAAATCGTTCTTATATAGGAGATTTGCCTCCTGGCGATTATGAGATTAACGTCACGGACGTATGCAATAATCAAGCGCAAATATTGTATACAGTTTCAGACGTGTCTCAATATAATCCTTCGGTACAAGTAGTTAATGGATGTATTAATTCTTCAAGCATCATTTATGATATGAATCCGATAAATGTAGCTAGTACTTTCAATAACCGCGTGGATGTTGAATTATGGACCGATAACGGGAATGGTGAATTAGGCACCTTGGTGCAAGGGGATATTCCTCCAGACCACCTTTCCGGATTTTTTGATAACATTTCTTCCGGAGATTACATTCTTAGATTCACCAACATCAACTTTAGATCTAGCAATCTCAATGAAAACTTTTCAGTTGTTACACTCAATAATGATGACCGAGAATATCAAACACTTGTTACCGTTGCCCCTTTTCAAAATATTGGAGTAACAACTACAGGCACATTTTGCGATTTAAACGATTCCTCCTCAGGAATGGTCTTTACCGAAATTACAAGTGGCACCCCAACCTATCCCATGGTATATGAACTCTTTGATGCCTCTAACCTTAGTACTCCTGTACAGACTTTTACCGAAACGGACATCTCCGTGACCAATCATCTTTTTCAAAATGTTTCAGAAGGCAGTTACCAAGTTCGTATAACCACGGCATGTGATGGATTGGATTCAGACCTTGATCTAATATTGGCCCCCATACAAACATCAATCACTTCCAGCAATAATGGTCCATTATGTTCTCCCGGTGAGAATATTGAACTGTCCATAAATCTGCCCATAAGTCTTTTTGATATTACTTGGACCGATGACCAAGGCAATACAGTTGGTACAGAATCTCCAGTTACGGTTTCCGTGACTGCCCCAACTACTTACACGGCAAGCTATTCCCTTAAATCTGTATTCTGTCCATCGCCTCAAGTAAACACCAATGATATTTTTATCGATTTTCACCCTGACCTTGTTCAAGTAGGTACTGAAAGTACTACTTGTAATAGTTCAGGAGCTGATTATAGCATTACCATAGAAGTCGCGGGAACTCCTCCCTATACCGTAACGGGTACTGGGGCTCCAGGAATATTCAATGGAAACATATGGATTTCCGACCCTATACCAGCCGGCATCGATTATAATTTGATCTTTGAAGATGCCAGTACATGTGCCATATTGAATGTATCGGATATAGCACCCAATTGTTGTGTGTTTGCAGTTACATGTCCCACATTTCCTGATATGACCGTGCAATGTTATGCAGATTTGCCTTCAGCTATAAGTCTTACCGAAACGGCATTTGAGGCCTTGGGCAATGCAGATGGTCTAATTGGAGATTACCCCTGTGGAATTATTGAAATAACAGCCACAAACAGTCCTGATATGGGTGGCTGTGACCAGACTGTAACCAGAACATATACGGTAACCGAATATGAAGACACTAATGCAAATGGTGTTAGGGATGCTGGGGAAAATGTAATATTGAATACGATAGATTGTCAACAGACCATTACGGTTAATGATACCGTACCTCCAATATTTGTAGAGAATATCCCTGCGAACATATCCGTGTTATGTACTGAAATACCAGAAGCTGTAACGTTAACGGCAACAGATAACTGTAGTTTAGACGTGCAGGTAAATTTCACAGAGGAGACCATATTTTCCAATGCTATGGATAATTTTATCATAGAGCGCCTATGGGAGGCTACAGATTCCTGTGGTAATGTTGAGTTATTTCAGCAAATTATCAATGTGGCACAACCTGAAACAGAAACCATAATTGTCGATGCCTGTATTGACGATAACAGTATTGATCTTCTCACAAACTTACCTACTTCTTTTGATGCCAATGGAGTATTTGAAGTCATATCTGGAGATGGAAACTTGGACGGTAGTTTATTGGACCCCTCTAATTTCGGAGTTGGGGAACACCAGATTTCCTATAGTTCTGAGCAGGGGATCTGTAAATACTTTGTAGACTTTACCATACGTATCAATACTGATTGTATCCCTTGCAATGCTTTGGAAATTACGGCGTCCAGTGCGGTCACGGCAAACTTAGATGGTGTTAACGATTTCTTCGAAATTAAAGGAGGGGAATACTGCAATTATACTTTTGGCCTGCAAATTCTTAACCGATGGGGTCGAATTGTTTACGAATCCAGCAATTATAATAATGACTGGAGCGGGTTTTCCCCAAGTAATACTTTCGGTAGTTCGAGCACTTTACCATCAGGCACATACTATTATATTATTTCGGTCATAGGTCTTGAAATAGAGCCTATTAATGGATACATATACTTGGGTTCTGATTAGGGAGTCCATCAATCATAACAATTTCTATATAAATATGAACCCCAAACTTATATTCTATTGATAGATAGATGTACTAAACCTTGGAAAGCATGAAAACAATAAAAAAATATTTAATAATGGTTGTGATATTGTGCGGAACGGCTACAAACGGTCAACAATTGCCACAGTTCACACAGTACATGTTCAATACCATTTCCATAAATCCTGCCTATGCTGGAAGTAGGGAAAGTATCAATATGACAGCCTTGCATCGCAACCAATGGGCAGGTCTGGAGGGCAATCCCACCACGAGCACCTTCTCGGTCCATACTCCATTGAGCAATGAACGTGTAGGCTTGGGGCTTTCTTATATGGCTGACGAATTGGGCTTTGAAAAAACCCATTATGTATATGGAGATTTTTCCTATACCGTTCAAGTAACCGAAAAAGCAAAGCTGTCCTTTGGTCTAAAGGGGGGGGGTACCAATTACAGTTTACAGAACCCTGATTCCAACGACCCGTTCTTTAATTCCAACTTCAACAGTTGGAAACCAAATTTCGGAACTGGAGTTTACCTCACTACAAACAGATGGTATGCCGGGATATCTTCTCCAAGAATTTTGAACACGGACTTGAACGAAGGGGAGTTCGAGGCATTGGAAAGAAACAGTTATTATGCCATTGGTGGTCTTGTTCTTGATTTATCCACGGACATCAAGTTTCGCCCGGCATTTATCACAAAGTTCACCAACGGGGCACCTTCAACCCATGACATTACTTCCAGCTTCTTATTCTACGAAAAAATCTGGTTTGGGGCATCCTATAGATTCAACGACGCTGCTAATTTTGGAGCTTTTCTGGACTTTCAAATCTCTAAAAACATCAGACTTGGTTATGCCTATGACTTGCCTACTTCTACTATAAGACCTTATTCTGGGGGAACGCACGAGGCCATTCTCATCTTTGAACCAAGATTACCGAAGAAGACAAATCTGTACAGATCTCCCAGATATTTCTAAAACCTTGCACAATGAAATATTATAAAACCATTGCTTTTCTGTTCCTTGCCTTTTTTGGTGTATTGTCTCTCACTGCACAGTCCATTGTTCAAAAAAGAGCAGACCAATTGTTCTACAAATTTGCCTATGCAAAGGCCATTCCTCAATACGAGAAAATGATAACTGGGAAAAATGCTGTACATGCCTACCAACGTTTGGCGGAATGTCATTTGTTGCTACGGGATTTTGAAAAAGCTTTGCCATATTTTGAACATTTTATTGATGAACCTAGCACCCCAACCAATTATTACTTTGAGTATGCCATGGCATTAAAGAGTACCGGGCAAGACAAAGAAGCTTTGAGGTGGTTGAAACGCTATGGAAAATTCCATAAGAAAGATAAGAGGGTCAAACAGTTTTTGAAAGACGGGAATTTAGCTTCCGTGGTTTTCAATAGCAAAGAACGTTACCAAGTTGAACCGGTACATTTTAACACGGAATTCAGTGAATTTGGGTCTTATGTCCATGATGGACAACTCTATTTTAGTTCAAGCCGTAAAGAAAAGGGTTCGGAAAAAGTCTATGATTGGAACAATGAGTCTTGGCTGGATATTTTCCATGTAGCCGAAGGCAGTGACACGGACATTCCTCGAAAATTTAAAGGCGATATCAATTCCAAGTTCCATGAGAGTTCCATGGTTTTTTCCACCGATTATAAGAACGATACCATCATCTATTTTACACGAAGCAATTATTTCAACAACAAAGAGAGCTTTTACATAAAAAAAGAGAATCTGAACATAGAAAAACAGAACAACCTAAAAATCTATAGGGCAGATAAGGTAGATGGCAACTGGACAGTTACCAAAAACCTCAAGACCAATGCGGACCATTACTCTACGGGGCATCCATCGGTAAACTCGGATAGGACATTGTTGTACTTTGCATCAAATAGACCGGGAGGGTATGGAGGAACGGACATTTATTACTGCAAAATACATCCTAGGGGCGGTGTTGGTTTTCCTACTAATGCAGGCCCCATAGTGAACACCCCTGGAAACGAAATGTTTCCGTACATTAATAACGAGGGGCAACTTTTTTTCTCTTCCGACGGGCATGTCGGTTTTGGGCAATTGGATGTCTTTGCAACGATTTCTGACGAGAACGGAAAAATCAAAGATGTTATAAATCTGGGGAAACCTCTGAACAGTGAAAAAGACGACTTTGGGTACTATGCCCTAGATAATGGTATAGATGGTTATATAAGCTCTAACAGAAAGGGAGGAAAAGGGAGCGATGATATTTATAAATTTAAATTTATTCCCTTATTGGCCATGGAAGGAACAGTAACAGATGCCGTTAATCTACAGGTACTGGATGGTGTACAGATCTCATTATACGACCAGAAAACCGGCGACTTGGTAGACAGGGTCATAACTGATGAAAATGGGAAGTATAAAATGTTTATTGATAGAAAACAGGTGTATATGATAGAGGCAGTGCGAAAGACACACCCCCATAAACACGTGTATTTTAATACTTCGAAAACGCCCCGGGCCACAAAACTGATTTCCAAGGACATTCAATTGGAACCTGTATTGAATCTAAAGATTCTGGCTGATTTGAACAAAATATACTTTGATTTTAACAAAAGTGATATAAGGCCGGATGCAGCCAAGGAATTGGACAAAGTTGTAGAGCTCATGACGGTCACATATCCAGAAATGGTCATAAGATTGGAATCCCACACCGATCCAGTAGGTGGTCATACATACAACGATAAGCTGTCTGAGGCTAGGGCAAAGTCAACATACGACTATTTGATCGCCAATGGTGTTCCCAAGAAAAGAATCTTATCCTATGAAGGATTTGGAAAACGCAAACCAATTAACGATTGCGCAACAAAACGGGATTGCACCAGTGAAGAATTGGAATTGAATAGAAGGACAGAATTTCCTATTGTTCAAATAAGCAATGACAAACCCAAACCGCTAGATGTAAAAAAGGAATAGGTCGGCAACTTCCATAAAAAAGATGAAACCAGTCGATACACAGATCAAAAGAGCCTTTTATTAAACGGTGAACCTTGGAATTTTATCTTAAGGGTACATTTGGAATTGATTAGACAGCAAAACTTGTAATATTTTTAATACAGGAAAACAATTAATTCAGTTGTTCAAGAATCACTATGGTCTCTAAGTTTTTAAATAAGGAATATAAAAGATTTCCTTTAAAGGAATTGTTGTACAATGGAGAACACCAAGATAGATTTAATTATATATGACAAGCAAGGGCCATTGAGCAATGCCATCAAACATGTATTGAAAAATACTCCAGTAGAAATACACCGTCTTAAAAAAATTTCAGAGATCACAATTCTTTTACAAGGAAAGCCAAATGTGCATTTTCCTTTTATAATGTTTGTTTTTAATGAAGTTTTTGAATTTATGGATTATTTGGAGTTGGAAAGGTTTGATATTCCGATTGTTTTTGCTCCTACAAATAAACGCTGCTATGAAAGGCTTTGTAAAATTGAGGAAATTTGGGTTATGGATGTATCCGGAAACAAACAAGAATATATTCAACAAATAACCGATCTTTTGAAGATATTACAACAAAATTAACCCACATCTTGTGATAACTAAACAAAATCAATACGACCTATGTATAAACAACCAAAAAATGAACATTGTAATTATTGACGACACAAAATCGGATATTGAATATTGCAAAGAACTTTTGGTAAAGAATTTTGACAATTTCAATGTTTTGGAATGTTTTACAAATTCTGTAAAAGGACTTGAATATGTCAATGAACACAACCCTGATTTACTGATTTTGGACATAAAAATGCCCAATTTAAATGGTCTAGACCTCATAAAAGGACTTAAGTTACCAAATATTGAGGTGTTGTTCTACACATCCCATGCTGATTTTGCTCTTGATGCATATCGGAATTTTGCCCTTGGCTTTTTATTGAAACCTATTAATGAGGCTGAATTTGTAGGGGTTATCGCTAAAGCTCTCCAAAGGTTGAAAAGTGGGAAAAAGAAAGCCATAGGCAATGACAATTTAAAAATTGAGCTTCAGGCATTGGAAAACAAAAAAGTGGCCATTCCTACGATGGGGTGTACATATTTTCCAAAGATTATGGATATAGTACGTTTGGAGAGTGTGGACAGCTATGCCAAAATACATTTGGCAGATGGAAATATCCATTTAAGTTCCTACGGAATCAAACATTTTGAAAAATCCTTGACCTCCCCACTTTTCTTTAGGGTGCATAAATCGCATTTGATCAATTTAAAAAGAGTGGATAGACTTTTTCCAGATGGCACTTTGATTATGGATACCGGAGACCGGATTCCAGTGGCCAGAAGACGGAGAGCAGAGCTTTTAGAACTTTTCTGATTAATCCAAAATTAACAAAAGCCCTATGTGTTTATGTAGGGAATTTTGATAGTCACCCTTGTTCCCGACCCTTGCTCATCGCCAAGGTCCTTAAAATTAATATCATATTCCCGATCCCTTTGATTTATCTGGTTCATAAGGTTTAACCGTTCTTTTAATATTTGGGAAGCATATGATTGATGCTGCTTTCCTTTTACCTTTTTTGTTGTTGAAATACCCAATCCATTATCCTCAATAGTAAAGATCAATTGTTGGGAAAGGGATGATTTTTCAATTTTTAATACAATCTTTTTTTCTGTTTGATTTTCCATGAAACCGTGTACTATACAATTCTCGATAATAGGTTGTAAAATCATGGGAGGGATTACGAGCTCATTGATCTTAACATTGGGTTCATATTGTATTGTAAGCGTAATATCAGAATCATTGTCAATATTACTTAGGGCAATGTAATTTTTAATAAAGTCAATTTCCTTGGAGAGTTGTATGCGCTCGTTTCTGGTAACGTCCAATGTAAGTCTAGCGAGTTTGGAAAAAAGGGTTACATAATCGTCCAAACCTTTTATTTTACCATTCCGCAATCTATTACGTATCTCGTTCAGTGCATTAAACATGAAATGGGGGTTCATTTGAGAAATCAAAGTTTTCCGCTCCAATTCTATCAAAGTCATGTTCAACGCGTATTTTTTCCTGGTTTTTGCAGCCTTTTTCAATACCAAAAACACCAACAATCCAATGATGATGGAAACGCTTAGTACCTGTACCCAAAGTAGTTTGTAAAAAATTTCGGAAACATGTAAATTGTACATTAGTTCGTTTCCCGATTCGACACCTGTGGAGTTGAGTCCTTTTATTCTTAAAACATAATTTCCCGGAGGGATGGATAGTAATTTTAATGAGGTCTGATTCCCTAAATCTACCCAATCATCGGTAAATCCATCCAGTTTATAAAAATATCTGTTATGGTCCGTATTAAAATTATCATTGATACTGTAGGATATGGAAAATGAATTTTTGTAATGTGGTAAGTCAAAACTAGAACTGTTCTCATTAAAAACATCAATTCTTGTTTCCTTACCTTCAGTACTGTTGTAGTATTCAAACGCTGTAGGGAATATTTTAATTTTTCTTAATTGATGTGTGATATTGATACTATCAAATGCAACTATTCCATTGATTCCTCCAAAGAACATCCGGTCTTCAGATGATCTGTAATACGAATTTTGATTGAAATCATTAAAAGCTAAACCATCCTCTATAAAAAAAGTGGTAACCTTTTTAGAGCTCTTATCATATCTATAAAGCCCGGAATAGGTACTAAACCACATAATACCATTAGCATCTTGCAAAATACCGATAACATTCAGGTCGGAGAGACCATCTACCTTATCGATTACCTCCATTTTTTTTAGATCCTTGTCCACATAAATCACGCCTATATTGGTGCCCATCCATATATTCTCCTCTTGATCCTCAAAAATCATATAAATCTTATTGGTCGGAATTTTTAAGGAACTATTGGCATCATCTTTTTTAAGGGTCTGAAAAGTTTTGGAAGCCAGGTCCTGTATAAATAATCCATCCCTATCCGTGGCAACATAGAGTTTTTTTTGTGTCTTGAGTAAATCTCTTATGAAAATTTCCTTATTGTTTTTTACGGGCAATATGGAAGCTTCTTTGAATTCTTTTTGCTCGACATCAAATTCTTGAAGCCCAAAATTGCTAGCAATAAGCAAGGAAGATTCTGAATATTCCACCACATCATAATATTGCAAATGGGCCAACCTCCAATGGTTTTCAAATTGATACTGCTGCAAAATCTTGTTTTCAAGAAAGTTTATCAGAGATATTTTCTTATGCTCCCCAACGCACCAAGCTGTGGAATCGCTAGTCTGTAAAAAAGACCTGAGGTAATCTAATGTTGGAAAAACTTTTTCGGCCGAATAGTTATTTTCGTCATAGGCCTCAACCGAAGGTTTAAGTTTAAAAGTTCCTGAATAGCTGGCAGTCAGAATTTCTTTGTTTGGTAGTTCCAGAAAACCTCGGGTACTTACTTTTTGTTCCCAATCATTAAGGATTTTATGGAAGGTATGGTTATTGAATTTTATTTTACTGATTCGATCGTAGTTACTGACATAGATTACGTCATGTTTATCAACAACAACATCATCGATCGAATAGGGAAATGAAATTTCATGTGCTTGTACCAAATGGGTTTCTCCATTTCTCTCTTGCAATTTATAGAAACCCAATTTTTTTCCTGATTGATCAATAGCAATTAAATCAGCATGGTTTTTTAGGTATGTATTGTTGCTTTTATAGATAGGTATCATTTCTTGAAATGGCAGGTTTGTAACCTGAATATCAAGGTCTTTAATAAAATGAGTCTCAAAAATTTCCCTATCAAATTTGTAGACCGTGTTTTCAGATTTCGGGAAAAGTTTGCCATTTTCCGTAATCAATATGCCATCCCCTCCATTAAAGGGCCATTCAGGGTGCAGGTAATTACTTGTTGTATAGTTTAAGGTAGGCGTAAAATCCGCTTTAAGCTCACTATTCTCTTCTTCAAGGAGATATAACTTCCTACCTAGTCTATATACTATTTTACTGCAATCGATTACTTTTTCAACATAAGAAAAACTTCTATTAAAATAATCTGAATTTATTTCCCGATTACTTTTTGGAGTTTTATATTTTTTGACTTTAAGGGAGGGGTCAATTTTCAAAATACAGTCATTGTTAGTTCCGGCCCATATATTACCATTGCAATCTTCAATCAAGGAACTCAGTAAAACATTTTCAGCTTCTAATACCTTTTTAAAATGCACACGACCAAAACTATCATTTAAACTATCGGAAATAAAAACTCCAATATCGGTAACTGCCCATATGCGATGTTTGCTATCAATAAATAGTACATCGCAATAAGTTGACAAAAGTTTTTCATTTTTGTCCAAAAAAGTAGAAAGTATGGAATTGGTTTCTAAATCCTTTACAATTCCATTATAAGTCCCATACCAAAGAACCTCATTATTGTCAGTATATAGTTTATTCCTAGCATTATGGCTTTCTCCATTATTGTCAATTGGAATTTCCCGCAATTTATATTCCTGTCCACGGGTAACACCTAGAATCAGAAAAAAAATCAATGAAACAATAATATGTCTGGTCAGTACTTTCAAGCTATTTAGGTGGTTGGTCGAGTGGTTCAAAGGTTTGATTGGAAATAAATCCTAACAGACCCGTTGGTGACTGGTATTGAATTATCTCTTCTTATTAATATACGGTCAATAAAGCATTTTAGGATTATATATTAACGTTTCCAAGCTGGCGTATTTTCATATTGAAGTGACAATGAGGAATAAGAATCAACTTAAGATACAGAAATTCAATTGCCGTTTAAAGCATTATAACTACCGTTTAAGATATTTTATATTCAATTTGATAAGAAAAAAAGTAATTTTATGTAAGAAAAGTAATGGTATTTAAAGTTATTATATACATTTTTAAAACATATGTGATATGCTACCACAAATATCGAATACAGTAAATTATATGCTTTGTTTGAATGAGGAAGCTAAATATTTATTTACAGATTCTCTGCAAGACCTCGTAAAATCAAAATGTTTCGATTTTATGGTTTATAAAGTGATTAATGGAAAAATAAGGAACCTGCCAGATTATGATGATTGGGAGGAAACAGTGGAAATTGATGGAGACAGCTTTTGGGTACTTCATTTAAATCTTTGTCAAAAAATGGGTGAGATTGTGCGAGGAAGAAGGATATAAAGTATAAATTAATCCCTTTTAACTCTATAGGTTACACCTCTATTGGTTATAATTCTAGTGGGGCAACCAAGGCGTAGGGTATTGTCTTTTGATGATCCAAGTTCTTGCCCGCTAATCGCCACTAAAGGAACGCCATAAGTTGGGCTTGAAGGTGAAATATCCACGGCTCCGGCCAATCTGTTGTTTACGTCTAAGTTATTTCTGGTAAAAACACCACTGCCTTCTAGGGCATCCGGACAAGTATCACCATCGTTATCTGTGTCCACATAATCTATTATCCCATCGCCATCAGTATCTATGGAGCAATCCGAAACATCACCAGCTAATCGTTGGGCATATAGGCTTATTCCATCAATTGCCATATATTCATAAACCATTCCAGTACCGTCACTATCTGCTCGAAATTCCAACCATTTTGTAGGTGAGGTGGTAGTAAATGTCATTTCTTGTTGCATCCAAATTTGATTGCCCACTCCTTTATAGTCCATGGCAGTACTAAAAGAAATTGGTGCACCTAAAAAATCCCCGATTCTCCAACGTGCTTTCAGGGTGGGGTTAATAGGTGTGATTCCTGCAATGCCTGCATTGGCTTGATAAAATTTTAACACATAGGTTCTACCTACGTCCAAATTATCCAGTCGAACAAAAAACGATTCACCGAAATTGTTCCGAACACTCGCACCTATAAAGACTCCTCCATCGGGGGAAGGAGGCATCCCATTAGCACTTGCAGCTAAAATACCGCTGCCAGTTGAAGGCACAGGTGCAATCCATGAATCTGGAGAGCCATTCCCTTGTGCCCATCCAACACCTGGGGTAGAAATCCCAACAAACAATGAAACACCTACTAGGTTGTTAGGTATATCGCTCCCTGCAACATCTGATAAATGCTCAAAAGTACCATCCGCATTTTGGACATTTAGAATTTCTACAGGAGGGCATTCCACTTCATCAAAGATTCCATCGTTATCATCGTCCAAGTCCTGACAATCAATTATCCCGTCCCCATCGGTATCCTCGTAATGGAATAGCCTTACCCCATCTATGGCCATATATTCGTAATTGAAACCAGTAGCATCATTATCTATCATAAATGTCAAATCCTGCGTTGATGCCGTTACGGTAAAGGTCATTTCCTCCTCCATCCATATTTGGTTGCCCTCCCCCTTATAGTCCATAGCGGTACTAAAAAAAGTCTGGGAATTGAAGTTAACCCTCCACCTCGCTTTTTGTGCCGTACTTATCGGCGTATTCCCATCTACGCCTGCATTGGCCTGGTAAAACTTTAGCACATAGGTTTTTCCCACTTCAAGATTGGTTATACGGGCAGTAAGAGCTTCACCGTTATTGCTATTGTTCACCCAACCACCGACAAAAACTCCCCCATCAGGAGATGGAGGAATTCCGTCTGCAAGGCCTGCCCAAATACCAGAACCGGTAAAAGGCATGGGGGAAACCCAGGAATCTACTGAGCCCTCTCCTGGCATCCAACCTGAAAGGAGTATAGAGCTATTATACCCGTCGTCACTGGCCACACCAGATAAAGCTTCAAAAGTACCGTCTACATTCGAACTAAAGCCAAAAGGGACCAACTGGCACTGCCCCAATCCAATCCCACAATTAAAAATAAAGGTAAGCATAGGTACTATCCAAGCACTTTTCACGAACTGACTTTTTAAAGTCATTGGTTGGTTATTTTTGAGTCTTCACCAAGCCTTTCAAATGCTCACTACTTATCAATAGAGTTAGTGAAAACCAATTTCATTGGAATAGAAAGTTATTATGAAAATTAATTGTTTGTAGGTCTTATTTAGTAAACGGCTAGTTTTATGAGTTTATCGGCATTTAAACTTGAAAAACATGCTGACAGCTATTTTCCTTTTTAAAAAAGAAAGTAGTAATCTTATAAAATCGATGTATTGAAGGGTGGTTTTTGGAAGTATTTGTTTGTGGAGAAAGTGTGCGCGATATGAACTTGGAAGTGTTTTTAAAAGGACTATGGCTTCTTACCTTATTTCCCTTGAATCCGTTACTCGAAAGCTTCTTCAAATAAAGTTTATTCCCAATTAGCGTAAAATGCTTTTTGAGAAAAACCTAAGGCCAACTATGTCTAAATAAAAAAGGCTTCAGAGTTGAATTTCTCTAAAGCCTTATTAGTATGCTCCCCCTCTTGGGCTCGAACCAAGGACCCTCTGATTAACAGTCAGATGCTCTAACCAACTGAGCTAAGGAGGAATGTTTTTACCTTAAGCGGGTGCAAATATAGCAGTTTCTTTATAACACTACAAGCAAAAAGGAATGGTTTTCTACTTAAAAAGCCACTTGTACAAATCATTGCCATTGGCAAACAGCAATAAAGCTATTAAAAGAAAGAAACCAACCATTTGCGCATATTCCAAAAACTTATCACTAGGTTTTCTCCCGGTTATCATTTCATATAACAAAAACATTACATGACCACCATCCAAGGCAGGAATGGGCAGTACATTCATAAAAGCAAGGATAATGGAAATTAATGCGGTTGTGGACCAAAAAGCTGCCCAGTTCCAAGTATCGGGGAACATGCTTCCAATGGCCGCAAACCCACCAACACCTTTGTAAGCACCTGTAGAAGGGTTAAAGATTTTTTTAAGTTGCTTTACATAACTGGAAAGTGTGGCTACCCCCTTATTGATTCCGGCAGGAATGGACTCAGCGAAAGAATAGGTTTCAACCTTCAAGCTCAATATCCCTTTAGCTTCCAAATCTTTCATGGTTGCCAAAGCGGGCCTTACCCCAATGGTTGCCGTATCACTTATTTTTACCGGAATATTGGCAAATTCGCCCCCTTTTCTGGCAACTCTTAATTCTATATCCTGACCTTTGTATTTATTTAAAATTGCCTTGGCTTGATCAAAATAAGTGATTTCGTCATTGCCAATTTTTACAATTTCATCTTCAACCTTTAGCCCCGAATCCTTGTTGAGTGATTCTTCGGACACTTCCCCTATTAAAAATGGAATTCTATAGTTTAAAAATCTAACCTTCTCTTCATCGTCCAATAATGTGGAAATAAAATCAATGGGGATTTCCTTTTCAATCTGCTGTCCATTTCTTTCCAGTGTAATGGTGTTTCCATTGATCATCTCAATAAATACACTATTAAAGGATTCAACCTCATCCCCATCAACAGCAATAATTTTATCTCCGGTCTGTATTCCGATCTTGTCTCCTATTTCTTTCTCCGTTACCCAAACACCATCGCGTAAACTTTCCATGGGAACATACTGATCTCCATAAGAGTATGCCATCCCAATATAAATAATAACTGCAAGAATAAAATTTACAGTAACTCCGCCCAACATAATAATCAAGCGTTGCCACGCTGGCTTGCTGCGAAACTCCCATGGTTTTGGCTCTTCTTTCATGGCCTCGGTATCCATACTCTCATCAATCATTCCTGAAATCTTAACATATCCCCCCAAAGGCAACCAACCAATACCATAAACCGTTTCACCAATCTTCTTCTTAAAAAGGGAAAACTTGATATCAAAAAAAAGATAGAATTTCTCAACCCTGGTCTTAAATATTTTCGCAGGAATAAAATGTCCTAGTTCGTGAAGCACGATAAGTAAGGACAAACTAAGAAAGAATTGAATTGTTTTTATTAAAATGGGGCTCATTTGCTAATATCTGTTAAAACGCACAAAAGTAAACTTTTACAAAGTCATAAAAAAACAGCAGCTATGAGCTCCTTCGGTTTTAAGAAAGTTTTGGCAACAAAATTTCTCATTTATTGCAACTAATACTGTCTTCAGCCGTAATTTTGTAACCCATGTTATCTTTTTTTGCAAAATACAAGTTCTTTGGAATCGTACTCTTGGCGCTCTCATCGGTTATTATTTACTTATTTTATAATGCCTTGCAACCCAAAAAGAACTTGCCTATTTATCAACCCAATATGGTAAGCCAGGAATTGGTAGACAGCACACTCCATTATAAAAAGAAATACCATACCATTGCAGATTTTGAATTGATCAATCAAAACGGAAAAAAAATTACACAGCAGGATTACGAGAACAAAATTTACGTGGCCGATTTCTTTTTTACTACCTGCCCTACCATATGTCCGATCATGACCAAAAACATGGCAGCGATACAAGATGAAGTATTAGACGACCACGAGGTAATGTTACTTTCGCATTCCGTTACTCCAGCAATAGACTCGGTAGCCCAACTTAAAACCTATGCCATTGAAAAAGGTGTGGTGGATACCAAATGGAATTTGGTCACCGGCGATAAGAAGCAAATCTATGCATTGGCACGAAAATCGTATTTAGCAGTTAAAACTGATGGTGATGGCGGACCCTATGACATGATCCATACCGAGAATTTTATTCTCGTGGATAAAGAAAAAAGGATAAGAGGGTTTTATGATGGAACCAATCCTGAGGAAATTCAAAAATTGCTCGGAGACTTGGAAATTTTAAAAGAGAGCTACTCCAAATAATACCGCTCCCCTTTCCATAATTTAAGAACCTTATCTGCTCATTTTTACTTATTTTTGTGCTTACTTAAATTTAATCTAAATAAGAATTTGTGGCTACGGTAATTGACCTTGAATACGGGCAAAAGGGAATTATAAAAGAATTTTCAGATAATATTCTTCCTATAAAATTGCTAGAGCTTGGATGCTTGCCGGGAAATAATGTGGAGCTTGTTCAAGTTGCTCCTTTAAAGGACCCTATTTACATTAACGTAAATGGAAGTCATATTGCCATAAGACGTTCTTTGGCCAAGCAAATTGAGCTTGACATTGTTGAAGATTCCCAAGCACTATGAGCAAAAGCATCAATGTGGCCCTAATAGGCAATCCAAATACCGGAAAAACTTCCGTTTTTAATCAACTTACCGGCCTTAAACAAAAAGTTGGGAACTACCCCGGAATTACCGTAGAGAAAAAAGAAGGGGTCTGTAAATTACCAAGGGGCGTTAAGGCTCATATTCTTGATCTCCCAGGAACTTATAGCCTCAATACCACGTCTCTTGATGAAAGTGTTGTTATTGAATTATTGCTCAATAAAAACGATAAAGATTACCCAGATGTAGCCGTTGTGGTAAGTGATGTGGAGAACCTAAAAAGGAACCTCCTTCTTTTTACCCAAATAAAAGATTTAAGAATTCCTACCATTCTAGTCATTAATATGGCCGATCGTATGTCTAGAAAAGGAATTTCCTTGGACATTGGGGCGCTGGAGGAAAAATTGGATACCAAAATTGCCCTTGTAAGTACCCGAAAAGGAAATGGCATAGGGTATATCAAAGAGTTAATTGCTGATTTTAAAAGCTTATCCAAGGCTCCCAATGTAAATACATCCCGAATTTCCCCAGAATATTTTGATCGATTGGAAAAAACATTTCCTAACGAAGATCTGTACAAACTTTGGTTGGTCATTACCCAGGATGTAAACTTTATGCCCATAGAAAAGAAGCGCATTCAAGATGCCACTTCTTTTACTACAAAATCGAAAGCGGAGCTTAAAAAATTGCAGCATAAAGAAACCGTTTTGCGGTATCAGTTTATCAACAACAGCCTCAAAACCACATATCATGTAGATTTTAATGAAGCCAAAGGCCTTAGAGCTTCTTTAGATAGAATATTGACCCATAAAGTGTTTGGGTATGTTATCTTCTTTGCCATTCTCTTGTTGATTTTTCAAGCCATCTTTGAATGGAGCGGATATCCCTCCGATTTTATAGATGAAAAAATGACCTTAGCAGGCGAATGGATTAAAAACAACTTGCCAGCAGGTGTATTTACCAATCTATTGGTAGAAGGGATTTTTGCAGGTATTGCAGGCATATTGGTATTTGTTCCTCAAATCGCTTTTCTGTTCTTGTTTATTTCCCTTCTTGAAGAATCCGGTTATATGAGCAGGGTAGTCTTTTTAATGGATAAATTAATGCGCCCTTTTGGGTTGAGCGGTAAAAGTGTAGTTCCCTTGATCTCTGGTACGGCCTGTGCAATTCCAGCGGTGATGGCCACAAGGACCATTGAAAATTGGAAAGAACGGTTGATTACAATTCTGGTAACCCCATTTACAACATGCTCTGCCCGGTTGCCCGTATACCTTATTCTAATTGCCTTGGTAATACCGGAGGGTAGATTTTTGGGCTTAAGTTATCAAGCTTTTACACTAATGTTGCTGTACCTTATTGGTTTTGGAATGGCAATTTTCTCCGCTTCCATCCTAAACAAAATTCTTAAAGTCCAAAGTCGTTCTCTGTTTTTGGTAGAAATGCCCACCTATAGATTACCCCTTCTAAAAAACGTAGCGTACACCGTGCTGGAAAAAACCAAAAGTTTTGTGCTTGGAGCCGGGAAAATTATTCTGGCCATTTCCATAATACTTTGGTTTTTGGGATCGAATGGTATTTCACATGAATTTAAAAATGCGGAAAGTATTGTCAATAAACGTATTCTAGAAAATGGACTTACACCCTATAGTGAGAACTATATTCGAAATAACATTGATGAATATATGAAGAGCACCAAGGTCACTTCAATAGACAAAACAAGTGCCATTGGAATAAAGTCTTTAAAGGATTCTGTGCAGACCATGAACAATATACTAATGGAGCGTGCCCGTACCCAAGAAATTGCCGGTTATAAATTGGAGCACTCCTATATTGGGCATGCCGGAAAGGCCATTGAACCCATTGTTAAGCCCTTGGGCTATGATTGGAAAATTGGAATTGCCGTGCTAACCTCTTTTGCCGCTAGGGAAGTTTTTGTGGGCACTTTGGCAACCATTTATAGTGTTGGTAGTGACGAGGAAGAAACCATAAAAAATAGAATGGCCGCAGAGCTCGACGAATCTGGAAAAAAACCTCTTTTTAATCTAGCGTCAGGTATTTCGTTAATGCTGTTCTATGCCTTTGCCATGCAATGCATGAGTACACTGGCCGTAGTGAAGCGGGAAACCAATAGTTGGAAATGGCCGCTGGCACAACTTACATTCATGAGTATTTTTGCTTATCTTGTTGCTTTGTCAGCATTTCAAATCTTGAGCTAGTGGAAACTATACAGCACATTTTCGTTTACATTACACTTGCAATGGCCATTGGCTATTTGGTTTGGAAATTTATGCTACCTAAATCTATCATTGCTCGTAAAAAACCATCTTCCAAATCCTGTGGCAGCGACAATTGCGGTTGCTAATAATCTTTTTTACTTTTTTTTACGTGGGAATGTAACCTTTTTCATTTTCCAGACTATATAGTATTGAACCCTAACTAAAAACGGTCTTTGCAAACACCAACAGATGAAATACTGATGCAAAAAGTTTCTGCGGGCAATTTGGATTTGCTTAAGGTACTTTTTGATAGATACCACCGACATGTATACAATTTTCTATACAAAATGACGGGCGACCGAATGTTGAGCGAAGATCTTGCACAGGATGTCTTTTACAAATTGATAAAGTATAGGGGGTCCTATAAAAATGGCTCATTTAAATCTTGGCTTTTTACCATAGCCAGGAACAATTTAAAGACACATTTTAAACGAAACCATCAAAATCACGATGATATTGATGTGCTCGAGTATAAACAATTAAAGGGTCAAGAAAATCCAGAAGAGGATTATACCCACTTGCAGAACGCCCTCAATAAATTGGATGGTATGGATAGGGAGTTATTGATCTTGAACAGGTTTCAGGGGATAAGGTATGAAGAACTCGCCGAAATTATTGGCAGTACACCTGGGGCTGTAAAAACCAAGGTTTGCAGAGCTTTAAAAAAACTAAAAACAGTTTACTTAGAAAATATATAACTATGAAGGAGGATCATGTTTCGAATTTGCTTCCAGAATATTTGGACAATGCACTGAACAAAGAAGATACGGAAATGGTAGCGCAACATCTAGCCGAATGCCTTCAGTGCAAACTGGAGCTGGATGAAATGAAAATATTGTTCAAAGCTTTTGAGGATGATACTATTTCGGTCCCTACGGATAGACTTAGTTCAAATTTCGAAGTTGCTTTGGAAGCAGAAAAATCCAAGACATTAAAAGTAATTCCCCTTACTGCCAAATCAAAAAAATCCAATTGGGCTTCCAATGTTTTTAAAGTGGCCGCAGGTATTGCCCTTTTGATAGCATCGTTCCAAACGGGAGGAATATTACAACAAAGTAAAATAGATAAAGACCTCGTTTTTCTAAAAAATGAAAGTTTACAAATGAAACAGACGGCCATGCTCTCACTAATGGAGAATCAATCCGCAAGTAAGCGTATTCAAGGGGTAGGTTTTATAGAAGAATTTGATGATCCGGATGAAGCTATTGTAAAAGCTTTGGGGAATCGATTGCTATATGATGAAAATGACAATGTTAGACTGAATGCTTTTGAGGCCCTTTCAAGGTTTAGTAATTCAGAACATGTAAAACAGGTATTGATTGAAGCTTTGGAAACTGAAAAAAATCCAAGTATTCAGATAGGCATTATTCAAGTGTTGGTTAAAATCCAGGAAAAGAAGGCCATAGCCCCCATGCAGAAATTATTAGAACAAGAGGACACTCAACCCTTTGTAAAAAAAGAAATCAATTTAGGAATACCAAAAATTATATAAACATCAAAAAACGAAAAATCATGAGACAATTAACAATTCTTTTACTCGCTTTTGTAGCATCCGCCATGGGCATTGCGCAGTCAGATTACTCCAAACCCCTAAACGGTATCGAATGGGTTAAAATTGAATCAAAATCAGATATCACATTAAAAACCAATAACGCCAATGAATTACTCATTAAGGGAAGTAGGTATTCAAAAACCTCGGAAAAGGCAAAAGGCCTAAAGCTGGTTGGCGAGGGCGGTTCCGATAATACGGATGTTGGGTTCTACGTGGTACAGGATGGAAACACTTTAATCGTAAAAAACTTGAGGAAATCTGAAGGAGCTACCATCTACCTTCCTAAAAATCAGAATGTATCCGTAAAAAGTACTTGGAACGGAGATATTGAGATAACAGGTTTCTCTGGTGAGATTGAGGCAAATGCCCAACTAAATGGCAGTATTGAAATTATTGAGGTAAACGGACCTGTTACGGCAAATGCGCTAAATGGGGAGATTACAGTGGAATTTGGAACGGTAAAACAGCATTCCCCAATATCCATCTATACCACAAATGGCGAGGTAGATGTTACCTTACCCCCGTCCACTCCGGCAAATCTGGCGCTTGGCACAACAAACGGAGACATTTATACCAACTTTGAGTTTAAGAGGGAGGAAAAAAATGGCTTAAAATCGATCTCGGGAAGAAAAGTGAAAGCAACCATTAACAATGGAGGTGTAAACATTTCCTTAAAATCTACCAATGGAAATATTTATTTAAGAAAACAGTAATTAAAAAACAAACAGTCATGAAAAATTTAGCAATCATGATCGCGGTGGGCTTCATCAGTCTATCCATCAATGCCCAAAAAATTATTGAAAAGAGCATTTCCTATACCAATCAGATTATAGATGTGGACCTAAAATTTGCCTCCCATATCGATGTCAAAACCTGGGACCAACAAACGGTTTATTTTAAGGCCGATATAACCACTGAAAATGGAAAGTATTTGGATTTGTTCAAATTGAATATTGAGGAGAACTCCAGTTCCATAAATATAAGTTCCGAAGTCGACGCTGTTTTTAAATCCTTTCATGATGAATGGAACAAAAACCGTTCAAATGGTGAGCGAAGGTATTATCATACCAATAAAATGTACACGTTTAACTATGTGCTTTATGTACCAGAAAATTCCAATTTTACGGTAAGTAGCATAAATGGGGATCTGAGTGCTGAGCTAATTGAAGGTGATTTTACAGCTGACCTTATCAATGGCAATATTGATATCAAAAAATATAACGGCAACCTCGATCTTACTACCATAAATGGAGAGATAGATCTTGTAATGGCAAATTCAAGACTTTCTGCGGAAACTATACATGGCCAAATCTATGCAGATGAAAAACTGAAGCTAAAGGTTACGGATCGCCATGTTGGACAAAAAGTTGAAGGTAATATTGACAATGCCACAAACCGTCTTCGTTTGAATACCATAAATGGCAATATGTATTTAAGGCTTTAATACGGCAACCACAAAAGAATATAGTAATAGAGCCCATCCGGTGGCCAGTAATAATCCCCCAATGGGTGTTATTGGGCCCAGGAATTTTAAATTTTTTCTTTCTGATGTTTTTAAACAAAGACCGTAAATGCTGAAGGAAAATAACAATGTGCCAAAAACAAGGCAGTATACGATATACGTTTCAACGGGGTCATTAAACCCAAGATTGTAACTGAGTACCAATAAAACAATGGCATGGTACATTTGATATTTGACTCCGGTTTCAAAACTATGTAGTTGTTCCAGAGTCAGTTTTTTCTTAAGCGCATGAGCCCCAAATGCTCCAAAAACAATGGCCAAAAAGCCATAAAATGCTCCCATTATCTTCGCAAATAGAATTGTTTCCATAATAATAATTGGTTGTTTACAATATTATTAAAAAACAACGTTTATTTCGGTATCCTTTGTGACCCAAAAGCAGCATTCTTTATATTTTGGAGGGCCAAAAGTATGCATCTTTGCTTTTGAAAAGGCTACTTTTTCTTTCGGAATTCCCAGCCAATTGGTGTCAAGTAAATCATTGCCATTTTGATCATGGAAAACCGCTACAGCATATTCTCCGGGAGGAATATTTTTAATATCCAACTGAACCATTCCTGCATTGGCCTGCACGGTTCCTGTTTTAACTACCCCTTCAAAAGTTAGAAATGTATCATCCGAATCATAGACCGCCACATTTACATTGCCCTTGGCTGATGGCACATTGTGCACATGTACAGAAATGGTGTTCTGTGAAAGCACTAAAAAGGGAAATAGAAAAATAAAATGAAAAACAATTTTCATAGGTAAAATTCGAAAAATAATCACTTTACGATATCCGTCTTATCCATTAATTTTAATCCTTGAAACTGGACAATAATGCTGTATTTAAAAACTCATATACTTCTTGGGTTTGCAGACTATCTTTAAAGTTTAGAAAAATTTTAAGTGAATCATCATGAACAAGTCTAATCTTTTGCTGTCTTAGGTCATCCACAAAAACGTAGACCTTGGATGGTGTCAAAGAGTCCTTAAAAACCCCCTTTTCTCTGGCCATCCATGAAAATCCACTGGAACGTTCCATTTCTGGGAGTTTCTTTACCAGTGCTATACTATCAATTTCTGAAATTGGGATCTTTTGATAATAGACTCCCGAGAGAATTCTAAATTTTCCCTCTTCAATTTTGTGCCAATTTTTATAATGGAGCACAAAAGCCAAAGCACAGGTTACAAGTGTGAGAAGAATCAACACATTCCACAACCCATACTTTCTCTTTTTACTCATCTTCCTTATCGGTCCTATACTTTTCAAACCATGCAACCGTATGCGCAATTTTGGTAATCAAATTACTGGGTCTATTGGCAATCCCATGGCTTGCACCAGGAATTTCCACCAATACGGTCTCAATTTTACGCAGTTTAAGGGCATGGTACAGCTGTTTGGCTTCACTGGGCGGAGTACGAAGATCATTCATACCAACCATTACCATTGTTGGGGTCTCTATATTACCAACGAGCGAAATGGGAGAAAATTTCCAATACCCCTCAAAATTTTCCCAGGGCTGTCCAGGATATCTATTTTCAGCATAGTAAAAATAGTTGTCGGCCACCAAGGTTTTACTGATCCAATTCATCACAGGTTTGGCAACTACCGCCGCTTCAAATCTATTGTTCTTTCCTATCATCCATGCAGACATGATACCTCCAGCACTTCCTCCTGTCACAAACAATTGATCTTCGTGTGCAATCCCCATTTCAATACAATGATCAACACCATCCATAACATCGTTATAATCCTCTCCTGGGTAGTTGTTGTACAGTAAATTCCCAAACGCTTCGCCATAGCTTGTGCTTCCTCTGGGGTTTGGGTAAAAAACGATGTACCCTGCCGATGCATAGAGTTGCATTTCAATCGAAAAACGATCTCCATAATTTAAAATGGGCCCTCCGTGGTTCTCCACCATAAAGGGATATTTTTTGGATGCATCATAATTTGGGGGGTAGATCACCCAGCCTTGAATATCCCGGCCATCAATGGATGATTTATACCACATCTCCTCCACTTTACCCAGATTTCGATAGTTGAGCAAAGCACTGTTTAGATTGGTAATCTTAACAGGGTTCTTGGATTTTGGTTTTAAGATGACCAATTCCGCGGGATAATCAGGTCGTGAATGGGTATAGGCTATCGTCCCATTCTTTGAAACACTATAGGAACCACTGGCATATGGCCTTCCCAAACTGGTGCCCCCAACATTATCGGCAAGCTTACTTACTTTTCCTGAAATTGCAATAGCTCCAATTTTACCATTGCCCTCATCATCGTAGGAAACATATAGCCCATCACTTTGGGAGTTCCATGATATGTTGGAAAGTGTTCTATCCAAAGTCCCTGAAATTATTTTTTTTCCGCTGCCATCGCTATTCATTAGATGTAATTTGCGTGTTTGGTAGGCCTGTACCTTGTCCTCATATCCTAAATACGCAATGTATTTGCCATCGGGCGATACTTTTGGATCATAATCTGGTCCATTTCGATCTGTTAAAGCCAGGATTTTACCAGTTTCCACAACTACTGAATAAATCTCGCTATTGCGAAAGCGGTACTCCCAATCTTCCACCCTATTGGCTGAAAAGAAAATTTTGGAACCGTCTTTTGACCATGAAAGTGTGCCGCGATGATGCCAAGCACCTGAAGTAATTTGTCTGGGCGCACCTCCATTGGAAGGAATGGTAAATATATGATTGAACCCCGGCTTAATGTAGCCCCGCCCATCTGCCTCGTGATATACCCTGTCCGTTATCCGGGGAGTTTCCGCCCATTGGGCTCCCTTAGGTTTTTTTGGGATTTTTGCAATGACCGGGGGCTTTTCTGAAACATTCATGGAAAAAGCCAGTTGTTCCCCATTTGGAGACCACACCAGGGAACTTGGGCTAAACGGAAGCTGTGTTAATCTTGCCGTTTTTCCAGAATCTACCCAATACATAAAAATTTCGGCACCTTCTTCGGTACTGCTTGAAAACAAGATTCGATCTCCATTGGGCGACCATCTTGGACTGCTTTCATTGACCTCTCTGGAAGTTAGCTTTTGATGTTGGCTGCCATCTGTCCTTACCATCCACAAGTTTCCCATGGCTCGATCTTTTAATATGTCATAACGCATGCGACGATAAACCACCCAATTACCATCCGGGGAAATCTGAGGGTCCGAGACATATTGCAGATCAAACACGTCCAAATAGGAAAAACTTTGTTTTTGGGCCATTGAAAGTTGCAATGCCCCGGTCATAATAAGGAAAAGAAGAAGTCTTCGCATAATTTTGAAATTTGTTGTTTTAAAGATAGCCGAATCCAAGGGTTTTAGCAACCGTTGAAACAGCGATATGCATGAATAAGTTCTTCATATATTTATATCAAATAACCAACCATGTTGAAATTCTTTAGAAAAATTCGTCAAAATCTACTTATGGAAAACAAGTTCTCCAAGTATCTGCTCTATGCCATAGGCGAAATTATTCTAGTGGTTATTGGAATTTTGATTGCACTGCAGATCAACAACTGGAATGATCAGAAAAAGGAATTTGCAAAAGAACTTGCCTTTTTAAAGGAAATAAATCTTGATTTTAAGTCCAATAAGGAGCAGTTAGACTCCATAATCAGTTATAATAAAGTGAGCTTTCATGCCAATATCAGGTTCATGGAGATTCTAGGGACCTTCGATCTAAAAAACCCAAAAGTAAATGCGTCAAATGCACATTTTGCGGACAGTTTGCGTTATTATAATCAGTTAATTTGGAGAAACAAATCCTTCAATCCTAAAAATGGTACGGTAGAAGCACTGCTAAACTCCTCTTCTTTTGACTTAATAAAAAATGACTCTTTAAGGCGAAATTTAATTTCTTGGAAAGATGTTCTTGGAGACTATTTGGAAGAAGAAGAATACGCCAGAAATTTTCTATTGCATGAATACGGCCCTTGGACAAGGAAAAGTTTTGATCCAGATATAGACGATGACCCAGAAAACACAAAAGCGCTTTTTAGCAAAAGACATAGAAATTTCCTAAACCAAAGAGCTGGGGATCTCTACAACAGTTTAACTACTGTTAAAGAAGAAGGGGTATTACATATGATCGATGAGATTATTAGACTAACAGAGCCAAAGGACAATGATTAAATTTTTCCGCCGAATAAGGCAACAATTGCTCTCCGAAGGCAAATTTTCAAGGTACTTACTATATGCCATTGGGGAAATTATCTTAGTGGTCATTGGTATTCTGATTGCTTTGCAATTGAACAATTATAGTGAGTCTAAAAAAGAACGCAAACAAGAAATTTCCCTTCTTACCAATTTGGCCAATGAAATTAAGTTGGATATTCTTCAAATTGAAAATAGTACTGAAATATCCGCAGAGCGATTATCTCGGCTGGACAGTATTGTTCACTTGCTTGAAAATGCATCGAATATTGATAAGTCTTTGTTTATTGAAAGGTCGTTTGAGTTTGTAATTGATCAGTACTTTAAGAGCAATAGCGGGATTTTTGATGAGGCTGTTTCATCCGGCAGAATGAGCTATGTACAAAATGAAGAATTACGCCAAAATATTTTTGACTATTACCGAAATGCAAGCGAAAGTGACAATGATGGCACAACCCGCCAAGTAACCGATGAACTTATTACCCCCATTTTTGTGGAGACCTTGTTTATGAATCCTGAAGGGTTTTCATCGCTAGGTCTAAACGTACAAAATATTGCCAATTTGGAAAGTATCGATTTGAAAGCACTTAAAGGGAACAGGGATTTTTGGAAAATGGTATTACTTAAATTCGGAAGTAATCGTGAACAAATGCTGCGGTGGAACGAGATTAAATTGCAAGCGCAATATGTGAAACAACAAATAGAACAAGAACTTGGTAATTAAAAGAATGAAAGCAGCCACAGTAGTCCAAATTAAAAAAGAACTACAACATAGAAATCCTGATGAGCTATTAGAACTTTGTCTTCGTTTATCTAAATTCAAAAAAGAAAACAAGGAGTTGTTGACCTATTTACTTTTTGAAGCCGACAATGAAGAAGGATATATTGAAACCGTAAAAACAGAAATCGATACACAGTTTTCCGAAATCAATATCAATAGCTTTTTCTATATTAAAAAAAGTGTCCGCAAAATCCTCCGTAACCTAAAAAAGTATATTCGCTACTCCGGAAAAAAAGAGACTGAGGTTGAACTCCTGCTGTATTTTTGTCAAAAACTTAAAGAATTTAGGCCTTCTATCCAACGGAACCCCACTTTAATGAATTTATACGATCGGCAGCTCACCTACATTGGTAAAAAGATAGATTTACTCCATGAAGATCTTCAATATGATTTTGGGTTGATTTTGGAAAATCTTTAAATGCTTTGATTTCAAACCTAGACAGCACTTTTTAAACACCCACCCTATTAAGAATATGATACAAAGTCGTTATTCCATGGAATACTTCAATCTTAAAAATTGTATCTATCAAACCAGAATTAGATTGCAACACACAAAGATGTAATAAGGTTGATAAAAAATTGCCCGAAAATCCGTACGATTATCGTTCAAACCCTAGTATTTCAGCATTTTAACGATCTAAGCATAGCCACTATTAAACACTTTTATATCTTTAGATGTTTCGTTTTCTTCTACCATTGCTATGAAATTGAAAACACAGACACTGATACTCACGTATTTGCTTACAACATTTTTTGTTTCTTCACAGTGGATCCAGACCAACGGGCCACAAGGTGGAAAGCTCCAAGAAATAGTTGAGGTCAATAATGTTTTAATTTTATCTGCAGAAGACGGTGGGTTATACAGGTCTGATGATGATGGTAATTCTTGGCGTGCCATAAATGCTGGTTTCCCCTGTAACGTTAGTATTAGGTCTTTAATCTCAGACAATGGTTTGGTATATGTTCTTACCAAAGAAAATGGAATTTTTAAATCGGAAGATTTAGGGACAAACTGGGAATCAATAAACAACAACATTGCTGATTTAACATTTAATGCCATCTATGCAAATGGTTCAAACCTATATGCTGCCAATGAAGATGGTGGTGTGTTTTTTTCACCTAGCGCCGGCACCAATTGGGTTGAAAAAAGTACCGGTGTTGCCATGGAACTCTTTGAAGGTTTTGCCAACTTTAATGGCGGGATATACGCCGCCGGAAATTCTTTGTACAGTACCTTGGACAATGGGGATACATGGAATCCCATTTCCTTACCAAGCTTGATAAGTGGGGGAATAAAATTCATATCAGCAACTGCAAACACTTTGTTTATTACGGACGATAATGCCGTTTTCTTTTCCACGGGAAACCTGGCTTCCTGGACGGCCGCAACGGTAAACACCGGTGCACCGATAGTAAGCTTGGAGACATTTGGAAATCGTATCTACCTTACTACTTCCGAAGGTAGAATTTTCTTTAGTGATAATGAAGGGGTAAGTTGGGGGCAAATTCAAAACACAACTACAAATCGATTTGCAGAACATGCTCTTTTTTCAAATAGCAAAATATTCATGTCTACCTCAGAGGGCTTATTTTCGTCCACCACCAATGGGCAGACCTGGGTTGAAAACAACAATGGAATTAAAGCCGTAAACATTACATCAATGCATGCAGAAGGTGCCACGGTATATGTTGGAACTGAAAGCCAACATATATTTCGCTCCGATGATAACGGTCAAAGCTGGACACGATTAAGAAATGGGCTGATTTCTATTGCATCTTCGCATGTTTCTGATATTATTGCATATAATGGTGCTCTCCTTATCGCAACAGATGATGGCGTCTATCAATCCAATGATAATGGGAATAATTGGGTTAAAATCCTTAATCCAAGTCCAGGAAACCATGTTGGGGCACTAACCACGCGTGATCAGATATTGGTTGCCGCGGTCAGCGGAGAGGGTGTTTATAGATCTTTTGATGATGGCCAAACATGGAGCCTCCTTAACGGTGCCGGTTTGGGTATAAACACGGAATATGAATCTGCTGTAATCTTAAACTCAACGATTCTCGTTACCGCCAGCAATGGAAGAATCTATGAAACTACAGATTTAGGGTTAAATTGGGGGGAAGTCTCCATAACAAATGGTTTTACCTTGGCCTATAAGCTACTTTTACATGAAGACAATTTATATGCCGCAACAGCAAGAGGGCTTTGGATAAGCACCAATGGAGGGGCAAGTTGGAACTCCTTTAACAATGATGAATCCATCCGTTTGTTCGATGCCGAAATTGCCAATGGATTGGTATATGTGGCATCTGATCAAGGTATTTTTATTGCATCCTTGGATAATTCTCCCTGGTTTGAACTTTGCGGAGGTATGGGCGAGCGCATTGTAAATGAACTCGTCATAAAAGAAGAAATCCTTCTTTCAGGAACACGCACTTCCAGCGTTTGGGAATATAACCTTGAAGGTTTAAGTTTTCCTCCAGCTGAAGAAAGTTCCAATATTCTAGAAAATGTTGCACTTTGCTCTTCGGATTCTCCTATAGATTTGTCCAGCCTGCTCCCCAACACGATTGAGCTTGGAGGAGTATGGAGCCCGAATTTAGCGTCCACCTCAAATATTTTGAATCCCAGTGTAGATGTATCCGGAGTATATACATATACCCTTCCGGAATCCAGTTGTGGTTGTAGTGGATCGTTTCAGATTGAGGTAGAAATAGACCCTTCAACAAGCGCTGGGGAAGATGTGGTTATTGAGGCCTGTATTAACAACGCTCCTTTTGATTTGTTTGAACGACTGGGAGAAAATGCAGCTCCAAATGGATTATGGAATCCTCCATTGGCAAGTGGGACCAATATTTTTGACCCTACTATCGATGCCGCGGGCATTTACAATTACATCGTAAGTTTTGATTGTGGAACAGATAGTGCCGAAGCCAATATTTCAATTTCAGGTGGCTTCGAAATACCCATAAATCTAGTAGACACCAAAACCTCTTCGCAAGACGGATCCATAACCGTTTCCGTTGACTATGAGAATTCCTTTGAATTTTCCTTGGATGAAATTTCCTTTTCCCCCGAAGCTGTTCTTACTGTTTCTGAAGGAGGAACCTATACTATTTATGGTAGAGAATTAAATGGATGCGGTTTTTTTCAAAAAGAAGTTTCCCTCTTGGTCATTCCAAAGTTTTTCTCCCCAAATAATGATGCGGTAAATGATATCTGGGAAATTACTGGCAACATTGACCAGCAGTATACTTTACAAATTTTTGATAGGTTTGGAAAATTTCTAAAACAATTGAACAGTGCAAACCCCAACTGGGACGGCGTTTTTAGGGGCAGGATAATGCCCAAATCGGACTATTGGTTCCGTTTGGTTTTCGAAAATGGCCGTTCCGAATCTGGCCATTTCTCCCTTATCAGATAAATTTCTCTTCTTTAGAAAGCATATTATGCACTACGCTCTAGGCAACCATTTCTAGAAAAGAAACGTCTTTCTTTATACAAACTATATAGATAATGAAATTACTAGGTCCAAATAAGAAAACAGCTCATTTAGGAGGCTTGCTCTATTTTTTAGTTGTTCTTACGGGCATTTTTAGCCTGATATATGTTCCATCACAACTTATCGTTTCTAGTGACCCAGCAACGACCATGACAAATATTACTGCCTCAGAACCCCTCTTCCGACTAGGGATCTTAAGCGGTCTGTTATGCTATATTTTCTTTTTACTATTACCCTTGGTGTTATTTCAACTCTTTAAAGAAACAAACAAAAATTGTGCTGTGTTAATGGTTGTTTTGGCTATTGTAAGCGTCCCGATTTCATTTGTTAATTTAACACATAAATTGGATATTCTTTCCTTACTTGGCGAAGCGGATTATCTCAGGGCGAATTCAGTTGAACAGCTTCAAGCACAGGTTATGCTTACTTTAAGATCGTACCAACACGGAAATCTGGTAGCACAGGCATTTTGGGGCCTATGGTTGTTCCCTTTCGGTTATTTGGTATTCAAATCGGGCTTTTTACCCAAGCTTTTAGGTTTTTTTTTAATGGCAGGAAGCATGGGTTATTTTATGGATTTTGCTGGCCGTATTGCCTTTTCAAATTATGATGCCTTTTGGATTTCGGACTATATCACCATTCCCGCCAGCATTGGTGAAATTGGCACATGCCTTTGGTTATTGATTATGGGAATTAGAACCAGCCGTACCTAATTCGTGTTTAAAAGCTGTAGCTGTATTCATGTAAAATAGACCAGCTCACAAAACATAGGAACATAGGTCTTAACTACTTTAAAAAGTTGTCAATAAAGTGTTTTTTAAAGGCTCGCCCCAGCGGTAGTATGGTATGCCTTAAGTGAATTGTATTTCCCGATACTTTCTGAAGATGGTCAATATTTATCATATAGGACCTATGTACTTGACAGAAACGAGCATTATCCAAAATACCCAACCAATGTCTTAATGATTCTTTACTTAGATAAGTCTTGTAATCAGTTGCAATCTCTGTATAATCTGAATCCGCCTTGATAAATAAGATATTGGAAACCTTCAATTGAATAAGTTCATGTCCCGACTTTATGACTATAGTTTCTTGTATACTTTTACCCGAACCCTCCTTTAGGGAAACCTTCAACTTGGAAATCGCCTGTAAAAATCTTTTTTGGGAAATGGGCTTTAATAAGTAATCAACCACATTGAATTGATAGCTCTCCAAGGCATAATCTGAGAAAGCCGTGGTCAGGATTACCCTTGGATGATCAGGCATGGATTTTAAAAACTCAATACCGGAAATTTTAGGCAAATGGATATCCAAAAAAATTAAATCAACACTTTCAGCTTTCAAATAGTCCAATGCTTTTATAGCATCCGTAAATATTTCCTTTAGATTCATAAAATCTACAGCTGAAATGTATTTTTTTAAAATCCGTTGCGCTGGTGGTTGATCTTCTATTATAATACAGTTTAGCATAGGTCAACAACATTTAGCTGTATGGTTAATGTAACTTTAAAAAAATTATTCCCTTTTAGGGTTTCCAATTCATGTGCATCTGGATATAAAAGGGATAATCGCTTCTTAACATTGATGAGTCCAATACCTTTGGATAGCTTTTCTGTATTGGTTACCGGTAAAAAGCTGTTCTTGCAAATAAAAGTTAAGAAACCCTCTTGGGTGGTGTTTATGATAATCTCAATGCTAATATCTTCAGATTGGCTAGCTGTACTATGCTTAAAGGCATTTTCGATAAAAACCGTTAAAATCAATGGCGCTATGGTATAACCAGAGGGTATTTTTCCAGTTTCAAACCCTATTTCACCCCTATGCTCTATTTGTAGTTCATTGAGTGCAGTATAATTTTTAAGGTGGACAATCTCCTTTTCAAGGGGGACAAACTGTTCCTTGCAATCATATAACATGTATCGTAGTACAGAGGATAATTCTAAAATTATGGATGGCGTCTTTGTTGAGTACTCCATGGCATGTGCATATAAATTGTTGAGGTTATTGAACAAAAAATGCGGGTTTATCTGTGACTTTAAAAATTGCAGTTCACTTTCCTGTACCAAGGTTTTTAGTTTTTCAATTTCACCCTGTTTTTTATTAAAATCCCAGGCAAATTTGAAACCAACAAAGAATATGATTATAGGGAGTGTTTCTATCAAAGTAAACCAGATTCCCGGGAAGTATTTACCTCTAGTATCCGGAAAATAAATCTGTTCCAAAACCAATTCATCTATAAGAATGACAATGAATATCAACAGCAAAACCGAACCAAAAAATAACAGGAACTTTTTTTGGGAATACATTTTTGGCAACAGTACATAGTTAATGAGCAGGGCCGCAAATGCATAATTTAAAAAGAATAAAATCTTATAGGGAAACAGTGTAAAACTATTATCCAGGTTATAGGAATAAAAGAAAAAAAGTACCACGGCCACAATGAGTTGAAATACAATCTCACCATAGTTTTTTTTGATAAGGGCCGTTAGTTTTTTCATTTGGTAAATATCCTTAAAAAAGCGTCTCACCCAGTCGTGTTCCGGTAGCTAAGGAATCTTTTGACGTATTAATTTCACAAGGTTGTGACGTTGACGGGGTGAAAACCGTCGTTCACGGATTTCTTCTTTTAAAAACCATCAATATTGGTCACTTTTGCCTCTAATTTATATTTAGTCTAAATTAAGTGAGATTTCTTAAAACCAGCCTAGTTTTTTCCATCTTTTTTTTGACTGTCCAGTTTTGCGTGGCACAGCACGTTGTTTCCGGAACTGTCAAGGACCCACAGGGAGAGCCCATACTTGGAGCGACTATTCTTGTGAAGGGCACAACTCTGGGCACCTCAACCGATTTGGATGGTTTTTTCAAAATTGAAATCCCAGAAGGTATACAGACTTTAGTGTTCTCAGGCATTGGTTTCACGGGTCAACAGTTTGTGGTTGACCCTACCACTGCTTCAAAACCAATAAACGTCCAATTAAAAAATTCCCTTACACAACTAGATGACGTACAGATAGTTGGTGAATCAAAATCCACGCGAATAGAGAAAAAAGGGTTCCACGTAACTGCAATAGAAACGCAACAGATAAAATCGCAAAGTGTAGCAATTAACACTGTTTTGGCCCGGTCTCCTGGGGTAAGGGTTCGAACAACAGGTGGGGTGGGTTCCGATTTCCAATATTCCTTGGATGGGATGTCTGGCAATGCCATACGCTTTTTTATCGATGGCATTCCTATGGATTATTATGGCTCATCCTATTCCATAAATAATCTTCCAATAGCCCTTGTTGAACGTATTGATATTTATAAAGGTGTAGTTCCCATAGAACTAGGCTCGGATGCCTTGGGAGGAGTCATTAATCTGGTAACAGATCAAAATATATCCAACTTCGTCGAAGCTTCTTATTCTTTTGGTTCGTTTAATACACACAGGACCGCCATACACGGACAATGGAGATCCAAATCCGGATTTACTGCCAAACTCTCAACGTTTTACACCTACTCGGACAATAACTATAAAGTTTGGGGTAGAAACGTTTTTTATGGCGAAGAGGGAACAGGGAGAATCATTGAATTTACCAAAGATAACCCTGCCGAAAGATTTAATGACGACTTTCAAACCGTAAGCGCAAAGGTGGATATCGGCTTTACCAAAAAGAAATGGGCAGACCAATTCTTCATTAGTTTATTGGTTACGGACCAAAAAAAGGGAGTGCAGACGGGCCAAACCATGGGACACGTTTACGGTGAAATGCGAAACAATGAAAAGGTTATAATGCCAAGTATCGCGTACCGGAAAAATGACTTTATAGCTAAAGGATTAAATGTAAATGTATTTGCAGGTTATTCTGATATTGAAGGGGTTTTAATAGATACTACCACGGTAAGATACGATTGGAGAGGAGAAGAAATAGGGACCAATCCTTTGGGAGGAGAAAGGGGGCGGGGCTCTAGAAGATCCATTTATACGCTAAATGATGAATCTTATATATCTAGGCTAAATACAACCCTCCGGTTACCATTAAATCTTAAATTGGGATTCAACCTGTTGTATTCAAGTACAAAACGTACCGGGAATGATCCATTTGCCGAAGACTATGAAATTCCATTCTTATTACCTCAAAAGATAGCCTCCCATTCAGCAGGACTATCATTGGAAAGTATAGCGTTTGAAAATAAACTTCTCGCCAATGTATTTCTAAAGAAATATGGTTTTACCTCCTCCATCAACGAATTGATATATACTTCGGAATATGAAACTTTTGTACGCGAAAACAATGTTTCTAACTGGGGAGGCGGATTTGCTGCTTCTTACAGGGTATTTCCAAAATTATTACTTAAATCTTCTGCAGAACAAGCCACAAGGATGCCTACCGCAACAGAAGCGCTTGGAGATGGTGTAACCTTACAAAGTAATCCAGATATCCTACCCGAACAAAGCTTTAATGCCAATTTGGGAATTACATTGGGAAGATTTGAGTTTGGATATGATCACGGGCTTCAAATAGCATTAAGCGGTTTTTACAGAAAAGTAACCGATCAATTGCAACTACTTGTATCTGGCGGACAAGAAACCGGGGAGTATATAAACATAAGGGCATTGGGTGGCCCTGGCGTAGAACTCGAATTAATCTATGATTATGGCCAAAACTTTAAGGTCAACTTAAACGGAACTTATTTGGATTTAAGAAATCGTCAGAGGATAGATGAAGATGGGAATGATAATATTCTTTTTGGTGACCGTTTAAGAAACCAACCCTATTTAATGGCCAATGCTGGTTTGGAGTATAGCCTTAGGGACTTTGTTCAAAAAGAATCCAAACTTTTCGCATACTTCCAGTCTAGTTATGTTCATGAATTTTTTCTTCGTTGGCCCAGTTTGGGCAATGAAGACACAAAGGATAACATACCCACGCAATTGGTATTTGATGCGGGTATTGGATACACCTTTCCATCGCAAAAATTATCCCTTGCGCTAGATTTTTCCAATATGTTAAATGAACAGATCTATGACAATTTTTTGCTCCAAAAACCAGGAAGGGCCATTTTCTTTAAAATCAATTATAAAATTACTCAGTAAAACAATTCTATATAACAATTAATTTAAATGACCCTATGATGATGAAAATCAATAAATTTTTAAAAACCATGCTAAGTTATTGCTTATTGGCAACAACCATAGCCTTTGTGGCATGTAGTGATGATGACTGTACAGCATCAACATGGTATGCAGATACAGACAACGATGGTTTGGGTGACCCAGCTTCATCCACAAGTGCCTGCGAGCAACCAGAAGGTTACGTTTCCAACAGTGATGATACGGATGACACCGTTGCCTTTTGTGAAGTCTCAACATGGTATGAAGACGCCGATGGAGATGGCTTGGGAAATGCTGATGTGAGCCAAGAAGCATGTGACCAACCAGATGGTTATGTAGCTAATTCAGATGATGTGTATGATGTTCTTAATACTATGTTCACAGTATCTGCAGAAGTGGATGGTGAATCATATTTTACCACAGTTGATGAACTGTTGTCAGGATCCATATCCATTGTTGGGAACGGTGCCGAAGGCTTTGCCGGATTAGCGGCCAGCGAAGGTGGTTACCTTTACATACTTAACAATACTGAAGGCCTATTGGATAAATTTGAACTAACAGAGAACGGACCTGTTAAGGTAGAACCGTCCATTTCTCTTGCGGCATTGACTCCCGGTGCTTTCTTCCGTTACATACAATTGGATGGTAATGGGAATATTCTGTTATTGTCAAGCCCAAGTGATGGGCAGGCACCTTATGCCGTAGTGGACATTGAATCCTTTGCTGCTACCAGTTCAGGTTTCGTATCCTTCCCAGCAATAGACAGTAAAATCAATTTATGGAACAATGCGGTGGTGCAGGATGATGAAATCTATTTTGGCACGCTCTACGGAGAACCAAATTGGACACAACTCGCTAACTCTTTGGTAACTGTTAAGTTTGATTATCCTGCGATGACCAATCCTGAGATATTAGTTTCCACTGCATCCGCAGGTATGACCGCTGGTTACCGAACCAATGGGTCTTTTGTGGTTGAAAACGGGGATATCTATCAATACAATATGACCAGTGAATTATGGTATGAACATGATGAGGTGGCCGATAAGCCCTCTGTTTTTGTAAGAATTAAAGATGGAGAATATGATGATTCTTATGTATTGGATCTTTCAGCAGAATTTGCAGAACCCATAGCCATTTGGAATGCTTGGTACGCTGGCGACAACATTGCATACGCCAATGTAGTAAGAGTAGCTGACGTTCCAGAGTGGGGTGACCTCTCTCAAAATACGGGTACCTTGGTAGAGATAAACCTGGAAACCCAAACGGTAACGGAGCTTAATTTGCCAAAAGCCCCATTTTATGACATTTTCAC
>JBDWSS010000107.1:0-92107 GCA_039985375.1 Flavobacteriaceae bacterium
CAATTTTTAAAGAACCTCTTAGTTTGTTTACAACCAAAGTGGCCAAAGCTTCACCGTCAACATCCTCGGCAATGATCAATAAGGGTTTTCCAGATTGTGCTACAGGCTCCAATATGGGAAGTAAATCCTTCATTGAAGAGATTTTCTTATCGAACAACAGGATATATGGATTGTCTAAATCGGCAATCATTTTCTCTGAATCAGTAACGAAATATGGAGAAAGGTACCCTCTGTCAAACTGCATTCCTTCAACAACATCAACATACGTATCTGTTCCTTTTGCTTCCTCTACTGTGATAACACCTTCTTTTCCAACTTTTCCAAAAGCTTGGGCGATTAGGTCACCAATAGTTCCGTCGTTGTTCGCAGAAATTGCAGCTACTTGCTTAATTTTTTCTGAAGAATCCCCAACTTTTTTGGATTGCTTTGATAGGTTTTCAACAATTGCTTCCACTGCTTTGTCAATACCTCTTTTCAAGTCCATTGGGTTTGCACCAGCTGCAACGTTTTTAAGGCCTTCTTTTACAATTGCTTGCGCTAGAACGGTTGCCGTTGTTGTTCCGTCCCCAGCTAAATCGTTGGTTTTGGAAGCGACTTCCTTGACCATTTGGGCACCCATATTCTCAAGGGCATCTTCCAATTCAATCTCCTTTGCAACGGTAACACCATCTTTGGTTACTTGAGGGGCGCCAAATGATTTGCTAATGATAACGTTTCTTCCCTTTGGTCCTAAGGTTACTTTTACTGCATTGGCCAAGGCATCCACACCTTTTTTTAAACCGTCACGAGCATCTATATCAAACTTAATATCTTTTGCCATTTTCTTAGTTGATTTTTAATTAAACAATTGCTAAAATGTCACTTTCACGCATTATTAGGTAATCAGAACCTTCTAATTTCAAATCGGTTCCGGCATATTTTCCATAAAGAACCGTATCTCCCACCTTTACAGTGATTGCTTCATCTTTGGTTCCTGGGCCAACAGCTACTACTTTTCCTTTTTGTGGTTTTTCTTTTGCAGTATCTGGAATAATGATACCAGAAGCTGTTTTTGTTTCAGCTTCAACAGGCTCTATAAGAACTCTGTCTGCTAATGGTTTGATGTTAACTTTAGCCATATTATTAATTTTTAGGTATTTGTTTTACAAATTCTGGAAACTTTGGACAGAAATTATGCCATTGCTGAAAAGCTGACATTATTAGAAAACAAAAATGCCAGCTTGTCATTCAAGCTGGCATTTTGTATTTATTTTGTCATTTAATTGATGCTGTCCGCTGGGTTAGTATTGTCCGCAGCTGGTACAGCTTCAGGAACTTGTTCCGGTACGGTTTCTTCAGGAACTGTGTTCTCAATATCATCGCCTTGCAATAATTTAGAGTCTGCCTGACTGTAGCTTCCTTTCAGGGAAACATTTGAAAGTAATATCAGAACAACTAATAAAGTCGCTAGTGTCCAGGTACTTTTATCCAAGAAGTCCCCTGTTTTTTTTACTCCTCCGGCAACTTGGTTTCCGCTCCCTCCAAATGAAGAGGATAATCCGCCTCCTTTTGGGTTTTGAACCATTATGACCAAAACCAACAAAAGGCACACAACTATAATCAATATTAAAAAAATTGTAAACGTACTCATGTCTCTATCTTATTCGTTTTCTTTCTGTAGCTGCTTTACTGCCCGAATTTGGTCTGCAAAGAAACCATTTTTTTCTGGATATTTCAAACTCAATATTTTAAAGGCTTGAATGGCTTTTTTGTACTTTTTTTGTTCCAGATAAACTTTGGCTAAAGTTTCGGTCATCAATTCATTTTTGTCCATTTTCACAGACTCTTTGATATTGATTTTTGCCTTTAGATTATCATTGGGAACTATTTTTGGCCTACTTTCAATAAACTTGTCCAGTAAGTCGAATTTTTTCTTTTTTTCCAACGTATCGGACAATACATTCTCGGTATTTTCTTCGGTAGTATTAGATGCCAGCTGTAACCATTCCGTAAAAGAATGTTTTTCACTTTTGGTAAATGGAATGGGTTTGCCCAAATCTAGTTCGGCTTCTAGATTGGATTCTTGGGAAACTACGGTTTTTGGTTCTGGCTCTGTTTTTTTTGATTTGAAAAGCGCAGGATTCAGTATCTGTTCGGCATCCTGGATATTTTGAGGTAGCGGTACTTCTTCCGATTCTTCCAAAATGGTTTCAATGGCCGCATTGGGTTTGATTTCTTCAGAAATAGCCTTTTTGTCCTCAAGTTTTGGGGCTCTTCCCGCAAGGGTGTCCGCTATATTGTTTTGGACAAACTCTTGCGATGTGATATAATCGAACAGTACGTCCCTATCTGCAGTATGTGCTGCCGTTATCTTGAGGGCATTATTGTATTTGTAACTATCAAGGTTTTTGAGCCCTTTTAAATGTAATGCCCTAGCAGCCTGAAAATAAGGGTATTCCTCAATAATACCTTCCAATTCCCTTGTTTGATTTGGGGAAAGAATGGTATTCGATTTTTGAAGGATTTGTATAAAATCGGCTACGTTCATGTCAATTACCAATCGGCCAATGAGGCATTAAAAATATCTTGGGTGATGCGGTCAAAAATTTCTTCATGTGCCTCACTTTGAATGGAGGTAAGTGAAGCTGTAGCATCAAAATCAAAAAAGAAAGAAAACCGTTGTTCAAAGTCTGCATCTTCTTTTGTTTTATTGTAAAACCTCACATTAACGCTCATGGTAAGCCTGTTTTGTGCTGTAAGTTGATCGGCTGTTGCCGTCATGGGTGTTACCCTATATTCCACAATCTCCCCCTCGTACAAGAGATCACCGTTGCTGCCTGTTAGGGATAAGCTCGTTAGATTGTTGATTAAATCCTGAAGCGCCAGGGTAAAATCCCGGTCTAAACTAGGGACTATGGTGGAACCTGGATTTTGGTCTGCATAGTTTTGGAAAAAATTTACCTGAAAGCTTTCCGCAGTTCCCACGCTGGCACCGGAAAAGTTATATGCCCCACATCCATATAGGCTTAATAATAAACCAACAGCACCAAATTTTAAAATATATTTTTTCATTCGTTTTTTTTAACTCAATGTAGTGTAACTTAAAGGTCGTACTGTTTAATTTTTCGGTACAATGTCCGTTCGGAAATTCCGAGTTCAGAGGCTGCGGCTTTTCGTTTTCCGCGATTGCGTTCCAAGGATTTTTTAATCAGTTCAATTTCTTTTTCCTGTAAAGATAAAGTTTCTTCCTCTTCAATTTCTTCGGCAAAATGGTAACGGTCTTCTTGGGGTTGGGTAATGGGAGCGGTTGTTTCCATGGTTGGTTCCGGTAAATGCAATACTTCGGCCACATTACTTTTTTGAGAGCTAACCTCTTCTTCTTTGTTTCCGTAGATTTTTTGAATCAGGGTCTCGTTTTCTTCTTGTACCTTTTCAGAATCATTGTTCTTTAAAAGCTCCAAGGTAAGTTTTTTGAGATCGTTTAGATCTCCCTTCATATCAAACAAAACCTTATATAAGATTTCTCTTTCATTGCTAAAATCTCCCTCTTTTTTGTCATGCTCCACTACAGCAGGTAAGTTGCTGTTGTTGGCATTTGGTAAATAGCTGTTTAGTGAAATCGCTGAAATGGACCTATTTTCCTCCAGCACGGAAACCTGCTCCGAAATATTCCGTAATTGTCTGATATTTCCAGGCCATCTATATTTTAAGAGCAATTGAACTGCCTGTTCCTCTAATCGAATTGTGGGCATTTTGTATTTCTGCCCAAAATCAGAAGCAAATTTTCTAAAAAGCAAATGGATGTCCCCCTGGCGTTCACGTAAGGGAGGAATGGCAATTTCCACAGTGCTCAATCTGTAATAGAGGTCTTCCCGGAATTTTTCTTTTTTAATAGCTTCGAACATGTTAATATTGGTGGCGGCCACAATACGAACATCTGTTTTTTGTACTTGTGAAGATCCTACCTTTAAAAACTCACCATTTTCCAAAACCCTAAGCAGTCTTACCTGTGTAGTTAATGGCAGTTCACCAACCTCATCCAGAAAAATGGTCCCACCATCGGCTACCTCAAAGTATCCATTCCTAGTTTGGGTAGCTCCTGTAAAAGCGCCTTTTTCATGTCCAAAAAGCTCACTATCAATAGTTCCTTCCGGAATTGCTCCACAATTAACCGCAATATATTTGGCATGTTTGCGATGGGAAAGGGAATGGATGATTTTAGGAATGGCTTCTTTTCCTACCCCACTTTCTCCGGTTACCAAGACAGAAATATCTGTAGGGGCAACCTGTATGGCCTTCTCTAAAGCACGATTTAGCTTTAGATCGTTGCCGATAAGCTCAAAGCGTTGTTTTATGGATTGAACATTTTCCATATTTCTTAATTGTTCTTTGAATAATCAACTGCCTCACCTAATAGGGTGGCGGAAGTGCATTCATTTATTTTTACATTGACAAAATCACCAACATTGTAATGCTCCTTAGGGAATACCACAACAGTGTTTTGGGAATTTCTACCTTTCCAATGGGCGTCCGATTTTTTTGATGTACCTTCTATCAGGACTTCTTGAATTTTTCCTAAATGTTGTTGCGTTCTATAAAGACTATGTTTTTGCTGTAATGCTATAATTTCGGTTAAACGTCTCTTCTTGGTTTCATCAGGAATATCATCATCCAATTTTCTGGCTGCAAGAGTACCCGGACGCTCGGAATACGCGAACATAAAACCAAAATCATACTTCACATATTCCATAAGACTTAAGGTGTCTTTATGGTCTTCTTCGGTCTCCTTGGGAAAACCGGTAATCATATCCTGGCTAATGGCACAGTCTGGAATGGTTTTTTTAATATTATCGATCAGTTCAAAATACTCTTCCCTAGTATGAAGGCGATTCATGGCTTCCAGAATACGGTTACTGCCACTTTGCACGGGTAAATGGATGTAGTTACAGATATTTTCGTACTTAGACATGGCGTCAATAACATCCAAGGTCATATCTTGTGGATTGGATGTGGAAAAGCGAATCCGCATTTTTGGTTGGGCTTTTGCTGTCAATTCCAACAATCTGGCAAAATTCACAGAAGTTGCTCTTTGCATTTCCGTGGCTTTTTCAAAGTCTTTCTTCAAACCACCACCATACCATAAATAGCTGTCCACATTTTGTCCGAGCAAGGTAATTTCTTTGAATCCTTTTTCCCAAAGGGTGTTTACTTCTTCAAGGATAGATCTAGGGTCCCGGCTTCGTTCCCGCCCACGAGTAAAAGGAACAACACAAAAGGTACACATATTGTCACAACCCCTTGTAATGGAAACAAATGCGCTTACTCCGTTCGAATTCAGTCTCACGGGTGCAATATCACCATAAGTTTCATCTTTTGAGAGGATAACGTTTACGGCATTTCTGCCTTCATCAATTTCTTGTATAAGGTTTGGAAGATCTTTATAGGCATCAGGGCCAACCACCATGTCCACAATTTTCTCCTCTTCAAGAAATTTGCTCTTCAAACGTTCGGCCATACAACCCAGTACCCCAACCTTCATGCCCGGGTTGGTTTTTTTTACTGCATTGAATTTTTCCAAACGCTTGCGTACGGTGAGTTCTGCCTTCTCTCTTATGGAACATGTATTTACCAAGACCAAATCGGCCTCTTCAAGTTTTTCTGTGGTATTAAAGCCTTCCTTGGCTAAAATTGAGGCCACAATTTCACTATCTGAAAAATTCATCTGACAGCCGTAACTTTCTATATAAAGTTTTCTGTCGTTCTTTTTATTTTTCTTCAAGGCCAAAGTGCTGCCTTGTTGACTTTCATCAATAATTTTCACTGTCCCTTCGTTCGCTGTCATTTCATTATAATGGGTTGCAAAGATAGTGCTTATTCTATTTTAGTGACAATTTGGCAGAGTGTTTAATACAATATTATAGGAATTTTAAGTCCATTCTTAGTTCCTTTTTATATTTTGAACCAAGAATTCGCAAAAAATTAAATTGGATAAATGATATTGGATAAACTAAAAAGTTTCCTTCAAAAGGAAAGGAAAGGTACTGAAAGTGCTGTAGATGTAATCAAATCAACGAAAGAAGTGATGAGTGAGATTTACAAGGAGAAAAAATGGGGCGGGAGTCAAATGGATTTTTATTCTGGTTCTGGGTCACATTCTCGAAAAATAGTAAAGCCTTATATTAAAACAGTTTCTTCATTTCTTAAAAATTTTGAAAACGGTTTAGTTGTTTGCGATTTGGGATGTGGTGATTTTAACATAGGCAAAAATTTAGTGCCGTACTCCAAAAGGTATTTGGGAATTGATATTGTTGATGATTTAATTGACAGAAACAAAGAACTTTTTAAAAGTGAAAAATTAGAATTCCAGTGTTTAAACATTGTTACGGACAACTTGCCCGATGGAGATTGTATTCTAATAAGACAGGTACTTCAACATTTATCCAACGAAGAGATAAAAAGTGCGGTTAAAAAGCTTGAGAAGTTTAAACATGTTATAGTGACTGAGCATATTCCTAGGGGGAATTTCATTGCCAATATGGAAAAGTCTACAGGAGCAGGGACTAGATTGTCAAAAAATAGCGGTGTTGTTTTAACCGCTTCTCCGTTTAACATGAACCCTAAAAAATCATCCCAGCTATTACGCCTTAAGTATAGGGGGGCATTAATCGTAACCACACACTACCAGAATTTCTAAAGCCAATTTTCTTATTTTCAAGAGGTTTGGACGCAACTTTGTTAAAGACTTTCTATCTATTGGGTGTTATACTATCCAAAAAAACTAAGCAATATGAAAAAGAAAGTTTTATTAATACTATCCTTTGTCACACTGGTTTTTGTGTCCTGCGAGGATAAAGATGACAGTGACTACGCAGATTATTTAGTAGCAAGACCTTTGGTTGTGAGCAAAGCTGAATTCGCAGCAAGTGTGGATGTAATTGCACCACGACCTATAGATGAATCTGGTAAGGTTTATACCTACAAAGACTATATTTTCATTAACGATAGGAGTCAAGGGATTCACGTAATTGATAATAGCAATCCCCAACAACCAAAAAAGATATCGTTCATTAAAATTCCAGGAAACGTTGATATTTCTGTAAAAGATGACTTCCTATTTGCTGATAGTTTAATGGATTTGGTGGTATTGGATATATCGGATTTGAACAATATAGAACAAGTGAACAGACTACAAAACGTGCTTTATAGTAATGTTTTTTGGCCTATGGAAGCCGATATTTTTGAATACGAAGGCTATGATTATGAAACAGAAATTCTAGTTGGTTGGGAAACGGTAACCGAGCGAAGATTGATTGAAGAGGTTCAGAAGAATAATGGAGGAAGTATCTTTTTTGAAGATGTAGCCTTGGCAAATAGTACCGATGGAAGCACAGGGGAAGGCGGTTCTTTGGCACGCTTTAAAATAGTGGATGATTACCTCTACGCAGTGGACAGCCACAATATAAATATCTTCAACATTTCAGATTTGGAGAACCCACAGGATTTGGAAGATGTATATGCCGGGTTCGATATAGAAACCATTTTTAATAGAGGAAATCACTTGTTTTTAGGAAGTATGCGAGGTATGTATATTTATGATATCTCATCGCCAGCTACACCAACATTTGTTTCAGAGTTTCAACATGGTACTGCTTGCGATCCCGTTGTGGTTGATGGCGACTATGCCTATGTTACTTTGCGCGGAGGGAATGAATGTGGCGCTTTGGAAAGCGGTCTGTTCATTGTGGATATTTCTGAAATAACTGCACCAAAGTTGGCCATTGATTACCCCATGGATGAACCTTACGGGCTTGGGGTCAAGGACGAAAAATTATTTATTTGCGATGGAAGTTCAGGTCTTAAAGTATTCGATAAAACAGATATTGAGAACTTAAAAACGTTAAACCATTTTAAAGATATTGTTACGTTTGATGTTATTCCGTTGGAGAGCCATTTGATCATGGTGGGGGATGAGGTTTTGTATCAATATGAATATCTAGACAACGAAATAAAGCTTATGAGTCAGATAGGTCTCAATTAAAGATTGGACAATAACGTTATTGGATATCCCGTTTTTAACGGGATATTTTTTTTGGATGAATTTTTCAAAAAAAAGTAAAATCGAAAAATTCATATACTTTTGTCACTTCAAAACCAATTTCATGCCGAAGAATTTAGTTATTGTTGAGTCCCCAGCAAAAGCAAAAACCATAGAACGTTTTTTAGGAAAAGATTATCAAGTTGAGTCTAGTTTTGGACATATTGCGGATCTTCCGTCCAAAGAACTTGGTGTAGATGTAGAAAACGATTTTAAGCCAAAATACACTGTTGACAAAGAGAAAAAAGCTTTGGTCAAAAAACTCAAGGATTTGGCCAAAAAAGCGGAAACCATATGGTTGGCAAGTGATGAGGATCGTGAGGGAGAGGCAATTTCCTGGCATTTGTCAGAGGAATTGGGATTGGATAAAAGCAGGACCAAACGTATTGTATTCAATTCCATAACCAAGTCTGCCATCCAAAAAGCGATTGAGAACCCAAGGGAAATCAACTATGATTTAGTAAATGCACAACAGGCGAGAAGGGTGCTGGATAGATTGGTGGGGTATGAACTTTCACCAGTGTTGTGGAAAAAAATAAAACCGGGACTATCTGCAGGAAGGGTGCAATCCGTTGCAGTGCGGTTGATTGTGGAAAGGGAAAGGGATATTGAAGTTTTCAAACCGGAAGCGTCCTTTAAGATCCAAGCCGAGTTTAAAACGACTGCCGGAAAAGTGTTTGCAGCAAAACTCAACAAAACATTTCCAACAAAACAAGCAGCCGAAGCGTTTTTAAAACAAAATATTAGGGCAGACTTTTCTGTGGCAAGTCTGGATAAAAAACCAGCAAAGAAATCACCGGCAGCACCGTTTACAACTTCTACGCTTCAACAGGAAGCATCAAGGAAACTATACTTTTCCGTTGGGAGAACGATGCAGGTTGCGCAGCGATTGTATGAGGCCGGACTAATAACCTATATGAGAACGGATAGTGTAAACCTATCCAAGGAAGCATTGAATGCTGCGAAAGATGCTATTGTACAAAATTATGGCGAGTCGTATAGCAAGGTTAGAAACTATACAGGAAAATCTAAAGGAGCACAAGAGGCGCACGAAGCAGTTCGCCCAACGGATATGAAATTGAGCAATCCATCCTTGGAACGGGATCAGGCCAAATTGTATGAGTTGATATGGAAGCGTACGTTGGCCTCGCAGATGAGTGATGCCGAATTGGAACGTACCAATGTTAAAATAAAGGCCAGCTCCCACAAAGAAGAATTTTCTGCAAATGGCGAGGTTGTAAAATTTGATGGATTCCTTAAAGTATATTTAGAAGGAATAGATGAAGAGGACAAGACTGAAGAACAAGAGGGAATGCTACCTGCCATGAGTGTTGGAGAAACATTGGAAAACAATTTCATTTCTGCAACGGAGCGTTTTTCTAGGCCACCATATAGGTATACGGAAGCTTCTTTGGTTAAAAAACTGGAAGAATTGGGAATAGGAAGACCATCTACATATGCCCCTACAATTTCTACGATTCAAAATAGAGGATATGTAGAAAAAGGAACCGTTGAAGGAACCCAGCGTAATTATATACAGTTGGTTTTGGAAGCAAATGCACTTGAAGAGAAAAAACTGTCCGAAACCGTAGGTTCGGATAAAGGTAAATTGGTTCCCACGGATATTGGAATGATCGTCAATGATTTTCTTGTAAATCATTTCACAACAATTCTGGATTACAATTTTACGGCCAAGGTTGAGGAGAATTTTGATGAAATCGCCTCTGGAGATGAAGATTGGCAAAAAATGATGAAGGAATTCTACAAGAATTTTCACCCCAAGGTCTTGGATGTAGAAGAAAATGCCGAGCGCGCCAGTGGAGAGCGCGTATTGGGGAAAGATCCTAAATCTGGAAGACAGGTAGCGGCAAGATTGGGTCGTTTTGGGCCTATGGTACAAATAGGTACGGTGGACGAAGAGGAAAAACCATTGTTTGCGAGTTTATTGCCGGAACAGTCCATTACAACAATAACCTTTGACCAGGCCATGGAGCTTTTTGAATTACCTAGAAAGCTGGGCGCGTATGAGGGCGAGGAAGTTGAGGCAAATGTAGGCAGGTTTGGCCCATATGTAAGATTCGGAAAAAAATTCATCTCATTGGATAAGGGCGAAAGTGCTTTCGACGTGGATATGGATAGGGCCATTGAATTGATCAAAGCAAAGCAATTGGCCGATGCCCCAATAGCACATTACGAAGATAAAGAAGTGACCAAGGGAGTGGGTCGCTTTGGTCCTTTTATAAAATGGGATGGAATGTTTATCAATGTAAATAAGAAATACGATTTTGATACCCTTTCCAAAACGGATATTGTCGAGCTTATCGAAGCCAAAAAAATAAAGGAGGCCGAAAAACTGATCCAGGAATGGCCAGAAGAAAAGATTAGAATAGAAAAGGCAAGGTGGGGAAGACATAACATTATCAAAGGAAGAATTAAGGTTGAGCTTTCCAAGGATGTGGATGCAACCAAAATTTCCTTGGAAGAAGCGCAAGCACTTATTGAAAAAAAATCACCTAAGAAAAAAACCAAAGCCAAAACTAAGGCAAAGAAATAATATGGCATTCGATTTTTTGGTCCCCATAAAGGACAAGGTCTTGGCATTTTCGGAGTTGCTCCCGCCACAAGCGCTGGGAAAGAATATTTTTAAACATACCGAAAAAAAAGGATTGCCAGTATTTGCCAATGCTACCGTTGCCATTTTTGGGGTGTTGGAGTCCAGGAATGCCTTTGAGAAGAAACCTGAAAAGTTAAATGTGGATGAAATCCGAATTCAATTGTATCGTTTAATGACGGGCAATTGGAATTCCACAATTTTGGATATAGGGGATGTTGAAGAAGGAGATACCGTAGAAGACACCTATTTTGTGGTGAAAGAGATTGTGGCCGGTCTTCTGGAAGAAAATATTATACCAATAATAATAGGGGGAACCCAGGATATTACGTTTCCAACGTACCGAGCTTTCGATAAGATTCAAAATATGGTCAACTTGGTTTCCATAGATAGCCGTTTTGACTTTGGGGAGGATGAAGAGTTGATTTCATCGCATTCCTATATGAGTAAAATTATTACGGATAAGCCCAATAACCTATTTAATTTTTCCAATATCGGGTATCAAAGTTATTTTAATGCCCAGGAAGAAATGGATTTAATGGAACGTCTTTTCTTTGATGCATATCGCTTGGGAGATGTTGTATCCAACATTGGATTGGCAGAACCTGTCTTAAGAAGTGCACATATTGTAAGTCTGGACTTACGAGCCATCCGCGCCAGTGAAATGGGCCTCCATAAAAACTTTTCCCCCAATGGTTTTACTGGCAGGGAAATTTGCGCCATAGCCAGGTACGCGGGTATTAGTGATAAAGTTTCGCTTTTTGGAATTTATGAAGGAGAAAATTCATTGCAGGCTTTTCAGATGATAGCGCAGATAATATGGTACTTTATAGAGGGAATTAGTTTTAGGACCGCAGAATTCCCAAGCTCCAAAAGCGAGGATTTCACCAAGTTTACCGTTCCAACAGATACCGAGGAACTAGTCTTCTTTAAAAGCCATATTACAGAACGTTGGTGGGTAGAGGTTCCATCAATTCTACCAGAACATACTAAAACAAATTCGGGGGCGTTATTACCTTGCACCGAGGAAGACTATCTGGATGCTTGCAACCAGAACATTCCGGAAAGGTGGTTCAAGGCCTATAGGAAGGGCTTTAATTAACAAACTAAATTTTTAAGCATTAATTGATTTCACACAATAATTTATTCAAAAAACAGTTTTGAGAATAATGAATTTGTGCAACACAGTTATAATCTTAAAATCGAAAATTTAACCTAAAGTATGAGAAAGCTATTCTTTTCATCTCTAGCATTTGTTTTTTTACTCACTAGTTGTGGTTCAAAATCAAAGTCAAAAGGTGAACTCGTTGGAGCCCAAGGAAAAAAGTGGTATCCAGAGAAACCCTACGGAATGGAACTGATTCCCCGAGGCTCCTTTGTTATGGGTAAAGCTGAAGAGGATCAGGCAAAAGTATTGAATGCTCCCACTAGAACAGTAACTGTACGTTCATTTTATATGGATGATACGGAAATCACAAATAGTGAATACCGGCAGTTTGTAGAATGGGTAAAGGATTCCATTACCAGAACCAAATTGGCCATTCTTGCTGATGAATTGGGCATTAGCCCAGAAGATGACGGTATTGGAGAGTATGCTTTTAAGGATGCTGATACCACAAGAATGTCTGTTTATGACAAATATATGCTTGATAACTATGCTGGTTTAGGAGAAACCGGCTATGAAGGAAGAGCATTGAACACAGATGTTGATTTGGTATGGGATACATCAGAATATCCAGATGAGTATTACTCAGAGGTAATGGATTCATTGTACATTCCAGAAGAGGAAAGCTATAATGGATTGAGGACCATAGATGTAACCCAATTAAAATATAAATACAACTGGATGGATATTGAATCTGCTGCCCGAGCTAAAAGTGGTAGAAGAAAAGATTTCATCAAACAAGAGGAATTGGAAATTTATCCGGATACCACCGTTTGGATTCGTGATTTTGAATATTCCTATAACGAACCTATGCACAATGACTATTTTTGGCATGATGCATATAGTGAGTACCCCGTTGTTGGTGTAAACTGGCAGCAGGCAAAAGCGTTTTGTTCTTGGAGAACCAAGTTTAAAAATGATGATCAAAAAAGTCGTGGAAGACAATTTGTGAATCAGTTTAGATTACCTACAGAAGCGGAATGGGAATATGCTGCTAGAGGAGGTATTGAAGGCGGTACGTACCCATGGGGTGGACCTTATGTAATAAGCGATACAGGATGTTTTATGGCCAACTTTAAGCCACAGCGTGGAGATTATGCCGCAGATGCTGCATTGTATACTGTTGAGGCAAAATCATACGAGCCAAACGATTTCAATTTATACAATATGGCGGGCAACGTATCGGAATGGACCAGCTCCAGTTTTGATCAAGGCGCCTATGAATACCTTTCTACTATGAACCCGAATATTGGTTCGGAGCAGAACAAAAGAAAAGTTATCCGAGGAGGATCTTGGAAAGATGTTGCTTACTTCTTGCAGGTAAGTACAAGAGATTATGAATACCAAGATTCTGCAAGGAGTTACATTGGTTTCCGAACCGTTCAAGATTATATGGGCGAAGAGGATTCCACAAAGGGGCAAGGGCTTCCAAACTAATAACAATAAAAACGAGAGAGCATTATATAAACTAGTAACCAAATACTTATTTATATAACTTAATTAAAATTAAAATTATGGCACAGTCAAAATCAACAAAAAAACTATTTAACATGGCCTACGGGCTTGGAGCATCGGTAGTAATTATTGGTGCATTATTTAAGATCCTTCACTGGGAATTTGGACCGCTTACCGGTGGATTGCTTCTTGCTGTTGGACTTATTACCGAAGCATTAATATTTGCTATTAGCGCATTTGAACCAGTAGATGATGAATACGATTGGTCTTTGGTGTATCCTGAATTGAACCATGGTCAATCCAAAGGAAACAAGAATGAAGCTAAGCAAGCTCAAGAGGCTGAAGGGCTTCTTTCAAGAAAATTGGATGATCTTTTAAAAGATGCCAATATTGATTCTGAGCTTTTCACAAGTTTAGGTGATAGCATCAAGAATTTTGAAGGAGCTGCTAAAGGTATTGCCCCAACTACAGATGCAATTCAGCATACTAAAAAATATTCTGAAGAATTGTCCCATGCTGCCGCTCAAATGGAATCTTTGAACAGCTTGTACAAAGTACAGTTGGAAAGCGCAAGCAGACAAGCTTCTATCAACGAAGAAGTTGTTCAGAATGCAGGTGCATTGAAAGACCAAATGGAGTCTTTGGCAACCAACCTTTCTTCATTGAATGGTGTTTATGGTGGAATGTTATCTGCAATGGCAAAAAACTAATTAGGGTCTGTTAATTGATATACCAAACCCAGATCAAATAAATTATAAATCTAATTAGAAAAACATGGCAGGAGGAAAACAAACACCACGTCAGAAGATGATCAACCTCATGTATTTGATCTTCATCGCGATGTTGGCCTTAAATATGAGCAAGGAAGTTCTTGCAGCGTTCGGTATCATGAACGAAAAGCTTGAGACTTCCAATATCAAGACTACGGAAAGTAATGACAATTTCTTGGCGAGTCTTGAAACTAAATCCGAAGAAGATTCAGCAAAATATGGTGAATTATACCAAAATGCGCAGAAGATCAAAGGCTTGTCCCAAGAGTATTATGATTACTTGGAAACCCTTAAAAAAGGAATGACCGAAAAGCTTGAAGATCCTAAGGATTATGCAAGAATGGACAATTCTGATTATTTAGATCAGACGCTTTTTCAGGGAGATAACTTATCACCAGAAGGTAAGGAATTCATGAAAAGAATCAATGACTATAAGACGCAGGTTGCAGCTATAGTTTCTCCAAAATTGAAAGGATCCGTAGAGGCTCGTTTTCAAACAGGAGATGCGAATGGTAAAGTAGAGAAAAGAGATGGTACAAAGCAAGATTGGATCAACTATCATTATGAAGGTTATCCATTAGTTGCTTCTTTGGCTAAACTAACAGCGCTTCAGGCAGATGTTAAAGCTACGGAAGAAGATGCTTTAAAATCCATGTTGGAAGGTGAGCTTACCAGTCAGGTATCGTTAACAAACTTTGCTACCTCATTGCAAGCTTCTAAATCTGCTTTCTATAACGGAGATAAGTACGATGGTAAAATCATCATCAGTAAAACCGATAAAACATCTACTCCAGTGAAGGCTGAGTTGACGTTGGACGGTAGAAAACTGACTGAAGGTAAAGATTATAAGCTAGAAGCTGGTGGTGTTCAAATGTTGATTGGTGCCGGTAACCCTGGTGATCATGAAATCGTTGGGACCATGTTCTTCAAGCAAGATGGAGAGGAAATTCCTGTAGAGGTTAAAAATTCTTTTGCTACAATTTCCAAGCCAAATGCCGCTGTAATTGCTGCAGATAAAATGAATGTGGTATACCGTGGGGTTGCTAACCCAATGACCATTTCTATTCCTGGTATTCCTGATAACAAAGTTTCTGCATCTGCTCCTGGACTTTCCAAGAGAAGTGGAAGCAAGTATGTTATGAATCCTGGAAAAGGCAGGGAAGTTACAATCAGTGCTTCTGGAGTTTTACCTGATGGTCAAAGAATCAGTACGCCAGCAACCTTCCGTATCAAGGATATTCCAAGGCCAGGAGGTACCGTACGTGGTGAAGCAGGTAGCGTTAAAATGCCTAGAAGAAATCTTGAGATTTCAACAGTAGGTGCTATGTTGGAAGACTTTGATTTTGATTTGAACCTTGCTGTAAGCGGATTTAAATTTAAAGTGCCAGGTCAGCCTACAATCGTAGTAAAAGGAAACAAATTGAACTCGCAGGCCAAATCTGCTCTAAAAAGAGCAAAAAGAGGTGAGGCAGTTCAGATATTTGACATTCAAGCTTTTATTTCAAACAACAGAACCTATAAATTGAAAAAGGTTTCGCCAGTTGTTGTAGAGCTTACAAACTAAAAGTATACAGATAAATCATGAATTGGAAAAATGTATTTTTAATTGGAGCTTTAACGCTACTTCCCATGTCTATCATGGCTCAGGCAAACATTTTGAATGCCAAGCTACCTGATGACATAGGCAAGAAAACCGAAGCTCAAATAGAGCAGGACAATGATGCCCCATTAGAATATGGATATACAGATGATAGAGATATCCTTTGGTCCAAAACAGTATGGGAAGTAATTGACCTTGACGAGCGTGTTAATTTTCCGATGTACTATCCTACCGATACCATTGGTATTGGAGCCGATAGAAGGTCTTTGTACCATGTATTGATGAAAAATATCAGGAATGGTAGCTTAACCGAAGTATATACGGACTCATACTTTAGTGAAAAACGAAAGTTTGAGGATTTGTCCGCAACCTTGAGCAAAGTGGATACCACAGACTTAGGATACGAACAAATCAATGCCGGCGAACAAATTTCTGCTGAGTTTATTAATCAGCGGGATTTAACAGCTGCCGATATTGAGGAGTACCGTATCAAGGGAATATGGTATTTTGACAAGCGTCAGGGAGAATTAAAATACCGCTTATTGGGTATTGCCCCTGTTGCTCCAGATGTAAACTTTATAGATGATGAGTCTGTAGATCCTGGAGAGAACAAGGTAGAGTTGTTTTGGGTCTGGTATCCAGCAGCAAGACAGGTTTTGCACGAAGCCAAGGTCTACAATCAGCGTAACTCGGCACGTCCAATTACTTTTGATATGCTGTTGAACGCAAGACGTTTCAATGCAGTAATCTATAAAGAGGATAATGTTCACGGAGACCGTGAAATAGACGACTACGTTTTTGATAATGCACTGTTCCAGTTATTGGAAGCCAAAAGAATCAAGGAGGTTATCCGGGATCGAGAGCAGGACATGTGGGCTTATTAGGTCCTATTTAGATTAAAATTTCCAATTCAATTCATATAGACGCCGCACGAAAGTGCGGCGTTTTTTTGTTGCGGGTTTTCGTTGATGGTAAAATGGTTCCTCCTTTGGTCGTTGGCCTTCGGCCTTCGGAAGGTTCAGTTGTCAGTAATCAGTTGACAGTTCTCAGGGATTAGTGAACTAGTGGGATAGTTGGTTAGTGAGTTGACAATCATTGATAATTGTTTACTGTTTACCGTGCATTGATAGGCAGAAGGGAAAAAGGTGATGGGTAACAAAGTCAGTTCTTAGTTGGCAGTTGTTGGTTTTCCGTTACCAGTTAATTTTGCTCATAACTCATAACTCATAACTCATAACCCTGAACTCATAACCCTGAACTCAAGACTGATTACCGTTCACTACTTGCCAAATCCACTCAAGGATGATTACTTTTGCGAAATGTTGGATTACATTGTTGTTGGTTTGGGCTTGGCCGGGATTTCCTTTTGTGAGGTGTTGGAAAAGGAAGGAAAGACTTTTCGGGTGATTTCCGACCATTCGCAAACATCTTCCCTTGTTGCCGGGGGCCTTTATAATCCGGTGATTCTAAAACGGTTTACCATGGCCTGGAACGCTGAGGAACAAATGGATCTAGCCCTTCCATTTTACGAAAGTTTGGAACAAAAACTAAATGTCAAGCTAGATTATAAACTCCCGGTCTTGCGCAGATTTACATCGACTCAAGAACAAAACAACTGGTTTGAAGCTGCCGATCGTAAGGGTCTTGATTATTTTTTATCCACAACCATCATCGAAAATAAAAATGAATGCATTGATGCTCCCTTTGGTTATGGGGAAGTAAAATACACTGGTAGGATCGATACAAAGACATTACTTGGGTCATATACCAGATATTTAGAAGAACGAGGATGTTTTAGTACGGAATTGTTCGATTTTTCCCGTTTTGAAGCTTTTGAGGGGCATATTTCTTATAAATCAATAAACGCCAAACAAATTGTTTTTGCCGAAGGCTATGGGCTTAAAAACAACCCTTTTTTCAGTTATCTCCCCTTAAATGGTACAAAAGGGGAACTGCTCACCATAAAAGCACCGGATTTAAGAGAAGACAGTGTTATCAAATCATCGGTTTTTAGCATTCCGTTGGGGAACGATTTGTATCGTATTGGAGCAACATACAAATGGAAAGACAAAACCAACTTGCCTACAGAAGAAGCAAAAAAGGAGCTTTTGGACAAATTAAAGACCTTCCTAAAATGTGATTTTGAGGTTATTGATCATGTTGCGGGAATTCGGCCAACGGTAGTAGATAGAAGACCTTTGGTAGGACAACACCCAGAACACAAAAATTTATGGGTTTTAAATGGTCTAGGGTCTAGGGGTGTGCTCATTGCCCCAGATGTTTCAACCAGATTGTACAATACCATTGAAAAAGGCTTGGAACTAGATCCGGAAATCGACATTCAAAGGTTTACGAAAAAGTATTATTCCAACTGACTTTTTATTTGCCTTGGTTCATACTTGATAAAAAGGTTGATCCAAATATTTCGGGATAAACGAATGATTATTGGCATAAAAACAATCATGGTGAGCACAATGGCAATAAAAGTGCCTATAAGAGATGCCCCAATGATAAGAAATGCCACTACAAATGCGGCAACGGCAAAGGCGATGCCAACACCATAACTTACATACATGGCCCCATAAAAAAAGGAGGGCTCAATTTTATACTTGGTATGGCAATTGGAACAGCGTTCATGCATGTTAAAAATCTGCGATAATCGATAAGGATTGTTATTAACGTACATGCTCTCCTCATGACATTTAGGACAACTTCCTGTTAAAATACTGTAGAGTTTGCTTCCTTTTTTTAACATTTGCAAGGCTTTTATCAAAGGTAGGAATTGTAGCCAATGTTACCATAGAATATCAATACCAAAAGCTGATTTTAAGATAATGAATTTTTATTATAAATATGCTTAATATCCATAACCTTTCTGTCGCTTTTGGTGGCGAGTATCTTTTTGAGGAAATCGCCTTTCGGCTCAACGGAGGGGACCGTGTTGGACTTATTGGAAAAAATGGTGCTGGAAAATCTACCCTATTAAAATTGCTTTCCAAGGAAATGGCTCCGGATTCGGGGACCATAGCCATGGAGAAGGACATCAAAATAGGGTTTCTAAAGCAGGATATCGATTTTGAATTGGGAAGAACGGTTTTGGAAGAGTCCTATCAAGCATTTTATGAAATTAAATCCCTGGAGAAACAACTTGACACAATAAATCAAGAATTGGCAGAACGCACGGATTATGAAAGTGAGGGCTACAATCAAATAATGATCGATCTAACGGATGTAACACATCGGTATGAGATTTTAGGAGGATATAACTATCAAGGTGATACTGAAAAAGTCTTGCTTGGACTCGGATTTAAACGAGATGATTTTGATAAGGTGACCGACACTTTTTCAGGCGGCTGGCGCATGCGTATTGAGTTGGCCAAACTATTGCTTCAAAACAACGATGTTTTGCTTTTGGATGAGCCCACAAACCATTTGGATATAGAATCTATTATTTGGCTGGAGCAATTTCTAAAAAATTATTCCGGTGCAGTGGTCATTGTTTCGCATGATAAAATGTTTTTGGACAATGTTACCAATAGGACCATTGAGATTTCGTTGGGACGTATTTATGACTATAATAAGCCCTATTCCAAGTTTTTGGAACTTAGAGGCGAAATCAAGGAACAACAACTAAATGCGCAGAAGAACCAAGAAAAGCAGATACAACAGACGGAAAAGCTGATAGAAAAGTTTAGGGCCAAAGCCACAAAGGCATCCATGGCACAATCGCTTATCAAGAAGTTGGACAAGATTGAACGTATTGAAGTAGATGAGGATGACAATAGCGTAATGAATGTGCGATTTCCGGTTTCCATAACTCCGGGAAAGGTGGTGATGGAACTTGAGAACCTTTCCAAAAACTATGGTGAAAAACAAGTTTTGAAGGGGATAGACCTGTTAGTGGAGCGAAGCAGCAAGACCGCTTTTGTTGGACAAAATGGGCAGGGTAAAACCACGCTGGCCAAGATTATGGTGGAGGAATTGGAATATGAAGGTGAACTTAAAAGAGGACACAATGTTCAGATCGGCTATTTTGCGCAAAACCAGGCCGAATATTTAGATGGCAGCAAGACTGTTCTCGATACCATGATCGATGCTGCAAATGAAAGGAATAGAAGCAAGGTAAGGGATATTTTAGGCTCGTTTTTGTTCCGGGGAGACGAGGTGGACAAATATGTAAAGGTATTATCAGGTGGTGAGCGTAACCGTTTGGCATTGGCCAAATTGTTGTTGCAGCCGTTCAACGTATTGGTTATGGATGAACCTACCAATCACCTGGATATAAAATCCAAAAATGTACTGAAACATGCACTCCAAAATTTTGAAGGGACTTTAATTCTTGTTTCACACGATAGGGATTTTCTACAAGGGTTAACCAACAAAGTGTACGAATTCAAAGCGGGAAGTATAAAAGAATATTTGGGGGATATCGACTTTTATTTGGAGCAGCGCAAAGCGGAGGACTTTAGGAAGATTGAAAAGGGGGATAAAAAAAAGGTCCAAATAGAAAAGACACCAATAAAGGAAAACGATTACCAGACCCAAAAGAAACTAAAATCCTTAAAAAATAAACTAAGCGGTGTTGAAAAGAAAATTTCCCAATTGGAAAAGGAAATTGCTTCAATTGATCATGAATTGCTTCTAGACTATGACGCTACCATTGCCAAAACAGGTTTTTTTGATGATTACCAAGGAAAAAAGCATCTTTTGGAATCTTTGATGAAGGATTGGGAAAAAGTATCGAACGACCTAGAGTTGTTGGGTTAACACACAAATTTTTCCTTAACCACACTTATAGGCACCTTCACAACAAAATACCACCCGTTCACCTATTTAATTTGTAGGATTTATCTTCCTTTAGTTATTTTGTAAGTAAATTCTTATAATTTGAATTTTCAACATATGGTAAGACCAGCTACCTTCTTCTTAATCGTACTTTTTTCGATGGGCCAAGTATTTGCCAATGCATTCGAAATATCACAAAAAGAGAAGAATACACTTATCGACCTTTTTGAAAGTACCAATGGTAAAAATTGGACCATTCCATGGAATTTGGAAACTCCTGTGCATACTTGGAAAGGAATAGAGATAAAGGATGGCCATGTTGTTGGCATAAATCTATTTAGAAACAATTTAACGGGAACATTGCCCGAAAGTCTTGGAAGGTTAAGACGGTTAACCCATTTAAACCTTGCATTCAACAATATTACCGGGGTTTTACCCAAAGATATCGTTAAGCTGGAAAGCCTAATCGTGCTTCGATTGGAGATGAACAGAATTAAGGGATCCTTACCTATGGGTATAGGACATTTAAAGGAACTACGGGTATTTTCAATATTCAATAACTTTTTGAGTGGGTCTATACCACCAACTTTTGGGGAGTTAAAAAATTTAAGGGAGCTCAATTTATCGAGTAACAACTTAAAGGGAATTATTCCCAATACTATTGGAAACTTGACAAAACTTGAGGCTTTGGGTCTTTTTGAAAATAATTTGGAAGGCGCCATTCCGCAGGAAATGGGAAAATTGAGTCAACTGCGTGAATTGGTATTGGCCAACAATCAGTTGGGAGGGGAAATCCCCATGGAATTTGCACAGCTTGCAAGCCTAAAAATTCTTCAAATACAAAACAATAGATTCAATTCTTATAAAGGACTTGAAGAAATGAATACAAAACAATTTCTGGTCTTTGATTCTGATGAAAAAACATTAAATCCAAAATTCAACGAGGTTCAATTGCAGCGTACACGAATGGCGGATACAAAATTTGAAGATGTTGATGATAATGAGTAGTTAGTTATACTTTAGTTTGTTTGGTTTGGGGATGCAGGCGTGTGTCCCCTTTTTTTATTCATAAAATTGAGGTGGTATGCATCAATTTATGAAATCTTTAACCAAAAACACTGGTCTAAGGCGATAGTTTTGTGGAAACTAATTCGGAACCATAAATGCGCAAAGTTCTTATCTCTGCAATTGCAGGAGTTTTTATAATTGGAGCTTCTATATTTTTGACAAAGTACATTATCAATAGTAAGGAAACTAGAAGGCCAAGGGCACAAAGAGTAGTAAAGACAGTTTTTGTTGATACAGTAAAAAACGGAATTGTTCCCATAGTGGTTCCTGCCAATGGAAATTTGGTGGCAAAGAATCGTGTAGAACTTTATGCGGAGGTTCAGGGAATTTTTAGAACAGGGAGCAGACTCTTTAAAGCAGGTCAGGAATACGGTACAGGTCAGACACTTATTCGAATTGATGCTTCGGAATACTATGCTACGGTTCAATCGGCTAAGAGTGAATTTTACAATTTGCTTACTTCCATTATGCCAGACCTTCAATTGGATTACCCAGAGCATTTTCCAAAATGGCAACAATATCTTAGTCAGTTTGATTTAACGAAGACAACACCAAAACTACCAGAGATAAGTGCGGAAAAAGAAAAGTATTTTATTAGCGGTCGAGGTATTTATAGCAGTTACTACAACCTAAAGAACTTGGAACAACGCCTTTCAAAGTATGCCATAGCAGCGCCTTTTAAGGGGGTGTTGACGGAAGCTTTGGTTACCGAAGGTACTTTGGTGAGGGCTGGGCAAAAACTTGGAGAGTATATTAAAACGGGTGTTTACGAGCTTGAGGTTGCCATTAGTAAGACCTATGCAGACTTTCTACAGATAGGAGAGCAGGTTGAACTTTTCAATCTAGACAAGAGCCAAACGTATTTGGGGAAGGTGGTTCGGGTAAATGGCCGTGTTGATCAGGCATCGCAAACCATAACCGCGTTTATTGAGGTAATTGGAGATAACCTTAAGGAAGGACAATATCTGGAAGCAAATCTCAATGCCAAGAATGAAGCCAATGCAATTGAAGTTGATCGTTCATTGCTAACGGAAAACAACCAGATTTACGTGGTTCGGGATTCCATTTTGGACATTATCGACGTGGACCCAATTTATTATTCAGACAAGAAGGTCGTGCTTAAAAGTGTACCAGATGGAGAAACAATAGTATCCAAACCAGTGACAGGTGCTTATGCTGGCATGTTGGTGAAGGTTTTTGGACAAGAACTTGAAAAAGCCGCGGAATGAGGAAAGTAATAGAATACTTTATTAAGTACCACGTTGCCGTAAATGTAATTATATTGGCCTTTTTTGTTTTTGGTATTGTAGGGGCACTTTCCCTAAAATCATCATACTTTCCACTTGCCGATTCTAAAAACATTTTGATCAATATCACCTATCCCGGAGCTTCACCACAGGAAATAGAGGAAGGGATTGTGCTAAAAATTGAAGATAATCTCAAGGGACTTCAAGGGGTGGATCGGGTTACTTCCACATCAAGCGAAAATTCTGGAACCATAAATGTTGAGATAGAAAAGGGGCAGGATATTGATTTTATGCTGCTGGAAGTTAAAAATGCTGTAGATCGTGTTCCCAGTTTCCCTGGGGAAATGGAACCCTTGGTGGTTTCCAAATTGGAAGCGGTAAGGGAAACCATTGATTTTGCAGTAAGTGGAGATGCAATTTCATTGGCAACCTTAAAACAGATTGGAAGGCAGGTAGAAAATGATTTACGTGCCATTGACGGGGTTTCCCAAATTGAAATATCAGGGTATCCTGAGGAGGAAATTGAAATTGCAGTCAATGAAAATAGCTTGTTGGCCTATAACATTTCTTTTGATGAGGTAGCACAGGCCGTTTCCAATGCCAATATTTTGGTGACCGGGGGAAATATAAAGACCAATTCTGAAGAATATCTGATCAGGGCCAATAACCGATCGTACTATGGTGATGAGCTTTCAAATGTTGTGGTAAGGGGAGATGCAACAGGTAGAACGGTACGCTTAAGAGATGTGGCACAAATCCGTGATCGATTTTCAGAGACGCCAAATACAGCATATTATAATGACAATCTTGCCGTAAATATTAGTATTACAAGTACCAATACGGAGGATTTGATAGGTTCTGCAGAAAATGTAAAAAAGTACCTAGAAGAATTCAACCAAAAATATAACAATGTTAAGTTAAGTGTGGTAAACGATAGATCTGTTGCTTTGGTGCAGCGTACTGATTTATTGAAAGAAAATGCCATAGTCGGGATGATTTTGGTGTTGATTTTTCTTTCTCTTTTTTTAAATACCAGATTGGCTTTTTGGGTGGCATTTGGTTTGCCCATCGCGTTTTTGGGAATGTTCATTTTTGCGCCAATGGTCAATGTTACCATTAATGTACTCTCCTTGTTTGGAATGATTATAGTCATTGGTATTTTAGTGGATGATGGTATTGTGATAGCAGAAAATATTTACCAACATTACGAAAAAGGTAAGAGCCCAATTCAGGCTGCTGTAGATGGAACCATAGAGGTAATTCCACCCATTGTTTCAGCAATTATCACTACTATTTTGGCTTTTTCCATTTTTCTTTTCTTGGATGGTAGGATCGGGGAGTTCTTTAGCGAAGTATCGGTCATCGTAATTTTGACCCTGGTAGTATCCTTGGTAGAAGCCCTTATCATTTTACCAGCGCATTTGGCACATTCAAAGGCTTTAAAAAAACAAAGTGATGCACCTAAAACCGGAATAGCCCTAGTATTTTCAAAACTCAGAATAATCAATAAATTGGGCGATAGCGCCATGGCTTGGATGCGGGATAAATTATATAGCCCTGCATTGCATTTTGCTTTAAAATACAAGCTCCTTACGTTTTCATTTTTTGTAATGGCACTTTTTCTGACTTTTGGATCTATTGGAGGTGGAATCATAAGAACTGCATTCTTCCCAAGAGTTGCAAGCGATCGCGTTGCGGTTGAACTTTTAATGCCCAATGGGACCAATGAAAAAGTTACAGATTCCATCATAAGTCTTATCCAAGAAAAAGCAATTCAGGTGAACCAAGAGTTAACCGAGAAATATCTTAAAGACACCGATGATAGGGAACTTTTTGTGAATATGATAAAAAACGTGGGCCCTGGTTCCTCAACGGCTCGTTTAATTATTAATATGTTACCGGGAGAAGAACGCCCGGATGCCGTAAGGGCGGATATCGTTACTGATAGACTAAGGGAATTGGTAGGTCCTGTTATAGGTGTAGAAAGTTTAATTTATGGCTCTGGCGGGAATTTTGGGGGAGACCCAGTTTCAGTATCGTTGCTTGGAAATAACATTACCGAGCTAAAGGCTGCGAAAAATGAGTTAAAGGAAGCCATGGTGAATAATGCGCTGTTAAAGGATGTTGCCGACAATGATCCTGCAGGGATTAAGGAAATTCAGCTGAAATTAAAGGAAAGCGCCTATTTATTGGGACTGGATTTAAGAACTATAATGAATCAGGTTAGGGCAGGTTTTTTTGGTACCCAGGCGCAGCGTTTTCAACGGGGACAGGATGAAATTAGAGTTTGGGTACGGTATGATCGCGAAAATAGATCCTCAATCATGGATTTGGACGAAATGCGCATTGTAACCCCTTCCGGTGACCGTGTTCCACTAAAGGAAATTGCAAGTTATAGTATTGCAAGGGGAGATGTTGCAATCAATCACTTGGATGGTCAGCGGGAAATACAAATAAGCTCAGATCTAAAGGATGCCAAAACTACCAGTGCTCCAGATATTATGGCTTGGATAGAAAATGAGGTCATGCCAGAGATACAATCAAAATACCCAACGGTTAGTGCTTCCTATGAGGGGCAGAACCGGGAAAGAAAAAAACTTATGGATTCCTTGAATTTTGTGGGACTTACAGTATTGTTCCTCATCTATATTACCATAGCCTTTACCTTTAGAAGTTTTAGTCAGCCCTTATTATTGCTGCTATTGGTTCCGTTTAGTTTAACCGCAGTGGCATGGGGGCACTGGATTCAGGATTTTTCCATAAATATTTTGTCCATGCTTGGAATTATAGCGCTCATTGGGATTATGGTAAATGATGGTCTGGTACTTATAGGAAAGTTCAATGGAAATTTGCGCAAGGGGATGACCTTTGAAAATGCAATATACGAAGCGGGTCGTTCCCGTTTTAGGGCTATATTTTTAACTTCTATTACAACGATTGCTGGTCTGGCACCCTTGCTTTTTGAGAAAAGTAGACAGGCACAATTTTTAAAACCTATGGCCATTTCTATTGCATATGGAATAGGTTTCGCTACCATTTTGACCTTAATAATGTTGCCCATATTTCTTTCATTTAGCAATAGTGCAAAAGTTGGTTTCAAAGGACTTTGGACAGGTAACAGAATTACTAAAGAAGAGGTTGAACGTGCCATTATTGAGCAAAAAGAAGCACAACTTATGAAACATCAAGAGAACGGATTGCATTTAAATGGACAAGAATTGGATTCGAAGTCAACAGAAAAAGAATCAACAGCATTAGAAGAATCTATATAATGAGGGAAAATTTTTATATTCTCATACTTTTTTTATTTCTCACATCAAATTTCGGCAACGCCCAAGAAAATCTCTTGACCAAGGAAGACGCCATAGATCTTGTTTTGGAGAACAATCTGGGTATCCAAGTCGCTAGAAACACCAAAAAGATTGATGACAATAATGCCAACATTCTCAATTCAGGTTATTTGCCTACCGTAACCGCTAGTGGAGGGGGTAGTATTGATGTTCAGAGTACCGAAGGTGAATTGGCAAGTGGAGAAACGCGAACGGCGGATGGGGTTGAGACTAGGCGCTATAATGCCTCTGTCGATGTAAATTATACCTTATTTGATGGGTTGAATCGATACTACACCTACAAAAGCTTTAAGGAACGTTCCCAACAGTCGGAACTTGAAGTACGACAAACCATTGAAACTACTATTGTACAACTTTTTACGGTCTATTACGAGGTAGCTAGACTGATGGAAAGCACCAAAAACCTGGAGGAAACCCTGGCTGTTTCCAAAGATCGACTTACTAGGGCGCGGTATCAGTTTGAGTATGGACAGAATACAGGCTTGGATGTGTTGAATGCAGAGGTCGACATCAATACCGATAGCATCAACCTTTTAAATTCAAGACAGCAGTTGAGAAACACCATAAGGGATTTGAACGTTGTGATGAACCAAGACCTTAATGTACAGTTTCAGGTGGATACGACGGTGGTATTTGTACCGGGGCTTCAAATGGAAAATATGTATAACGAGGCCAAGGTGAACAACATTCAAATTCAATTGGCGGAAAAGGATATCAACATCAGCAAATTTAATGCAAGGGCCGCAAAAAGTATTTTTTTGCCCACAGTGGGTCTAACAGGCACCTACGGTTGGAACGAATCCAATAACAATAGCCCACTTGCATTCTTGTTACAGAATACAACAAGTGGTTATACGGGCACCGTAAGTCTTACGTGGAATCTTTTTGATGGAGGAAGTGGAATAACCAATATCAAAAACAACAAAATCGGTTATGAAAACCAGGAACTTTTGAAGAAACAGATTGCGTTGGAAGTGGAACGCGATATTAAAAACACCTGGGATAGCTATACCAATGCCCTGTATGTTCTGGAAGTGCAGGAGAAGAATCTACAGACGAATCAAGACAATTTTAAACGCACTGATGAACGTTACAAATTGGGACAGGTTACTTCCATAGAGTTCAGACAGGCCCAATTGAATCTGTTGAACGCGGAATTGGCCCAAAGCCAAGCAAAGTACAATGCTAAATTGGCAGAGCTCCAGATGCTTCAGATTAGTGGTCAGTTGTTGAACGTGGATTTTTAATCACGGAGTCATTTTAGTGGCTATTTTGGTTGTTTCCTGTTGTTTCTAACTTGAAACCTTTGATTTGGTACAAATTGTTATAACTGAACCTGTACTTTATTTCCATTAAAGATTACTTTTTCCTCTTTCTCCATACCTACCTTCTCAATAATAAAATGCATAGGGTTCTGATTGAAGTCGATATATGTTCCTGAGCCATTTTTTATGCTTATTTCTTGATTTGATTCGGTATAGTTTATTATAATCTCTGTATATACTCCTTGCTCATATGCATAGGATTCGTTGTCGTCAAGATATAATGTATACTCAGCATCCTTGCCCGTGTAAACCTTGAGCGTGAGAGGTTTTTCCGTGGGTTGTGAAGTGTATTGGACCTTTGGGCCAAGGGGTAAAATAGTTCCTTCTTTAACAAATAGTGGTGTTTCATCCAAGGGGGCATTTACGGTAACTTGCCTTTTACCAGTAACTTTTTCACTGGTCCAGTAATTGTACCACCTACCTTCTGGCAAGTATACTTCCTTACTTCTTTCCCCATATTTGGTTACAGCACCAACCAAGAGGGATTCTCCAAAAAAGAATTGGTCTTTTATTTCCCATGTACTTGAATCCTTTGGGTAATAGTAAGAAAGTGGACTCATCAATAATTTCCCTTCCTTTGTTACCTTCCAAGCCTCTGAATATATGTAAGGCATTAACTGATACCTTAAATCAATGAACTTGCGGGCCGTTTCCTCAAATTCTTGGCCATATCTCCATATTTCTGTTTCAGAAACGTAACCATGAATTCTAAAAAGTGGAGTGAAAGTACCATATTGGAACCAGCGTGTGAGTAATTCAATATATTCAGTATTCGTGTATTGACTGTCATATATGGGATTGAGCGAATTACTATCCCTGAAGAATCCACCAATATCCGTTGTCCAATACGGTACACCGGCCATAACAAAGTTCAGTCCGGCGGGAATCTGTTCTGAAAATTGCTTCCATGTGCCCGATACATCCCCCGACCAGGATGCAGCACCATAACGTTGTTGACCAGCATATGCGGAGCGCGTGAGGTTAAATACTCTTTTATCAGGGTAATCTTGGCGCATTCCTTCATACATTGATTTTGTGACCAACAGTGAATAGCAATTGGCTACATCGCCAAAAGGGCCCACGGACGTTTGAAAATTGTCATCAGGCCTGCTTTCTGGTTCGGAACCATCCAGCCAAATGGATGATACCCCAATGTTTAACATAGAATCTTTGAGCATTCCATAGTAGCGTTCTTGCACTCCTTTATTGGTAAAATCAAGAAAATCGGTGCCTTCTAGTTTATGTTGGTCCAAATCATATTTTTTCAATAAAGGATCATTGATTACCTCAGGCCATACAGAAACCATTAATTGCAGGTTTAAACTGTCCAATTCATCTATCATAGCTTTTGGGTTGGGATATTTGTTACTGTCCCATTCCGGCCCTTTGGTTCCTTCTGGCCAATAAAACCAATCCTGAACGATATTGTCAACCGGTATTTCCCTTTTTCTGTATTCCCTGGCATTTTCCAAAAGTTCTTCTTGATTATGATATCTTTCACGACATTGCCAGAACCCGTAGGCAGATTTTGGAAACATAGGGACTTTACCCGTTAAACCCTGATATTCGGAAACAATCTGTCCCGGATTTTCACCATGCACAAAATAATAGTCGATGGTGTTCCCAAATTTGCTGCTGAACACGGTTTTGTTATAGTCCGGTTCATTGTAAAATAAGCGCCCCATTTCAAGGGAGTTGGTGTTCTGAAAGGTTATTTTGTAGGGCTTTCCAGCTTCTAAATATTTCTGACCGGAATAGCAAACGGGGGCCCAAAAGACTGTGTAGTCAACGATGTTATCATCCTCTATGGCAACGCGTATCTCACAATTTTTACCTCTCTTGTTTTGACTATTGGATTCCACCATAAAAGTATAAACCCCTGTCTTATCTGGCGTAAAGGTGGTTTCACGAATTTTCTTTTCTTCGTCGATTGTGGTGGTAAACAAAACCTCATTTTCGGTAACATTAAAGTCCGTAATACTGTAATTATGCCAGTATATTCCATAGTTCTTGGTAGATACAATAAAAGGAATAGCTATTTCCTGGTTGTCCTGTTGTAGCCTAATGGGCATGTTTTTCCAGTTGATAACACCACTTTGAAATTGTCCCAGTCCGTAAATAGCTTCTTCCCCAGCTAGGAATGCTTGGGATACTGCATTTCCGTCCCCTTTATTTGGTTTAATATAGGTAAGGTCGTTGGTTTCTGAAACTATGGTATCCTCCTCTTTGGTCATGTATCGAATAACCCCAGTATTGCTGATCTTAACTACAACATCATCTGTACTTAAGGTTACATGTTCCGCCTCTTCTTTTAAATCCCAAGCGGTATCTTGTGGTTTTAAAACCGTCACATAATCTGGGATTGTCGAATCCGTTGGAGTGCCTTTATATTTTTTTATATGGATTATGGCTTTGTTCACCACTTCAACTTGAACGGTTAGGCTATCCAAATAAATGGTAGCGCCATTGCTCGTTTTTTCAATTTTATGTGAGAATTTAGTAGCGCACCCTGTCAATGCAAAAATCAAAATGAGTAATCCAAAAACTATTTTTTTCATGTAATTTTTGTTTTAGTTGTTTATGGCCCTCTCGCTGCCGCAAGATTATATCTTGTGGCAACCCTTGTTAGCACTCAAACTTAGCTAAAAAAAGCCACAACAGTATTGCCATGGCTTATAATCTGGTATGTTTTGTTTACTCTTATGTTGCCCGCAGCAGTGCAACTACTGCGGAGCTGGTATAACCATGTAATCTTTTTCAGATTTCTCAATCAATGCTTTGCATTTCATCTCGAAATGACTGGTTTAGTCCGCGTCATTTCGAGCAATGCGAGAAATCTATACTGTTCCTGTCGCACACTACCGCGCGACTATGTAACGTGGTATTGATTTTTACAATTCTTATTTTTCAGTACTTAAAAAAAACAAAAAGTAAATAGTTTGGTTAACTCATAGTTCTGTAACTCTTTCCCACACGAAAGGATTCGTGCGGCAGCGGGGGTCGCACTTGCAGCTATATCATCGTCCACGGCTTTTAATTGATTTCCTATATAGGTGTAGGTCAGGTCGTCCATAACTCCAAAATCGGTAACAATGGTCGGTATGCCCACTAGATGCCCTTTCCTTTTCAGTTTTTGAATGTTCCCGTTCTTGTCGTATGATACATTTGTAAGACTATATCTATTATCGTTTGTATCATCGATTGCGCTTGTAATTCTGTTGAGGGGGTCGTAATTATATTGGTAGTTCCTAGCAGTATTATCATTAGCTGTTTCCCAATGTGTTTCGCTTATATTACCATTAAATAGTGCTGTAGCACCGCTAAGGGTTGGGGTTAAAAATTAGCAAACCAACTAAATTGCTACATTGCTAACTATCACTATTGTTTTTCTTCATTTTAATTAAAACAAACTTCAAAGCGTAATATATTAGGAATGTATAGATGGCTATATTGATAAAAATCCCTAAAAAGTATATAGAATCCGATGATGGTTTTACAATTGTATTGAATGGAAATTGAAGTAACCCTGCCAATCCTAAAACAATTGAATTAACTATAGTCCCATAATCAGTAGTTCCCATTCTTATTCCGTCATAAAAGAATATTGTTATGAAGAACATTATGGTAATTATCAGGAATATTCCTGCATAAATTTTAAAATTAATTTTTCTGTCAATCATTTTTTTCTTCTCTTTTCTTTCCCCCTGCTGCCGCAAGATTATATCTTGTAGCCATCTTTTCATTATTACTCCATACATATCAAACTTAGCTAAAAAGCCACAACGTTACCGCCATGACTGTCTAAAAAAAAGTACGCTTACCGCCGCTACCTGCAAGCTATCGGGGACGGTGGGATTATTTTCATCCTTGGATTAATGCTAACAAAATAGAGACAAAAATGAATCAAATTTGTTACCATGCCTCAATAATTGTTTATGATTGAGAAACTATTTTATCAATAAGATAACATCCTCTCTATTTTATTTTTCTGTAAAACGTGATAAAAGCGTTCAATCTATTCCAAAAGAAAACCCCTTGGATTTCCAAGGGGTTCTTAGTAGCGGGAACTGGACTCGAACCAGTGACCTTCGGGTTATGAGCCCGACGAGCTACCTACTGCTCTATCCCGCGATGTGGACGGCAAATATACAACCATTTAACTATTATTTCCAAATAAGTTAATCCATATTTGAAAAACTTGGGGATTTGCAATGAACCTCTTATAATTTTAATCGAAATAGCTACCTTCGAAACCATGGAGCAACTTAACGACTTTTTGGTAAAGGCAATTTCCGGAACGGAATGGCCTATGTTCATTTTACTTATTGGTGGAGGACTATTTTTGGTTTTGTATTCCAAGTTTTTACCCTACCGGTATTTTGGGCACGCCATTGCCATTGCTAGGGGTAAGTATGATGATAAGAATGCCAAAGGCGACGTCAGCTCATTTCAAGCATTGTCCGCTGCTGTTGCGGCAACTGTTGGCCTAGGAAATATTTCTGGGGTGGCAATAGCCATTCACGACGGAGGCCCCGGAGTAGTTTTTTGGATTTGGATGACAGCGTTGATAGGAATGGGGATTAAGTTCTATTCCTGTAGTTTGTCCATAATGTTTAGAGGACAGGATTCCGAAGGGAAATTACAAGGAGGCCCCATGTTCTATATTACGCAGGGTTTGGGGAAAAAGTACAAACCGTTGGCCATTTTCTTTTGTATTGCGGGAATATTTGGATTCTTAGGAGTTTTTACGGCCAACCAATTTACAGAGACTTTTATGAGTGTGATTCAACCTTCAGATTCCTTGTTTGCCATGAGCGATTTCAATTGGAAAATAACCATAGGTTTCTTGCTGGCCATTATTACTTCCTTTGTCATTTTTGGCGGATTGTCCAAAATAGCCAAGGTGGCCACTACCATAGTGCCTTTTATGGTGATGGTGTATTTAGTGGCCGTAATTGTGGTAATGATTATGAATGCCTCTTTAGTTTGGCCTTCCCTTAAGTTAATTTTGAATCATGCTTTGGATTTTGATGCTTTTTTAAATGGATCGATATGGGGATTGATTATCATCGGTGTTCGCAGGGCCATGTTCTCAAACGAAGCAGGTTTGGGTAGCGCCCCCATGTATCATGGCCAATCTAAAAACGAAGAACCCATTCGTGAAGGTTTGGTGGCGATGCTAGGGCCATTTATAGATACGATACTCGTCTGTACCTTTACAGCGGTGGTCTTAATTTTAAGCGGTGCTTATTTAGAGGATGGAAGCGGAATTGTAATGACTTTGAACGCATTTAATACTTCCCTTGGAGATTGGGGAGGTGTGCTATTGATGGTCATTGTTTCTGCATTCGCACTATCTACGTTATTTACATATTCATATTACGGCGTAAAGTGTCTTTCTTTTTTGACCAATGCCAAAATTGGGAAGTATTACAACCACTATTTTGTAATTATGATCGTGTTCGCTGCAGTTGCATCCTTAGAGTTGGTGAAAAATCTCATAGACCTTTCATACGCTTTAATGGTTATTCCAAATATGATAGCCGTACTTTTGCTTGCCCCTAAAGTAAATGCGGCGGCTAAAACGTATTTTTCAAAATTGAAGAATGAAAAAGCATAAATCAGGTTTTGTAAACATTATCGGAAACCCCAATGTGGGTAAATCCACTTTGATGAATGCTTTTGTGGGCGAAAAACTTTCTATAATCACTTCCAAGGCACAAACCACAAGACATCGGATTTTGGGGATTGTCAATGGAGATGATTTTCAGGTAATTCTGTCGGATACTCCTGGAATCATAAAACCGGCCTATGAATTACAAAGTTCTATGATGGACTTTGTGAAATCAGCCTTTGAAGATGCTGACGTTTTATTGTACATGGTTGAAATTGGAGAAAAAGCGTTAAAAGATGAGGCCTTTTTCAAAAAAATTCAAAACAGCAATATTCCGGTCTTATTACTTCTAAATAAGATAGACACTTCTGAACAATCCGTTTTGGAAGAGCAGATTCAGCATTGGCAAGATGTCCTTCCGCAGGCAGAACTACATCCCATTTCTGCATTGGAAAACTTTAATGTAAAGGAAGTTTTTGATAGGATTTTGCAATTGCTTCCAGAAGCACCACCATACTATCCCAAGGACCAATTAACAGATAAACCAGAGCGTTTTTTTGTAAACGAAACCATTCGGGAGAAAATATTGATGCACTATAAAAAGGAAATTCCCTATGCCGTTGAGGTGGAAACGGAGGAATTTTTTGAGGATGAAAAAATTATTAGAATCCGCTCCGTAATAATGGTTGAACGGGATACACAAAAGGGCATAATTATAGGGCATAAGGGGAGTGCGCTAAAAAGGGTAGGGGTGGAATCCAGAAAAGACTTGGAAAAATTCTTCGACAAGCAGGTGCATATAGAACTCTATGTTAAGGTAAATAAAAATTGGCGAAGCAATTCCAGGCAACTCAAACGTTTTGGTTACAATGGCTAAATACTATTTAGTCCGCTAATCTTTTTTTAAAGTTGAAATTAAATCTTTCATATAGCCTTTTAATTGTTCCATTTGAGGTTTTCCTTTTGATTTTCCCAACCGTCCAAAAGCGTATAAGATAAACCAGATAAGTATCAAAAAGACCATTCCAACGGCCCAAAATGTAATGTCATGGCCAAGAGCGTAGTTGGAGTATGCAAAAACTGCCAGAATAATAAAGAGAGTGCCAACCCCAAAATGTAAGAACATGAAAAAGCTCCATAGTGTAGGATTGGGGCCAAAAACACCATGTATTTTGCTTATTCCTTCTTCAAACGATGTAAGCTCCAAATGCAACTGTGGACTCCAAAAGGTGGTTGCCGACTTTTTAAACTTGATGTAAACGTGCTCATCCAATCGTTTTATCAAAAAAGGTTCCTTGATACTTTTGTCAAAAATCAACTTTAATTGTTCAATATCTTCTTTTAAAGAAACTTCAAAACGCGGACGCAAAACAATTTCATTGGCTAAATCACTCATAAATCATTGAAATTGATTGAAAAAGGTATCATTTTTAATGCATAAATAATGGTATTTTTGCAAAAAATTAATGCAGATGGGCGCTATTGTAGCCATTGTGGGAAGACCAAATGTAGGGAAATCCACTTTTTTTAATCGATTGATCCAGCGTCGCGAAGCTATCGTGGATGCCGTAAGTGGTGTTACCCGTGATCGTCACTATGGAAAAAGTGATTGGAACGGAAAGGAGTTTTCATTAATTGATACAGGAGGCTATGTGCTTGGTAGCGATGATATTTTTGAACAGGAAATCGATAAACAAGTAGAATTGGCCATAGACGAGGCCGATGCCATTATTTTTATGGTTGATGTAGAGTCTGGAGTTACCGGAATGGATGAAGATGTATCCAAACTGCTTAGAAAAGTAAATAAACCCGTTTTTCTGGCCGTAAACAAAGTGGATAACGCCCAAAGAGAAGCTGATGCGGTAGAATTCTATGCTTTGGGTCTTGGAGATTTCTATACCTTGTCGAGTATAAATGGAAGTGGAACAGGAGAGCTGTTGGACGCACTGGTCAAGGAACTTCCAGAAGTGGAAGAGGAAGAAAGCGACTTGCCAAGATTTGCAGTTGTGGGAAGGCCTAATGCTGGAAAATCATCTTTTATCAATGCGCTTATTGGGGAGGACAGGTACATTGTTACGGATATTGCGGGAACAACTCGCGATAGTATAGATACCAAATACAATAGGTTTGGTTTTGAGTTTAATTTGGTCGATACCGCTGGAATCCGAAGAAAAGCCAAGGTAAAGGAAGATTTAGAGTTTTATTCCGTGATGCGTTCTGTAAGAGCAATTGAGCACTGCGACGTGTGCATTTTATTGGTAGATGCCACGCGTGGGTTTGATGGACAAGTACAGAACATCTTTTGGTTGGCCCAGCGGAACCACAAAGGAGTGGTGATTTTGGTGAACAAATGGGATTTGGTTGAAAAAGAAACCAATTCCGTTAAAGAATACACGCAAAAAATTAAAAAGGCCATAGAACCTTTTGATGATGTGCCGATTCTTTTTATTTCCGTATTAACAAAACAGCGTATTTTTAAAGCGATTGAAACCGCTGTGGAGGTCTATAAAAATCGTTCAAAAAAAGTGGTTACCCGAAAATTGAACGACATCATGTTGCCCATCATTGAGAAGACATCACCACCTGCCTATAAGGGCAAGTTTGTGAAAATAAAGTTCTGTACCCAACTGCCAACACCCTATCCGCAATTTGCTTTTTTCTGCAATCTACCGCAATACGTGCGTGAACCTTACAAACGTTTTTTGGAAAACCAATTGCGTGAAAACTTTGATTTTAGTGGAGTACCCATTACCATTTTTCTACGCAAAAAGTAATTTTAAGGCTTACTGGGCAAGATAGATATGTTTTGTATGTCATTTCGAGCGCAGTCGAGAAATCTTTATCATTCGATTTTTTTAGTAGATATCGACTGCGCTCGACCTGACAACAATCACCTAAATTGATGAATGGCCTCCAAAATTTGCTAAAAAAGAACTAATCTTCCGAGGCCATTTGCACATTTAAATTTTGCTGCATACGATTGCCTTCGTTGTCAACTGCGGTCAATATATATTCTCCAGGTTTAATTTGGTAGATCAGTTCGTGGAAATTTTCGGTGATGCCGATGTAAGTGTCGTCCAAATACCAATATACAGTACTTTCTCCTTGTTGATGGGCCAGTTTGAATATGATTTCAGTTGAATTGTTGCCCAAGCCTTTTGGAAGTAAAACCTCCTCATTTTTCTTTGGATAGATAAATTCCATGAACTGTAATTCTGAAATAGAACACCCTTGTAGATAAGAAGGCAAGGATTTGTAATTTGAATTTGAAGTAGCATAGTAATATTCAATTACTGGAGGAAGGGTAAACCAATTTTTAGCTACCATATCCTCTAGTGAATAACATTCAGAATTTACCCTAAACGCTTCTGAAGCATCCAAGAAAACTTGTTTGTGGTAAGGGCATTGTTTGCTTTTTATTCCATTATTTGGGAGCAACTCCTTCTTAATATTGTCACAGAAAGTGGACGCGAGATGTCCACTTTGTACACAGATTTCCATTTCAGCCAAATCATCAAACGGTTGCTGAAACCAAGCACTATGGGGCAATACATCCAGGATATCAAAAAAGATAGGTGCGGCGGCGGTAATTCCCGTTAGCCCTGGTCTTCCTTCACCATCGGCATTTCCTGTCCAAATACCTATGGCATATTTTGGAGTTACCCCAACGGCCCAGGCATCTTTAAAACCAAAACTGGTCCCTGTTTTCCATGCAATACGTTTTGAAGAATCAAAAAACTGCCAATTTTCATCTCCTTGGGGTCTATTTACTTCTTGTAGTGATTTGAAAGTATGGTAAAGCGAACCAGCATTTAAAACTGGTGCTTCAAACTGTTGCTCACCAAAATCGATTTTATCGTTTAGCACATAATTTGGCTCTACAAATTCATTGGAACGATAGGTGCTGGAATTGGATTCAAAATAGTTTAATGTTGAAGCAACTGACGCGTACGTTTTGGTAAGATCCCAGAGTGAGCTTTCAGCTCCTCCTAAAATTAAGGCTAAACCGTAATGGCTGGCAGGTCTGTCCAATTTTAAATGCATTTTATGAAGTTTATTATAAAACTTTTGAAGTCCGTATTGTCGCAATAAGCGAACTGCGGGCACATTTAAGGAACGCGAAAGCGCCCTGCCGGCAGGTACAACTCCTGAATGCTTTTTATTGAAGTTTTTTGGATTGTAACCATTGATTACCGTTGGAATATCTTTTACCAAAGTATTGGGCAACAATTGGCCTTCATGCATAAGTGAAGCAAAAAGGAAAGGTTTTAATGTACTACCGGTACTTCGATTTTTGGTTATGATATCTACGTAATTTCCATGTTGTTTTCCTGAAGGAGAATTGCCCACGTAGCTTAAAACCTTTCGGGTTTCCACATCCAAAATTAAAATGGCAAGGTTATGGATTTCGTTACCTTTTAGCCGTTGGTAATGACGCTCTGCCACAATATTTGCTTGATACTGCAAGTGCCTGTCAATGGAAGTCTGTATGCGTTTGCCTTGGTGCTCCTTTTTAATACGTTCTGTAAGATGCGGTGTTATATTGGGAAGGGCAATGGGCTTTTGCGGCAAAGGTTCTGCAATGGCCAGTCCATAGGTGGTTTCATCAATATGATTTTCTTTCCATAATTTTTTAAGAAGCCGATTGCGTTTCTTTAGGAGCAATTGTTCGTTTCTGCCTGGAAAAATAAGGGATGGTGCATTGGGTAAAACAGCAAGCGTAGCAGATTGCCCCCAACTTAATTCTTGTGCGGGAATTCCAAAATAACGCCATGATGCTGTTTCTAAGCCCACCACATTGCCGCCATAAGGCGTATGTGTGGCATAGAGTTTTAAAATATCCTCCTTGGAATAGCGCAGCTCCAGTCGAGTAGCCATGAAGATTTCAATGCATTTTTCAAAATAAGTACGACGTTTATTTTTTCTGCTCAACCGAATAACTTGCTGGGTAATGGTACTTCCACCTCTGCGTGTATCTTTTGTGAGGTTGTGCTTTATGGCATTAAAAATGGAAATTGGATTAAAACCGGGATGGTTATAGAAATATTCATCTTCGAAAAGCAAAACACTCTGTTTGAAACGCTCAGGAATGGAATCAATCTGAGGGAAACGCCATTGGCCGTCACTTGCAATTCTTGCACCAATCAATACATTATCAGAACTGGTGACAACAGTCGAAGTTGGGTCTTTAAAAAGTTGTTTGGGTAAACAGAAAAACCAAAGCAGAAAAAGAATGAGAACAACCAAAAGTTTATTTCGGTGCTTCAAAACGATTCTCTTCGAAACCAATAAAAACCTCTTCATTTACAATATCATCGTAACACTTTAATCCACTCGCCCTTATTTCGGGCATAAGCGGTATTGTCGTACATAGCCTCAACCTGAGAGCCCGGTAAATAATAGTTGCCCAAAAAGGAAGCATTCAGTTTTATGGTAAAAGTTTTGGTCTTCTTTGCCCCTAAATCAAAATAGAAATTGGTCCTGTCATCACGAGTGTCAATATAATCCGCTTTACTGGAATTTGGATCACCTCCACCTGCGTAGGATGTATTCACAATTTCCCATCCGCTGGGAACAATCTGTGTCAATGCCAAATTATCATAATAATCATTGGTGGAGTTAAACACGGTCAACTGTGCCTGTAATTCTGTTCCCTGACGAAGCTCGGTTACATCAATTGAATTTCCAATTGCATCAAGATATTTTACGGACAATGTTAGCTTTTGCTGTTGTGCCAATTCTTGCCCCACCGGTAGTTTGCCAGTTTGGGTAAGCGTGGCATAAATGGTATTGCCTTGATTATTTTTGACAAGTATCTCACCTTTTGCTGATGAGATAGTGATACTTCGTTGTGCAATAGCTCTATCTGTTTTTACAACTACTTCTTTTCCATTATTGGTAAAAGTCAGATTAATAGATTTACCTCCATTTTTTGCAACCATTTTAGCCATTGACAATAAGGCAAATGCAGTTTCTTGAGTACTGTACCATCTTTGGGAAGACAGGTTTTTTGCTAGCGAAATAGCCAATTCTCGTTGTTGGGAATCACCAAGTATAACCATGGTCTCTAAAGCCATGGCTCTATTCCTAAAAACTGAGCCATAAGTTCTGTAATTATAGGAATTAGGCTTAAAGTTGATATTTGCCGTTTGGGCAAGTTCTTTGGCAACTTCTTTTTTGCCGACCAATGCATAGGCAGCGGCCAGTCTCCACTTGGCCTCATTACTTAGGTTTTTGGATTCTCGTAATCTGTTCATGGCTGCCAATTCTGGTTGCTGGGCCAAGGCCAAAGTGTACAGGCGGTATGCTTGCGCAATATCATTATTGTAACTCGTACTTTGATTGCTCCATTGACGGGCCGTATTCTTTTGATAGCGTAGCCAATTGCTCAAAAATGTCAACGGAAGTTGATACCCTTTTAGTTTGGCTTCCAACATAAAATGTCCTGCATAGGATGTGCCCCAATCATTGGCACTTCCATATCCAGACCAATAACTTAGTCCACCACTGGGTACTTGAAAATCGTTAAGTTTCTTAATGGCGGTCTTTATATTTCTTTCTATTTCCTTTTTCTTGTCAAAAGTGACATCAAGTACTTCGTCTAAAAATAATTGCGGAAATGCTGCTGATGTAGTTTGCTCTACACAGCCATGGGGGTACCGAACCAAATATTCCATTCTTTTTGAAAAATCCATAGGAGGTAGTGTAGAAAACTCAACAAATGCTGTGTTGGTTCCTGATGTTCCAAAAGTTTCAAAAGAAATGGTCTCTGATTGATTTTCGGATATCGTGTACAACGTACTTTTTGTAGTTACCGGATTTGGATTTTCTACATCGATTTCAGTTTCGTTGCTAGCACTTTCTCCATTGCCGGAAGCAGTAACTTTTATAGTTTGGAATGATTTTGTTGGATTTACCTTAAAATCAAAATTCACAATTTGCTCGCCAACAGAATTAAAAACAATGTTCTTTGATGTAGCACCAATTGGTTCCAAAGCCTTTCCTGCATCAATCGAAACTTTTACATTTTCGACCTTTTTTTCCATGGCGAATACGGTAACTGGAATGGTCACTTTTTCTCCAGGAGATAATTTTCGAGGTATTGAGGTCAATACCATCAATGGTTTCCGAACTGGGGTCGCTTTTTCGGCATTGCCATAGGCACTGTTTTTATTTCCAGCTACAACCATTGTTCGCACAGAGCCTACATAATTGGGCATGTCAATGGTATGGGATGCTTTTTCACCAGCATTTAAAGTAAATGGTCCCAAATAGGTAACAACAGGCTTAAACCGTTGTGCTTTTCTGTTTTTAGCTCCTTCCCCAATTCCACCACCACCAATGGCATAAATATTATCTATGCTGATGGAATAAGCACCCATTACATCATCAAAAATATCAAAAGTCTTTACGCCCAATGCCTGTCGCGCATAAAATGATGAATGTATATCTGGAGTTTTAAATCGGGTTAAATCCAATAGACCTTCATCAACAACGGCCAAGGAATAGGTCATTGGTTTTTTGTTGGCTTCTGATACAGTTACTTTAAAGGATTTTTCTGGTTCCAAAACCTCTGGCATTTTCAACTCTGGTTTTAGAAAAGTGGCTGGATTTTCAACCAATAAAGGAACCACGCCATACAAACGGATGGGCAAATCGTTTGCTACTTGTCCATGAGGTTGCAACAAGGAAATGTTGATGTAGGCATTTGGTGCCATATCCGCGGTAATGGGAATGGTAGCCTTGGTCTCTTTTGCTGAGGTTTCAATCCATTGTTGTGATAAAACTTCTGAACCGTTTTCAATACTTATTAAAGCTCTGCTCCCCACATCAGAAGGAAAAGTTACCACAGCCTGATCTCCAAGGGTGTATTTTTCCTTATCAGCAGAAAAAATCAAAATTTTTGAACTTTCCGTATCACCAGATGCTGGCCTTCTCCACCAGTTTCTATAAAAATAGGCTGTCCGCCCGGTGGCATGCCCTGAAACTTCATCAATAACCCGGATTAAAAATCGCCCACCATCGTCATCTGGAATGTTTACTTTAAAATTGGCCTTTCCATCGGTTCCAGTGGTAACGGACAATTCTTTATACGGACGATGCACTGTTGCATTTTCATAACGGGATAGATTATCATAGCCGCGATTCCACCACCAACGCCATTCTATTTTATATACTTTGACCTTAAGTTTTCTATTGCCAGCTTGTTTTCCATCTGCATTTACAGAGACCACGTCAAATGTTGTATTCTCATCCGTTAAAAATGAACCGTATTGCCTTGCTTTTGGGGAACGCAACCCTACAAAATGTGAAAAAGGTGCTATTTTTTTGGAGAAAACATCGATGGAGAAATCTCCACCGCCCTCAAATACTTTTGTGGTAAATGTGGCTTGCAACATGCCCGGAGCATTATTGTTGGCATTGATTTTTTTATCAATATTGAGTTGCCCCGCTCCATCTAGTTTTGAAGAAATAAACTGAAGTTCCGTTTCATTAAAAGCTCGAACAGGGTCTTGAAAAATATACCCTATATGATTGGGGAACGCATTGGAAGCTCGTTGTATTTTAGCATTGATATCAATTTTTAAGTTTCGGGCGGGTGCGCCATGCAGCCATTGCACCGTTGCCTTTCCCTTACTATTTTCATTGGCCCTTAGTACTTCATCTTCAAAAGCAAAATTCACCTTCAACCTATTGGGTTTAACAGTAGCAATTTTTAAGCTTTTGTTGAATTGTGCTCCTCCTACAATGATTTTGGCATTCCAAGTTCCTGTGGGTGAAGTAGCTTTTGTGGGAATAGGGAAGTAATAAAAATCTCTCTCTTTTTTGGCATACAGTCCATCAGCAACGGGTATACTACCCTCTTTAAGCACATTTCGTTGCACTAATTTCCCTCGTGCATCATTCACCTCAAGGGTTACAGGATGGTTTGCTGGCAATGGGTTAGCTTTATCATCCAAAACAAAGGTAAGATGGACAGGGTCGCCAGGGCGATGCACTCCTCTTTCCGTATACATAAAACCTTGCAGGCCACTTTGCAATTCTTGGCCGGAAACATCGAACTTACTTAATGAAAGTGCGTTGCCGTCTGCAAGTTTTGCATAGGCAAAATTGTTGTTCTTTTCTGCCACGGCAACTGCAATGTTTGCTTCCCCATCATAAACTCCAAATCCAGCGGCATCCGTTGTTATTTCAGCAAGTAGTTGCTGTTGAAAATTATATAATTTGATGTTTGTATTCGATTCCGGTTTTGTGGTTAAAAGGTTGGTTGTGGCAAAATGGTAGGTGCGATTGCTCCCTTTTTTTACAATAAGTCCTACATTACTTCCTAAAAGATTGGTGGTTGCGATCCTGTTTGCATTATAGTAAGCTTGGTGACAAGGATTGTCCTCCTCTTCCCAGTTATAGTTGTAGTTTCTCCAATAATAAATTTCATTATCCCAATAACGTTCTTCCAAAGCTTGTTCGCTCAAATCTTGTGAATCCGTAGCACCAGAAGTATAGCTTTCTGTTTGATTTTCAGAATTCGTGGAATTGGCACATTCATAGGAAGTATGTTCTTTTTTAAAGCTGAATTCTATTCGATATAAGGACCCTGGATTCACTTTTATCAATTCTGATAGATCAAGGGCGTGTGCTTTCCAGAAACTCATGTCATCATCCTTAGTTTCTGCAAGGGGTATTACTTTGTAAGCTATTCTTCTACCAACAGGTCTAAGGTCAGAGCTGTATTGTTGCGTAAGATTGTTGTTTTGAAGGTATTGCAACATATTGTTCTCAAAAACCTGAATAACCCGTACTTCAACCGCAGATAGATTAACCGTTTCAAAATAGATAGGTGTTGATGTGGCATTTGGTAGAATGGTTCCTTTTGAGATTAACCGCACATTTGGTTTTAACTGCTCAAAAGAAACCAATTCAGAAAACGACTTCTTTAACGCATAACCATAGTCGCTTTTAACACCTTCAAATACGTTTACACGCACTTGTCCCATAATTCGATTTGAAGGATATACTTTTAAAACATTGCCGTTTATTTCATACCGTAGGCTTTGCGCGTTTTCAATAGTGACCAAACCATTTAAATTTTGATTCTGTTTTAGAGGATCCGAAAAATTTAGTGTCAATGCGGCGTTAGGCGCGGTTGAAGTTTTGGCGTCTATTACAACGAATTTGTTTAATCCCGGAATGGTGTATTTTTCTGAACCCTTGTTATCAACCCCCAGTTCTTTGCCATTCCAGCTAAGAATCAGTTCACTATCATTTGTTTTACGAGAGATACTATCAATTTTAAAACTGAAATACCTGGCATCTTCGCTACTATTGTCCCATTTTATGGGAATTTTTTTATCGCCAAGCATGGCAGCCAACACCTTGTTTGTTTTTTCTGCATTGAGAATATCAGAAGCTTCCAAGGTACCCGTTAAATACTGCCAATTTTTACTGTAGGCTTGTAAACTCCCCAGATTGATTTTAAAATTAGGTGCAATTGTCTTAAAGCTGAATGTATAATTTTTAAAATCACGGTCAATGTCTTCAAAAAGCTTTCCTAAAGCGAGATTAACCGTGTATTCTGTATTGGGTTCTAAATATTCTGAGGGTTGAAAAATTAACTCTCTTCCATTTTCAATGGCAAGTTTTCCTTCAATTTTCGGGGAAATTTTTAAATACTCGAGTGGAAGTTCCTGAGTTAGCTCAAACTGATTCAATTGTTGTGCCAATGCTATGGTGATGGGGGCGGAAATACTTTGATTTCCATTGGTGTGATAACTAATATAATCCTTGAATTTAAACAAGTTATCAGTATCTGATACGCTCTTTTTTTTACAAGAAACGGATAGAGTAAGTGCAGAAATCAAAAAAAAACGAAAAAAGCGTGCCATCTAACAAAAGGAATTAATTACACAATGTGTTTAGCCAAAGACAAGATAGCTTAAAAATAGGTAGAGGGGCTTTAAAGTTTATAGGTGGTGTGTTACTATTTACGGATGGCTGTTATTGCACGGATTAAACGTTAGGAAAGATTTATGATTTTAACCAAGAGGATTATTGTTCAAAGTAATAATTGGATTGATTCGGACATTGTTTTGGAAACGCCCCTCTTGTTCTTTAAAGATCGAGGATATAGCCTATACCTGTCTAAAGGTTAACGGTAAACACTCCTGAGGTTATTGGAAGGCTTACGGCAACATCATTTATTTCAATTGCTGATAGAAAAGGAATGCCACCGCAGCACTCACTTTCATCGGAAAGTTGAAAAGTAGATCGTATGGAGAACGAATCACTATCTCCAAGGCTTACGGTGTATTCAAAGGTGCCAACAGTCCAATCTAGGTCCTGGATCAAAAGAGCGGGGAGATCGTTTATACTCGACAGGGATTCTAAGACGACTTGTGAATTTGTATCGTCAATGGTTACATCATCTATACTGTACGTTCCGATATCGAAAACATTTTCACCATCCTGGAGTATCTCAAAACCTAAAATCGATGGCCCCCCTTCACAAATAACTGTTGAACATTCATCCTCGGTAGAATTTAAGCATGATAATAACAAACAAAGCGAAAAGCAAAGAAATAACAGTCGTTTAAGGGTCATGATGTAATTTTACTACAAGATAAAATTTATTGAAAAGGTTGCTTTTAGCAAAGTTTTTAACTTTTGAGCTTGTTTTTTTAGGCAATTGTTACCAACCTCCTGAAGCACCGCCCCCTCCAAAGCCTCCACCGCCGAAACCACCACCAAAGCTTCCTGATCCGAAACCACCTCCTCCAAAACCACCGCCAGATGAGCGTGAGCTTCGTCCCATATTGCTCAGAATAATCATATCCCAGAGATCCATGCCAGATTTTCTGTTGCCTCCACGACCTCCGCGATTGTTTTTGTTTCTTCTGGAAAGAATAATGATGATAACAATGAAGATAATAAATGGGAGCAAGGATTTAAATGGTAGCCCTTGGTCATTGCCAAAGGAGCGTTCTTCTTTGAATTCACCATTCAATACTTGGAAAATAGCATCTGAACCCTTATCCAACCCACTATAATAATCCCCCTTTTTAAATTCTGGGATTATAATGGATTCGATAATCCGTTTGGACATAAAATCTGTTAGGGAGCCTTCTACACCGTATCCTGTATTAATGGCGATCCTTCGGTCGTCTTTGGCTAGCAAAACAAGTATGCCATTGTCTTTTTCCGCTTGTCCGATCCCCCACTTTTGACCCCATTCGGCACCTAAATAATTAATGTTTTCCCCTTCTGTTGAATTTATTATTGCAACTACAATTTGAGTAGAGGTACTATCGGAATACCGAATTAATTTTTGTTCCAATGCCTTACTTTGAGAAGCGGGCAACAGATTTACATAATCATAGACACTGGTTTGCTTTTGCGGTTTTTTAGGTATCGTAAATTGTCCCCATCCAAGAGAAACAAAACATAAGGCAATAAGAAGACTACCCTTTGGATATTGCATCGCTCAGTTCGTTGGTGTCGTTATGGTTCCATGGAAAATGAGCTTCCAGTTCTTCCCCTGTTTTTAATATGCCAGCGACAATACCTTGTTTAAAGTCCCCCTTTTTAAAATGCGAAGAGATGAGGTCTTTTGTAGTATCCCAAAAACCCTTTGGAACGGCTCGGTCAATACCACTATCGCCATAAATGACAAATTTTTTGTCATCAACGGCTACATACAACAAGATCCCGTTTTCTTCTTTGGTATTGCCCATTTTAAGAAAGTGGAATAGTTGCTGAGCTCTGCTAAAATGGTCTATCTTGGCCGAAGCTTCAATATGTACCCGAATTTCGCCAGAGGTACTTTTTTCGGCCTTAAGAATGGCTTCAACAATTTCTTGTTCCTCCTCTGCGGTTAAAAACTCCTCTACCTGCGACATACTTAATTAAAATCGAAGTTCACATCCGGTGCATTTTCAGCGCCTGGATTGGAGCTAAATAAGGCAAGTGGATCAAAATTGGCAATACTGGCGATAAAATTGGTTGGGATTTTTTGAATTTTTATATTGTAATCACCTGCAAGATTATTAAATCTGTTACGTTCCACATTAATTCTATTTTCCGTACCCTCCAATTGTGATTGCAGTTCAAGAAAGTTCTGGTTGGCCTTAAGGTCGGGATAACGTTCCACGGTAACCAAAAGCCTGGAAAGTGCAGAAGAAAGTCCGGTTTGAGCTTGTTGAAATTGCGCCAATTGATCCGGTGTTATATTGTTGGCATCTATCGTGGTGGAAGTTGCTTTTGCACGTGCCTCAATAACCTCTTTCAGCGTACCCCTTTCAAAGTCTGCAGCGCCTTGAACCGTTTTAACGAGATTTCCAATAAGATCACTTCTTCGTTGATAAGAACTCTCAACATTGGCCCATTGTTTTGTAGCTTGTCCTTTCATATCAACTAAGGTGTTGTTTGTTCTTACATACCAGCTGCCTAATAGAACGGCCAATACAATTAGTATGATAATGGTAAGAATACCTTTTTTCATGTTCTGGGTTTTAGTGTTTATAGTGTTATTATAGTTGTTCTTTTATTTTGAGAAGCTCAGCACGTACTTTTTGTAGTTTTTGCACCACCTCAAAGGTTGTGAGGGTTTTTTGCTTTTCTTCTTTTAGATGTGTTTTAGCTCCTTCCAGAGTAAATCCGCGTTCTTTTACCAAGTGGTAGATCAGTTGCAAGTTTGTAATATCCTGCGGGGTAAATTTACGATTCCCTTTTGCATTTTTTTTGGGTTGAAGTACATCAAATTCCCTTTCCCAAAACCGGATTAAAGAAGTGTTCACGCCAAATGCCTTGGCTACTTCACCAATGCCGTAATATCGTTTTTCAGGAAGATCTACGTGCATTAATCCAGAGATTGGTTTTCTTGGTTGGCGAACTTGAGCATATTTTCAAACTCTTCCGCCGTCAAACTTCCATAATAGAAGTTAATGGGGTTGATGCGTTCTTGGTCCTTAAAGACTTCATAATGAAGATGGGGGGCTTCAGAACGACCTGTGTTTCCTACAAAACCAATCAAATCGCCGCGCTTTACCTTTTGGCCTTTGCTCACATTGTACTTGCTTAAATGTGCGTAGAGCGAGAGATAGCCATAACCATGGTCTATTCTAATGTGCTTGCCATAACCAGAAGACCGGTTATCAGCTCTTTTAACCGTTCCATCTCCTGTAGCATAAATGGGAACACCTCTTGGTGCAGTGAAATCCATACCCCAATGCATTTTCCGTGCTTTGGTAAAAGGATCGGAGCGCCAGCCGAAACCTGATGCCATTCTCGTTAAATCTTCGTTCCTAACGGGTTGTATGGCGGGGATAGCTGCTAGAAGTTTTTCTTTTTCTTCAGCCAATTTGGCAATTTCATCCAATGATTTCGATTGAATCACCATTTGTTTCTGAATGATATCCAGACGTTGTGTAGCATTGATGATGATTTCGGAATTGTTGAAACCTTCTAAAGATTTATATCGATTTACACCACCAAAGCCCGCTTTGCGTTGCTCTTCCGGAATTGGGTTTGCTTCAAAATAGAGCCTATAAATATTATTGTCCCGATCTTCAATATTACCGAGAACCTGTTCCATTTGCTCCATTTTCTTACCAAGAATCTCATATTGAAGTTCATAATTGCGCACCTCACGTTCCAAAGAAAGTTCTTTGGGAGTGTTCAATAAATTGGTATTCAATAATACAATAAGACCTAGAAACCCGAATAATGCAGCCCCAACAATGAAAAAGAAGAGATTCCGATACCTTTTGGATTTTTTAGGCTCAATCTTTCGATAAGAAAGTGTATCAGGATCGTAATAGTACTTAACTTTAGACATGAAGGGATTTTATCCTATTTTTGCGCATTCTTTTAAAGAAAACAAACAAATATAAAAATTGTTTTGCTTTAAATGTTAAATTTAATAAAACCCTAGCAATTCCAATGACATCCCAAGAGGTTAGAGCCCAGTTTTTAGACTTTTTTAAAGGGAAAAAGCATAAAATAGTTCCTTCGGCGCCAATCGTCATGAAAGATGATCCCACTTTGATGTTCACCAATGCCGGAATGAACCAATTCAAGGAATTCTTTTTGGGAAATTCCATTCCAAAATCAAAACGGATTTCTGATACCCAGAAATGTCTTAGAGTTAGTGGTAAACATAACGATTTGGAAGAGGTTGGTAAGGACACCTATCACCATACCATGTTTGAAATGTTGGGGAACTGGAGTTTTGGGAATTATTTTAAAAAAGAGGCTATTCAATGGGCTTGGGAATTGTTGACCGATGTCTATAAAATTGATAAGGAGAGTCTTTATGTTTCTGTTTTTGAAGGAAGCGATGATGCGGATAATCTGGAAATGGACAAAGAGGCTTTTGGATTATGGAAAGCAATTGTTCCCGAAGACCGAATTATCATGGGGAACAAAAAGGATAATTTCTGGGAGATGGGTAATCAGGGGCCATGCGGACCTTGCTCGGAGATTCATGTTGATATTAGACCTAAAGAAGATAAAGCTAAGGTGTCTGGAGCATCTTTGGTAAACCAAGACCATCCTCAGGTAGTTGAGATATGGAATTTGGTTTTTATGCAGTACAATAGAAAAGCCAATGGACAACTGGAAAATCTACCGGAAAAACATGTGGATACCGGAATGGGTTTTGAGCGTTTGTGTATGGTTTTACAGGATGTAAAATCCAACTATGATACGGATGTTTTCACCCCATTAATTCGTGAGATTGAAACCATTACCGGGCGAAAATATGGTAAGGATGAGGAGACCGATATTGCCATACGGGTTGTTTCAGATCATATTAGAGCTGTTGCATTTTCCATTGCAGATGGGCAATTGCCGAGCAATACAGGTGCAGGTTATGTTATCCGAAGGATTTTGAGACGTGCCATTCGTTATGGATTTACCTTTTTAGGAACCAATAAACCTTTTATCTATAGATTGGTGAAGGTTTTGGGTGAGACCATGGGGAAGGCATTTCCAGAGCTTCGTGAGCAGTATCAATTGATAGAAAATGTGGTCAAGGAGGAAGAAACATCATTTTTGAAAACCATTGATTCAGGAATTCTAAATCTAGACAAGGATATTAGAGCTAAAAAAGCACTTAAAGAAACTAATATTCCCGTGAAATGTGTAATTGAGGGCAAGTTGGCCTTTGAATTATATGATACCTATGGTTTCCCCATTGATTTAACTCAACTTATTGCCGAGGAGCAGGGTTTCAATGTGGACATGGAAGGTTTTGAAAGGGAATTAAAAGCTCAAAAGGACCGTTCTAGAGCTGCATCAGAAGTATCTAAAGAAGACTGGATAGTTCTAGCTAAAGATGCAGAGCAGGAATTTATAGGCTACGACAGTTTAGAAGCTAATGTGAAGTTGGTTAAGTACCGAAAGGTGAGCAGTAAAAAGGAGGGTGAACAATTTCAGTTGGTTTTCAATGTAACGCCGTTTTACCCAGAAGGTGGGGGACAAGTAGGGGATAAAGGATACTTGGAGGCTTCAAATGGAGATATCGTTTATATTATCGATACGAAAAAAGAGCATAATGAAATTGTTCATTTTTCGGAGAACATGCCTAAGGACCCAACAGCTATTTTCAAGGCTATGGTCGACAAAAAACAAAGATGGCGAACAGCGAGCAACCATACGGCAACCCATTTACTGCACCAGGCCCTTCGTGAGGTTTTGGGAACCCATGTAGAGCAAAAAGGTTCAGCCGTACATTCCAAATATCTACGATTCGATTTTTCGCATTTTTCCAAATTGACGGTTGAACAACTTAGAAGTGTTGAAAACTTTGTAAACGCTAGAATTGAAGGTCAGTTGCCACTTGAAGAAGGTAGAAATGTTCCCATTAAAGAAGCCATGGGTCAAGGTGCAATGGCTCTTTTTGGTGAAAAGTATGGGGATACTGTACGCACCGTTAAGTTTGGTCAATCCATAGAATTGTGTGGTGGTACCCATGTGAAAAACACAGCGGATATATGGCATTTTAAAATAGTTTCCGAAGGGGCAGTTGCATCAGGAATCCGAAGGATTGAAGCGATTACCTCAGACGCCGTCAAAGAATTCTACTTTAAGAACAATAGGGCCCTTTTTGAAATCAAGGACCTGCTGAACAATGCACAGGATCCGGTAAAAGCTGTTGTTGGATTACAAGAAGAAAATTCAACCTTAAAAAAGCAGGTAGAACAGCTGCTTAAGGATAAGGCGAAGGGACTCAAAAATGATTTGATTTCAGAGTTGGAAGAAATCAATAATATTCAGTTCTTGGCCAAGAAAGTGGATTTGGATGCAGCTGGAATTAAGGACCTTGCCTTTGAAATAGGGGGACAGTTTTCAAACCTATTTTTATTGCTTGCTGCGGAAAAGGAGGGAAAAGCTTTACTGTCATGCTACATTTCCAAAGAACTTGTTTCAGAGAAAGCCTTGAATGCAGGAACAATTGTTCGCGAACTGGGCAAGCACATTCAAGGTGGAGGCGGGGGACAACCATTCTTCGCTACTGCAGGGGGGAAGAATCCAGAAGGTATTCAGGATGCACTAACTGCGGTTACAAAATATATTGAATAGTACTTTTTGTCACATCGAGCACAGTCGAGATGTTTCATGTAATAATTTTAAGGAGTTCTCGATTGCCTGCCCGTTCGGTAGACGGGCGCTCGAACTGACAAATCAATTCTTTAAAAAAGCTATGAAACTCCAAACCAAAATTCCTATTGAAATAGCAGATGATCCAATAGATTATCAAAGCAAACTTTTGCTCTTGGGGTCCTGTTTTGTTGAAAATATTGGAGAGAAACTCGGGTACTATAAGTTTCAGCAACTGCAAAATCCTTTTGGAATATTATTCCATGCCTTGGCCATTGAAAACTTGGTGGAACGTGCTGTTGAAGAGCATTTTTATCAGAAAAATGAAGTTTTTGAACAAGATGGAAGATGGCATTGCTTTGACGCTCATTCAAATTTAAGTGCCAATACTCCAGAAGAATTGCTGCGAAACCTGAACAATTACCTTGAAGAAACCAGACAGCAAATTAAAGCATCCACACATATCCTTGTCACTTTGGGAACTTCATGGATTTACAGCAACATCAACTCCGGTAAAGTTGTTGGAAATTGTCATAAAGTTCCTCAGAAAGAGTTTTCCAAAGAATTATTGTCTGAAGAATTAATTCAGGCAAGCTTGAAAAGGTTGATTGGTTTGTTCCAATCCATCAACCCAAAAGTTCAGCTTATTTTTACCATTTCCCCGGTACGTCATCTAAAGGATGGCTTTGTTGAAAATCAAAGGAGCAAAGCAAATCTAATTAGTGCAGTTCATCAATTGAAAAAGGAACATGATGTGTCCTATTTTCCTTCGTATGAAATTATGATGGATGAATTGCGGGACTATCGTTTTTATGGGAAGGATATGGTGCATCCCAATGAATTGGCCATAGATTACATTTGGGAAAAATTTAAATCTGTTTGGATTGCCCCTGAATCTTATGCTGTTATGGAAGAAGTTGGGGCAATACAAAAAGGCTTACAGCACCGACCTTTTAATCCAGAATCCGAAGATCATCAAAAGTTTAAAAAATCGCTCCAATCGAAAATTACGTATCTTAAGGAAAGGTATCCTTTTATGAAATTTGACTAAATGAAAAAAGTACTCGTTGGAGCAATCATTGCCATGGCATCTGTATTGATTTATAAATCTTGCTCAGATGATAGGGAACAGCAGTCCATTCTAAAGGAAAATTCACTGCTTATTCAACAAGAATTGCAAAATGTGTCCAAACTGATTGTAACGGAGGGGCATTTTGTTGAGGTATACAATTATGCCGATTCAAAGGAATTGTTTGGCACATTGGTCACAGCTGATAAAAAAGCTTTGGTGGTTGTCAATGCCGAGGCCACAATTGCATATAATCTTTCCAAGGTTGTTTATGAAATGGATGAAGAACATAAAACAATCCACATTAATGCTATTCCCGAACCTGAAATCCAGATTAATCCAGATTTTGAATATTATGATGTTACGGCGGATTATTTTAATCCCTTTGGTGCGGAAGATTACAATGAGATAAAAGAAACTGTGATTAAATCCTTAAAGGAAAAAGTTGAAGCATCATCCTTAAAATCCAATGCTGAAAACCGTTTGGTAAGCGAGCTTTCCAAGATATTTGTTGTTACAAAGACACTGGGTTGGACTTTGACCTATAATCAAGATACTATTGGCTCTGTAGAAGAACTAGAGCGTATGGGAAAAACTATTGTTGATTAATCCTATACCATCATTAATAAGGTGCGCCACTTTTGGGTTATTCAATGTAACAGTTTCCAAATGTTGTAGAATCTCGGTTTGAAAATCTTGGTCATTGCTTTCCTTGGCTAGTTCATAAAGTTCTGTAGGCAATAGCCAGTCATTTGGGTAATCCTTTTTGAGTTCCTGCAAAATGTTGTTCCTGGAAACGGTTGTATTTACACCAGTTCTGAAATCCCTTATTTGGGCATAGTACAATTCCAATTGCTTTTTTTTACCGCCTGTTTTTGGTTTAATTGTAGTTGCTGTAACCTCATGGGAGATTAAATCAAAACTATTCAGGTCTGCCGGGCCATTGAATGCTGAAACCACTTTTTGACCCACAGCCATATGATACAGTCCCCAATCGGGCAGAAATAAAAGGGAACCATTATGGGTAACCGTACAATCTTTAAACGTAATCAAAATAATTTTGCCCTGTAAGTTTCGGGTTCCGGTAACAATAGTGCCCTCTATTTTCACTCCTCCTTCAAATTCTAAAGAAACCTGTTCTCCTTCAAAAATTTTATAGGCCTTTAAATCACGAGGTCCCATATCCTCAATAGCCAGATTAATGCCTTTTAGTTTCCCAATTGGAGAGCCAAAACCTTCAGAATGGCACAAAGTACTATGCCCAACCAATTCTTTTTCGCGATATGACAATGCCGTTGGGCCAACGGTTCTTAGATAAATAGGCTTTCCATCATGTTCAGTCACATTGTGGAAATGCCCTGATATTTGAATTCCAGTGCTCAGTTCAATACTTCCAAGAGCCTTGGAATCTATTAGTTTTTGTATTCCAGATAGGCCTCCTGTTCGAAGGGCCATGGTATTTGCAAAATCTTCCAAAACTTGGCTTAAATGGGCAAAATTTGGAGTTACAAAAAGTTGTGGTTGCGGTTTAGTAATGTCAAATGCTCTTTGTGCGGCAGCAATGGTGTAATCCTTTTTAATAACATCGTTTTGCATACACCATTCACTTTCCCCAATAGATGAAAGCAATCCCGCCCCATAAATTTTTGGAGTATCCACAGTGCCAATCAAACCATATTCCACAGTCCACCAATGTAGGTTTCTAATAAGTGCCATTTCACTGGGAACTCCCATATTTTTCTGAAGCTCTTCAATATGTTTTTCAGCCTTATCAATTTCTTTTTGCGAGGTTCCTGTTGCTTCTTTAATAATGGAAAGATGCCTTACTGCTTGGTATAATTCATAATCTTTGGCACTTGAAATGGCTTTACTGCCGATTTCCCCAAACCTTCTTAAATATTCGGCATACTCTGGATTTGCTATAATCGGTGCATGTCCCGCCCCTTCGTGAATAATATCAGGTGCTGGAGTGTACTCAATGTTTTTCAGTTGTCGAATGTCTGATGCAATGACCAACACATTATAAGCTTGAAACTCCATGAATGCCGAAGGAGGAATAAAACCATCCACAGCTACGGCCGCCCATCCAATTTCTTTTAAAATGCGGTTCATCCCGTACATATTTGGGATATGATCAACGGAAATCCCCGTTTTTAACAAACCTTCTACGTATGATTTGTGCGCTACCTTACTTAAATAACCCACATTTTTACGCATTACATAGCGCCATACGGCCTGATCTATTGCCGAATAATTGCTATAATCCTGCGGTTTTATAAACTGCTTTAGATGTTCTGGAAGTTTATCCAAGATAGGATTACTTTCATATTTGGCACTTATCACTTTGACCTTTTTAAAATTCAAATATTTGATATTAAATAACTCCAATAAATATAATATTAATGGTCTTTATATCCATTATTTTTGAATTAATAGGTAATAAGTACTAATTATAATCATATTTATAGGAAAAAATATTATTTTTAAGATAACTGATAGTTCGAAACAGGAAAAAATATGCAACAGCAATTGGACAATATTGATCGGGAGATTCTCAAAATACTGGAAAAAGATGCCAAGACGGTGGCAAAGACCATAGCCGAGCAGCTTAATTTAACCAAAACGCCGGTCTATGAACGCATTAGAAGATTGGAAAAAGAAGGCTTTATAACCCATTACACAGCAGTCGTCAATAAGGAAAAAATAGAACAGAGTATTACCGTTTTCAGTTTTGTTTCCCTAGAAGCCCAAAAAGGGCACTTGATGGATGAATTTTTAAATCAGGTAAAACAATTTTCAGAGATAACGGAGTGCTTTGTTGTGGGAGGTGAATTTGATTTTCTATTGAAGGTAATCGTAAAAAACCTGGATGCCTATTACAATTTTGCCAAGACCAAAATAGCATCGTTGCCTAATATTGGAGCTGTGAAAAGCGCTTTTGTTTTAAAGGAAGCAAAGAATGAAAATACCTTCCCGTTACTGTAACTTTAAATTAAAATAGAACGAAGAATCTAACTCATTTTTCCAACTGGGATAAACACTTCCATTTTGGTGGTTGTAGATTCTTCGTTCAATTTTGAATAATGATATTTAATTGGCAGCAACAGCTATAGCTGGCGGATATTCTTGTAGAATTTGCGCAACGAATTCTCTAATCCGTTCCTCTTTCTTTTCAATATTTTTAGTGTTGTTCAGTGTGCCAACACCGCGTCCTTGCCATACCAATTCCTTGTTTTGAGTGTCAATTAGGTCAATATATAAAGAGCCTTCAGTGCGAGTGCTTACATTGCTTCCATTGCCCCAACCAAATCCTGGCCCCCAAACCCATGGGTTGTAGAAGCCGCCATAACCCCAACCAAAATTGTTGTTGTAAACGTCAACACGCTCACGTTCTTTGGTGAAGATGCTTACAAGAATATCCGGTTGTTGCGATTTTATAAAACCACGTGAAGCCATTTCGGTATCAATGGCTTTTAAAATTCTTTTTTTGTCCAAATCGGAAATTTGTGCCTTATCAATACCTGTCTTATAGAAGGCGTATGTTTTATACGTTTTAAAATCAGCTTCTTTGTCATAATCAGCAATTACCCTTACAGAACTGCAGGATGCCAAGAAAATAACTGCTACCGCAGCTAAGGAAAATAGTTTTAAATGCTTCATAGTAATCTTTTTTTTGAGTTCATTAAAATGACTATTATCTAATCACAAATATTATGCCGAACATTTGCTTTCAACGTCTGGCATTTGTTTTTTTGTCGTAACCATATGGACAATGTCGGCAACCACTTTCACAACAATAGCCCCTTTTCAAATGGTATTTTTCAGTAAATACTTTATACCCCTCTTCAGAGAGATAAAAATCCCCCTCTTCCAAGGGAATTAGTTCTTTCATATTTTACAGAACAAATTTCGTTATCTATAAAATTAAGATATTCCCATGAATACCAATAGAATTTTATGATTTGTAAGAACCTAGAGCAGTTCAACGAAATTGTTAATGCTATCATCGAAACAATCAAGTTTCTATGTACCCTAGCCATTACATTTGTAGGAATCGTATTATAATTTAATTTGATTTTAGTTTTTAAACATTTCTTTTATCGAAATTATGTAGGTCTGTCCTTATGGCCGTTCATCTTTTTAAAAGAAGGATCGCTCAAAAAAGATGAGGTTCTGATCAACCATGAACGCATACATCTAAAACAACAGCAAGAGTTATTGATTGTTCTCTTTTATATCCTTTACATTTCGGAATGGATATTACGTACGATACTTTACCTAAACAGTTATCGGGCCTATCAAAACATTAGTTTTGAGCGCGAGGCTTATGCCAATGAGGATAATATGGATTATCTTTCGCACAGAAAAACCTTTGGTTTTTTGGACTATTTGATGCGATAAAAGTAACCCGTGCCAATACCTAATCATAAAGTACGTTTGCGCCTTCTCGAGGAAATGGATATAACACTGCATATCAAAAGAGAAGATACCATCCATCCCCATATTTCTGGAAATAAATACCGAAAGTTAAAATACAATTTGATTGAAGCCAATAAATTGGGTAAAACCGGACTTCTCACCTTTGGCGGTGCATTTTCCAATCATATTGCGGCCACGGCCTATGCGGGCAAACAGGCGGGTTTAAAAACCGTTGGGATTATACGAGGGGATGAATTAATAAATAGTTGGGCACAAAATCCGACATTGAAATTGGCAGCAGAACATGGAATGCAGTTTCATTTTGTTTCCCGAAGTGAATACAAGGAGAAAGATAATCCCATTTTTCATAAAAAAATGAGCGACCTTTTTGGTGATTTTTATCCATTGCCTGAAGGGGGGACCAATGCTTTGGCAGTAAAGGGGTGTGAAGAGATTTTGACCAAAACCGATGCGCAGTTCGACTTTGTTTGCAGCGCCGTGGGAACAGGAGGTACAGTGGCCGGACTCATTAATTCGGCAAAGTCGCATCAAACCGTTTTGGGATTCCCTGCGTTAAAAGGTGATTTTTTAAAGCAAGATATTCTTAAATTTGCCCGTAATGAACATTGGGAACTTGTTCCCGATTACCATTTTGGAGGATATGCCAAGATCGATGAAAATCTGATAGAGTTCATCAATACCTTTAAAAGAGAGACGCAAATTCCATTGGATCCTATTTATACGGGGAAAATGCTTTTTGGTATTTTGGAAAAGGTGAAACAAGGTTTTTTTAAACCAGGCACTCGTATTTTGGCAATCCATAGTGGAGGGTTGCAAGGCATAAAAGGCATGAACCTTGTATTGAAAAAGAAAAAATTACCGTTATTGGACATATGATGAGGAGAATAGGATGTATTACTTTGCTAACATTGCTGTTGGTTAGCTGTGGAGCAAAAAAAAGAACAGTAACAAAAGAAGAAAAAGCAGTAACACAGGTTAAAAAACATAGAAACCCAAATACTGGAATTCCCACGGATGGTCCCAAAGAATCTGAATTATATCCCTTACCTGCCAATCCGGGCAGATTTGTAAAATTTCCAATTACCCATACCCAAGAATATATTGAAACCTTTGCAGAGATGGCACAATATGAAATGCGGGCTTTTGGCATTCCGGCCAGCATTACACTTGCTCAAGGCATTTTGGAGAGTGGATCGGGCAAAGGGGAGCTTACCCGAAAAACCAACAATCATTTTGGGATAAAATGCCACACGGGCTGGGACGGTGAATTTGATTTTCATGATGATGATGCCAAAGGGGAGTGCTTTAGAAAGTATAACCATCCCATGTATTCGTTCCGTGATCACAGTATTTTTCTTTCCTCGCGTTCCCGATATAAATTTTTGTTCAACTACCGTAGGGACGATTATAAGAAATGGGCCTATGGTTTACGACAAGCCGGTTATGCAACAGATAAGAAATATCCTCAGAAACTCATTGCCCTAATTGAACGCTATAGTTTAGATGATTTTGATGAAGAAGTAGTTCGTGGTGGATTGGATACTGTTCGCAAACCCAAAAACTACGATGTGTTTACCCACAAGGTTGAAAAAGGGGATACCTTATATGGTATTTCAAGAAAATATTCCATTTCGGTAGACGAAATAATGAGCATTAACAATTTGGAGGGCACTAATTTATCCATTGGACAGGTTATCAATATCAGAAAAGAAAAAACAAAATAAACGTCAGTTCGAGTGAAATGCGAAGCATTTTGTATCGAGAACAAGTTAAAACCAATACCTATTCTCGATACATTTTTCCGAATAAGTTCGGAAAACCACTCGAATTGACGCCGATAAACTAAAATATGCAATACCAACGAAGTAGTGCCCTGTTCGCCGAAGCAAAAAAATATATTCCTGGAGGAGTAAACTCTCCTGTACGAGCTTTTAAGGCAGTAGGAGGAGATCCGATTTTTGTAAAAGAGGCAAAAGGCGCTTATCTCTATGATGAAGATGGAAATCAATTCATAGACTACATCGCATCATGGGGTCCGTTAATCCTAGGTCATGCCCATGAACCGGTTATCAGAGCTGTGGTGGAGAAAGCCAAAAAAGGAACCTCTTTTGGAATGCCCACAGAAATTGAAACGGAGCTGGCAAAATTGGCGGTTTCCATGGTACCCAACATAGATAAAATACGATTTGTAAATAGTGGCACCGAAGCATGTATGAGTGGGGTGCGATTGGCCCGTGGCTACACGGGCAAAGACAAGATCATCAAATTTTCCGGATGTTACCATGGTCATTCAGATGCCTTTTTGATACAAGCGGGGAGTGGTGCGGTAACGTTTGGAAGCCCCAATAGTCCAGGAGTAACCCAAGGCACGGCAAAAGATACCCTCTTGGCCGATTATAATGATTTGGAAGGTGTTCAACAATTGGTCCAGGCCAACAAAGATGAGATAGCAGCCATTATTTTAGAGCCCATAGCAGGAAATATGGGCTGCATTATTCCTTCGGATGCATTTATTCAGGGATTACGAAAATTGTGCACTGAAGAAGGTATTTTGTTGTTGTTTGATGAGGTAATGACCGGTTTTAGACTGGGAAAAGGTGGAGCACAGGAAGCTTTGGGAATAGCTGCTGATATTGTGATGTTTGGAAAGGTGATAGGGGGTGGGCTTCCCGTAGGTGCGTTTGCTGCAAAGGCAGAGATTATGGCTCATTTGGCTCCTGATGGGCCGGTGTATCAGGCAGGAACCTTAAGTGGAAACCCCTTGGCCATGAGCGCTGGATTGGCTATGCTTACAGAACTTAATAACAAACCAGAAGTCTTTGCCAGCTTGGCCAAGAAGACTGAATACTTGCACAAGGGCATCGCCGGAGTATTGACAGAAAAGGGTGTGGCACATCAAATTAACCGATATGGGAGTATGATTTCAGTACATTTTTGTGAAGAACCTGTGGTTGATTTTGCTTCCTCCGCAAAAGGGAACAATGATACTTTTAAAAAGTATTTTCATGGCATGTTAGATCAAGGCGTTTATTTACCGCCTTCGGCCTTTGAAAGTTACTTTTTAAACGATGCGATTAGCTATACTGATTTAGATAAAACCATTGAAGCGGTCAGAATCATTTTTTAACCTAAAACCGCTCTTCCCCTTTCCAAGTTGAGAAGTCGTTTAGTTCTAAGTATATACTGCACCTTCCCTTGGAAAGGGAAGGTGTCCGCAGGACGGATGGGTTAAGTGTCAGGAAGGAAGGGTTATTATTTAAAATGCTCCCTTATTTCTTGAAGTACAGATGGTAAATTCTTGAACACCATCTTATTTTCAAAACGGATTACTGTGAATCCCAAATTTTCCAGATGTTTGGTTCTTATTAAATCTTTTTCCTGTGCTACTGGGTTAAAGTGGACCTGTCCATCAAGTTCAATGATCAATTGTTCAGAAGCACAATAAAAATCAGCTATGTAATTGTCAATACTGTGTTGTCTTCTAAATTTTCTGCCATCCAGTTTTTTGCCTTGAAGTTGTTTCCAAAGAAAAGCCTCAGATGGCGTAAGGTTTTTTCGTAAATCTTTTCGGAATTGTTTTAGCGTAGGCTTGTTATGTATTCTCATACTTTTTTTGATTTGGGACTAGTAAAGTAGTAAAAAATGAAATAACCCGACCCCTCCGTCATGATATGCATCATGACACCTCCCCTCCCTCAAGATGAGGAGACATTTAGTTTTACCCCCATACTGCTCCTTCCCTTGGAAAGGGAAGGTGTCCGCAGGACGGATGGGTTTGAACCAAGAAAAGCAAGGGAAGGTGTCCGCAGGACGGATGGGTTTGAACCAAGAAAAACAAGAGAAGGTGTCCGTAGGACGGAAGGGTCGAATTATTTCCTAAATAATCCCAATAACCCTAAGATAGGGCCAATCGCCAAAATCAAATACAAATAATTGAATTGTACAATTGGTTGAAGCATGGTTACCAACTGAAGGCTTACTATGGTAATGGAAAAACCAATACAGTTGACAATCGTTAATGCGGTACCTTTAATTTCCAACGGGGCATTTTGGGCAACTAGGGTTGAAAAAAGTGGGGAGTCTGCAACGACAACCATACCCCAAAAAACTAGGAAACCAAGAAATACAATTTCAGAAGAAACCATAAAAAATATAGATGAAGCATCACAACAAATACCTGATAGCAATAATGCCGTAGCTGCTGTTTTTTTGACTCCCATTTTCTGGGAAACATAGCCTCCAAATACACAGGACAAACCACCCAAAGCAATAATTATGAAAGATAAAATCGGGATGTTTAGGCCTATATTTCCGTGAACAAGGGCATGGGTTTGAAGCATTACGGGAACAAAAGCCCAAAAAACGTATAGTTCCCACATATGTCCAAAATACCCTAATGCCGCTGCCCTAAAATTTGGTTTTTTAAAGATGGTAAAACAGGCTGTAAAGTTTAAACTAGAGCTAGATTTTCTATAGGGACCATTGGGTACCAGAGTAACAAGCAATAGGCCACCTAAAACAGCAAGCGTAGAAGTAGTCAACAAAACGGATTGCCATGAAAAAATGCCTGTGAACCCTTTTAAAAGATGTGGTAGAGCCGTCCCAACCACCAAAGCTCCCACTAAGTAGCTCAACGATTTGCCCAACCCCTTATCATAATAATCCGCGGCTATTTTCATGCCTACGGGGTAGATTCCCGCTAAAAAGAATCCGGTTAAAAACCGAAGCCCTAAAATACTGATCAAAGTATTGCCTTGCCAAATAACCCCGGCATTGCATAAAGCTCCAAGTAAGGCACTTATCAGAAAAACTTTGGAAGGGGAATAGCGATCCGTGAGGGTGAAAATAGCAAAAAGCAGGGTTCCGGTGATAAACCCAAATTGTACCGCTGAGGTTAGATGTCCTAAAGCATTTGGTTTTAACCCAAAATTGATTGCCAAATCACCCATAACACCGTTGCCTGCAAACCATAAGGATGTGCAAAAAAATTGCGCAATTACAATAACGGGAAGAATATGTTTGGGAGGGTTCACACTGCAATTTGAAGTTGAAAAATAGTCATTTCCAGATTATAGAGGAAAATATGTTTGAGAAATTTTGGACAAGAAACGAGGTTCCCATTTTTCTCTGGATAGGCTCGATGTGACCTATTAGCATCAATTTAGGGAAACCGCACAAACCGCCACATTATCTTTTTTTCCTTTTAGGGGAATACTTCCCATGGTGTTGTACGTAAACTTAGAAGGGGACAATTGGTTTTTAAGGCTTTCTGATATTAACAACGCACTCTTTAAACTATTGCATTGCCCTTGAATTCTTGCAGCGGTATTTATAGTATCACCATGGTAGGCGATTTCCTTTTTATATTTCCCCACTTCCGTTACCGTAACTAGTCCGGCATGCAACCCTGCCTTAAAGAAGGGTAGGCAATCGTATTTTTTCTGGTAGTGATCGCTTTTTTCTTGGAGTAATTGGGTAAAGTTATAATAGGCCTTCAAGCAATTTTCATTTTGGAGCCCTTCTTCTATTTTCCAGGTAAGTACAGCTTCATCACCTACATATTGGTATATTTCAGCATCATTTTTAACCACAATACCTAAATCGTTAAAACAATCTTGCACCAGCATACTATATTTTATGTGCCCCAGACGTTCTGCCAATTCGGTGGAAGATTGTAGGTCTAAAAACATAAAAATTCGAATTTCTTCCCGTGGCGTATAGAATTTACCACGTATCAATTTTAAAAGGTTTCCTTCTCCCAGCATTAGGTTTACTTGTCGGAGTATGGTCAGAAAAGAGTCTGTTATCCATATGTAGAAGTAAATGGCACCACTCCCGGCATCTAAGGCAAAGGTGAGCAGGCTTATTTCTGTTCCAAAATAAAACTGATACACACCGTAGGCTACAAAAGTCATTGCAATAATAAATAGTAAGGCATATATGGTCCTTAGTAATAAGAGTCGACCAATACTTAGCTTACGGTATATGTTTTTCTCTGCCCAAATGGATGCAATGCCCGAGATAATCCCTAAGATAGGCCCCATTGTAAGACCAATGATCATGCTTGATTTAAAATCGAATTGTAATTGGCCCTGTTCTTCGGTGCCTACACCACGAACAATAGCTAGAAATACAAAGGCCAGTGTCCATCCGATAATATAAAATCGAATGATGCGCCACCAACGTTTACTGACTAATTTGGATAAGAAAGCAATCATCCTTTAAAGGTATTCTTTTTGCAGAAATTAGGCCAAAAACAAAAGCGGGGCACCAATGCCCCGCTTTCAAACCAAACTAACTGAAACCAGATCAAACTAAACCGGTTTTATCCAAAGCAGGTGTTTCCATTTGGCTTTTTCTTTTAAGACCAAAGCGATATTGATGGCAAGAAAACCTCCAGTTTGGAGGAGTTCCCCAAGCTCGTCGGCCTCCAGAAAAAGATGGAACAGAAATATATGTAACGTAATGGGTAACAGGAAAACCGCTCCAACAAAGCTGGTTCCCTGAAGGAGTACAAGCAATCCAAAAAGCAATTCGCAAATACCCAAAACCTGCCAAAAGTATCCGGTCTGTTTTGCACCGCTGATGTATAATATTTTTTGAAGGGTACTTTCCTTTTCGGGAGCTTTAAATTTTTCGGCCTTTTCAACCACTTCAATAGGTGCCGGAATTGGTTTTTGAAATTTTTGAATACCGCCATAGATCATAAATCCACCTAAAAATAATCTAAGGGCAATCCATAGAATAGAAACTCCCTTCATTATTCCGTAGTTAATGTGGTTTCACCTTCGTTGGGATTGTATACGTAATTGAAGGTATATACTCTAGATTCATCTGTAAAAGCATTTGGTTCTGCAGGTGCATCCCGGTAATAACTTAAAATCTCAATTTTGGCATACTTGCCATCATGGGTTCGGACTACTAGAACGATACCCGGTATCGGTGACGCGATAAACGTTGCTGAATTGTAGTTGTACCATCCATCGTCACTTCCGGTTGGGATGGCAAAAGACCCATCAGCATCTTGTGCAAAAGTTAGTCCGTCCGCATTGGTAATGTTGGCAAAGGTTCCAGTTTCAATAGCAACAGCAGCATTCCCGTTGCGTTCTGGCTCATCATCAGTACCCGTAACAGTTCCTCCGTTTACGGCGATGGTTGTTCCCCTAAAAGCAATATCCCATTCGGTATCGCTATCTGTAACCGCACCGGTTTCAAAGCTGAATTTGGTGAAAGGTCCACCTTCAGGCTCATCCGTTCCTGCTCCACCGGTTTGTGGTGCCTCAATATTACTTGCAGTACTACTTTCAACAGCATCAAGATCTGGTGTGTCATCCTCATCATCGCTACACCCAACAAAAGCAACTAGCATAAATAGTAAACTAAAAAATTTAATAGTGGTTTTCATAAGTATTTAAATATTAAAATTGAATATTAAGTTTTGTGAATAATTGTATTCCTGGGTTAATAAGCACTTCGCTATCTTGTGCTGCAAGGGGGTTATTCCCTTTAAAATCCAAAAGGTTGTTCACCCCCAGCTGCAGACTGTAATGTTTATAAAAAGTTTTTCCAAAAACCAGATTGACCAAGGCGTACCCATCTACAAAAGAGTCTTCAAAATTATCTAGCAGGTCGTTTCCATTTCTGTCTGTCAAACCAAATTTACTCCGGTAGACCACTCTTAAATTGGCATTGGCATCCCATTTGGGAATTTCATAAAAAGCCTTAAAGTTTAGCGTGTGTCGTGAACGGTTTTCCAACCCAAAGTAGTCCGATTGCCCCAGTGTAAAGGTTTGGAGTGTTTCAGGGTCCCGGGCAAAGACTTCTCCGTTTTCAATAGCATCTTTTTTGTCCTTATCAAAGGCATACAACAATTGATACCCTGCAGAAAGATTCAAATTCTCAATGAGCCTGTATTTTAAATCCAACTCAAGGCCTTGGGTGTAAACCGATTCTCTGTTGATATAGCCAAATACATTTTGACCATTGGTCTTTGATGCTAAAATTCGGGTATCAATCAGGTTTTTAAAATCATTACGGAAAAAGTTGATGTCTGCATTTAATTTTCCCTTAGCAAAGCCCAATCCAATGTTATAGCCTATGGAACTTTCCGCATCCAAAGCTTCTCCAAGCTCAGTAGAATTAACCTGAAGCGTAGCAATCTCATTATTTTCTTGTAATCTTTCTATACCAGCTATTTCAACTTCCTTCCCAAAAACGGAATACCCGCCTCCTGCGGCATTGGTAAAATCAAGGTATAATTGTCTAAAATCGGGAGCTTTAAAACCACTTCCAACGGAACCTTTTAGGGCTAGATGCTTTGTGAGTTGATAGCGGGCTGATATCTTTGGACTCAATTGAGAGTTGTATACGCTATGATTATCAAAGCGTGCACCTACTATCACATTAAATTTTTCGACTGGTGAAAAATCGTATTGGGCATATGCATATTGCGAATCAAAAGTCACTTTATCGGCAAAGAGCGAACGGGTTAAATTCTCAAAATTGTATCCGGCACCTACAGTTAAAGTGCTTTGCAGTTGAAAATTGTGGTTAAACCGTATTTCGGGACGAAATAGATTCTGGTCAAAATCATTCTCAAACAGAATATCTCCAGTTGCGGAATCTATTGTTTGCTCGTTGGTGTTGTAATTGGTAAAATACACTTCATATTCAAACTGTGCTTTTTTGTTGATTTTATGATCAATCCGTAGGTGGGCATTGGCATCTTTTTCTTCACTTGCTCCTGATGGTACGTCAAACTCCTGAAAAAAGTAGCGTCCTGAACCAAATATGCTCAAGTTGTCGGAAGTATCATGGTAAACACGCCCGTTAAAGGTATAATTGAAGAATGGGTTAATGGTCTGTCCTTCATCTCCGGAAGCTAAATCATACCCATCCGTACTTAATCTATCCGCAAAGATGGAGTAACCAATTTTATTGGCTCTTTGGTTAAGACTGATGTTTGAATTTTGGTTGTTAAATGTTGCTGTGCGGTGTGATATCTGGCCGGTTATGGTGTCCGATGTTGGTTTTTCTGTTATAATATTGATTACACCGCCTAGAGCTTCAGAGCCAAATAGGCTTGAGGAAGGTCCTTTAACAACTTCTATTTGTTTAATGTTTCCAATGGCAAATCGACTTAGGTCCAAGTTTCCTGAACTTCGTCCTACAACGGGGACTCCATCAATTAAGACTAACACGTAATCTGAGGAGATACCTTGAATCTGGACACCTTCCCCTCCGCCAATGGTGGCATCTGGAGTCATTACAATACCGGTCTGTTCATACAATATTTCATTTAAACGTGTTACCCCGGTACGCTGCAATTGTTTCTTTGGGATCAAGGTAACGGGTAATGGTAATGAAGATAGCTGGCGTATGGTTCGCGTTGCTGTTACTACAACTTCATCCAAATTTTCAACAAGAATAGAGTCTTTGCTTTCTGCTTGCTGTCCCTTCATGGAAAAGCAGAAGAAAATCAGAAAAAAAGCGACTAAATTATTTTTATTTAGACTCATTCCATTTAAATTTGCAACAAATATATATTTTATTTTAAATCAGTCTAAATAATAATAACGAATTTTTTATTTTTTTTCGAATCCAAAAACAACACTTTAAAAATGAAACGAATAGCACTGTTTAGCATCCTAAGTTTGGTATTTGCATTTGCTGCATCCGCCCAGAACAAAAAAGAACTGGATAAAAGAGCCATAAAGGATTTGTGTGGCTGTTATGATATTACTTTTAAGTATACGGAAACCTTTGCTCCTGAAATTGACTATGAAAAAAAGATGGACTATACGGCCGCTGCCCTTGAGTTGGCTTTGCCCATAGTTGATGAAAAAAACAAAATTTCAATCCAACATTTATTGGTTGTCAATGATACTATGGTCATTAAACACTGGCGACAAGATTGGGAATTTGAAAATCGGAAAGTATTCTATTACGACAAGGACAATAATTGGATATTTAAAACTTTACCCGCTGGTGATGTAAAAGGGCAGTGGACACAAAAAGTATTTCAGGTAGATGATAGTCCACGTTATTCCGGCTCTGCCACATGGATCCATGCAGATGGTAAGCACTATTGGGAAAACAAAGCCGATTCCCCATTGCCCAGAAGGGAGTATACCAAACGTAAAGACTATAACGTAATGCTGCGCGGCAATCGCCAGGAAATTACGGATTATGGTTGGGTGCACGAACAGGATAACGACAAAATTATTCGTAAAGATGGGGCGGAAGATCTCCTATTGGCACAGGAAAAAGGAATGAACACCTATACTAGGGTGGATGATGAAAAATGCCAATTAGCTTTGGATTGGTGGGCCGATCACAGTGATTTTTGGAGCGATGTTAGAATTTCATGGGATGAAGTGTACAATCGTGAAGGGAATTTATCTTTGGCTAAGAAAGTGGATGAAAAACCGTTGTTCATGCATTTTTATCCCTTGGAGAAAATGGATGCCGGCCCTGCTAAAATTATGAAGGTAATTGCCAAGTTTGTTGATGTTAAAAAAGCTTCCGATGCTTCCGAAGGAAAGTAAAATTAAAGTTTTCATCGGGGCTGTGTGTTGCACAGCCCTTTTGTTTCTTAGCTTTTCTGCGAACAAGATTTCTCCACGTTTACAGCAGAAACTAAATATGGCGGTTCAAACCACCTTTGAGATTGAAGACTTTTCTTTGGATTTAATTTCTATTAGTTCTGACTTGAATAGTAAAACCGCTGTTGAACTTGGTAGTGAGAATCTTTTTAAGGTTATTCAAAATGAAAAGCTAATTGGTTATGTGTATTTGGGGCAAGCACCTAGTATGAAAAATATTTTTGATTATGTAGTGCTGTTCAATAGAGATTTAAGCATAAAAAAATCAAAAGTTTTGATTTATCGTGAAGATTATGGTCGCCAAATAGGGAGTCAGCGTTGGCTAAAACAATTTATTGGTATGAGGGTTAATAAGGCCATACGCTATGGAGAGGATGTTGATGCTATTGCCGGAGCAACAATTTCCGCAAAATCAATGACGAAGGCGGTGAATGATGTGCTACAAAGTATTGCTGTATTGCAGTCAGAAGGGTTTTTGTAAAAAATCGATTAGCTTCTGAGGTTGGGATACAAACAAGTAAGCTTTGTGGTATGAAAGGTGCTGAATGGGGCTTTATGAGGTAATGGATATCAAATGTTTATAGACAAGCCCAGCTAAAATGGCCAAACCAAAACTCAACAACGTACCAATAAGCACGTATTCAGTAAGCTTTCTGTTTTTGCCCTTATTTAAGTCACCAAACCGAAAGACAGATTTAGCGGCGATCAACAATCCAATGGCAGCCCATTGGCCAATCAGAATAAAACCAAAGACAAAAAGCCGTTCCAACATGCCAATATACTTTCCGGCATTCTTTAAGGAACCCCCTTCTTCTGGGTTATCTTCTTTTTGAATTTCAGCGATGTAAGGCGCCAATAACATCCGCATGATAATTCCTGAAACAAATGTTACGAAAACCAAAAAAGTAATGAAGAGTAGGTTCTCTTGCCCAAGTAAATCCTGAAAGTCTAGTTTAAAAGGGGTAATCCAATACACCAATGTAGCAATAACGACCAAATGTAAAATCTGATCTGCTACGAAGAGCCAGCGATAATTCTTTTCGGTGCTTAAAATTAGTTTGCCAAGATCAATGAGGTAATGGGTTATAATGATGATGATAATAAGAGCGAAATGTTGAAACTGCAATAGCACCAAAAGCGCGATCAAATGAACACCAATATGCCAATACAAGTATTTCGATTTCCATTTCTTTTGAAGTTTATCGTCTACCCAATGGCTGGGTTGCAATACAAAATCGCCAATAAAATGAGCTAATACAAGTTTTAAGGCAAGTAGTATCATAATTGGGTGAGTTGGGTTTTATAAAATAAAATCATTTTTTGCACTTCATCAAAACCAGCGCGTATTAAAGCCTCACTGATATTGCTCTGCGATTTATCCAATATGGAGGCCAGTTCTTTTTGATTGGCATTTGGGTGTTCTAGAGCGGTTTTTACTATTCTTGAAGTTGCTGGCAACCAATTATCCATGGTTAAGGAAGCAAGTTGTAACATAAGGTTAATTTGGGTGTCAAATATTTCGGAATCAGATTTTAGGGCCAAAGTCTGTTTTTTTAAGCTTTCAAAGCATTCTCCAGAATGTATAAAGGCGGAACCGTTGGATTCGGTTACCTTTCCTGAACTGTAATTTTTTTCGCCAAGGCCTATGGCCAAGCGAACGTCAACACCCTTTTTTTGTTTTAAACGGGCTTTGATATGGATGGCTGCTTCCAAGGCTTTTTCTGGAAAAATTTCCAATTGGAAGCTATCCCCGCGATAGATTTCCCACACTTCAGGCTCCCTTCCATAAGTATTCAAGACTTTTTTTAATGAAGGTAGCCAAAGTTCAGGTGTTGCTTTTCTGGAGTTGATGATGTCTCCTGTTATAATGGCTGTCGTTACTTGCATGGTACAAATATCGGTAAAATAGCCGATAATTAAAAATATCGGTAAAATAGCCGATAATTAAGAATATCGGTAAAATGACCGATAACGATGATGCGTTATCAAACTTCACCCTTAATTTGCCATTTTCTCTCGGAAATCGGGAATCAACTGTCCCTGTGTCCAAGTAAGTTGCCTAGTTTCAATCGTAGTTTGTGTCCAGCGTGTTTTATCATCCAAATACTGCTTTTGCTCTTTTTTAAAGCGTATTTTTTCTGGAATTCCTCCTTTATCATCAGGAAATATGAATTTTTCGTAACGATGGAAGATACCTGCATCTGAAATTTGGGACAACTGAGCTACTTTCTTTAAGGTATTGTTATGCGCAAAAAAGTAAATTCCACCGCCTTCCATACCGCAAGCTTCCGCATAATAATCTATATACAGTATTCCATCAAGGTCTTTCAAACCAAGATTCCCCATGGTTTTAATACTGATATTTGCATTGGCCAATGGTACTTTATTCACCATATAAGTTCCCGCTCTGATACTTCTAATATTTAAAAAAAGAGTAGTGCCCTCTTTGGAATAAGCAAAAAAATAGGGTATCCCGTTTAGGATTTTCCGCTGTAAGGAGAATAGACCCCCAAGGATATAGCCGGTCATGTCATCATATTTTACCTTGTAAAAAGGGGAATCAAAGCCATTATAGGGCCATGAGAAATCTGTTTTTTCAATGATCTCGACCCATTCCCCAATTTTAAGGAGTTCCAGAACTTTGGATGCTGTATTAGGGGTAGCTCTTAATTTGACATCATTGCCAAATAAGTACACCTGATCTCCGGGTTGAAAAGAACATTTATCGTCTGGACAATGTAAACGTTGCCCAAAGTTAGCGGTAATGGAAAATAGCGTAAATAGGATTGTGATATAAAAAACTGCTTTCATCTTTATTTATTTTAGGATTAAGACAGTTCTTAGGAAGGTTAAGGTATATACGGTATAAAAGAGTAAAATGGTTTACGGTAAGACATTTAGGAATTATGTGATAACAAGAGGGTAATTTTAAATGAAGGCACTGTTTTTAAAATATATTAAAAAAGAAGAAGCCACGTCCATGGCCAGGCGTGGCTTCTAAAATCAACAAAAAACATTATCCTCTTCTACCTTTCCCCTGCATTTTCTTTCTGCCGTTCACAGCTTTTCTAAGCTTTATTTTTTTCCAAATTTGGTATTGTTCTTCCGTTAATACCTCCTTCATTTTTTGCTGTTGGGCTATTTGATGGTCCAATCGTGCATTCTGCATTTCGTAACGTTCATCTGGAGTAGGTTTTTTCTCTTCTCCACTTTCTTTTTTAGCTTTTCTTTCCTCACGTTTTACCTTTCTCATTTCGGCTTCCTCCAAACGAATCTCCATCACCTGTTTTTGTTGTTTTGAAGTTAAATCTAAAGCCAATGTCAGTTTTTTTGTTTCAAGTGTGGCAAGTTGTTCTGCTGTTAAATCCGCTCTTTGCCCTCTTTCATGTCTATTGTTATCTTTTTTTTGGGCCGTGACTCCAACCGTGGTCAATAAGACCAATAATACTGCTAAACGTCTCATATGTTTAAATTTTTAATGATTTGGTATTTGGACATGGAGATTGTCCAAAGGTTTAAAACCAATATCTCATTTATGAAGCTTTTAACAATGGGATTGGAGAGATCTACTCCTGATTTTCCAAAACTTCCTCTTGAAGTTTTTCCGATTCCAGGGAATCGTCAAACTCGGTTTCTACAAATTCCTCGGATAGAATTTGATTTTGGAACTTGTCTTCCTGTTCAATGCCATCGTAGATAAATGCGGCAACTACAAAACAGGACAAATAGATAAGACTTTTGATTTTGTAGGTCATGTTACTAAGTTTTGGGATTACTAAGGTAACGAAACCATCTTTCAATCGCTGTGATTTGTTGTCAACTGGCACTTTTTGGATGTGAACCAGTTCAAATCCATGGTATAATCGACAAAATACATGGTTTGTCTAAAAAAAGACAAACCGCCTCGTAAATTCCTACAATTATTACTCCGTTACTTTGGCTCCAAAATAAGATCGATACGTTCTAAAGCATCCTGAAGATGATACCTGCTCATCCTATCTGAAATTCGACCCAAACCATTTCTGATATCCCTTTTCAGATTGTTGAGTTCTGCCCTTACAACCGATTTAATATCGGATTGACTTGTGTTTACGGCCGTGGACTTTCGATAGCCTCCAATTCCTGAGAGTTTCTTTTGACTTTCGGCTGTCATCAAATATTCCAAACGATCAATATGGGCCTTTTGAAGATTTCTTCTATAAGTATCGATAGGTTTTCCGCTTTTGGTCTCGGACCAAATGCCAGTACGAAGATCTTTTACCATATCTAAAAGAGCGTATGCTCCATTCCCATTTGCGGTTTCATTTTCAATGATCCGCGCCATTTTACCCAGATGAAGGATGTTATTAAGATAGCGCACTTGCACGGCACGTATTTGTTCCACATGACCGGAGTATTGCACCTTATTAAAAATTTCTTGGTCAATGAGCCATTCTGGGGTTTTAAAAAGTTGCGAGTTCATAAAAGCTACACTATTTTTTTGATGATCTTTGTCAACATGGGTGTACACTGCCCCATCTTGATCGGCAGTCTTGTAGTGTTCATATACCCCCCCAATATTATTGGATACATGGCCCATATATCTACTAAATTGACCTACGACCTGGCCATAGAGTGTTTTTAGGTCATCGTAGTTTTTTCCATCTTCGGTAGTCCATTCATTTAAATTGGGGACTATCCTTTTTAGGTTTTCAATGCCATAAAGGCTTGCTTTAATGGCATCATCCCCCAAATCTTCGGTTTGCGAACTGGGATCATGCACATCTCCTACCTGTTGGTGGCCAAAACGGTACATGGAATCATTTTCGTGATTACGAATCCATGTGTTCAATATAGGTTTCTCTTCTTTGGCAGGAGTTTCTAAAATGGGCTTATAGCCCCATCGAATGGCGTATTTGTCATAGATTCCAATATCTGGCATTAGGGCAACTCCTTCATCTTCGGGCTGAGCAACATAGTTGAAGCGGGCATAATCCATTATAGAAGGTGCGGTGCCATATTTCTGTGTAAAAGTTTTTGAACGAAGTGAATCCACAGGATAGGCAACACTGCTCCCCATATTGTGGGGGAGTCCAAGTGTATGGCCAACCTCGTGTGCGGACACAAAGCGAATTAGCCTTCCCATAATTTCATCCTTGAAAGCAACATTTCTGGCGTCTGGATTAATGGCCGCTGTCTGTATGAAGAACCAGTTTCGTAATAGGGTCATTACATTGTGGTACCAATTGATATCTGATTCTAAGATTTCACCACTTCGAGGATCACTGACATGTGGGCCATTGGCATTGGGTATTGGTGATGCCAAATACCGCACCACGGAATAGCGTACGTCTTCAGGAGACCAATCGGGATCTTCTTCCTTGCTTGGGGGGTCTTTCGCTAAAATGGCATTTTTGAACCCAGCAGCCTCAAAGGCAACCTGCCAATCCACTATTCCTTGTTTTAAATAGGGAACCCATTTTTTTGGGGTAGCACGATCTATATAATATACGATGGGTTTTTTAGGTTCTACCAGTTCGCCCGCCTTATACTTTTCAATATCTTCTTCTTTTACTTCTAAGCGCCAGCGATCTAAATAGCGTACCGTTTTACTTTCCTGGGCTTCTAATCCGTAATCTACCTGTCCTCTCGCAAACCAGCCGACACGCTCATCAAAATAGCGGCGTTTCATGGGTGTTTTCGGCAATAGAACCATAGAATTATTGATTTCAATGGAAATGGAACCTAAGCTTGCATTACTTGGAGCTTCTTTGGCAATGTATGTTTTTACATGGCGTGCCTCAATATTAAAAGGGTAACTTTTGAAGGATTCAATATAACTTCGTTCAGCATCTAAGCGGCTAACCTTGTACCTTTTTCGAAAAAAATCGGGCATTCCAAGGGCACTTACATCTTTGGTGAACATGGGGTCCACTTCAATGACTGTTGCTGGATTCAATGAATCCTTTTTGTTGAAGGCTTTAATGTCAAAAGCAAAAAGAATCGGTTCAAAATTTGAGTTAACCACAGCCTCGTGCACCGGAAGGGAATCAGCGGCCACATTTCCATAGGAAACTACCCGAAGCAATATTTTTTTGGATTTTTTTTCCCAACGTAACACTTGGGTGTTGATTTTTCCGCCCCCAAAACCAATTCCTGTGGCAGTTTTGGAAATTCTACTTACCATGAGCATTTCCCTGTTGAGCAGGGAATCTGGAATTTCATAGTAATGCTTGTCCATCACTTGATGGACCTTAAAAAGACCTGGGTCCGTTTTTGCCTCTTTTGTAATAACCTTGGCATAAGGTTGTATCTCTCCCTTTTTAGGTTTTGGGTCTTTTTCCTGAGTAGTTTTTTTTGTTTTCTTTTTAAAGAGTTGGGCATCGGTGTTTTGAAAAGAACCCACCAAAAAAACCACAACCAAGATTTTGAGTAGAAGTTTTTGAGTCATTTTAAGCTAGTCTGAACTTTTGATAAGAACCAAAGAACTTAAAAATCGGGAAGAAGGACTGTTAAATATATATTAACTCTTTTTTTTTTGCATTTAAGACCAACCTTTGGGAGTATTGCGTTTTACTGATGTTTCCCGTTGAAACACCACCTATAGCTGGGATGAACAAGCAATGGTTTTCCATAAAAAAATCAAAAATGCTGTAACAATTTGAAATTGGTGTAGTCTTATAAGCATATTACATCAATCAAAAAATTCAATCAAAAATGAACAAGTTATTAATGATTTACGGATGTGTACTACTAGGTAGTCCGGCCGTAGCAGAAGATCAACAAAACACGGCCGAGACTGTTGTAGAAACCAAGACACAGACCACCGCTATGTTTGAAAACAATTTTACAGTATTGAACATCAATGCTGAGCTGGATGAAGCTACTTCAACAATGTCCAATAAGACAAATGAAGCGCTCTACGAATTAAATTTAAATGAAATTGAGTTTATAGAGGAAGATGCGGAGATGGATTTAGGGTTTGATACATCCGATTATCTCCCGGAGCATTTTAATCCCTATAAAATTTACTTTGATTTGAATTCCATTAGATACATAGAAGAAACAGTTGAATTGAACTTGGGTTTTAATACGGAACCCTATTTGCCAAAGCAATTTGACCCCTATAATGAGGTACTCGATGTACATGCAATAAACTATGTGGAGCAGGAGGATTTGGATTTAGGGTTCAATACATGGGATTACTTACCTGAAGGATTTTCTCCCTATGAACGCTATGTGGATTTAAATGCTATTCCTTACATAAAGGAAATTGAATTGGAATTGGGTATAGATAGTACGTATTATCTGCCAGAAGAGTTTGATCCATACTCTGATGTGGTGGGAATAGCCGCCATCAACTATATGGAAGATGATGAAATACATTTGGGTTTTGATACAGAAGGATATCTCCCAGAAAATTTTGACCCCTATACAAGGTCAAACTAAGTAGGATGTTTTAGTTTTCATTTTACAAATTTTTGAGTTAGTTAGTTGTAAAAAGCCCTCCTAAAGAGGGCTTTTTGTATGCTTAACACCTTTGTTTTCCTAGTAAATTCATCGACTAAAGGTGATTAACAAAAAAATAACATAAAATTCGACCAAGTGTAAATGTTAATTAAACTGTTTTAACACTACCAATCTGACAAGATAAACCGTATTTAATTGACGGTTTGCTAATATTTAAAAGAAAGGATTGTCAATGCTTTTTTACATCATTTTTTTGGACTAGTTAATAAAAAACTAATTACAATAATCTCCATTTTAGGAGGTTTTATCTTTGTAATGAATTTAAAAACAACAGTTATGAAATACAGGAATTATTTGTTGTCTACACTCGCAATTGTACTAATGTCCGCTTCGGTAAATGCCGCAAAACCTAGCATGCCGATGAGGGATTTTGATATTAATAATATTGTATTTATTGAAGAAGATCAAGATTGGGAATTGGGTTTTGATACGGCACAGTATCTCCCTGAAAACTTTGATCCATACAGCACTATTATCTCCGTAGCATCCGTAAATTTTGTTGATGTTTATGATGAGGTTGATTTAGGGTTTGAAACAACTGGTTATTTGCCAGAAAACTTTGATCCTTACATACAGTAGTTAGTTTAGTTTTATACTATTTTTTGAGTTAGTTAGTTTGTCAATAGCCCCTCCAAAAGGAGGGGCTATTCAGTTTTAGAATAGAAACGGAAGAACAAATTGAAAAACTAAAATCAATAAGACTACTGCAATCAAATTTAGTAGTATACCAGCTCGGGCCATCTGTGGAATTTTAACATGCCCACTGGCAAAAACAATGGCATTGGGAGGAGTGGCCATTGGTAGCATAAATGCACAGCTACTGGCAATTGTTACAGGAATCAATAAGTACAAGATCGGGATATTCAGCCCAATCGCAATTCCGGCAACGACCGGAGCCAATACAGCTACAAGGGCAACATTGCTCATCAGTTCTGTCATAAATAACATTAAAAGAATAAGTAGAGAGGCAGTTAATAAGATGCTGGTTTCACTCTTGGCAATAGCACTGGCTACTATATCCACAATACCGCTTACCGACATTCCTTTAGCCAAGGCCAATCCTCCACCAAACAGAATAAGAATACCCCAAGCCAGTTGGGAAGTATCTTTCCATTGAATTATAAAATCCCCTTTTTTTAGGTTAAACGGAATTGCGAACAATGCAATTGCAGCAAATATGCTGATTGCGGTATCTGAGAGGCCCAAGTTTGGAAAAATACTATTGATTAAGGTTCTAAAAATCCACAGAAAAATGGTAACGGCAAAGATGGCCAATACCATTTTTTCCTTTTTTGAGGTGGGCCCAAGCTTTTTTAGCTCGTTATGTATTACCTCATTGGAGGCATTGAATTGCAGATTCCGATTTGGAAACATCCATTTTACCAATACCAAATAGCTTATACTGATCATGATAATTGAAAATGGTAACCCCAATGTCATCCATTTTAAGAAGGAGATCTCTATACCATATTCATTTTCCAGAAGTCCTATCAACACCGAATTGGGAGGAGTTCCGATTACCGTTGCAATACCTCCTGCATTTGCTGAAAAGGCAATTCCTAGCATAACGCTAAGGGCAAAGTTTTTATCGCTTTTGGTAAATCCGTCTTCATCATTGATCAGTAGATTGATTACGGATAGTGCAATAGGCAACATAACCACGGTGCTGGCAGTGTTGCTTATCCACATACTTAATGATGCAGTGGCAATCATAAAGCCCAGAACAACCTTGTTCGGTGTAGTTCCAGTAATACGAATAATATTGAGCGCTATTCGCTTGTGCAGGTTTACTTTCTCTAAAGCCAGTGCCATTACAAAACCTCCAAAGAACAGAAAAACAATAGGGCTGCCGTAGTTGGCTCCTACCTCTGCAATGGGCAGTACATTTAAAATGGGAAATAGCAGGAGCGGTAGTAGAGCGGTAACCGAAATAGAAACTGCTTCCGTAATCCACCAAATTAACATCCATATTGCTACGGCTATAACAGCGTCTCCTTTTTGGGAAACTAATTCAAATGGTAAATTGGACAATATTAGAAAGGCAATTGGGCCCATAATAAGACCAACTTTTTTACTTAAATCCATTTAATTTGAAACGGTTTTAGGGGTCACTATACCATCTTTAGACTTATCAAGTTTAATATTTACCAAGATTTCATGTAAAGTTTCAGTTGCCAAACCATGTAAAACCAATCGATATGCAGCGGTATAGGTGGAAGTTGGCACCATGGGATGTTTGTTGTTCACTAAGCCTAAATGACCTGGAGTTCCTAATATTTGGGTAGTATAAATAGCAACTGTCTCATCCAATTGCAATGAATTTGAAGCCCTAACAAAGTCATTTGCCGTAAGAAACAATTGATAAAAAGGGGTGAACAGTTCTATTGCGGACCTAAGGTCCAATGCGTTTGTCCATTTCGTTGGAAATTGGATATGGTTAAATTGATTTTCGGAAATCATATCCAGATTCAAGGTTTTTTGTTTGCGTATACCCAGGCCTTTTTCCTTGAGCTCACTGTTCAGTTTAATCACGAAATTATAGAGGTTTAAATCATGATTCAGAAAGAGGTCATCTTTTACACCATCAAAATCGTAAGGCTTTAAAGGGCTTGTGGTTACCTGAATACCATCTACATTTTTGGCAATGAATTCCAAAATTTCGCTTCCTGCATGAAAATGACGAAAAATAAGTAGGTTGGCATCTGGGCTTACAAAACGCTTTAATCCCCAAGCCAATATGCGATGAAGTGCTTTGGATGAATTGAAAAATTTGGGAAAGAAAAACTTGAAAATGTGAATGAAGAACATCGATATTTTTGACCAAAACTTGATGAAGGGAAGAAAATAGCGTGTAGATCTACTATTGTTGTCTCTCATCAGGGCCTGTTTGGTCAGGGTGTTTATTGGAATGCTGCTGTCCAGATACATAGCCAACCACGGATTAGGGTCCCGGGTATCGTGATTTTTTATGTCAAATTGATTGTCCATGGGCTTAAATTAATAATTTCCCAACTCTTTCAGCTGCAAATGATAGAGAAGAGCAGTAGTTTTTGCCGTTTTTGCTATTTGCTTTGCCAATTCCATGTTCATTAACGGATGGTTTAATGCTTCTTCCAATCGGTGGAAATGATTCTCGTCCGCTACCCCATGATATGTCAAAAATGAGACTTGATTATCTTCTAGTTCAAGTTGATCTTGGATAAGATTTCCCCAATATCCAGCAAGCCGTTTTCCAATACCTTCAATAATAAACATGGCGCCCAATAGATCAATAGGATTTGGTTTGCTTGCTTGCTGAAACATAAATGCGGACAGGGCAGTACTTCCTATGTTCTTTTGTCCCATTTGTATATCCTCCAAGGCCCCTCCAAGTGCTACGTAATTTTTCTCCAGAAGTTGGTAGTCCTTATGTTCAGTGGCGGTATGCTTTATAAAAGCTGACCGAAGTTCAAATAGGCCAATATCAATATTTGACGCGGCTCTAGAAATCCATTGTGAACCATCAATTACCTGTTGTCTTAAGTCAAATAAGAGTAGTTTATAATTTTCTAAACTTAAGGTGCCTAAATGAATCTGCTTAACAATAGGGACTTCCAACAGTTTATTTTCAAAATCAATCCAAATTTGGGTCAGTTGTCGCACTAACCATTCCGATGTTGGGTTGCTATCAATATTTAAATCCGGGGCCTCTACTTCTCTAATGGCATACTTTGGTGCGGTATTTTTGGAATTCCCTACCACAGTAAGTTTCATAAAAGAGGTAATAAACCGGCCACTTTCCGGTACCATGCAAATAATGGTGTCATTCTCTTTCAATTTTCCGGAATACATCAACTCTTCCAACATTATAAAAATTGAAGCTGCACCGGTATTTCCTTTGCTCGTAAGATTACTGAACCATTTTTCCTCTGGAATATGGGCACCACCTTTTTTTAACAATTCCTGAATAGGCTCTTTGAAATAGAGCGAAGAATAATGGCAACAGAGCCAATCAATATCTTCAGTAACTATTTTTTCTTGATCAATAAGTTCAAAATAATGGGCTACGCCAACCTCTACTACCTTATTTAAAAGACGTGTATTTTGCTTTAGGTTGATGGCTCCAGCACGGGAAGCGGTTTCATAATCCGGATAGTCCAGCCAACCTTTTACGAAATCATCTTCATGGTTCATTTGGCCCACATACATGCACAAAGGTTGTTCGTGAGCATGCGATTTTATGTCTATCCATTCTATTTTAAGTGAAAGTCCGTTGGTATTGGGTTTATTTTCTAAGACCATGGCCCCAGCACCATCGGACAACATCCATCTTAGAAATTCGGTATCAAAAGGGATGGATTTTTGTTTTTGAGCCTCAAATCTTGATGCTTTGAACAGTCTGCTGGCAAATTCACTTCCAATACAGAGCGCATTCTGTTTTTCATTTGCTTTAATTTGGAGGTAAGCACTTTTAATGGCCATAATTCCACTAGCACAAACGCTTTGGAAATTGGCCAGTTCACAATGTTTGGCATTAAGTTCTGCATGTACTAAACTGGCAAAACCGGGTACAGGCAAATCTCCTTGGGTAGTACCTGTGCTGATCAATTGCAAATCATTCTCAAAAAGTCCACTTCTTTTAAGTGCCGCTTTTGAGGCATTGGCTGCTAATTCCGCATTGGTATGGGTGCTTTTCTGGTTTTTATCCAGTGCATAATGGCGATTTTTGATTCCATTCTGGCTAAGAATCCTCGATTTGGCCCTACTTTCCTTTCCATTTATTTTACCGAGATATTCTTCCATTTCCTCATTAGAAATGGGGTCATTGGGTAGGTATGCTCCTAAGGCATTGATATAAACCTCTTCCATAAACTTGATAATAGCTTAGAACAAGATAGCCTATTGTAGCAAACAAAAGGCGTTAAATGCTTGCCAAAATTTGCGTAAATCTTAGAGGAAGTTCTACCCTTTTAATTTTGCTAAAAGTGCGGTTTCGGTTTTTTCAACCTCAAACAAGCCCAATTTTGATAAGTTCTTGGTGCTTTTATCCCATTTTTTGCCGCTAAGGCCAGCTTGCTGCTTGAGTTGGGACAAAGGCATTTCACCTACAGGCTTTAAAATGTCCAAAATCACTTTTTCTTCTTCGGTAAGTTCCACAGCCTTTTTTTCTGGTCGCATTTGTGGAAAGAACAACACTTCTTGAATAGAAGAATTGTTGGTCATCAGCATCACCAAGCGGTCAATTCCAATCCCAATTCCTGAAGTAGGCGGCATTCCATATTCTAATGCACGTAGAAAATCCTGATCAATGAACATGGCTTCATCGTCACCTTTTTCTGAAAGTCGCAATTGCTCTTCAAAACGTTCGCGTTGGTCAATAGGGTCATTTAATTCTGAATAACAATTTGCCAACTCTTTCCCGTTCACCATCAATTCAAAACGTTCGGTCAATGCAGGGTTATCGCGATGCTCTTTTGTAAGAGGACTCATTTCCTTTGGATAGTCCGTTATAAAGGTAGGCTGCACATAGTGATGTTCACATTTTTCACCAAAAATTTCATCGATCAATTTACCAACGCCCATAGTTTCATCAACCTCAATTCCAAGACTTTTGGCAACCTCCCTTAACTCATTTTCCTCCATTCCTGCAACATCATGTCCAGTATGAATTTTAATGGCTTCCAAAATTGGAACGCGGGCGTAGGGAGCTTTGAATTCTATTTCATTTTCTCCCACAGTCACTTTTGTGCTTCCGGTGGCATCGATGGCAATTTTTTCTAATAATTGCTCTGTAGTATCCATCATCCAATGGTAATCTTTGTAGGCCACATAGAGTTCCATTACGGTGAACTCGGGGTTATGGGTACGGTCCATACCTTCATTTCTAAAATCCTTGGAGAATTCATAGACCCCATCAAAACCACCAACAATCAATCTTTTAAGATATAATTCGTTGGCAATACGCAAATACAAAGGGATATTCAATGCATTGTGATGGGTTAAAAAGGGTCTCGCTGCCGCACCACCAGGTATGGGTTGTAAAATTGGTGTTTCAACCTCTAAATACCCTTTTTCATTATAAAACTCACGAATACTGTTTGTAATCTTTGTGCGCTTGATAAAGGTTTCTTTTACGGATGGATTTACAACCAAATCCACATAGCGTTGGCGGTAACGCATTTCAGGGTCGTTGAATTCATCATAAATGTTTCCGTCTGCATCTTGTTTTGGCAATGGAAGTGGACGAAGTGTTTTACAAAGAATAGTAAAGTTTTTTACCAGGACTGTTTTCTCACCAACTTGAGTGGTAAAAAGTTCGCCTTCTATACCGATAATATCCCCAATATCCAATAGTTTTTTGTACACCTCATTATAGTGTGTCTTATCTTCATCTGGGCAGATTTCATCCCTATTAAAATAGACTTGAATTCGTCCTTCGCTATCTTGAAGTTCTGCAAAGGAGGCTTTTCCCTGAATTCTTCTGGACATTAATCTACCGGAAATCACAATCTGTTTGCCCTCTTTAAAATCGTTTTTGATGCTCTTTGAAGTGGCATCAACTGGATACAATGCTGCAGGATACGGGTTGATTCCCATTTCTCTTAGCTTGGTTAATTTTTCCCTTCGAACGATTTCCTGTTCCGATAGTTGCATAGTCTATAAAAATTAAAGCGCAAAATTACACTTTTGCGCTTTAATAATGGAACCACTTTTTGATTGATAAAGTTCTCCTACCAAGTTCTTATAACATCAATGTAGTTTGGCGTATAATTTTTCTTGTTGACAATGGTTTCTATGTCTTCTTCCAAGCTTTCAATGGGGCGCTCTATAATTCGGTTTACTTCTTCCCCGTTTTTCATAAAAATAAAAGTGGGCACCTTAACTATATTAAGTCCTTTTTCTTCCCCATTAGGACTTGATTTGTAAAATTCCTTTCTTCTGTCCAAAGCCACAATATCCAGTTGTTCCATTGGAAAATTGGCATTCTCCAGAATTTTAATGAATCTGGGGACTTCTCTTTTGCTATCTCCACACCATGTCCCCAAAAACAATTTGATATGGTGTTTGCCTAGCTTCTTCTTAAATAGTTTTATCATAGACTTATCTACGGCATAGGTATCATACCCTTTTTTGAACCACGTATTGTAAGGTTTTGAGGTTAAGCCTTCTTTGTTGATTTTTCCCAGCATATACTTTTTCCCATTTTCCGGTATAATTTCTTTGTTGAAATCTTGCGAAAGCAATGAACCACTGACCAATAAAAAAGTCGCAACAATTAATTTCATAATTTTTCAGTTTAAAATTTGAACCGAAAATTCAGTAAAAACAGCTTCGAAGGCAGCGTTGTTGGGATGGAAATAGGGTCTAGACCGGGGGTGGAAATTTATTTTTTGAACATTTCCTTGATGGCCAATCTGGAGCTAACATTTAATTTTTTGTACAAATTGTTGATATGCGTTTTTATAGTACTATGACTCACAAATAGTTCGGATGCGATTTCCTTGTTGCTCTTTTCCTGCAAGATCAGTCGTACTATTTTTTGTTCTTGCTCCGTTAATTTTTGAAGAAGTACTTTTTTAGAGCTATTTTTTTTTAGCCTTTTAAAAATAAAAAAATAACCGTTGAGGCCAAAAGAAATAAGAATCAGTAGAAAAACACCCCACCTTTTCCAATCTCTAGTTTTTGGATTGCTATAAGAGGCCAGTATTTTATCGGTTTCAATTTCCGCTAAATATTGATAAGTAAAATTAGTATTTGGGTAGGTTGTTTCCAATCTATTTAAGAGGTTCGTGTAGTAGGTGTTCGATAAAACATCCCTTAAATAAAAATCATAGGTTTCGTTTCGTTTATCCGAGAGAAAATCATAGATGTAAAGTTCCCCAAGAGGCTCACCGAGCTTATTGCCAAATTCTTGCAAGGAAACAAACCATTGCTCAGAATTAAGTTTTTTGTTGGTTTCGCTCCTAAAATCCATAAAATCGAAGATCATTTCCTCTTTCAACGCATCTATTTCCAAAAAAACAGCTGATTTTTCGTTTGTTGAGATTATGGTGCACAATACCTCATCCCCAAAAGAAGTTGGAAACTGGATGGTATCACGAGCATTTGCTATAAAAAGTACACTTTGGCTTTCATCACATTCTCCCACAAAATGAGGGCTACTGGCGTTATCAGAACAATCATCCATATGAATTCGGTAGGTCCTGTTGGATACCATTATATTGTTCCCGGTAAAATTGAAATTTCCCAAGGAATCCACTATTGATTTTCTGATGATTTGATCCCAATAGACCCTGGAAGATTTTCTATAATCTTCTACAAGTGACAAGTAAACCGCTTTACCTACGTTTTGCTCAAGGACATGTCCCGAAAAATGGTATTGTCCCAGGACCGGAAGTGAGCCCAGAAAAATAAAAAGCAATGAAAAGGTCCGCATTGTGTTTTTGTACAATGGTTAAATTTAATGGTTTTGTGTAACAAATTAGATTAAAAGGATACATATAAGTACATCAATCAAAATCAATCAAAATGAGTTTCTGGAGAGTTTTACTGGCCATTATTTTTCCACCTTTATCGGTTCTGGGAAAAGGTTGTGGTTCTTTTGTTATTGTATTACTTTTAACGCTGTGTGGGTGGGTACCTGGTGTTGTAGGTGCACTGATCATACTAAACAATACCAACTAAAAACAATCTCATGAAAAAAATCCGAATCTTGGCATTGTCCCTTGCAATTGCTTTTGCCTCATCCTGCAATTTTACAGAAGAAATTTTTTTGGAAGAAGACGGGTCAGGAAAGTTATCCATTAATTTTGATGGGTCTGAACTAATGGAAATGGCTGGGGAAGAAATGATGAAGAGCAATGAAAAGGCGGTAGATTCGCTAATTTCCTTTAAACAGCTATTGGAAGAAAAAAAGGACAGTATTGCAAATTTATCACCAGAGGATCAGGCCAAATTAAAAAGACTGGAACCCTTTAATATGCACATGGTCATGGATCCTGAAGAAAAGTTGATGAAATTTGATTTGTACAGCGAGTTCAAAAATGTAAATGAGGTTAATGACGCATTTAACGCTTTTCAGGGTGCCTCGGCATTGGGTCCAAATGGTGGGAAGGGAAAGCCTTCTCCAATGAGCATGCAAGATCCTACAAGCGAAGTTAACTATGCTTTTTCTAAAAATACCTTTTCAAGAAAAGCTAAAATTCTTGATGAAGAGTTGTTTAAAAAAGGTTTGGATAGTCTGGCAGGAGCTGAAATGTTTCTTTCGGGATCCACCTATACCTTGAAATATCATTTCCCGAGAAAAGTAAAATCCACAAATGTGGAAGGCGCTACCTTTAGTGCCGATGGAAAGACACTTTTTTATGAAGTTGGATTTATGGATTTGATGAAAGATCCGTCTTCGTTAGACCTTGAAGTAGAATTGGAGAACTAGGTTGCAGATCAACGTCTTTGTATCTTTGTGGGATGAATAAGAAGGTTATTCTACAGGATTTAGGATTTAAAGATTACAAGGAAACCTGGGACTATCAAGAGGAGCTTTTTAAACAAATTGTTGACTTAAAAATCAAGAATAGAAGAGAAGCAACCCGTTTAAAGGTTCCAAACCATTTTCTTTTTGTAGAGCACCCACATGTCTATACACTTGGGAAGAGTGGCGATATGGCCAATTTGTTGGTGGATGAAAAGTTGCTTCAGGAAAAAGGAGCTACATTTTATAAAATAAATAGAGGGGGAGATATCACCTATCATGGCCCTGGACAAGTAGTGGGCTATCCCATTTTAGATCTTGATAATTTCTTTACGGATATTCATAAATACCTTCGTTTTTTGGAAGAAACGGTCATTTTAACTCTGGCCGATTATGGATTAAAGGGGGAACGATCTGACGGTGAAACTGGTGTTTGGTTGGATGTAGGAACTCCTTTTGTCCGAAAAATATGCGCAATGGGCGTACGGGCCAGCCGTTGGGTAACCATGCATGGCTTTGCGTTGAATGTAAATACGGATCTGGGCTATTTTGATCTGATGATTCCCTGTGGGATTAAAGATAAGGCCGTTACATCATTAAATGTGGAACTAGGAAAAAAAGTAGTGGATATGGATGAAGTGAGGCAAAAATTACTTCATCATTTTGAGGCGCTCTTTGAAGCAGAGTTTATAAAACAAAAAACCTCGGTTTAAACCGAGGTTTTATTATTTTCCTTGTCTGTTCTTATTTGTTGAGTTGGGTAAGTACTGTGCTGGTTGTTAATTTTCCTTTTTGGTTAAAACTTTCCTGTTTAACCATTCCAATGCCCTCTGCCAGCCAAACTCTAGACGGAAATATTTTATTCCCCATCATTGACATTTTGGTTTTGTTCTCACTATAGATCACAACGCAATCAAAGTCTCCTGCTGGTGTCGATACTTTTTCCATTTTTTCAACCTTTCTATTAATGGTTTCAACATTTATGTTCATGGTCATGCCCCCCATGTCGGCGGCAACGTTGACACTTGCATCGGCAAGCTCCTGCCCAACACTAAGGTCGTTTGGGAGTTCAATGTCGGTACCGGTGACTTCAACTTCTACGGCAGCAAATTGTTGCATCATTTGTTGGTTCATCAACGATTGAAAATCTATTCTTACAACCTCACCCTCACAGCTAAAACCATAATCCGAAGCCATTATCTCCTTACCCTTATGATCTTGGTATTTCATGTTCATGGTAGCGGAAGTGGTACTCCCAGAATTGGAAACTTCGGTTACCGTATAATCTATTTTTCCTTCCAATTTTCCTTTGCCATTGTAATTTGCATATTGAAAGGAGGCTCCTTCTTCTAAGGGATAGTATTTACTGCATGCCGATTGGGCTGTTATCAGTTGGAATGAAAAAAGACAAATTGCCAATAATCCTAATTTTCTATACATGGGTTACATTTTTATAAATTCTACTCTTCTGTTTTGGGCTTTGCCCTCTGCTGTGCTATTATCCCCAACAGGTTCGGATTCTCCTTTACCTTCAGATGCTAATCGGTTTGCCGCGATTCCGTAAACGTTTACCAAAGCATTTTTAACAGCTTCAGCCCTGTTTTTGGATAATGTTTGGTTGTTCCCATCAGAACCATCGGCATCTGTATGTCCAACTATTTTAAGACCTATTGAAGTTTCTTGTTTCAGTACCTGCGAAATTTGGCGGATAATTCCCATGGACTGTGGTTGAATGTTGGCAGAACCGACGTCAAAAAGAATTCCATTAGTTGAAACTTTTCCTTCGGATATAAGTTTTCGGCGAAGATCTACTCCTCCCTCGGCCACTTTTAAATTTGTGATAAAAAGACGTTCCTTACCATCCTTGAATCCGTTAGCATGAAACTTTAGGGTGGTAAGTGCCGCTCCGGTTGGGACAATACGTGGAATGTCAATATGTTTTTCTTCATTTACCCATAGGCGAAAGCGTTGTTTGTTCACGGCAATGGAAATATGGGGTCTGTCTTGAAATTCATCCCTGAGATCAGCTTTTACCACGCTGTAAATTTCTCTTTTATTGTTGATGCGATTAGACATGGTAATTCCTATAGGTGCATATTCGCATGCGGAAATCTGAGCATGAACAAAGTTGTTGCCATCTTTAAACTTATCATCGTCGCTCAAATCAATACGAAGAATAGCATTAGACGAGGTTTTGCTATCTGTTCCTACGGTCATTAAATCAAATTCAATGGTGTATTCTTCAGGAAGCTGGGGCACATCTGGAATATAATAAAGCGAATATCCTGAAATCAATTCCAGCCATTTTTCTGGAGAATCTCCCAAGGTAACTACTTCACCACCACCATTGGTGTTCCATTTAGATGGAAAGTCACCAACAAAATCGTTTACAAATCCATCAAAGAACATGGGTTTGTCACCGGGAACATAGTCAAACTTGCTGTATACCTGGATGTTTTTTGGGCCACTGGTTTCTGATGTTTCAGAGCTAGGAGCATCTTGGTTCCCATTTCCAGTGTTGCCCTGATTGCCGGAACCGGTATTTTCAGGAGATTTTGGGGCTTTTTGGCCCCCTGAGCCGGGTTCAAGGATACTGTCCAGCGCTTGATCGGTTTTTTTCGAGGTTTCCGTTTCTACACGTCGCTCAACAGTACGTTCTGCTGCCTGTTCCGCTTTTTTTGCTAATTTTTTAAAGAATTGTGCATTGCTATTCGAATAGAAGGCCATGGCAAAAACCAATAGGATTTTGCTTGCAAAAGAGGTTTTCATTGATAGTATTTTGGTTATGTGACACTTAAAATAATAGATTTGAAGTAAACTACAAAAATGTAGGTGAGTTGAAGCGTCAGATGTGTAATCCGTTTAAACTAGTGTATAAGCTGCATTAAAGGGCTCATTAATTCATTTTGTAGACAATGAGCGAATTGTCTTGGTCTTTTGCAACCAGTTCCAACTTTTTGTCGTTGTTCATATCCGTTAAATCAATCAAGGAATTTCCAAAAACCGGAAAATTAGGAATCGATACTGCTTGGCTATCGAACAAGTATATTTTTTGATTTTGGATGTCGGTTACACTCACGTAAATTTTATCGTAGATGTAAAAGATTTTTGGTTTGGAATAAACTCCTAAATCCAATTCCACTTTCTTTCCCCTAATACTTATAATATTGTCGTCCATAAACACCAAAGTCTTACTTGTTGCATACATGCCATGATCATTGCTCAGGTTGAAATTGGTGCTCGTAAGCTTTCCTTTGGTGTCAATTTGGTGCAACACCCCTTTTTTATTGGTCACCGAAAACTTGTTTTTATACAAGAAAACCTCACTGTCGGAAAAATCAATTTTTGAAGATACTTTGATACGATCTCCTCCTGATCTATGAAGTATTTTAAGGCTTTTGTCCTCTAATTGAAATACCAAGTAATCTTTTTTGTTAATGCGGAAATGTTTTGGAGGTCCAAGTACTGGACTTTGAGCTCTAGTGTAGGTAAATCCACTCACAATTTCTGCCTTGCTATTGTACATAAAGATTTTTTCGCCTTGGGTAACTATAAATCGATAATCCTTTTTCCCTTCATAATCAAAAACCGCTAGAGGGTTTAGATTACCACCTTCAAAAGTTTTTGTGAAAGGAGGGACGTCTTTGCCATTTCTATCTATGATTAAAAATTGGTTATTTGTACAAAACGCCAACTGCAAACGTCCATTTTTATAGATATCCACTTGTTGAATGGAACCCTGTATCCTGCCGTCCAATTGTTTTTTCCAGAGTACCTTTCCATCAGTAGAAATCAAATACAAAAAGTTGTTCTGGTCTTGTACTACTATCTCTTGTTTATTGGTTCTATGGTTTTTAACAAACTGGGGGTCAATGGCTATATCCGTGTCTAGTTCCAAGGTGAATAAGGGGGTCACGGAATTGTTCTTTGCTGTTTTCTCAATCTGGGATATTAGCGTGTTAAAATGTGCAAAATCATTATCGGACACCAACTGTGCTGCAAAAGAATATTCTGAAAAATCGATTTTTTTTATGGAGTTAAAAAGTTTGGGGACTAGCTTTTTTTCAGAGAAAAAATCTATTCCCGATGCATTGGAAACAAATAAGATACTGGATTCATTAGCTAGGGAAGCAGCAGCTGTTTTGTAAATAGGAGAGTCGTTAAACGATGACTTACTTTTATAATTGCTTATTATGGTTTGTATAGGTTCCTTGGTTTGGGAAAAAACAAATGTGTTTTCTAGAATCACACAAAAATTGGATTTGAAATCGGTCAGTAATGCCGTGAAATTATCCGTTAATAAAGCTGTGCTGCTTAAGGTGAAAATTTCACTTCCCTGATATACACTTGTTTTGGTTTTGTCAATATTTAAAAATTCCGACAAACTTTCCGTTCCAAAAGAATTTAAAAGAACCACTTTTTTATTGTTCGCATAGATGACACCCAACTCCTCAATGGTATTAAACAAGGAATCTATTGGTTTTACCCTATCCAAAAAAGTATTTTGGTTTTGGGCAAAAACCTGATAGTCATTAAAGGTGTACGAAAGAACGGCCTGTGCATTTAACGGGGCAAAAAGAGGAGCCCTATTTGCCAATGGCGTTGTTCCTTTAAATAGATTTATAAAATTTTTAGTTGAATCCGATGCAATAGCCACGCCGTTAAGATTCATATGATCCGAATTAGCTGAAAAATCCAAAGAAACCCAATCAGCAAATGATTTGGAACTTTCCTTATCTCTTTTTAGCTGAGTGGATAAAAAAGAAGACGGTTCATCCAAATTTAAAAAGAGCGTGGCAGACTTGTTTGGGTTGGAGGTTTGATAGAGTTTTTCTAGGATTTCATTAACGGTATTGGTTTTTTGCGACCTGATTACATTTTCAATGAGCATTAAGGAGGAACCCAAAACAAGAGTTTCATCCAAGGAAGCAATGAAGATTTCAGTATCCTCCAAACGGTATTTTGTTATCTTTTTGTTTTGGTATGTAAGTGTTTCAATTGTTTTATTGCCAAGGTCCTGGATCTTCAGCAAATTTGGGTTTTTGTTGGAAACCAGTATAAATTCATAGTTGTCCTTTCCCATTTCATAAAGCCCGATGATGCAGACATTTTCAGTTTCAATAAATTTCAGGCCTTGTAGTTTTTTAGAAATTTTCTCAAATAGAGAAAAGTCAGTTGTTTTTTCTACCAAGCCGCTGTTTTTTAGTTCACTTTTAAAATTTGAAAGCTTGTTGATTTTAATCAGGGCAGCTGTGTTTGGAGGTAAATACCCCAGTAGCGAATCAGCGGTCTTTACTTCGGTTTCACAAGAAAGGAAAAAAAGGATGAGTAAGAAGAGGATGACCTTAGGTTTCATTTTCAAAGTTTAAACAAATTTAGGATTTTTATATATCCAGTGTCAATTGTTCAGGAAGTTGTCTAAAGCTTTTTCTATGGTACTTGGTTAGGCCGTGAATTCTAATGGCATCCCTGTGTTCTTTTGTAGGGTAACCCTTGTTTTGTTTCCAATTATACATAGGGAATTCCTTATGTATTTCGAACATGTATGCGTCTCTATAGGTCTTTGCCAAGATAGATGCTGCGGCAATACTCATGAATTTTCCATCCCCTTTTATGATGCATTCATGGGAAATGGAGGGATAAGGTTTAAATCGGTTGCCATCAACAAGAATAAAATCTGGTCTCATGGACAATCCATCCAAGGCTCTGTGCATGCCTAAAATGGAAGCGTTTAAAATATTGATGGCATCTATTTCTTCCTGAAAAACATGGCATACGGAGAAGGTTTTTGCTTCTTTTTCCAAGAGAGGACGCAATAGTTCTCTTTTCTTTTCGGACAATTGCTTGGAGTCGTTAAGCAATTCGTTTTCAAAATCAGGAGGTAATACTATGGCTGCTGCAGTAACAGGTCCTGCTAAGCACCCTCTGCCAGCTTCGTCCGTTCCGGCCTCATTTTGATATTTATAAATTTTCTTTAACAAGACTTTCTTGAAATATGTTAAGGTAAGGGTAAATATAGTGAAGTACTATGGCAGATTTTAAACTTTCACATTTCTTTAGAAACAAAACATATACCTTTGCCCGACCAATAATATGGAATGAGATTTTTATTTTTTACCCTTATTTTTTTTCTAGGTCTAAAATCGTATTCACAGCAGGACCCTATCCCCAAAGTCAAGAAAATAGACTCCGAAAGTGCAGATTCAACATCCATTGAAAACAAGAAAGAAGCCGTTGCTAAAGACTCTCTTTTTTTTAAGGGGAGAAAAAAGGAGAAAAAGGAAATCGATTCGGTATCCATTAAAGATTATAAAATTATTTCCCATGCAAGGGATACCGTCTTTTTAGATACTACCTTAACCATTAAAAAGGAGTACAAATACAATTATCTTAGAAAGGATGATTTTGAACTAATGCCCTTTTCAAATATCGGGAGGCCCTATAACGCGCTCGGCAGAACTTTTTCTAAAGGTGCTTTCTATCCACAGCTTGGGGCATCAACAAAACACTATAATTATTTTGAAGTTGAAGATATAAATTACTACAACGTTCCAACTCCGATAACAGAGCTAATGTTCAAGACGACATTGGAGCAAGGGCAATTATTGGATGCTTTATTAACATTTAATACATCAAAAAAACTGAATGTTTCAATTGCCTTTAAGGGATTTAGGTCTTTGGGAAAATATCAATATGACGAAGCCAAGTCTGGAAATTTTAGAGCATCTGTCAATTATACAAACGAAAAAAACACCTATGCTATAAGAGGACATTTTGCCGGTCAGAAAATTGAGGCCGAGGAAAATGGAGGTCTGTCAAACCTAGATCAATTTGAAAATGATACGGAAGGTGACTTTACGGATAGGTCTAGAATAGATGTGCTTTACACAAACGCCACCAATAGACTAGTGGGCAAAAGATATTTTTTGGATCATAGACTCAGATTGATCAACTATAAAAAGGATTCCACGAGCTCAACCTCAACAACACTTACCATTGGACACGAGTTTAATTATGAGTCAAAACGCTATGACTTTGTGCAATCTGCACAAAACGATGCTTTTGGCAACGACCCTTTTCTTGTTCCAATTGAAGACCGAGCGAGATTAAAAACAATGTCCAATAAAGTATCTGCGGAATTTTCTAATAAAATTTTGGGAAGTGTTTCAGGAAATTTGGCCCTTTATAACTATAACTACTTTTTTAATAGTATGCTTATCACGGAATTAGGCACGATACAAAATCAATTGAAAGGTGAGGAAATAGTAGCCGGGGGAGAGTACAACAATAGTTTTGGTCGCTTAGACCTAAGAGGTAACATTAGTTATACGGTATCTGGAGCGCTTACTGGGAATTCTTTCAATGCCGCAATGGATTATAAGTTGAATGACAATAACTCGATTTCAGGAGCTATTATCGCAACATCAAGAATGCCAGACTTTAATTTTTTGCTATATCAAAGTGAATATAGAAATTTTAACTGGCAGAATACGGATACTTTTGAAAACCAAAGAACGCAGAGCATTCTATTCTCTTTTGATTCAAAAAAATGGGGAAGAATAGCTGCGGAATATAGTAATATCGATAACTATACCTATTTTGAGTCAATTGCCACGGAAGAAGAGATAGAGGCGGGTCAAGAGACCGCTTTTGTGCAGCCTTTTCAGGAGACTGCTACCATTAACCATTTGCGCGTAAAATATGCCAAAGAGTTTAGTTTGGGAAGATGGGCGCTTAACAATACGGTTCTTTATCAAAATGTAACACAAGATGAACAGGTGTTGAACGTTCCCCAATTGGTTACGAGGAATACGCTGTATTTTTCAAAGGATGTATTCAAAAAGGCAATGTTCTTGCAAACTGGGGTTACCTTCAAATACTTTACATCGTATAATATGAATGCCTATAATCCCTTATTAGGGGAGTTTTATATCCAAGATAGGGAAGAGTTGGGCGGATATCCATTGTTGGATTTTTTTATCAATGCAAAAGTTAAGCAAACAAGGATATATTTAAAGGTGGAACATTTCAATTCTCTCTTTTCAGAACCCAATTTCTACGCTGCGCCCAATTATCCATATCGCGACTTTGTTATTCGTTTTGGATTGGTTTGGAATTTATTTTCTTAAAGTTTCCGTAACATTGAATTAATTGATGGTTGAAAAACAGCATTTTACAGCTTTATTCGTTTTTTTTGCAAAAAAATTGATGAAAACTATTTGCGGAGATGAAATAACCTCTCTATATTTGCACCCGCTTAGCTGATAAGGCTGGGTGTAAAAAGGAGAATAAAAAGGCTTTTTTCGGTTTGTTTTTTTTCTTTTTTAATAGGATTAAAGTTCATTAACATATTGTATAGACAGCGTAAAAGAGAA
>JBDWSS010000108.1:0-20144 GCA_039985375.1 Flavobacteriaceae bacterium
TCACAGGCCGTTGGTGCTGCTGCTAATAATATTTGCGCAACGGCTTACTTCTTCGGTCGCGAACTACGACGTGAACTTGATGTGCCTGTGGCTTTGATCAGTTGTAATCTCGGAGGTACGAGAATAGAGCCATGGATGCCCATGCAGACGTATCAAAAAAACGAAACGCTAAAGGATTTTTATAAAGAAGAAATCGGTAAGTTCAAAGAGCGTCTGGAGACCTGGGATGATGAAGAGGAGAATGCTAAATATGAGCAGCAACTAGCCGATTGGGAGAAAAGTGCGGAAGAAGCAAAAGCTAATGGAGAAAATGAACCAAATAAACCTCGTAAACCTGAACATCCAAGTCGCGACAAGCAGATCGCCAGTACACTTTACAATGCAATGATTCGTCCAATGATACCCTATGCGATGAGAGGTGCCCTGTGGTATCAGGGAGAGAGCAATGGGAATAATAACCCTGAGCAATATGCCATGCGTATGGAGGCGATGGTCGAAGGATGGAGAGAAGCTTGGGGAAGTGATTTCTATTTTTATTATTGTCAATTGGCTAACTACAAAAGTGCCAACGAAGAACCACTTGATGAAACCGACGGTTGGGTAATAGTTCAGGATCAAATGCGACTAGCAATGGGTATTCCAAAGTCAGGAATGGCGGTATTGAATGACATTGGGGAAGCGAAGGATATACACCCTAAGAATAAATTAGACGCTGGGAAACGACTTTCCCGCTGGGCATTAAATCAGGCCTATGGACAAGATCTCGTTGTAAGTGGTCCCATCTACAAGAGTTCAGCAAGCAAAGGAAAAAAGATGGTAATAACCTTCAATCATGCAGGTTCAGGACTGATGGTTGGTAAGAAAAATCTGATGGACCCGACGGTTGAAGTGGATGAACCGCTACGACGTTTCCAGATTTGTGGTGAAGACAGGCAATGGAAATGGGCAGAGGCCAGCATTAAAGGCAAGAACAAGGTAGAGGTGTCGCATCCTGAAATTTCTAATCCAGTTGAGGTCCGTTATGCCTGGTCCTCAAATCCTGAAGGTGCGAACCTGTATAACAAGGAAGGGTTACCGACTTCTGCATTTAAGACATCAGATACATACTAAAACAATTCAACCGATGAAAAACATTCAACTATCAACTCTAACTTATGTGCTATTGATCTCAGTAGTGACATGCTTTTCTTGTAACACAGAAACCAAGGTGACTCCTCTTGACATCAAGGAGTATTTAAGCCATGCGAGAACGGATATAATGTATCCGTCAGACAAGCAAATTGAAATGCTTAGGTCTGTTGTTCCTGAGCATGCATTTCAGCCAGCGCCTCCAATTACTGACAGGAGTTATTGGGATAAGATTCGTTCCACAACGTATGGTAAGGAATATTTAGAACTGGCACTGGATGGTCTGGATCAAGCGCCTGAGGTTCCAATTACAGATTCGATCTATCGTAAGGCCAACCTAGAGGGAAATCGCGGTATATATAAACCAAGGTATTATCGAACCATGGGACGATTAGAAAATTTTATATTGGCGGAGTGTATTGAAAACGAGGGTCGGTTTCTGCCTCAAATTGGCGTTTATATTAAGGCTATCAATGACATGAAGTCATGGCTGCACCCCAATCACGATAATGCCAACAATGATGTACTTGAAGGTAGAACTAAGGCAATCGATTTAGGTGCCCGACTTTTTGGCACAGACTTAGCGCTTGCGAAAGTTTTGCTAGCAGATAAATTACCGGACGAATTGCGAAAAGAAATAGCTTCTGAACTTCAGGAGCGGATTATAGATACTTATCTGGATGGATGTAGCAGTAGTGAAGACAGATTGTTGGACTGGTGGAGAGGTAGTAGCAACTGGAACGCTGTATGCTCGAGCGGGTCCATGTTTACGACTATCGCAGCTTCTAATGATAGGGATCAACGAATTGCAGCGATAGGCAGTGCATTGAACAGCATGAAAAGTTTTGTGAATGGCTTTGGGGATGATGGATACTGCTCTGAAGGTGCTGGTTATTGGAGCTATGGGTTTGGGCATTATTTATATCTGGCCCAGATTTTATACGATTACACGGAGGGCCAAATAAACTTGTTTGAATTTGATAATCCAGAAAAATTAATGGCTGTTGGGAGTTTTCCTGAAAGGTACGAAATACAGAATGGGACCTGCGCGCCATTTGCAGATGGTAGCTCCCGCGTTTCACGCAGCACAGGATTTACAGGGACACTGTCCTACATCCATTTAGGAGCAAGGAAACCAACACCAAGGTCGGGTAGGCGTTCAAATATCAGAAGATCTCCCGTGTATCAGGGCGAAGCATCATATCAGTTGATTTCGTGGGAATATCCCGAAGCTTTTCTGCCTGATTCAACCACTAGTGCTGCCGCAGATGAATTACCTGCTTATACTTATTTTGATCAATTTGGAATGGTGATTTCTCGGGGCAAGCAAGAGGTTCCGTTTTCAATAGCAATTAAGGCTGGTCACAATGACGAAAACCACAACCACATGGATGTCGGTTCTTACAGCATTGTATTGGATCGAGATCATGTCAGCGGAGACATTGGAGCACCTTCCTACAGAGCCGGGGCATTTGATGATGACAATCCGGCGCGTAGTTCATGGGGTCACCCAGTTCCAAGAATCGATAATATTGTTCAGTCAAAAGGACGTGAATTCGCAGGAACCATTACTACCACAGAGTTTTCAGAGACGTATGACAAAGTGGTGATGGATATAAAGGCAGCCTATGAAGTCCCATCACTACAGACGTTGGTAAGGACCATGGAAAATGATAAGTCTGGCCGGGGCACGATATCAATAGCGGATGAATTCTCCTCGTCAGAGCCAATTGCATTTGGGACGGCTATCATGACTAATAATAAATACGAAGTTGTAAATGAAAACACCGTGATAATCGATTCAGAGGACGGGAAGCTCAAGGCGGAAGTTTTCAGTGATCATGGTGTGCTGAAGATCAAGGATGAGCTGGTGCCGGTCGAGCACCTGAGGGAAGGAGCACCAGCCTATAGAATTGGAATTGATTTCGTAGAGCCTCTAACTGCAGGAACCATCACTGTGAAGTACACACCGCTGTTATGAACTTTATCTGATCAGTTACATAAAATAAAAGAATATGAAACAGGTAATTTTGTTAACCTCGCTAGTTCTACTCACGATATTCACTAGTTTCGGACAGCAGGTATGTACTAGCAAATGGGAATCCGTTGACCTTTCTTTTAAAGCCAAAGGACAATTGGGTCAACCCTTTCAGGTGCAAATGTCCTGTGAATTTACCAAGCCCGACGGTTCTAAAATAACCGTTCCAGGATTTTACAATGGAGGATATGAGTGGGTAGTACGCTTCAATCCGGGGCAGGAAGGAACTTGGACTGCATTGAGTCATTCATCAATCAAAAGTCTATCTGGAAAAAGGAGAACTATTGAAGTAGGTCCTGCTAAGAAAGGAAACCATGGCGGAATTGTAATTAATAGTAAAAATCTTCAAAAACTCAGCTATCAAGATGGTACCCCGTACAATTTGGTGGCTAATGAGGTGGACTGGCTTTTTGCACTCGACTACGGAGATCCAGAGTTACCTAAAACTAAAAAGATGGTTGAAGATCTTGCTGAAAATGGATTTAACCAAATCATCATGAATGTGTATGCTTATGATCTAACATGGAAGCAAAGCGAGGACATTGATCCTAAATGGGATTTTGGATCGAAAAAAGACATATTTCCTTTTCTCGGTGACAATGAAAACCCTGATTATTCCGGATTAAACGTTGAATTTTTTAAGCATTACGATCGGGTAATTAATCTCCTTGAAGACAATGGAATTGTTGCCCATATCATGATTTACGTATGGAACAAGTTAGTGAGTTGGCCTGATGCTAATTCAGAAGCTGATAATATGTATTATGATTATGTAGTTAAAAGATACCAGGCGAAAAGCAATGTAATTTGGGATATCTCAAAAGAAGCTTTGCGGTATGGATACAACGATCCGAATTACATCACAGAGCGTGTTGATAGACTTAGGCAACTGGATGTTTATGATCGGCTTGTGACGGTGCATGATTACGACTATTGTGAAGCGCACCCCGACAAAGTGGACATCATCTCAGCTCAGTTTTGGTTTACGGATATTTATAGCGACATGCTGAAGATGAAAAAGCAATATCCTGACAAACCGATAATGAACTTGGAAAATGGCGGTTATGAGAAATGCCAGTACGATATTTTTCTGGATAGTAATTATGACAATCCAAGATCGTGTGTGGAAAGAAACTACAAATGCGCTTTTGCTGGGGCATATACCAGCTATTATTGGCAGGGATCGGCATGGAATATTGTGATTTACGATCAATCTGATGACCGTGTAACCTTGAAACCTAAATACGAATACTACAAATACTTGAGGGAGTTTCTGGATAGAGTCAATTTTGAGAAACTCGTTCCTAATAATAGACATTGTTCAAGTGGTTATTGTCTGGTCAATAAAGAGGATAGTGAATACGTGTTCTACATGCCTAAGGACAATAGTGCTATGGCTATCAAAGGATTGCCTAAAGCCGAGAAATTGAAAATACAATGGTTTAACCCGCTTACTGGAAAGTACAAAGCGCCGTACGAAGTGGATTTTAAGAGTTGGCTGGTGTTGAATCGGGAGTTTGAAGGAATTGATAATGTATTTACAGTGAAGTTAATCAATAGGATAGAATAGTGACAATACCAAATAGAAAAATTATGAAACATTTTATACTTCTACTTACAACAATTGGCCTGACATGCTACTCTTGTGGTACAAAAACGGCTAATCACAACTGGGAAACCTTGCTAGACAGGAATTTGAGCCAATGGGACAAATTCGTTGGCGTACCTCATTATTCAGTTGACTTGGATGGATATGAAAAAGGTGATGGCATGGAGGGAACTCCTCTAGGATTGAATAAGGATCCGCTAAACGTATTTTCAACACTAGAAATGGATGGGGAAACTGTTCTGAAAATCTCTGGTCAGATTTATGGAGGAGTCAGTACCAAAAAGGAATACAAGAACTACCACTTGCAGATGATGTACAAGTGGGGGGAAGGGAGATATGCTCCTCGTGCTAATGAGCCTAGAGATAGTGGTATTCTGTATCATTGTCAGGAACCTCAAGGCGCTTTTTGGAATTGCTGGATGCAATCTCAGGAATTTCAAGTGCAAAATGGTGATAGTGGTGATTATTACACCATTGCTGGAACTGGTATGGATATTCGTGCTAGAAAAGTAATTAAACCGGGTGCTAAGTATGATATTTATATTTATGATCCTAAGGGGGAGTACAAACGATTCAAAACAGGCGAAGATGGCAGATGTAGAAAAAACACCGATTATGAAAAGCCGGATGTATGGAATAAGCTTGACCTTGTTTGTATTGGAGATAAAGCCTATCACATAGTAAATGGTAAGGTGGCAATGGTGCTGGAGAGGTCAGTTGTTTATAATGAAGACGATGTTGCAATTCCTTTGACCAAAGGCAAAATTCAAATTCAGAGCGAAGGAGCTGAGGTGTACTACAAGGATATTAAAATTAGATCTGTTGGTGAACTACCTCAACAATTTGCCAGCCAGCTGGATTAACATAAAATGAATAAGTCATGCTCCGATACCTAACCCTATTATTGGCTAATCGCGTCATTGTTAGCCGTTAAAAAGAGAGTGGTTATTTAAGAGTCTTTACAATTGAAAATTAAAATTAAGTATAACAAGATGGACAAATATATAATAATGTTGATTGGAGTGATAGCGATAGTTCCCACTATTGCATTTAGCCAGAAGGCTGATTCAGTCTATGACGCCTCAGTCTCACCACCAACATTTTCAGAGATTTCCTATGGAGATCATCATCGCCAAATCCTCGATTTTTGGAAGGCCGAATCAAATGAACCAACCCCTTTGGTCTTTGTTGTCCATGGTGGCGGTTGGGGTGGAGGTGAAAAAGAGCGCGTTCACCGTTTTGTTGATGTTCAGCCTTTGCTCGATGCGGGGATCTCTATAGTGGCTATCAATTACCGATTGATTCGGCATGCCAAGGAAGATGGTGTTGAACCGCCGGTTAAGGCTTGCTTATACGATGCTGCACGTGCACTGCAGTATGTACGTAGCAAAGCATCGGAGTGGAACATCAATAAAGACCTGATTGCGGCAGCAGGTGGTTCAGCTGGTGCCTGCACAAGTCTTTGGCTGGCCTTTCATCCGGACTTAGCCGATCCGGACAGTTCAGATCCTGTTTCACGAGAATCAACGCGAGTATACTGTGCAGGTGTCAAAGAGCCTCAAACAACTTTGGATCCAAAACAGATCAGAGAATGGATTCCCAATGGAAAATATGGAGGTCATGCCTTTGGTAAGGAGAATTTCGAGGAGTTCTTGTCTGATAGAGAGAGTCTTCTATCGTTAATAGCTGAGTATTCGCCCTATTCCCTTGTGAGTGCTGATGATCCTTCCATTTATATGTTTTACAAGAACCAGCCGGCCATAGGACAAAAAGTTGATAACGCGACCCATTCGTCCAATTATGGGGTGAAGCTTCAAGAACGATGTGTGGAGTTGGGTATTGACTGTGAAGTGCAGTACCCTGGAGCTGTTGGAACCACGTACCAGACGCAGACGGACTTCCTGATCGGAATGCTTAAAAAAAATAAGAATTGACATAAAACAATGAATACCAAGAAACCTGTACTTACTAAAATCAATTCTAAAATGAATAAAAAAAATACCTTTATCTTTTTGTTGTTCCTGATGTTTCAGTTGGGCTATGCAGACATTCGACCCCACAATCTTTTTTCAGATCATATGGTGGTTCAGCGGGAGTCTGAAATACCCGTTTGGGGTTGGGGAGATCCAGGTGAGAAAGTTTCCATCAAGGCCAGTTGGGGTGCTAAGGCGAAAGTTAAAGCCAATGCTGATGGAACTTGGAAAACAACCCTTAAAACACCAGAAGCGGGAGGGCCATTCACAATAACGTTCTCAGGGAAGAATAGCATTACGATCTCTGATGTATTGTCGGGGGAAGTATGGCTCTGCTCGGGTCAATCCAATATGGATTTTACCTTTCATAAATTAACGAGACGAAATTCGATAGAGCCTCAGTATCAGCCTTTGGTAGAATATCTTAAAAATGAGATTGCAACCGCTGATGACGAGTTGATTCGGCACATTGCAGTACCTGAAGAACCCTCGCTATTTGAGAAGAAAAAGAATTTTGAGGGCAATTGGACCAGTGCCGTTGCGCCCGATATTAAGGACGTCACTGCTGTTGGGTATTTTTTCGCAAAGGAATTGCGCAGTTCATTGAATGTTCCGATTGGAATTATTAATTGTGATTGGGGAGGTACCCGCATTCAAACCTGGTTATCAGAAGAAGCTTATCATAGTGATGAAGAATTGAAGACTTATTTCGATAAGGAAAGACGAAGGGCGAAGGATATAATGGCCAAATATAATAAGGATAATTATGTAGATTCTATCTACGTCAAGAAGTTTGCAGAATGGAAGGCCAATGGCGGTACAACACCAAGACCATACCCAAGGGAATTTCCAACTTTAGATAAGCAAATACCTAGTGCCTTGCACAATGGGATGATATCAACTGTCGTGCCCTTTAAAATCAAAGGTGCATTATGGTTTCAGGGAGAAAGTAATACGCGTTATATGGATGATCAGCACGAAAAATATTTTACAAAAATGATTGAAAGTTGGAGGAGCGAATGGGGACAAGGAGATTTTCCATTTTATTGGGTACAACTCGCCGGATATGAACGAAAAGATGATAGATCTAATTACGGTGCAGCACTGGTCAATGATCAAATGCGCAGAACCATGAAACTGCCCAATACGGGGATGGCGGTATCTCATGATATTGGTGAAGCAAAAGATGTACATGCACACAACAAAATGGATGTTGCCAAACGCTTATCTCTTTGGGCTTTGTCACGGGATTATGACAAGGATATTCCTGTGGTCAGTGGCCCACTTTATAAAAGTCATACTGTTGAGGGTAACAAGCTCGTTGTGCAGTTTAATCATACAGGTACTGGACTTATGATTGGAGCAAAAGTGCTGTTAAATGAAACTATTGAAGTAGGAGGAGCATTGAGTTGGTTCGAGATTGCTGGTGATAATGGCAAATGGAAATTGGCCAAAGCTAAAATTGTGTCATCGGATAAAGTAGAAGTATGGCATGATGAATTAGAGAGACCGGTGATGGTTAGATATGCTTGGTCTTCAAACCCTGACGGAGCCAATCTTTATAATAAGGAAGGACTTCCCGCAGCAGTGTTTAGTTCTAAATATTAGTCGGTATGGATTTTTTTTCAAAGCTTAAGGTGCAATTAAAAAAAGGACACTTGATCTTAACAAGGACAGGATTGAAGACAATCCCTGTTCAAATTATATTTGTCATAACTTTATTATCCTGTTCTTCCGAACCTGAAAAAGTAGGAGTATTCTATGATAGAAGCATTCCACAACTTGAATTTGCAGCCATAGATATTGAAGACGCCTTAAAGCTTCGAGGTTATGAAGTTGAGTTTAGGTCGTTAAATGAATTGACTGAAGAATATGATAGAAAAATTGTCATTTCAAGTAAGACAGATGAAGAAATGGCCGATTTTTTTACGAAGAGTGGAGGAGAGGCTTCCGATTTATTGGGTTTAGGTGAGCAAGCTTTTGCTCTGCGTACAACTGCCGGTCAGCAGCAAACTTACTGGGCAATAGGAGGGGATGTGACGGGAGCTATGTATGGCGGACTTCAAATCGCAGAAAATATCTCATTTAATGGTCTTGACGAGGTGATGAATGACAATCAGAAACCCTATATCGAGAGCAGGGGAATAAAATTCAATATTCTTCTCGACCAAAGAACGCCAGGCTTTAACTTTAATGGTGATCAGGAGAAAACAAGTGTTCAGGATGTGTGGGACATCACGTTTTGGAAAGACTATCTTGATAATTTGGCACGGAATCGTTACAACACCTTGTCTTATTGGACCAAGCACCCATTTACGGCTATGGTAAAATTGGAAGAATATCCCGGGGTGGAAGTAGAAGATGTGATTGATGGTTATGGAAATCTTGTAAAGAAAATGACCATTGATGAAAAGATTGCCTTTTGGCAGGAGGTGATGAAGTATGCCCATAACCGAGGCATTTCTATTTTTTATTTTACTTGGAATATACATACCAACACGGCCGAAGGGAAACACGGTATCACTAATGTAAGTTCCAATCCTGAAACTGTTGAGTATATGCGTCAATGTGTGAAGCAATTTTTGCTAACCTACCCACATATTGATGGGTTGGGAGTAACTGCAGGTGAGCACATGCCCAATATGTCTTTTGACGATCGCGAAAAATGGCTATGGGATACTTATGGACTTGGTATGATGGATGTTAAAAAAGAACAACCAGATAGAGAAATTACGTTTGTACATAGACACTGGTTCTCGTCGGTCACGGATATCATGAGCCACTTTAGTGAGTATAACGGTCCATTTGAGTTTAGTTTCAAATACGCCAAAGCTCACATTTATTCAAGTCCTAATATCGTATTTGAAGATTTTTTGTTGGATGAAATGCCAGAAGGTATAAAGAGTTGGTGGAACCTGAGAAATGATGACCTATTCTACCTACGTTGGGGTGACCCAAAATATGTCAAAGATTTCATAATGGAATTTGATAAGGAGAAAACGGCCGGTTATCTGATGGGATCTGATGGTTATGTTTGGAGTCGGGTCCATAACAATGCAGATTCTAACTTTAATGGCATTCTTGAAAATGATAAGCATTGGTACAAGTTCATGTTATGGGGCAGATTGGGCTATGATCCTAATTTACCGATATCAACTTTCAAAAAGCAATTAAAAAACAAATTTCCAGAGGCAGATGCGGAAAAATTATTTACTGCTTGGCAGACGGCATCCAAGATTGCCCCGACTACCACGGAATTCTTTTGGCGCAATTGGGACTACCAATGGTATGTGGAAGGCTCAAAAGGTAAGCCATTCGCCAATGTCAAAGAATTTATCAATGGTAAAACACTCGAAGGAAGCAATATCCTATCCATTTCTGAGCATACGGAAAAGCTTTATGCTGGCGAATCGATTAACCAAACGACACCAATTGATGTAGCGAATCAATTGGCTAAATTCTCCAACCAAACACTTAGTCTCACAAAAGATATGACCGGGTATGAGAATACTGAGCTTAAGCAAACAGTTAATGATATTCGCGCTTTTGCGCATTTAGGTAATTATTACAGCGCTAAAATTTTGGGGTCAACAGCACTTGCTAAATATAAATCATCATCGGATACTAGTGAACAAAAAGAGTCTGTGAAGCAGTTGGAAAGTGCATTGGAGCATTGGAAGAAATATGCATCTATTCTGTCAGAACAATACTTACCGCGTGACTTGGATAGAACAAGCAAGTTTGATTGGAATGAACTAACCAAAGATGTGGCTCTGGATATTGAAATAGCCAAAACCTTCAAACCTTTTCAATTATCACTTGAATTTAATGGAATTAATGATGGAGATGTATATCCGGTAGGTAAGGATCTGACCATTAAGGTTGAAGTAAATGCCACTTACGATATCAAATTTGTGTCCATCAAGCTAAACGGAGAAAACCTTGATAATGATGACACCTTCCCATATGTATGGGAACCAAAGAAATATGCTGTCTTGAAAAATATGACACAAGGAGGTTATGAACTACTAGTTGATGTCACGGATGTAGAAGGCAATATTTCAGAGAAGACAATTAACATCACAGTCAAATAGAATTAGCCATGACGAATATGAAAAGAATATTTTACGTAATCACCTTGATGACTTTTTTGGGTGTTATGAAAAAACAAATGACATAAAAATCTATGCAGATCAGGAATTGCTTGCTGAACTTAGCTATGCCATTGAAAAAATAGAGGTACAGATAGCTGCATCAGGAGGACAATTTTCTACAACTGAAAATAAGGAGGAGGCTAAGCTTAGTTTTGAATTAGTAGCTCAAGCTGATAGAGATTTGGAAAAAAATGATGGATTCTCAATCACCAAAAGTGGTGAAGGATATACCCTTGAGTTCTGAATGCAGTCGAGGGTTATTGTACGGCTTATTTGATATCAATGAGCAAATCTCAAATGGTACGAACTGGCCTCAGATGGAAGAAAAAACCATTTGGGCCCATCATGACTTTCGGGCAATCAAATTCAATTTGCCATGGTATTCTTACCGAAGTGGTGAACATCTTGCCCTGAATACTGAAACTTGCAGGGATTTGAAATATTGGTAATCCTTTATGGATATGATGGTAGAAAACAAATTTAATACCTTATCACTCTGGAACGTGCATTCCTACATGTACATGGTGAAATCAAAATCTTTCCCCAAAGCTTCACCCTTTAGTGATGAAGAAAAGAAGCGAGAATGGATTTTTCATAGGTGTCTTTTTATTTGATTCTTGATGGTTTTCTTTGAAAAGTATAAAAACTAAAAACCCCATAAACATTATGTTTATGGGGTTTTGATGTGAATTGAGCACAATTCCAGCGGAGAAAGAGGGATTCGAACCCCCGGAGGTGTGACCCTCAACAGTTTTCAAGACTGCCGCATTCGACCACTCTGCCATTTCTCCTAATGCGGGTGCAAATATACTAACCTTTTTTATTTCTTTAAAAGCTCTAACACTTTATTTTTTTAATAGAACAGATTCCAATATTACCCATTACTTTTATGCCCATGAATGAGTGGTACCATTATGCACTTTTAATAGTTGTTGGTTTTGCAGTGGGCTTGATTATTGTTTTCAAACCCAAGATGAAGATGATAGAAGTGCAGGGACAACTTAGCGGAAAGTATTTGTGGCTCAGTATTGTGTTTGCTATTTATGAAGGATTTATCAATGCAGAACTAGGGTTTTAATGGTTTTGTTTATGCTTTTAGATGATCGCAAAAGAGAATTTGTTTCCACATTACGTTATATTTTTGGCACACATGGATGCGGAAAATTTGCTCTTTTATCCCGTCGACATGGTATAACCTAATTCTGAAAATTGGTCGATAGCTGTTCGTAGAACAATAAATCTTTAGGTATTTCTATCATGGATTTGATTGAGGTGATCGCAGAACTTCCAAAGTGTTTTATCCGTAATTTTTTTCTTTTCTTACTTTTTCAAGTATTCGCTCTTTTTCGCTTTTATAAATATTTTTTCATTCAGGGTTAGGGTCGATCAGTTCAATTGGGAAGAACTTATCCCATTCTTCTTTGGTCAAATCATTGAGCGTTTTCATGGTTTTTTGGCTTGCATGGCAGTGTTACGGAACGAAAAAACTTCACAATATCAAGGAGACCTACCATGATTATTCCATCATGTCCCATCATTTTCAAAGACTCCGTTTTGCTTCATGGACCTTCTGTCAAGTTCATTTTTTATGCTCAACAAATATTGAGTTAAATTCAAATCTCTTTCACCAGCCTTTGAATGTATTTTTCCAGCTTTCAAATAATCTTGCTTTGCCTTATCGTATTGGTCTAGTTCCAAATAAAAAAAGCTCCTCATGCAATAGAATAAACCTTCTTCATGTCCATTATCTAATGCCTCGGTCAAAATGTTTATCCCTTTTTGATACGCCTCGGTCTCGAAATACAGTGCACTCAAACTATGGAAAATATTCCGGTCAGATTTAGAAATAGACAGGCCTTTTAGATAAAGTTCTTCTGTCTCTTTATAATTCCCTATACGCTGTTGGCCTTTGGCGGCATTGGAAAGGGTTCCCAACGTAGGGTAGCGTTTTGCAGCCTTTAAGTAATACTCTGCCGATTTCTGAGGATTTTTTTTCGAGGTGATATGTCCCAAAGCGGAATACAGGTAACCATATTTTTCAGGCTCAAATCTTGAATCATGATTTTGATCTACTTTTTCAAAATCAGTGAGCGCCATTTCATAGTTCTTTGCCTCGTAATACAAATTCCCTCTCATACCATTGGAAAAAGTTGCTTTTTCATGCTTTAAGTTTTGGGACCAAAGCGTAATGGTGTTCTCCCATGTCTTAATATGGGTTTTGGATAACACAAAACAAAAACCAAGGAAAAGTATACCTATGAAATTTATGGCTTTGCCTTTTTTTTCAGGAATAATCCCCATCAGAAAAAACCATATCCCTAAGCAGGACAAATAGGCATATCTGTCCGCATAAGGGCCTAGAAACCTTGAAAAAAATACAGTATGTAAGACAATATTGAACAAATAGAAAAAAGCTCCAAAAACGACCAGTTTATTCTTCCTGTATCGGTAGACTATAAAACCTAAAAAAGCAAAAATGACATAAGAGGCGTATATCCAAAAAGTGTGTATCCGTTCTGGCCAATCATAGACAATACCCAGGTCAATGGGAAGAAAAGATTTATAAACGTACCACGTAATTTGTGAAGGAAACAGCAACCACGGATGATAATCATTGCTACCAGTGAAACCACTCTGGCCCGATCTAAAGTGTAAGGTCAGTAAAACAAAGATGAGGGCTATGGTAAGGAAAGGTATTTTGTAAAGGACGTTTTTCTTGGTGACAAGTGGTTTTCCATAAAAGTAATCTGTCAAAAACAGAACACCTACCAGTGGAATGATTTGAACTTTGCAGAAAGCCCCTAAAAGAAAAAATAAAATACTAAGCCCGTAATACTTCCGACTATTGTTTCTTAAAAACTTGATATAAAATAGCAGCGATAACAGAAAAAAGTGTGTAAACATCAGTGTGCTTGTCGCTGAGACCCAAGCAACCGCTTCAATTGCCAATGGATGCAAAGAAAAAACCAAAGAGATAATCAAGGGGTTTATTTTGTTGTTGACCAACTTTTTGGAAAGTTGATAAACCAAATAGGTATTGGCGAGATGTAAAATAAAGCTGAATACATGAAATGGAAAAGCTGAAGTAATTCCAAACAATTCATACATCACCGCAAAAGAAAATGAGGTTAGCGGTTGGTACATCCTCACGGTACTGGAAGTAAAAATATCTACGATATTGGATAGACCCAAGCCATGGACCCTTGTGTTTTGAAGTAGCTGCCCTCCATCATCAATTTGAATAAACCCGTAGTTAAACCATACTGAATATATGGCTAACAAGGGAACAAGCACAATCCCTGCGTTTGTTAAATTCTTGAATATCTTTTTCTTGGCTTTCGATGGGACAAAGTGGTTTTTTGACATAAGATTAAGTAGGTTTTGGATGTAAGAAACTGGGTTTTTGTATAAGTAAAAAGCGATGTACTGTAAATCAGATAATTAATTTAAAGTATTCTGTCCTAGGGTTATCTTATCACGTAAAAATACCAAATATTCTGTTCGATTGATGATTTGTCCCTCTCTTTGAAAGGCAAAAAAACATACTAACCTTTTTTATTTCTTTAAAGACTCTAACACTTTATTTTTTTAATAGAACAGATTCCAATATTACCCATTACTTTTGCCCTTATGGATGCATGGTACCATTATCTACTTTTAATTGTTGTTGGTTTTGCTGTGGGCTTTATCAATACGATTGCCGGAGGAGGTTCGTTACTTTCATTGCCAACACTAATCTTTTTGGGACTGCCGCCCAGTGTGGCCAATGGCACCAACAGGGTAGCTATAGTAATCCAAACGGCCATGGCCACTGCCGGTTTTAAGAGCAAGGGGATATCTACATATCCATTTAATGTGTATTTGGGAGTTTCAGCTTTTCTGGGGTCAATAATAGGCGCAAGGATTGCGGTGGACATTAAAGGGGAGACATTTAATCAGATTTTGGCTATTGTAATGATAGCTGTGGTATTGATCATCATTTTTAAGCCCAAAATGAAGTTGATCGAAATGCAAGAACGGCTCACTGGAAAATATTTGTGGCTCAGTATTATTGTATTCTTCTTTTTTGGCATTTATGGTGGTTTTATCAATGCAGGGCTCGGATTTTTAATGATTTTGTTCATGCACTTTGTGAACCGCATGAATTTGGTTCGGGTAAATGCTACCAAAGTAGTAGTGGTTTTGATTTATATGCTATCTGCCCTAGCAGTATTTGCATTCAACGACAAGGTCAACTGGAAACTGGGGTTTATTTTAGCTATTGGAAATGGAACAGGGGCCTGGGTGGCCAGTAGGTTCTCCGTTAAGAAAGGGGATGGATTTATAAAGACTTTTTTAGTAGTGATGGTGGTGGCTATGGCCATTAAATTGTGGTTTTTCACCTAAGTTTTCACAAGAAGAACAGAATTAGTATTCTTGCTATAGAATACCCCAATGATCTACTAATCTAATAATTGAATATAAGAATGCCAGGATTTGAACTTTTTGGAGATGACGAACGAAAACAGGTACAGGATGTACTGGATTCTAAGGTATTAATGCGCTATGGGTTTGATGGGATGCGCAACGGACACTGGAAGGCCATAGCGCTCGAGACAGCACTTTCCAAAAGAATGAAGGTAAAGCATACCCATGTGGTTAGTAGTGGAACAGCCGCCTTGACCATTGCATTGGCAAGCGCAGGAATAGGGGCAGGGGACGAAGTGATCATGCCCACCTTTACTTTTGTAGCAAGTTTTGAATCTATATTGGCCTTGGGGGCCATCCCTATTTTGGTCGATGTTGATGATACACTGACCCTGGATCCAAAAGCGGTGGAAAAAGCAATAACGAAAAACACAAAGGTAGTAATGCCTGTGCATATGTGTGGGTCTATGGCAGATTTAGGAGCTTTACGGGATATTTGTCAAATACACGGCCTATTGTTGTTGGAAGATGCCTGTCAGGCAATAGGAGGGAGCTATCATGGCAAACCTTTGGGCAGTATTGGAGACTTGGGATGCTTTTCTTTCGATTATGTAAAAACGATTACCTGTGGTGAAGGGGGAGCGGTAATTACCAATAACGAAACCTATTATGAAAATGCTCAAAAATACTCCGATCATGGTCATGATCATATTGGTAAAGACAGAGGGGCGGAAGCCCATCCTTTTTTAGGCTATAACTTTAGGATTTCTGAGTTACATGCGGCTGTGGGCCTGGCACAAGTTGAAAGATTGGATGAGTTTTTGAAAATTCAGGAACGTAACTATGCCATTTTAAGGGAAGCACTGGCAACCATACCCGAAGTAGCTTTTAGACGAGTGCCAGAAGGTGGCCTAGAAAATTATTCGTTTTTAAGCTTTTTTCTGCCCAGTAAAGAAATCGCACAGAAAGTACACCAAACTTTAAGCGCAAATGGAGTTGATGCCTGTTTTTATTGGTTTGATAACAACTGGCACTATTATCGAAAATGGGAACATTTAACGCACCTGAAATCCTTGGGGAAATTATCCCAAGAAGTGGTAGATGTTTTGCCCAACTATACAGAAACCGATTTTTCAGCTTCGGATGGGTGGGTAGGACGAAACATTTCCTGTTTGATCAAATTGGGTTGGACAAAGGAGGAAACTCAACAACGGGCGAAGAAAATGGTTGAAATTATTAAACAAACAGTCTAATAATTCACATATTCTACAATCTCCAGACCATAACCTACCATTCCAACACGTCTGGTTTGGCTCGAATTGGTAAGTAACCTGATTTTAGAAATGTTCAAATCGTGAAGAATTTGTGCTCCAATGCCAAAATCCCTGTGGTCCATTTCAATTTTTGGAGCTTTGGTAATTCCTTTCGGGGACTGCAATGTTTTGAATTCTGCCAAGCGACTTAGGAGATTCATATTTTGGGTTCCTTGGTTGATGAATATCATGGCACTTTTTTCCTCTGCATTGAGTGCGTTGAACATTTTATGTAATGTTTCATCAGGATTGTTGGTCAAGGTGCCCAACATGTCATTATTAATCAACGTTGAATTGATTCTGGTCAAGACCGGATCTCCGCTTTTCCAGGTTCCTCGTACCAGCGCAATATGAACCTGGTCGTTGGTGGTCTGCTTGTAGGCGCGTAGCCTAAAATCGCCAAATCGGGTCTTAATATCAAAAGCTTCCTTACGTTCTATAAGACTATCATGTTCCATTCTATAGGCAATCAAATCCTCAATGGAAACAATTTTCAAATCAAACTTTTTGGCTACTTCCATAAGTTCAGGTAAGCGTGCCATGCTACCATCCTCATTCATGATCTCAACAATAACGCCTGCGGGCTTTAAATCTGCCAATCGTGCAAAATCTATGGCCGCTTCCGTATGTCCCGTTCTTCTAAGCACACCACCCTCCTTGGCAATAAGTGGAAAAATATGCCCAGGCCTAGCCAATTCGTGGGGTTTTGTATGCTGTTCCGTAAGGGCCACAACCGTTTTCGCCCTATCTGAGGCCGAAATGCCTGTGGTAACCCCGTTCCCGCGTAAATCAACAGAAACAGTAAATGCAGTCTCCAAAGGGTCCGAATTATGGGCTACCATCATATGAAGCCCTAGTGCTTCACACCTTCCTTCGGTAAGCGGTGCACATATAAGACCACGACCATGCTTGGCCATAAAGTTGATAGTCTCAGGGGTAATCAATTCAGCAGCAGCTACAAAATCTCCCTCATTTTCACGGTTTTCATCATCAACAACGATAATGACTTTCCCTTGTCTAATATCCTCAATGGCACCCTCAATGGCATGCAGCCTTATCTTCTTTTTGTTGGTCATTGTTATTTATCAGTGATGTTCTCTTTCTTTTTGAATAAATTCTTTACAAAATCTACGACATTTCCAAAACCTGTCAACCCTCTATCTGCCGTAGCCCTTTTGGTTAAATAAATGCCCAAGGGGAGCATGATCAATGTGGAAACCCAGGCCCCAAGCGCTGGATGAATGTTTCCTTCTTTGGCATAATTTCCTGCAAAAACCCCTATAAAATAGTAGGTTAAAAACAAAATTATAGCAACAACCATGGGTAATCCGAGCCCGCCCTTTCTTATAATTGCACCCAAAGGGGCACCAACAAAAAACAGGATGATACAGGAAAACGCGAGGGCATATTTTTTATGCAAAGACAGAATATGGCTGTTGTAGAACTTGAATCTTTTTTGCAGCTCATCTTTTTTGGCTACTACGGTAGTCAAGATACTGGAAACAGAACTTTTGGCCTTGTTAATAGCCTGTGTACGCTGCCATTCTTTAAGACTGGCCAACAGTTCATCAACATTTGTAATGCTATCTATTTTTGTTTCACTGAGTTCAGGGACTTCTTCCTCGTCTATGATGTTCGAAATTTTGGTAATGTCCTTCCGCAACTTCGTGGAATCCTTTTTTTTGTTTATGGGGAAGGCCCCCATTCTGTTCACTATATTTTTAGAGAATGCAGTTACCTTTTCAAGATTATTCTTTTTTAAGGAATCAATGTCCTTGATTAGACGCCCAACATTTTTCATCTTGTCCGTGGTAACGTTACGGTCCTCATCAAAATCCTGATTGTTGAGTTCAGATATGTCTATGTTTATCGTATAGGTCTCGAACTTGGACTTGGCAAACGGATGCTTTCTTTTTTCCTTATTGGATTTGGGTTTTAGCTCTTCATAATAATTACCATCCTTAAGCACCAACTGTATAATATCCGAATCTTCACTACTGATCAGTTCTCCGGATTTGGCCTTGATTACCGTGTTGTTAATATTCTTATCGGTTTTTTTATGGATGACAACATTGTCCAAAAAACGATCTTGTTCCCCGTACTTTTTGTCCACTTTTATGTTCATTCCCTCTCCTGTCCCCTCAAAATCACTAAAAATCCCCTCGGTAATCGCTGCTGCTGGTTTTACCTTGGCAATATTCCTTCTTAAGTTAAAAGTTTTTTGTTCCGATTTTGGGATGACATTGTTCGCGAAAAAAAAGGTAACCCCTCCTAGGAAAATTACATACACAATAAGACTTCGCATTCCTCGCTGTAAAGAAATACCTGAAGCTTTCATGGCAGCGAACTCGTAGTTTTCCGCAAAAGTACCAAAGGTAAGGATAGAGGAGAGGAGGACAGTCAAGGGCAATACCTTATCAACAAGGCTGGGCATGTAATAAAAAAGAAATTTTCCAATAATGACAATGCCGAGACCTTTTCCAGCCAAATCATCTATAAAAAGCCATATCCCTTGGAAGATAAATATGACCATTAAGATGAAGAAGGAGCTAAAAAAGTTATATAAAAATCTCGATAAAATATATCGGTCAAGAATTTTCAATGCACTAATTTCTTATGATATAATACCCTTGGTCTTCAAATTTTTTCGTATCAAAGGTAAACAAGGTATTTGATAGGGTTTGATTGGTTTTGAAAGAATTAACGGTAATCGTTGTGTTTGTTCCGTTTTTACCGGTTTCCATCAATTTATAAATGTGTTTGGTCTCTACATCAATGCCCAATAAAATAGAACGTATCTCTGTGTTCGTATCAATTGGAACCAATTTAATGTATTGAATTTTTCTTCCTTGTACGTTTTGAACGATATCCCACTTGTAGTTATGACCATCCTTGTAAAATGTCAACATTTTTGATGGTGTAATGGTATTTTCTTCTTCACTGCGATCTTCAATCGTTACTTCTTCATTGTCAGGGACTATAGTGTACACTTTTTTGCCATCGAATAGCTGTTTGGACCCAAAAAGATCTACAAGATATTTGTTTCCTTGCAAAGTAGCTTTTCCTCTGGTTTCACTTTTGGTATCGGCTTCTGTGTTCTCCAAAGTATATTTAAAGTCGACATAGATGTTGTCATAATTTACCACCTTGTTATATACCTCATCCAACAATGCCTTTGCCTTGGTGTCATTTTGACCATAGGAGATAAAGCCAATGGCCAAAAATCCAATAAAAAGAAGTTGTTTTTTAAACATGATTTTATTTCGTTTCATTTTGTAAAAGTTGTTCTAGAGAAAGGATGTCCGGCACTAAAACCTGACGGGCCTTACTGCCTTCAAAAGGGCCTACAATTCCTGCTGCCTCCAATTGATCTATGATTCTCCCCGCTCTATTATATCCCAATTTTAATTTTCGTTGGATAAGGGAGGCAGAACCCTGCTGCGCCGTTACAATAACTTCGGCAGCATCACGGAACATGGCATCTCTTTCCGAAATATCATAATCAATCCCCGTGCCAGAATC
>JBDWSS010000109.1:0-59807 GCA_039985375.1 Flavobacteriaceae bacterium
GTGGAAACGCTTGGCTAACAGCTTCGGTCCCTCCCAATTCAACAGTTTTTCATACGCCCGAAATAAAAATAAAAACGATTTCGAATGTCTCATAGTATCCTAGATCTAATTGGAAATACTCCTTTGGTGGAGTCAAAGGTGCTCAATACCAATCCAAATGTAAAATTGCTGTTTAAATTAGAGGGACACAATCCTGGAGGTAGCGTTAAGGACAGACCTGCATTGAATATGATCAAGAGTGGCCTAGAACGCGGTGATATTACAAAGGATTCTAAATTAATAGAAGCTACCAGTGGAAACACTGGTATTGCCCTTGCCATGATTTCGGGTATTTACGGACTTGATATGGAACTGGTAATGCCCGAGAATTCCACCAAGGAACGGGTGCAAACCATGCGCGCCTATGGAGCAAAAGTTACATTGACCGCTTCAGATATTGGTATTGAAGGTGCTCGGGATTATGCGGAGTCCAAAGTAATAAATGAAGGGTATCTGATGTTAAACCAATTTGCTAACCATGATAACTGGATGGCCCATTATAAAAGTACTGGGCCTGAAATTTGGAAAGATACCAATGGCAGTATTACGCATTTTGTTTCTAGTATGGGAACCACTGGAACAATTATGGGAACATCTACTTTTTTAAAGGAAAAGAACCCTGATGTTCAAATTGTTGGCGTTCAACCAACGGATGATTCCAGGATACCCGGAATAAGAAAATGGCCCGAAGCGTATCTCCCAAAAATATTTGACCCAAAAAAAGTAGATAATGTAATGGAAGTAAGCCAAGGAGAAGCCAAGGAAATGGCAAAAAAATTGGCGACTGAAGAGGGGGTTTTTTCTGGGATGAGCAGTGGTGGAGCGGCAACAGTTGCGTTAAGATTGGCTAAAACCTTGAACAAGGGCACCATAGTTTCCATTGTTTGCGACAGGGGAGATCGATATTTGTCCTCAGATTTGTTTGACTGATTTTATTGAAGTTCGGTCTTTATTCCATTCCAATACCCATCAAATTCATTGAGATTATTGTGTTCTCCTCCGGATATAGTGTACATTTTCTTATTTGGATTTGGAATGCTTTCAAACAATTTTTTCCCTGACTCATAAGGAACAACATTATCTTTTGTTCCATGAAAAATAGATATGGGCACTTGTATCTTTTGAATGTATTTAAATGAGGTCATTTTATATTGTAGCATCCGCTCCACAGGTAAAAAAGGAAAGCGTTCACGCGCCACATCGAGTAAACTGTAAAATGGGGTTTCCAATATCAGTTTTTTTGGCGCATTCCTTGAAGCCAAATGGGTTGCTACGCTTGTACCCAATGATCGACCGTAAATGACGATGTCACTTTCCATATATCTATTTAATGCATGGTCATAAAACAATTGAGCGTCGGAATAAAGTGCTTCTTCACTTAAATTTCCGGTACTCTTGCCATATGTTCTGTAGTCCATTACAAGAACATCATAATTTAAATCGAGCAAAGAAGAAGCTATATTGCCCCATCTAGACAAATCCCCAGCATTTCCATGAAAATATAGTATGAGCCCTTTTGGCTCCTCTGTTTTAAAATAAAGTCCATTTAATCGAGCCCCATCAGCAGTATCCAAAAATACTTCTTCAAATGCCATGGCAAAAGTATATTCATAGTCTAGAGGAAGCTTTGTTGGTAAAAAAATCAACTTTTCCTGTAAAGTATATAACATAAGAACAGATAGAAATATGAAAGCTAAAAGAGAAAGACCAATTCGTTTAAGCTTTTGCATTGGCCTTTTTTGATGAATGTTTTACATGAATACTGGAACCTTCCAAATTAACCTTCTTGGGTCTCGTGGTAATAATTTCCGTTAACATTTTATGATACGACTCAAAAGTGTTCAAGTTTTTGTGTCCCCCTCCAATGACCGTATAAAGTTGGGTTAGATCAGGTTTAATTTTAGATAGTTTCACACTTGTTTTATACGGTATTAATTTATCATCTGTTCCATGGATAATATGAATTGGACAGTTTACATATTTTAACCATTTGTGGGTTGGCATAGGGAATTTTATGAGTAGGGATAAAGGCATGAAAGGAATATACTTTTTTGCAACTTTACTAAGGCTATAATAGGGTGCATCCAATATTAACATTCTTGGATTGTTCATGGAAGCCAACTTTGTGGCAAACCCTGAACCCATGGAACGACCATATAGAATAATATATTTCTCGGACACCTTTTCCTTAAGCTTGTTGTAGACCACCTGCATATCCCTTTTGACAGCTTTTTGGGTCCTTCTGCCCGTGCTCTTTCCAAAACCGCGATAATCAACCATAATAACATCATATCCGTGTCTTGTGAAATCAACAGAAAATTTACCCCAGCCTTTGATGCTTTTCGAATTTCCTTTTAAATAGAAAACAATTCCCTTAGGATTTTCAGCTTTAAATCGTAGCCCATTTATAGTTGCCCCATCTCTAGTTTCTATATTATATTCCTCAATTTCCTGATTGTCATAATGAAACTGGAAATCCTTGGATAACTTTTCTGGTTTAAATAAGAAGTAGTCTTGCAGGAAGTATAATAAAACACTTATCAATAGATACACTGAAAGTACAATCAGTAAAATATAAAGCCAATTCTGCATTTAAAAGTGTTTGTTCCAAAATACGAAAAATTCCGTATAGGTTTTTCACGGACTAAGTTGGAACCATAAATTTGTCCTAGTTGACCAAAATGAACCACAATTCAACGATTTATTTAAACTAAACCAAGTGTAATCTTTTCCTTTACACAATATTAGAAAGTCCTGAATCTAAAATTGTTATGAATACACTACGAAAGGTTTTAACTTGGAAAAGAAACAATATTATCATTGTCATGATTTTGTTACCACTGATACCTTTAAATTTTTATGGGGTATATGCAGATAGGTTCTATTTTTTTAAACCTACAAATTATATTTTTCCGCTATTGACACTGGTCCATTTCTTATACTTATATGTGTTGCGATTTAAAATAACGGAGGGTGAGCTTCCTGATCCAAAAATGCGCAATTTGGAATATGTGGTTTATGGAGCCCTATTAGTGTATTGTTTTAAAATTTATGACTACGCAATGGTTCTGCACTCTATTTCGCAGTTTCAAGGCTATATAATGCCGGCAACATCCAGGCCCATTGCAACCATAGGGTTAAGCCTTCATTGCCTCTTACCTATAGTTACTTTAGTTTCCTTTTGGTATAGAAAACATCTTGTAGGGAATTACAATTTTGAAAACTACAATCATAATATGAACATTTGGCAGTAATTATTCGTTACAGGCCCCTAATGTAACTTCCATAAAGATCCTTAAACTGATAACCTTGTGCAAAACGTTGTTTGCTCAATTTTTTATGCGCAACCAATCCCCACAGCAATAATTCCTTCATAAAATAGGAATCTTCTTTTTTAACTGTTGGTTGATGTTGGCCTAACAGCACACTAAGGGGAACAATAGCGTCTAGCTTGCTTTTATAATTTTTATCGGAATCTTCATCCAATAACTCAAAACCTTCCCCCTCAAAAAACCAATGAACCAAATCGTCATAAACGCTTTCAGCATCCTTTCGTTCCAACTTGGAAATCTCTGGAAAATAATTTGGAAACAAGGATTTTATAGAATCCTCTACTAATATTTCGGCAACAGATCCAGCACCTTCTTGCTCTCCTTCATAAACCAGTTCAATTTTTCCGGTTATGGAAGGAATTACTCCCATAAAATCGCTCAACCGAATGGAAGTACTTTTTTCACTAGACTTAATAAGCCTTCTTTCTGCAGTGCTCATTAAATTTTCAAATACAGTAATGCTCATTCTTGCGCTAACACCACTTTTGGTATCCACATACTCACTTTTACGTGCTTCAAAGCTGATTTGCTCCAATACATCCATTGCAATTTCAGGAACATGAATGTTGTCCAATTGCCTACTTTCTAATTGGGCTTCTTGTTTGGTTATTTTTTTTGCGATTTCTATGTTTTCAGGATAATGCGTCAGTATTTGAGACCCGATTCTATCTTTTAAAGGGGTGACTATACTCCCTCTATTGGTATAGTCTTCTGGGTTTGCAGTAAATACAAACTGCAAATCCAATGCAAGTCTTAGTTTAAATCCTCTAATTTGTATATCTCCTTCTTGTAGTATGTTAAATAAAGCAACTTGAATTCTTGCCTGTAGATCGGGTAGCTCATTTATTACAAAAATACATCGATTAGCACGTGGAATCATCCCAAAGTGGATAACCCTATCATCTGCATAGGAAAGTTTAAGGTTTGCAGCTTTTATAGGGTCTATATCCCCAATTAAATCGGCAACAGTAACGTCAGGAGTTGCCAACTTTTCAAAGAATCGATCATTTCTATGCATCCAGTGTATTGGGGTATTGTCTTTCTCTTCGTTGATAAGCTCATGCGCATATCTAGAAATAGGCCTTAGGGGATCGTCGTTCACCTCTGAACCTTTAATAACAGGGATCCATTCATCCAAAAGTTGAACCATTAATCTTGCCAGTCTGGTTTTGGCTTGACCACGCAGCCCTAGCAAGTTAATATTATGTCTGGACAAGATAGCACGTTCCAATTCTGGAATTACGGAGTTTTCGTATCCCCATACGCCATGAAATGCATTTTCACCATTGCTAATTTTCTCTAACAAATTCTCCCTGAGTTCGTCCTTAACACTTTTGCTTTCATACCCAGCGGCCTTCAGTTGCCCAAGGTTTTTTATGTTATTATGGTCTAACTTCATTTTATATGCTATCCTTTAATTCTTTTTCTTCTATTCTGTTCGTAATCCTCAAAAATCATTTCGCCCAAACCTTTTAAACCTGTATAAAAGGCCTTCCCTTTGTTAGCTTGGGCAAATTGTTGAACAAATTGCATTAAGTATGGATCTTCGGCAATCATAAACGTGGTAATGGGAATATGAAGTTTTCTCGCCTGCTGCGCCATAGCATAGCATTTTTCAACAATATAATCATCGAGTCCTACGCTGTTTTTATAATAATCTCCATTGGGAAGTCTTAGGCAGGAAGGTTTCCCGTCCGTAATCATAAAAATCTGTTTGTTGGTGTTTCGCTTTCTTCTCAGCATATCCATGGCCAATTGAAGTCCAGCAACCGTATTGGTATGATAGGGCCCCACCTTTAAATAAGGTAAATCCTTTATTGGAATGGGCCAGGCATCATTACCAAATACCAAAATGTCCAAAGTATCTTTTGGATACCTAGTAGTAATTAGCTCAGCAAGCGCCATGGCCACTTTCTTGGCCGGGGTTATTCGATCTTCACCATACAAAATCATACTATGGCTTATATCAATCATCAGCACAGTGCTCATTTGGGCCTTATACTGCGTATTCTCAACAACCAAATCTTCCTCCTTCAGTGAAAAGCTATCCAATCCGTTATTTATTTGAGCGTTTTTCAAGCTTTCTGTCATGGAAATATGTTCCAATGAATCACCAAATCGATATTCCCTGAATTCCCCAGTATGTTCGTCTCCCCTACCCGTTTTTCCAGTTTTATGATTTCCGGATCCATTTCTTTTCAGCTTCCCGAAAATTTGATCCAAAGCTCTTTGTCTTAGTATACGTTCCATTTTGGCGGTTAAAGACAAACCTCCTCCATGATCGCCCTCCTCACCTTCTTCGCCCTGTTCAGCTTCAGGGTTAAACTCCTCTCGGATAAAGCCTTTGGCTTTCAGGTCTTCAATAAAATCTTCAATGGTATAATCATCATCGGTAAGTTCATATTCCTTGTCCAGCTCGCGAAGCCAATCTAATGCCTCCTCTACGTCTCCGGAAGTATGAGTAACCAGTTCCTGAAAAATCTCAAAAAGTTTTTCAAAAGGGGTTTGATGGGGGGCTTCGTAATTGGAAAAACGAAACCCTTTACTTGTATTCATAGCCATTATATAAAATTAACACATTCTTCTTTACGGTTGAGGCTTTAATGAAAACTTAACGGTTCTGTTTATGTTTGTAAACATGAATCAAGAACTTAGTCTGGGATTTTACCATACATTTCCACTTTGGATAGATGAGCAATTTGAAGTTCAACAATTTGAATTTCCAAAGATTGAGTTTTCAAAATTTGTGCCGACTACCATTAATCAACGATTAAGACTTGGCCATCAAATGGAATGTGTATTTGAACAGTTGATTTCATCTTCTGGATATTGGAAAACGATAGCCAAAAACATATTGGTCAATGAGGGTGCAACAAGGGTTGGTGAACTAGATTTTATCCTTGAAAACACTATAACGGAAGCTATTTACCATATAGAATTAGTCTACAAATTCTACATAGTCAACCCTGAAATACAAAACCCCACACAGCGCCTAATAGGTCCAAATAATTCGGATGCATTTCTAACCAAATTGGATAAGCTAAGGAAGAAACAATTTCCGTTATTGTATGCCAACGCGTTAAGCCACAAACTAACCAAGTTAGGAATAAACATTAGCGAAGTTAAACAACAAGCCTGTTTTAAAGCGCAACTTTTTATGCCCTACGGAGACACTCCTATTAATATAGGACCCTTAAACAAGAATTGTATAGTAGGTAAATGGATTCGGTTTAATGAATTTAATACAAAAGCATTTAAGTCATCCCTGTACTATATTCCGATTAAAAAGGAATGGGTTATTGCTCCCACCGGAAATAGAATATATGGCACACATTCCAAAACACTTCCTGAAATTGAACGATCTATGCTAAAAGAAAGGTCACCAATGCTTTGGATGAAAAAATCCGGAGGTACCATTGAAAAACTATTTGTGGTTTGGTGGTAATTGAATGCCAAAAAAAGGAAAATAGATGGCTTAATGGGTTAAAAATTTTGAGTTAATTTTATTTAGGTGCAACCCTTTGGCATTTAACTTGTCTTTTGGTTATAACTGAAATTATATGCTAAAGAACTTTACCAGATTTGTTTTGTTATTTGCCCTGCTAGGCAATGGTTCACAATTAAAAGCGCAGGAGTCGCCAAAGGATTATATTGAATTTAATGATCGTAAGAACGTTGTGCATGGTGTTTATTTAGGACTTACCACAGATTACGGGGAATTAAAAAGTATACCTACTTACGGTTTTGGTTTAAAAATGGCCTATGTTGCCAATCAACAGTTTGAAGTTGGTATTGCGGCCACTTTTTTACTATCAGATCAAAAGTTCATTACCGTTGAGGATATTGATAACAAACTTTTAGGAGTGTACTTAGGAGCCCATTTAGAGCCCATTTTTTTTAGTAAAAAAAGGGTGAACTTATCTTTCCCTGTCTTACTTGGAATAGGTGGAATAGGTTATACAGCCTTAGGGGATGATGATTTTGATGATGATTTTATTGATAGGGAGTTCGAAAATGTCAATACTATTTTCGTTGTGGAACCCGGCGTAAGTGCTCTTTTCAATATATCTAGATATATACAATTGGAAGCAGGCATTAAATATCGTTTTACGAATAAAATAAATCTCGCCACCAGTCCTATTAAAAGACTAAATGGATTTTCTACAGGCTTTGGCCTAAAAGTAGGTATCTTTAATATGGGCAAAAATCGCTACAAGAAAAGAATACCAGAAAAAGAATAATCCCAGTGTAATTTTTATTGGTGCCGTTCACGAAGTACTTTTTCAATATCTGTTAGACAGTATCCTTTTGCCTGAAGCAATATCAAATAATGAAACAATAGGTCTGCACTTTCGTTAAGAAAGAGATCATCGTTGGAGTCTTTGGCCTCAATGACTGTCTCAACTGCTTCTTCACCAACTTTTTGTGCTATTTTATTGATGCCTTTTCTAAACAGGGAAGCCACATAACTATCTGGGTTTTCTTTGTCCTCCTTACGCGTGGAAATAATCTTTTCCAAGGTTGAAAGAAAACCATATTCCTGGATATTTTTCCCTGCCCAACAGGTATCGGTTCCCTGGTGACATGTAGGCCCTTTTGGGTTTACCGTTACAAGCAGGGTATCCTTATCACAGTCATTTTTAATAGCCACCAATTCGAGGAAGTTTCCACTTTCCTCGCCCTTGGTCCAAAGTCTGTTTTTACTCCTGCTAAAAAAAGTTACTTTTTTGGTTTGTTGGGTTACATCAACAGCTTCTTTGTTCATGTACCCCAACATTAAAACATTTTTGGTCAGGGCATCTTGAATTATCGCCGGTACCAATCCATCCGTATTTTTGGTAAAATCTATTTCCATGTCTAAGTTCTAATCGGAATTCCTTCTTTTTTAAGTTCTTGCTTTAAATCTCTTATTTCGATCTCCTTGAAGTGAAAAATACTTGCAGCCAGAGCCGCATCTGCCTTTCCTGTTACAAAGGTATCTGTAAAATGTGATACATTACCAGCCCCGCCCGAAGCAATAATAGGAATGTTTACTAAGTTGGATAATTGAGCCAGGGCTTTGTTTGCAAATCCATTTTTTGTGCCATCATGATCCATTGAGGTAAACAATAGCTCTCCTGCTCCTCGTTGTTCCACTTCCTTTGCCCATTCAAAAAGATCCAGTTCTGTGGGTACTTTGCCCCCAACCAAGTGCACCTTCCAATTTCCATTAATTTGCTTGGCATCTATGGCAATAACAATACATTGTGAACCAAATTTGGATACCAGTTCATTAATTAATTCGGGCCTTTTAACGGCCGATGAGTTAATGGAAACTTTATCCGCTCCATTTTGAAGTAACATGTCCACATCTTCCACGGATGAAATTCCCCCGCCCACGGTAAATGGGATATTCACTTTCTCTGCTACGCGATACACTAAATCAGCCAAAGTTTTTCTTCTTTCTTCAGTAGCCGAAATGTCCAAAAATACAAGTTCGTCAGCCCCTTCGCACGCATAAATTTCCGCAAGTTCCACCGGATCTCCGGCATCTCTTAGGTCCACAAAGTTAACCCCTTTCACCGTGCGTCCGTTCTTAATGTCCAAACAGGGAATTATTCGTTTTGTCAGCATTTGTCAAAATTAGATGTACGAAGTACGAGGTTTGAATTTTTGGTCATATTCATTTCTGTTGATTTTTTCTTACTGTATTTATAGAGGTCACGATAATCGCAATAAGTTCATTAGCGAACATTTTAGTTCTTATCTTCAAATCTTGTATACTTGCTATTTTTAACTTTGCACTGCTAACTTTTATTTTTAGTATTTAGATCTATCCCATCATAAAACCCAAGATCTTGATTATTCAAAATCTTCGTCCATAGTGCAATCTGTCCTGTATGGTATGACAAATGTTCCACAACATGAACAATATTTCCAATTCCCGAAAACTCAAATCCTTGAACCGACTTTTTCTTCAAAAGCACTTCCATATTAGCTTCTAAAAAGGATTCCTTTGCGTTCCCAATGGTATTAACAAGCTGTTGGTAAAGCTCATTTTTTGAAAGGCCGGATAACATGGAAAACTCTTTGTCCCGATTTCTAGTATCTTCTTGTCCTTTTAATGAAGCAATACCGTATTGGGTGATGTTGCCGCATAAATGTAAAATGAGGTTGGCAATACTATTGGTTGTCTCATTTGGTTTTTGCCAAATCACATTTTCTGGAAGTTTATCCAAGCAGATTTTAATCATCCTCAGACTCTCATCCATACGATAACATGCATTTTGTACAAATTCCTGCCGTATTTGATTATCCATTTTCCAGAATGTAATTTTCCAATTGCTTTAAGCTAATTCTATTTTCATAAATAGCTTTGCCTATAATAGTACCTTCACAACCAATTTCAGCAAGTTTTGGTAATTCCTCAAAAGTGGAGATACCACCACTAGCAATAAGGTTAATACCAATTACCTCCCTGTCTTCAACACCACTCCCTGTAACTAAGGTTTCATTTTGCATAGTCTTGGACAACACCTTTTTGTATAAATCAAACGATGGGCCTTCCAGCATACCGTCCTTACTGATATCGGTGCAGATAATGTATTTGGCTCCTTGCTTTTGATAAGACTGAATAAATGGAATCAATTTCTTGTCAGATTCTTCCAACCATCCAGAAACGGCAACCTTTTCATCCTTGGCATCCGCACCCAGTATTATTTTTTCTGGTCCATAGGATGCAAGCCACCCCAAAAAGGTGTCCTTGTTTTTCACGGCAACACTTCCGCCGGTTATTTGATTGGCCCCACTTTCAAAAGCAATATGCAAGTCCTCATCAGTTTTTAAGCCTCCCCCAAAATCGATTTTTAAACTGGTTTTGGTTGCAATATCTTCCAACACCTTGTGATTGACGATATGCCTTGACTTTGCTCCATCCAAATCCACCAAGTGTAAATGTGTGATACCATGCGCCTCAAATTGCAGGGCAACCTCCAAAGGGTTTTCGCTGTATACTTTCTTTGACTGATAATCTCCCTTTGACAGTCTTACACACTTACCATCAATGATATCTATTGCTGGGATTAACCTCATAATTTAATTTTATTTTGCTATATCCTTCGCCATCCACATTGGCGAATTTCCGATACTTTTAAAACCATAAGACTCATATAATCCATGTGCATCCTTGGTCTTTAATGCTATGGTTTGCACGTTTTTTAAGATTGGGTGATCCAAAATATGATTGATCAACATTTTTCCAAGTCCTTGGCCTTTGTTTTGGTCGAAAATAATCACATCCATAATATAGGCCAATACTACATGATCTGTAAGTACCCGTGCAAAACCTACTTGCACTCCGGTTTTGGAATAGACTCCAAAGCACATGGAGTTTTCTATGGTATTCTTGGTCAATTCCATGGTTCTATAGTCGCCCCAATACGAATGCTTGATTTGATGATGTATTTGAGGTATATCCAATTTGTTTTTTTCTGTTGAGATATAAAATTCACGATGCATTACAATTCCAAAAAATTCTTTAAAATACTTTCACCAATACCGCTGCTCTTCTCTGGGTGAAACTGGGTTCCGTAGAAATTATCTTTTTGCAATGCAGCACTATAAGACAACGCATATACTGATTCTGCTATGGTTTCTTTTCCAAGTGGTGCATAATAGCTGTGTACTAAATAGATATGTGATTTCTCGGGAATGCCATTAAATAGTGGTGACTTCAGACTACTAACCTCATTCCAACCAATTTGCGGAACCTTCACAGATTTTGGAAATTTCACTACATTCAAATCAAATATTCCAAGTCCTTTTGTATCCCCTTCTTCAGAGGAATTGCACATTAATTGCATGCCCAAACAAATTCCCAAAACTGGTTTCTTCAAATTTGGAATGAGTTTATCCAAGCCGCTCAATCTTAATTTAGACATTGCCGAACTGGCTTCCCCTACTCCGGGAAATATCACTTTATCTGCGTTTTGGATTTCTTCAACAGTATCACTTAAAACTGCTTCGTACCCCAAACGTTGTATCGCAAATTTGATACTTTGGATGTTTCCTGCGCCGTAGTTGATTATTACAATTCTCATGATTAAAAGTATGAGGTTTGAGGTACCAGATACGAGGTTTTCTTTGTTTTTAACATTAGGGTTGTTTTCTTATTTTTTACCATTTCTTTTTGATGTCTTGATTGACGCCACCATAATGGCTAATAATTCTTGTGCTTCGCTATGCAAAGTCTTGGCTTCAGAATTTTTATCTTTTTTTACTTGCATAAACAATTCTAACCAATATGCAGACTCATCAATTTCTTCTTCGACAATTTTAAGCTTATATATAAAATCTGCCGTCGATTTGGCCCTTTGGGATGCTCTATAGTTGGCACCAACGGAACTGGAACTTCGAATTAATTGTCTAACCCATGCGTCCAATTCCCTAGATTGAGGAATTTGTTCGCAGAATTTCCAACAATCTATTGCAAACTTTTTTGTCCTGGATTTTAAATCCTGCATACTTTATATTTGAAACTGTGTACTTCCCACTTCGTACTTTTAAAGCATTCCCTTTGTAGACGGCAAAACCATCTTTTCAACATCCCGTTTTATTGCCATCTTAATCGACTTAGCAAATGCCTTGAAAATCGCCTCAATTTTATGATGTTCGTTTGTTCCCTCTGCTTTTATGTTCAAATTTGCTTTGGCTCCATCAGTAAACGACTTAAAAAAGTGGTAAAACATTTCCGTGGGCATATCCCCAACTTTCTCACGTTTAAAATCGGCATCCCAAACCAACCAATTGCGTCCACCAAAATCAATTGCGACTTGTGCTAAGCAATCATCCATAGGCAAACAGAAGCCGTAGCGTTCTATACCCAACTTGTTTCCCAAGGCTTTGGCAAACAATTCACCTAATGCAATTGCCGTATCCTCAATGGTATGATGTTCGTCTACCTCCAAATCTCCATTCACCTTAATACGAATATCCATTTGTCCATGCCTTGCCAATTGATCTAGCATATGGTCGAAAAAGGCCAGACCGGTGTCAATATCACTTTCTCCGGTACCGTCTAAATTAATATGGATTTGAATATCCGTTTCATTGGTTTTTCTTGAAATAGCACCAATACGATTCTCTAATTTTAAGAATTCATAAATTTTTTCCCAATCATTGTTTTCCATGGCAATATAATTCTGAAGTTCTTCCTGCTGAACCGTAATTTCTCCAGTCCCTAAATGAGTTTCATCATTTATGAAAATACCTTTAGCCCCAAGATTTTTGGCCAATTCCATATCGGTTAACCGATCTCCAAGTACAAATGAATTTTTTAAGTCATATTCCTCAGTAAAATATTCAGTCAATAAACCAGTACCGGGCTTTCGTGTATCTGCATTGTCTTTTGGGAAAGTCCGATCAATAAAAATTTTATCAAATACAACCCCTTCATTTTCAAAGGATTTTAAAATGAAGTTATGTACGGGCCAAAAGGTTTCTTCCGGAAATATGTCGGTCCCCAAACCATCTTGATTGGTAATCATGACCAATTCATAATCCAGTTCTTTTGCAATCTTCCCCAAAAAGGTAAATACCTTAGGATAAAAAATCATTTTATCAAATGCATCTATCTGTTCATCAACAGTTTCCTTGATGATAGTTCCGTCCCTATCTATGAAAAGTACTTTTTTACCCATTAGTTCAGTTCTTTTAAAATAGCAATCAATTTTTTATTTTCATCTGGAGTGCCCACCGTAAACCGTAATGTATTTTCACATAAAGGTTGATTACTCCTGTTCCGAACAACCACGTTGGCATCAAGCAGTTGTTGGTATCTTTTATTGGCATCATCCACTTTTACCAGTACAAAATTTGCATCCGAAGAATGGATTTTTTTAATGAAAGTCACCTCTTTGAGGGCATTGACCAAAGTTTCACGTTCTTTCAAAATTTGCGCAACCTCTTCCTGTACCAAGGTGTCATCCAACACTCTTTTTAGTGCTTGGTATTGTGTTAGTTGATTAACATTATATGGAGGTTTAATTTTGTTGAGGATGGCAATTATTTCGGTGGATGCATAACATATCCCTAACCGAATACCTGCCATTCCGTAAGCTTTGGAGAAGGTTTGAGTGATGATTAGATTTGGATAGCTTTCCAAAGCGGAAATCCAACTTTGGTTTTCTGAAAAATCGATATAAGCTTCATCAATTACAACTAGCCCATTAAAATTTTCCAACAGTTCCGTTACGTTTTTCTTTTGAAAGGCATTCCCTGTTGGATTGTTGGGTGAACAAATGAAAATAATCTTGGAATTTTCATCAACCTGCTTTAAAACCCGAAGTACATCGGGTTCAAAATCTGATGTCAACAAAACTTCCCTATTCTCAATCGCATTGATTCCGGCCAACACCTTATACATGCCATAGGTTGGCGGTAAGGTGATGATGTTATCTTGATTTGGCTCGCAGAAAGCCCTGAAAATCAAATCCAAGACTTCGTCACTCCCATTTCCCAATAGTATATTTTGTTCGGGAACCTGCTTCTGTTCGGACAAAAGTGTTTTAAGACTCCTTTGTTGCGGATCAGGATATCGATTTAGACCATTTTCAAAAGGATTTTCATTGGCATCCAAAAAAATCATTTTAGAACCATCGGAAACATACTCATCTCTCGCGGAAGAATAGGGTTTTAATCCCTTTACGGTTTCCCTAACCAATTTATCTATGTTGAAAAAAGATGTCATTTTAAACTTTTTAATCGAAGGGTGACGGCATTTTTGTGAGCATCCAATCCTTCTGCTTCTGCCATTGACTCGATGGCTCCCCCAATTCTTAAAATACCTTCCTCACTTATTTTTTGAAATGTCATGCTCTTCATAAAGCTCTCCACATTTACACCACTATACTGTTTGGCATAACCATTTGTTGGTAAGGTATGATTGGTACCAGACGCGTAGTCGCCTGCACTTTCTGGGGTATAATTCCCTATAAAAACTGAACCTGCGTTCTTTATATTTTCCAAATAGAAGGCTTCATTAGCTACGCAGACAATAAAATGTTCAGGAGCATAGGTGTTGATTAAGTCAATGGACTCCTCTTTGGTTTTAACCAAAATAAGTTTGCTGTTCTCAATTGCTTTTTCAGCAATGGTCTTTCTGGGAAGTACTTTTATTTGATTTTCAACTTCTAAAACCACATTATCCAATAGTTTTTCTGAAGTGGAAACCAATATAACCTGACTATCGGTTCCATGTTCCGCCTGACTTAGCAAATCTGAAGCAACAAAAGAAGCGTTTGCCGTATCATCGGCAACCACCAATAATTCACTTGGTCCTGCTGGCATATCTATGGCCACTCCATATTTTGTAGCCAATTGTTTGGCTACCGTAACATATTGATTTCCTGGACCAAATATTTTATAGACCTTGGGTATACTCTCAGTTCCAAAAGTCATTCCCGCAATGGCTTGGATACCCCCAACCTTAAAAACTTGGGATACTCCACACAACTTGGCCGTATACAGTATTGCAGCATCGATTTCTCCTTGTTCATTTGGTGGGGTGCACAGTACAATTTCCTCACAACCGGCAATGTAGGCGGGTACAGCCAGCATCAAAATTGTAGAAAATAACGGGGCGGTACCTCCAGGAATGTACAATCCAACCTTCTGTATCGGTTTTTTTTCCTGCCAACATGAAACTCCAGGCATTGTTTCCACAACAACTTTAGTTGGTTTCTGTGCCAGATGAAACTTTTCAATATTGTTTTTAGCCAGCATAATGGCTTGCTTCAATTCTTCTGGAACTTGATTGGAAGCTTTTTCAACCTCCTCTGCTGTTACCAAAAAAGAATCCAAGCTTGCTTTATCAAACTTTTCCGTGTAGTTCCTAACCGCTGAATCCCCCAGAGTTTTAATCGCTTCAAAAATCTGAGTAACCGTTTCTTCAATATCAGAAACGGTTTGGGTTGGTCGTTTTAATAACGACTCCCAATTTTCTTTTTGTGGGTTATTGATGCGTTGCATTATAATACCATTTTTTCAATTGGGCATACTAAAATACCTTCTGCCCCAGCCTGCTTTAACTCATCAATAACTTCCCAAAAAGTATTCTTTTTAATTACGGTATGTACCGAACTCCAGCCTTCTTCAGCCAATGGTAAAACCGTTGGACTCCGCATTCCAGGTAACAAAGCAATAATTTCCTCCAATTTATCATTGGGCGCATTCAACAATACATACTTATTTTGCCTCGCCTGTAAAACTGATTTTACCCTAAATTGAAGCTTTTCCAGTATTTCCTTTCGTTCTTGGGAAATTTTTGGAGACACAACCAACACTGCTTCACTCTCCAAAATTACTTCAACCTCTTTTAAATTGTTTTTAAAGAGCGTGCTTCCACTTGAAACAATGTCACAAATACCATCTGCGAGACCAATGTTTGGTGCTATTTCTACCGACCCATTAATAATATGTAAATCTGCCGTAACCCCTTTTGATTTTAGATAATCATTCACCGTGTTTGGGTAGGAAGTTGCAATACGTTTTCCTTCAAAGTCCTTAACCGAGTTATAATTCACCCCTTTGGGTATGGCCAAGCAAACTCTACATTTGGAAAAATTCAATTTTTCAGCAATGGTAATGTCCGCCCCTTTTTCTATTAAAACATTTTCTCCAAGAATAGCAATATCCACTACTCCATCTCTCAGATACTGGGGAATATCACCATTTCTAAGGTATAGTACCTCTAAAGGGAAATTGCGGGCAGTAGCCTTTAGCTGATCCTTCCCATTATCAATGGAAACGCCACAGTCTTTTAAAATTGACAGCGAATCTTGGTTTAAACGTCCACTTTTTTGAACAGCAATTCTAATTTTAGTCATTCTTTTTAAATTTTGTTCGGAAACCAAATAGGTTCCAAAAACAAAACCCGTTTGATTTCTCAAACGGGTTTAGAATATATTTTAAAAACAACAATACATTTCTATCTCGCTTGAGTGCAAGTATAAAAATGGTGATGATGTGTGTTTTTGTTTCTCATTTCGACTTCAAAAGTAGAATATATTTTTATATCAAAAAAGATTTATTTAGTTATTTCCCAAAATCAGTGGTAAGCCGGCATCTCCACTACCAACCACCACCACCTTAGAATTGGGCGATTGTGCAAGTTGCAGTGTAGCATCAATTCCTTTGTCCTGGAGTATTTTATCCGTCAATGAAGCACTTAGAATACGGTTAGCATCTGCTTTACCTTGGGCTTCGATAGTAACTTTTTCCGCTTCTTTTTTCGCGGTAACCAAGCGAAACTCATACTCTAATGATTCCTGCTCCTGTTTAAGCTTGCGTTCAATGGCTTCTTTAATTGTTGGGGGAAGTTTTACATCCTCTACCAAAACTCGTTTCACATTGAGGTATTGGTCATCCAATTCCTTGCGTACTTCATCAAGAATTTCCTGTTCAATTACATCCCGCTTACTTGAGTATAATTGTTCCGGTGTATAACGACCGACAACGCTTCGGGCTGCGGCATTTATGGCAGGGTCGAGCAATTCTAGAATATACTCCTCCCCTTTTGTTTTAATAAGAAGCCCTAAATTTTTGTATTCTGGTTCAAACCAAATGGTTCCGTTAACCTTAACTTCCAATCCATTTACGGACAGTACATTCATCTCGTCTGAAATGGACTGCTGTCTTACTTTGTGTATCAGCATATCATTCCAAGGTGCAACAATATGCCATCCTTCGCCATAGGTTTGGTCTGTAACAACCCCACCTCCGGCCGGTCTAAAAAGTACCCCTCCTTCACCTGGGCCTATTCGAACAATAGATTTTGAAAGTAACACAATCAAAACTATTGCAATAAAAACTACAGGTAGTGCAATTTTTGGTAATCTATCCATTGTATTTAATTTATATTAATCCGTTATATTTTCTGATAAACCATTCTAGGGCAAGAGTCAGGGCAATTAAAAAAAGTAAGCTGCCAAAATCGATTAAAGATACGATATTTTGCTTGCTTTTCTGAATGGGTACAAACCGATCTGTATTTAATAAATCTGTAATCAGCGAATCTATTGTCCTTGGAAAGTAAACCTTTCCATTTGTACGTTCCGCAAGTTGTTTCAGTTTTTTATAGTTTGCGGAGAGCAATTGTTTCTCAGGATTAAAATCAAGAATTTTAAAAGAACCTGAACGTTTAAGGTTTTCTCCCTCCACCGTTGCTGTAAAGGTATATTCTCCCGCTTCCAAATCACTTAGGTCAACTTCAAAAAATGAACCTTTCAACAACATTGGTGATTCTCTTGAAAAGTCATTTTCCTTTCCTTTCAGTTGAATTTTGATTATCGAATTTTGATCAAAAGTATAGGCTTCATCAAAGTAATGGGCGCGAATCTTGGCTAAACTGGAATCGTCAAAAACAAGTTCATAATCCAATGTCAACCTACTTTTTTGATTGTCGTTAGAAAGATAGACCATTAGTTTACCAATAAATGCATCAAAATTTTCAAAATCACGATGGTGTCTGTAACTCTGAATGCGCCATTTCCAAATATCTTCACCAAACAAAATTGCTTCTTTTTGCTGGTTATCTGTTAGAATGGACAGGAGTGGTTTTTCTAGATTAACACCTCTAATTTGCTGAAATAAAAGGGTTTCCTCTGTTTTCTTAAAAGTGATATTTCCCAGAAAACCTTTTAAAGGAGGAAAATTAATTACGGCAAAGTCTGACAATCCAAATGCACCAAAAGCTTTGTTTATTACTGGTAAAATCTCTTCTTTCTGGTTAAGGTTCTCCTTGAAATACCCTTGTTGCGCCTGATTTAGAAACGTCCAATTCGTTTTTGTTCCTGCAATGGTGAAAACACTTATGCCAGTCTTTCCAATATAATCGTAAACAGCGTTGAACTTATTATTGGGCTGATACAGGATTAAAATATCCATATCATCCAATTGGTTCAATTGTGTGGCAGGTTTCAAAATCTTGACAGACCTTTGTTCGTTGGTTTCAATGGCCTTTTTTAAGGCACCTAAATCTGGATGTAGTATATCAGAAATAATGGCAACATTGGTTTTTTCATCAATTACCTCAATAGCAGTTTCTTTGGTATTGTTGAACTTGTTTTTTTCATTTTCCAAAGCTTGTACCTCAACTTTTATGGATTTAACGCCTACACTTTCAGCTTCTAAAAGTACATTGATGGTTTTACTGTTTTCATTTGCCCCAAAGTCAATAGTTTCCCTATGAGCAACATTGCCATTCATTGTAATGGACACTGTTTTTGAAATAGGTTTTGAACCGTTGTATGAAATATTCACTTCAACAGGAAACTTATTTTTTAGGAATGCGTAGGTATTTACATTTACAAGGGCAATGGAAATGTCTCTGTATATGGTGGTATCCCCGACAACCACAGGATGTATCGAGGTGTTTTTATTTAAATTTAAATAGCTATACTCCCTTCCTAAAGTTTGGTTGCCATCAGTAAAGAGAATTATGGCATTTGTACTATTGCTAAAAATCTCATCTGTTTTGATCAAGGCTTGGGCAATATCTGTATGCTTTCTTTGAAAACTGAATGAATCTGTTTGCCTTAATTGGGGTCCAAATGCGTATTGCAGTATTGAAAATCGTTCTTTAATGGCTTTATTTGCTGTAATTTCACTTAATTTTCCCCGGATACCCTGTTCTAGGGAAGCGTTTTCCATAGATGCTGAATCATCCATTAAAATAACAAGGTTACTTTTTTCATTAAAGTATTCTTGTTTAACAAATTTTGGATTGATTAATAGTAAAAGAGCACCAAAGATGGTAACAAATCTAAGTGCGGCAAGTAGGAATTTAAGAGAACCCTGTTTTGGATTTTTATGGAAGTATTGGAAGAATACGATGGTAATGGCAGTTAGTGCCGCTAGAATAATAAGGGATACCGTTCGTATTTCCATTCACTTTAAGTTAACATGCCACCATCAACATTAAGTACCTGTCCAGTAACATATGCAGACAGATCTGAGGCCAAGTATAAACAGGCATTGGCAACGTCTTCTGGATTTCCACCTCTTTTTAGCGGAATAGCGTCTCTCCATCCCTGTACTGTTTTTTCATCCAACTTGCTTGTCATTTCAGTTTCAATAAAACCTGGTGCAATAGCGTTGCAACGGATATTCCTTGATCCAAGTTCCAAAGCAACAGATTTTGTAAACCCAATCATTCCAGCTTTAGAGGCCGCGTAATTGGTCTGCCCAGCGTTTCCCTTAACGCCAACCACGCTACTCATATTAATAATGGAACCTTTTCGTTGTTTTAGCAATGTACGTTGTACTGCTTTGGTCATATTAAAGACGGATTTTAAATTGATTTCAATAACCTTATCAAAATCATCTTCTCCCATTCGCATCAACAAATTATCCTTTGTTATTCCTGCATTGTTAATAAGCACATCAATACTATCAAAATCCTCTAAAACTTTGGTTACCAATTTTTCAGACTCCTCAAAACTTGCCGCATTACTTTTGTACGCTTTTGCTTTAACACCCATGTTAGCAAGTTCTTTTTCAAGCTCCAGTGCTGGCGCTTCGCTAGAACTATACGTGAAAGCCACATTGGCACCATGCTTTCCAAATACCTGTGCTATTCCCTTTCCAATGCCTCGGCTTGCTCCTGTAATAATTACATTTTTGCCCTCTAATAGTTTCATACTGTTCAAAGTTTGTTCGAATGGTTGTTGACCAAATATAGTTTTTGTTTTACGTAATGGCGAAAAAAAATCCCGTAAGACACGGGATTTAGAATAGTTTTAACGCTTTGTTATCCTATTACTTCTTTTACTTTAACACCTATCTCGGCTGGTGAATCCACTACATGGATACCACACTCGCTCATAATTCGTTTTTTGGCTTGGGCCGTATCATCACTACCCCCTACAATAGCACCTGCATGCCCCATGGTTCTTCCTGCAGGAGCTGTTTCACCTGCAATAAACCCAACAATGGGTTTCTTGCTTCCGCTTGCTTTGTACCATTTGGCGGCATCCGCTTCCAGTTGTCCTCCAATTTCACCAATCATCACTACACATTCCGTTTCGGAATCATTTATTAAAAGTTCAACAGCTTCCTTGGTCGTTGTTCCTATTATTGGATCTCCACCAATTCCAATAGCGGTTGTAATTCCAAGTCCTTGGCGAACAACCTGATCTGCGGCTTCATAAGTCAACGTTCCTGATTTTGAAACTATCCCAACATTCCCCTTTTTGAAAACAAAACCGGGCATGATGCCAACCTTCGCTTCTTCTGGCGTTATTACACCAGGACAGTTGGGGCCAACAAGTGTACAATCCAAATCCTTGATATAATTATTTGCCTTTACCATGTCTGCAACAGGAATTCCTTCGGTAATGGTAATGATTACTTTAATTCCTGCACTTGCGGCTTCCATTATGGCATCTGCAGCAAAAGCTGGTGGCACAAAAATTATTGTAGTGTCTGCACCTACTTCATTTACAGCTTCTTCAACCGTGTTAAAAACAGGTTTCCCCAAATGCTCCTGCCCGCCCTTTCCAGGTGTAACTCCTCCAACAACGTTGGTTCCATATTCAATCATCTGACCTGCATGGAATGTTCCTTCACTACCGGTAAAGCCTTGGACTATTATTTTTGAATATTTATTTACTAAGACACTCATATTTTCTGTTTGTTAAGCACCACAAAAATATGGTTTTACCCCTAAAATTTAAAGTAAATTTTGTGCTATTTCTGCTTTACTTTTTCTAGGAGCGATGGAATATTTTTAATGGTTGCCAATTCTTTCATTTTTGCTCTTGCTTCCATTGCCGGACTACCAAAATAAGTTTTACCACCTTCCAAGCTATTTGCAATTCCGGACTGTGCATAAACAGTGGCTCCTTTCCCAATGGTAATACCACTAATAACACCTACTTGTCCCCAGAGTGTTACTTCATCTTCAACGACTACGCATCCAGCAATTCCAGTATGGGATGCGATCAAACATTTTTTTCCAATTACGGTATCATGACCTATTTGAATTTGGTTATCCAACTTGGTTCCCTCTTTTATGGTAGTATCCCCAGTTACGCCCCTGTCTATGGTACATGAAGCTCCAATATCAACATTATTCCCTATAACTACCCTACCACCAGAAAGTAATTTATCAAATCCTTGAGGCCTATTTTTATAATAAAAAGCATCGGCTCCAAGTACTGTTCCGCTATGGATAATTACATTGTCTCCTATAACACAATTATCATAAATGGAAACGTTGGCATGAACAACACAGTTCTTTCCAATTTTCACATGGTTTCCAATAAAGGTATTTGGTTGGATTACGGTACCTTCCCCAATTTCCGCTGTTTTGGATATGGCTTCACTGGCTGGCTGAAATGGTTTGAAGAAATGGGTAAGGGTATTAAAATCCCTAAAGGGGTCATCTGAAATTAAAAGAGCCTTGCCTTTAGGACATTCCACTTTTTTATTGATAAGCACAACGGTGGCTTTGGACTCCAAAGCTTTATCATAGTACTTTGGATGGTCCACAAAAACAATATCCCCTGTTTCAACTACATGAATTTCATTCATGCCAAGCACAGGAAAATCGGCCTCACCTATATAATCCGAAGCAATAATCTCAGCAATCTGTTTTAATGTATAGGCCCTAGGGAATTTCATTCCGGACTATTCTTTTACTCTTTCCATATAGGCACCTTTTTCAGTATCTACCTTTATTTTGTCGCCCTCATTAATAAAAAGGGGAACATTAATTCGTGCTCCGGTTTCAACAGTTGCAGGTTTGGTGGCATTGGTTGCCGTATTTCCCTTAACTCCCGGTTCTGCATGGGTTATTTCAAGAATAACACTGGCTGGCATTTCCACGGAAAGTGGCATACTGTCTTCCGTATTAAAAAGAATGGTAACAACTTCTCCCTCTTTCAGCAAATCAGGAGCATCCAAAGAACTTTTTTCCAGAGTAATTTGGTTGTAATCACTGGTGTTCATAAAATGAAATGTATCTCCTTCCGCATATAAATACTGGTAAGATCTTGTCTCTACACGTACATCTTCAATTTTATGTCCGGCAGAAAAAGTGTTGTCTATTACTTTTCCAGTAGTAACGCTTTTTAATTTTGTTCTTACAAAAGCCGGACCTTTACCGGGTTTTACATGCAAAAATTCTATAATTTTAAAAATATCGTGATTGTATTTAATGCACAATCCTTTACGTATATCTGATGTACTTGCCATAATTTTAATTTGAACTGAAATAACCTTTCATGATTCCTCGCTGCGAATCTCTAATAAATTGCAAGATTTCATCGCGTTCCGGGGTAGCCTCCATTTCTGCCTCAATAATTGAAGCTGCCTGGGAGTTATTATAATTTTTTTGATAAAGTATCCGATAGATGTTTTGTATTTCACGAATCTTGTTTGCTTCAAACCCGCGTCTGCGCAATCCAATGGAATTGATTCCAACATACGATAATGGCTCCCTTGCAGCCTTTACAAAAGGAGGCACATCTTTTCTAACAAGAGATCCTCCGGTAACAAAAGCATGGTTTCCAATAGAAACAAATTGATGTACTGCTACCATTCCGGCCAAAACCACATTCTGTCCAATGGTAACATGACCTGCCAAAGTGGAGTCGTTACTAAAAATACAGCCATCGCCCACAAAACAGTCATGGGCAACATGGCAATAAGCCATTATTAAGCAATTATTGCCTATAACGGTTTTCATACGATCAGCAGTACCTTTATTTATGGTAGCGCATTCACGTATTGTGGTGTTGTTTCCAATATGGACAGTGGTTTCCTCTCCTTGATATTTTAAGTCCTGGGGCATGGCGGATATGACAGCTCCTGGAAAAATATTGCAATTTTTCCCTATGCGGGCTCCCTCCATTATGGTGACATTTGAACCAATCCAGCTACCCTCTCCAATGGTAACATTGTTGTGAATGGTGGTAAAGGGTTCAATGACCACATTTTTGGCAATTTTTGCTCCTGGGTGAACATAGGCAAGTGGTTGATTCATTTAGAAAAATTAATTGTTCTTGATTTTTACAATTTGTGCCATTATTTCTGCCTCGGAAACCAATCTGCCATTTGCATAGGCACGGGCTTGCATTTGACAAATACCTCTTCGTATCGGTGTCATCAGGTCAAGTTTAAAAATAAGAGTGTCACCTGGTAGCACTTGTTGTTTGTATCTAACATTATCTATTTTAAGAAGGTACGTCAGGTAATTTTCAGGATCTGGAACGGTACTCAAAACTAATATTCCTCCTGTTTGTGCCATCGCTTCCAATTGAAGAACTCCGGGCATAACGGGTGCGCCAGGAAAATGACCTACAAAAAATGGTTCGTTCATCGTAACATTTTTCATCCCAATAACGCGCTCCTCGGTCAATTCTAGAATCCTATCCACCAATAAAAACGGAGGTCTATGCGGTAGCATTTGCATAATTTGGTTTATATCCTTTACCGGTGTGGCATGCAAATCTACATTTGGAACATAGTTTCGACGTTCTTGCTTTATTATTTTGTGAAGTTTTTTTGCAAATTGAGTGTTGACATAATGCCCTGGTTTATTGGCTATGACCTTACCTCGTATTCGTGTTCCTGCAAGTGCCAAATCTCCAATCACATCCAATAGTTTATGGCGTGCGGCTTCATTGGGATAGTGTAAGGTAAGATTGTCCAATATTCCATTCGGTTTTACAGATAACTTCTTTTTATTAAAAGCTTTCTCCAATTTTTTCATGGTAGGTTCGGAAATCTCCTTATCTACATAGACAATGGCATTGTTAAGGTCGCCACCCTTAATTAGGCCATGCTCCAACAACATTTCCAATTCATGTAAAAAACTAAAGGTCCTGGCATCCGATATTTCTTCCTTGAAGTCTGAGATGTGCTCCAAAGTAGCATTCTGTGTTCCCAAGACTTTGGTGCCAAAATCAACCATGGTGGTGATTTGATATTCACTGGATGGAATTACCGTTATTTCACTTCCAGTGGCCTCATCTTTATATGTAATCACGTCCTTAACCACATATTCCTCACGATTTTGCTCTTGCTCAACAATCCCTGCTTCTTCCAAAGCCTTAACAAAAAACTTCGAAGAGCCGTCCATAATGGGAGGCTCAGGCGAATCCAATTCGATAAGAACATTGTCAATATCTAGCCCTATTAAGGCGGCAAGCACATGTTCTGAAGTTTGGATTTTAACTCCATTTTTTTCCAAATTGGTGCCACGCTGTGTATTTACAACATAGTTGGCATCCGCCTCAATGATAGGTTCTCCTTCAAGGTCTACCCTTTTAAAAGCGAATCCATGATTTTCCTTTGCAGGAACAAAAGTCATGGTTACATTCTCTCCAGTATGTAACCCTACTCCTTCAAGGGTTACTTTTTTATTTATTGTGCGTTGTTTTATATCGGTCTTATTCACCTTCAACTTTTTTTTCAATATTGGTGATTTGATTTACCAATTTTGGTAAATTCTTAAAGTGTACATATGATTTATTATAGTCACCATAGTTAAGTGCTGGGGATCCTTGGAGTACTTCGTCATCCTTGACATTTCTTCCTATCCCTGATTGCGCTTGGATTTTTACCCGGTCCCCTATTGTAATATGTCCCACGATTCCAACCTGGCCGCCAATAAGGCAGTGCTTTCCTATCTTGGTAGAACCTGCAATTCCCGTTTGGGCGGCAATGGCGGTATGCTCTCCAATTTCAACATTATGGGCAATCTGTATTTGATTATCCAGTTTTACTCCTTTCCTAAGAATGGTTGACCCTAAAGTGGCTCTATCAATGGTTGTGCCTGCTCCCACATCCACATGCTCCTCCAAAATAACATTTCCGGTTTGTGGCACCTTGCTATATTCTCCATTATCGTTCGGGGTAAAGCCAAAACCATCAGCACCAATAATTGCCCCGCTATGTATTACGCAATTTTTTCCGATAATGGATTCTGAATATATTTTTGCCCCGGCAAAAACATGGACATTGTCAGCAATCGTAACATTGTCTCCCACATAAACATTGGGGTAAATTTTAACATTGTCTCCTATTTTCACGTTATCACCTAAATACGAAAATGCACCTAGATAAAATTCATCACCATAGGTTACGGTTTTGGAAATAAACGCTGGATTTTCAACACCAGTCTTATTGTTCTTAACCTGATTATAGTACTCCAACAATTTAGAAAAGGATTTATACGCATCCTCAACCTTTATTAACGTTGTTGATAGGTCTTGTTCAGGGGTAAAATCTTTGTTTACAATGGTAATCGAGGCCTTTGTAGAATAGATATGGGATGTATACTTTGGATTGGCCAAGAAGGTAAGTGAGCCTTTTTCTCCCTCTTCTATTTTTGATAACTTGTGAACAGCAATTTGAGGATTTCCCTCAACTTCTCCCTCTAAAATTCCGGCAATTTGGGTGGCTGTAAATTTCATTGCTGCAAAAGTAACAAAATTTGTTAAACAGCTTCTTTGGGGTAGCAGCAATAAAATTTTGTCACTGTCTTGGAAAGTGCTTTTAAGCTAAGTTGATCGGACTCCCTTAAAACATCGGTAACCTTTCCGTTTTTCTTAAGAATGTTTATGGTCTGATGTTTTTCATTGTAAGCTTTGTTGGAAATCTCTCCCTTAAAAACAAAATAAGCTGCCTCCGTTAGGGTAATGTTATAGTGTCTTGCTATGTTGTTTAACCTTTCCTCGTTCCTTTCATCATTTACTGGTTTATTCTTTATTTTGATGTTCAAAAGGTTTCTGTTCAATAGCATTTGACACATTTTGGATAGTACAAAATCCTCATGGAATTGCCATGCCTTTATGGCCGCCAAAATATCGGTATCGTCCAAAAGGGAAAAGTCTGAAAGCATCGTTGAATCAAACTGTATCGGTCTCTCTTTTTTAAAAAAAGACGAAAAAGGATATCCTAATTTTATATCCTTTCCAGTTTGCATTAACTCTCGGGCCCTTTTCATAATGCGAACAAGTAGTTGTTCGGCAACGAGTCCGGTTTTATGCAGATATACCTGCCAATACATAAACCTGCGGGCCATTAAAAATTTTTCTACAGCATAAATCCCTTTTTCTTCCACAACCAAATGTCCATCAACCACGTTAAGCATGGAAATGAGTCGTTCAGAATTTATGTTCCCCTCAGTAACCCCGGAATAAAAACTATCTCGTTTTAAATAATCCAATCGGTCCATGTCTAACTGACTAGATACCAGTTGGTTCATAAAAGGTTTGGGATAAGTTCCCTTAAATATATCAATTGCTGTATCCAATCGACCCCGGAATTCCTTATTCAATTCGATCATAAACTCAAGGGATATTTCCTCATGACTTAAGGCAGGAACAATAAACTTTTCCAAGGCATGTGAAAAAGGACCATGCCCAATATCATGGAGCAAAATAGCGCATAAAAGCCCCGTTTCCTCCTCCGTCGAAATGGTAATGTTTTTCCATCTTAGAATTTGAATGGCCTTTGTCATTAAATGCATACTTCCAAGTGCATGATGGAATCTGGTGTGATGCGCTCCTGGATAAACGAGGTACGACATGCCCATTTGCGATATCCTACGAAGCCTTTGAAAATACGGATGGGCTATTAGATTAAAAATAAGTTCATTTGGTGTTCCAATAAAACCGTAAATTGGATCGTTAAAAACTTTAAGCTTATTGGTTTGCCCCAAGGAAGTCTGATTTAATTACACAAAGATAACTACTATATGAACAAGATTACCATTTTATGGGTCGATGACGAGATCGACCTATTAAAACCCCATATCCTTTTTCTTGAAAATAAAAACTATAAAGTAATTACAAGTAAAAGTGGTCAGGATGCCCTTGAGGAAATAAAAAAAACTTTTTTTGATATTGTATTCCTAGATGAAAATATGCCGGGAATTTCCGGATTGGAAACTTTAACGGAAATAAAAAAAAATGATTCTTCCATTCCAGTCGTTATGATTACCAAAAGTGAGGAAGAATATATTATGGATGAGGCCATCGGTTCCAAAATTGCCGATTATTTGATCAAGCCTGTAAACCCCAATCAAATTTTATTGTCGCTAAAGAAAAGTTTGGACAATTCCCGATTGGTTTCTGAAAAAACCACCTCCAATTACCAACAAGAATTTCGCAAAATTGCCATGGACCTATCCATGGTGGACAACCATGAAGAATGGGCAGAACTTTATAAAAAATTAATTTACTGGGAGCTTCAACTGGAGCAGATAGAAGATTCAGGGATGTTTGAAATTTTGGAATCCCAAAAGGTTGAGGCCAATTCCCAGTTCAGCAAATTTGTGGACAAGAATTATAGTGACTGGTTTCAAGATGATGAGGGACCAATAATGTCGCATACCTTGTTCCGGGAAAAAATTAAACCGGAATTGGACGATAACAAGACGTTATTGGTAGTTATTGACAATCTTCGATATGATCAATGGTTGGCTTTTGAAGAAACCTTATCTGTTTACTACAAAAAAAAGCAGGAGTCATCATATTACAGTATACTGCCAACGGCTACCCAATATGCAAGAAATGCAATATTTTCTGGATTGATGCCTTTAGATATGGAAAAAAGACATCCTGATTGGTGGAAAAACGATACCGATGAGGGAGGCAAGAACCTTTTCGAAGCTGAATTTTTAGGTGCTCAATTAAAACGATTGGGGCTGGATTTAAAATGGGAATACCATAAAATAAGCAGTCTGCGACAAGGGAAGCATTTGGCCCAAAACTTCAAATCACAAAAGGACAATGACCTCACTGTCCTTGTATATAATTTTGTGGATATGCTCTCCCATTCCAAGACGGAAATGGAAGTAATAAAGGAACTGGCTTCAAACGATAAGGCTTATCGTTCGTTAACCTTAAGCTGGTTTAAAAATTCCCCACTTCTGGACATTGTGCAGCAGGCACAGAGTATGGGCATGAAATTGATTTTGACCACGGATCACGGGACCATAAATGTGAAACAACCCTCCAAAGTAGTTGGAAACCGAGAGACTAGCCTAAATTTAAGGTATAAAACGGGCAGAAGTCTAACCTATGAAAATAAGGAAGTATTGGCTACTAAAAATCCACAAAGCATTCATTTGCCAAATATTAACTTGAGCAGTTGTTATATTTTCGCAAAAAACGATTTGTTTTTTGCTTACCCCAACAATTATAACCACTATGTAAGTTATTATAGGAACACTTACCAACATGGTGGAGTTTCTTTGGAAGAAATGATTATTCCCTTTATCGTATTGGAAGCAAAATAAGATACCTTGAAAAGAATATTCCAGCTTAAGGACCTAAAAACGGTTTCAAAAAGTATCATCAAAGCGGTGCCTTCTAGAACGCTTTGTTTTTATGGTGAAATGGGCGCTGGTAAAACAACGCTTATAAAAGAGCTGGTTAAAGAACTTGGCGGTATTGACCATGCCAACAGTCCCACCTTTGGTTTGGTGAATGAATATCATGATAACAATAACAAGTTATTGGCCTATCATTTTGATTTTTATCGAATTAAAAATGAAGTAGAGGCCCTCGATCTAGGATTGGAAGATTACTTTAATTCCCAGGCTTGGATCTTTATAGAATGGCCCGAAAAAATTGGATCGTTCCTTTACGAAGATGCCGTATCCATTTACATACAGTTTATCGATGAAAACACTCGATCAATCGAGTTTAGTGTAATGTGATTCCATTAAAACATATCTTATGCTAAGTTTCGATGAACGGCAAATCTGTCGATAAAAGGCTTCCTTATTGGGATTAAATGCAAGTTTTATCGTTGAAATGCACTATAGGTAAGTAAATTTTCCTACATTTGTTCTTGAAATGAATTCATTTATTAACCAAAAACTCTTTTACGATGAACACTAAAAGACTATTTTTTGGATTATTGGCTGTTGCTTTCTTGGCGATGACTGCAGTTTCTACTGATGTTATTGACATTGACAGCGAGCAGACAGTAAACATTGACAAAAGCAAATTCTCAAGAAATCCTAGATGATTTTTTTTGTTTTTGCATTGAATTAAGACCCTTCTTTTCTGAAGGGTTTTTTTTTTACAATAAATTCAGGGATTTGTAGTTATCCTATTACCATGCAGGAACGAAAACAAATTAGGAGAAAGTTAGTGCTTGAAGGCTTACTTTCCTTGATTATTGCGATTACACCTATTATTTTTTACTCACATAAGTATATATCGGACGGGGAGCAAGAAATCAACATTCTGTTCTTTACCTTAACATCCAATGGTTTCACGGATGTGGGTTCAGCATTGTACTATTATCTAACTAAACTGGTTCCGCTGGTACTACTTATATTTTGGTTTGTGACCTGCAAAAACTGGTGGTACCATGCTATTCTTATTCCCATCTCCATGTATGCATTTCAACTATACGGAGTGTTTACCTCTGATTCCACAAAGGTAGACGAAAACGAGGTTTTTTATGTAATTGCCGTTACCATGGTTATCGTTCCCATAGTTTATTTTATTAGGATAAAACTCTTTGACAAACACGTACATGGGATAGACTTGGATTCCATGAATACAGAACTTCAAATATTGAAGGAAAAAGAGCAACTTCGCAAGGAACGGGAGAAATTAGAACAACGACAGAATACCCTTTCAAAAAAAATGTAAATTTGTTTCCATACCTTTTGAGACAATATTGAGATTTACATTGTATGAATCAACCATCTTCTCCATTTAGCAAACAGCAACTTTTACCCCAAGAGGAAACGTTGGAAATTTTAAAACAAAAGGGAGAACTGTTTATTGGGATACCTAGGGAAAACCAGCGGCAGGAAAAACGTATTTGTCTTACCCCGGATGCTGTTAATGCGATAACGGCGCATGGGCATCGAGTACTCATTGAATCTGGAGCCGGGGATGGCGCCAACTTTTCAGATACAGATTACATCGATGCCGGAGGTGAGATTACACGGGATACTAAGAAGGTTTTTACTTGCCCGTTGGTGCTAAAGGTGGAGCCTCCTACCCTATCCGAAATAGATATAATAAATCCGCAGACCATAGTAATTTCTGCATTACAGATTAAAACACAATCCAAGGAATATTTTGAAGCCATGGCAAAGAAAAGATTGACAGCCATTGCTTTTGAATACATTCGTGATGAAGACGGAAAATATCCAGCAGTAAGGTCTTTGAGTGAGATTGCCGGAATTTCTTCCATTCTAATTGCTTCGGAACTTATGGCGACCACAAATAAAGGAAATGGATTAATGTTTGGTAACATAAGCGGTGTTCCACCCGTTGAAGTGGTCATTATAGGTGCAGGCACCGTGGGAGAGTTTGCTGCCCGATCAGCTTTGGGTCTAGGGGCCAACATTAAGGTTTTTGACAATTCCATCACCAAGTTGCGCAACATTCAAACCAACCTAAAACAAACGGTTTACACGTCTACCATACAACCTAAAAACCTTTTAAAATCTTTAAAAAGGTGTGATGTGGCCATTGGCGCTACAAGAGGGCAAGATAGATCACCCATTGTTGTTTCCAGTGCAATGGTTGAAAACATGAAGCGAGGTGCAGTCATCATTGATGTTAGTATTGATACGGGAGGCTGTTTTGAAACTTCAGAAGTTACAAGTCATGACAAACCTACCATTGAAAAATTTGATGTAATTCATTACGGGGTGCCCAATATCCCATCACGTTACCCTAGGACTTCCTCCATATCGATCAGCAATATTTTCACGCCCTACTTACTGAAAATTGGGGAAGATGGTGGTTTGGAGCACTCCTTACGTTTTGATAAAGGTTTACGCAATGGACTTTATATGTACCACGGCATCTTGACCAATAAGTCTGTTGGAGACTGGTTTGGATTGACCTACAATGATATTAATTTTCTTATTTTCTAAAATAGCATGGCATTTTTAAGACGCTTGGGATGGTACCTTGTGGGACTATCCATTGGAATTGTATTTCTTGTTTTCTTTCTTAAAAAAAAATCGGATGAAACTGGGGCAGAGTTTTGTTACTTCCCAAACTGTAGGGTATTAAAGGATATGCGGTCCAAACCCCTTGTTTTTTCCGAAAATATGGGACGTACCTCTAAAGATACCATACTTGTTAAATCCTTTCTAGCCGATGGTACTATTGATTTTGGTAAAAGTGATACCAAATCGGAACCATGCAAAACATATTATATAACAATGGATTTTCAGGGGGTACAGAAAGAACTGAAATTAAAAAACTGTCCGGAAAAGGTAATTTTATCTCATTTTACTAAGGATTAGTATTTGAAAGTAGCCTGTATCTATTCAAATACTGCATTGGTCAATTTAGAGCAGCATTACATCAAATCTGTTATAGAAAAGCAATGGGATTACCCTAAATTCATTTACATTTTGTTGGATTATTAGGATTTGAAATAAATGGCTAAAGGTTTGGAGCCATTATTATTTCCTAGTACAATTACTGTGAAAAGCCAGCTCTAAAAGCTGGCTTTCTTCTGAAAACTTCAGGATTATAAACCAAAGACAACATAAGTTTAACCCAGTTCGCGTCTTTTCTTTTCCTGCTGCAATAGAGCAAGTTCTCTTGTAGTTTGACCCGCTACTGAAGTATTCTCCTCTGCCCTTCTAATTAAATAAGGCATAACATCTTTTACAGGGCCATAAGGAACATACTTGGCAGCGTTATAGCCCTCAGCGGTAAGGTTAAAGGTAATATGGTCGCTCATACCGTACAACTGCCCAAACCATATGTTCGAATTATTTACAGCAACTTTCTTTTGTTCCATCAACGCAACAAGCTTTAAACAACTTTCCTCGTTGTGGGTGCCCGCAAATATTGAAATATGATCTAAATGATCCATTATATAAGCAATAGCGGTATCAAAATTTTCATCGGTGGCCTGCTTAGATTTGCAAATAGGGCTTTTATATCCCAATTCTTCCGCTCTTTCATTTTCCTTTTCCATATATGCTCCTCTAACTACTTTTAAACCCAATTTAAAGTTCTCTTCAACTGCAGTACGACTTAATGTTTCAATATATTCCATTCTATCCCAACGGTACATCTGGACCGTATTGAAAACAAGGGATTTTTTCTTGTTGTATTTTCGCATCATCATCAATACAAGGTCATCCGCAGCTTTTTGCATCCAACTTTCTTCGGCATCCACAAGCAAAAAAACATCCAGATTATGTGCTTTTTTACAGACCTTGTCAAATCGATCAATAATTCTTTGCCATTCTTCAGATTCGCTAGTATTCAAAGAATGTCCGGCACTTATTTTTTCATATAGTTCAAACCGCCCAAATCCTGTAGGTTTAAAAACAGCAAAGGGAATGGCATTCTTTTCTTTAACAAAATCCAGCACTTTAAGTGTTTTATTCAGTGCAAAATCAAATTGATCTTCAATCTTTTTGCCCTCTACGGAATAATCCAATATGGAAAAAACACCCTTATTATACATTTTGTCTATTACCCCTAAACAATCTTCCTCATTTACCCCGCCGCAAAAATGATCAAAAACCGTAGCTCGTATAAGACCTTCAATGGGAAGATGTGCCTTAATAGCAAAATTCGTTACCGCAGTACCTATTTTAACCAGTGGTTCATTGGCAATCAGTTTAAATAAAAAATATGCCCTTTCTAGTTCTGAATCTGTTTTTAACTGAAAAGCGATTGTTGTATTCTCAAAATTTGGGTCCATTCTTGTGAATCTATTAACGAATCAAATATAAGTAGTGATTTTAGAACAATATCACCAAATTTAGTCTTTATTTAGTGGTGTAATTGGAACTATGGAGTCTATTAAATCTCAATTTTACGAAGTGCACTTGGAGGAATTGGCGGAAGCTGCTCTTCAACAACATATTGCAAAAAGTAATTATTCCAAAGTATTTGTTTTGGTGGATGAGAACACCAAAAAGCACTGTTTGCCCCTTTTCAAAAATAAAATGGAGATAAAACCAGATGCGGTTTTTGAAATCCCATCGGGTGAAATCCATAAAACCATAGAAACATGTGCAACAGTCTGGAACATGCTTTCTGATTATGCTGGGGACCGAAAAAGTGTGCTCATTAATCTTGGTGGTGGCGTACTTACCGATTTAGGTGGCTTTGTGGCTTCTACCTTTAAACGGGGCATAGATTTTATAAATATCCCCACCACATTATTATCCATGGTAGATGCTTCCATTGGAGGAAAAACCGGGGTTGATCTTGGCGTATTGAAAAATCAGATTGGGGTTATCAATCAGCCACAGATGGTTTTGGTCTTTCCTAAATTTCTAAAAACCTTGGACCAAAGACAAATTAAAAGCGGATTTGCCGAAATGCTTAAACACGGTCTCATAAAAGATGTAGAGTACTGGAAATCCCTAAAGAAAGAGAGTGGTTTCACCGATGCCGCATGCATTAAAAAATCAATAGCGATAAAGAATGATGTAGTAACCCAAGATCCAACGGAAAAAGGCATACGGAAGATTTTAAATTTCGGACACACATTGGGGCACGCCATTGAATCGTATTGTCTGGAAAATTCGAATAGGAAAACCCTGCTTCATGGAGAAGCCATAGCCATTGGTATGATTTTGGAAGGCTATCTATCCCATGAGTTGAAAGGGTTGTCCAAATTATCGTTACAAGAGATAAAGGATACTTTTTTACACCATTTTGAGCCCGTTGATTTTAGCGCAGAAGACGTTAAGGCCATTGTTAATCTTTTAAAATACGATAAGAAAAATTCGCACGGCGATGTAAATTTTGTACTGCTCCAAACCATTGGTGTTGCTGTTACCGATATTAAGGTACCCGTAAATCTTTTTGACAAAGCATTTGCTTACTACAAAGAATAACACCTTCGTATACTAAAAGCAACTATTGACAACTCTTTGAAAGTGTCCGTTATTAAAATTCATAGTTTAGGATAACAAATTTAATCTTATCAACTATGAAGCGAGTACTTATTGACTACAAGAAGCTGGACCATAAAGCAGCAGCAATTTTAATCGATTCCTATCCCTATGGGTATGGTGATGAAGATATTATCTCTCTTAAAAAACCCAATGGGGAAATCATTGAAGCCGTGGAGGTAAAAACTGAGAATGCCATCTATTTGGTAAAAATTAGTAAAAGTCTTTCCAATTTTATTTCAAATTTTGAAGAAAACATTGAAAAAGAATTGGATAGCAATACAACGGCTGTGTTGGAAGGAGAACAAGAACCAGAATTCGAGTCAGACACGGATTTAGAAACAGACAGCCTATACTAAAAATTACTTTCCCACTATAGGTATCGTTCTCGGATTATACCCAGATGATGTGCCTGGTGTCCGCAAATTATAAATCCCATTGCCCGTACGCTCATTTCGGAACCACTGGCAATACCTATCTTTTGCAGAACCTCTTTATCAAAGGATTTAAATAGCTGTAATGTAGCATCCCTTACTGTTGTGTATTCCTGAACAATCTCCTTAATTGGTTTTTCGGACAGGTCTATTCCCTGAACAAAGATATTCTGATCAAACCCTGGCAAGGGTGTGCGATCGTTTCTTGCAAATCGTAAAGCTCTATATTGAAACACGCGTTCAGTATCAATAATATGCATTAAGACTTCTGCCAGAGTCCATTTACCTTCTTCATAAGCATAGTTCAAACCTTCAGTATCCAACCCATTAACTAAAATTAAAAACGCCTTCTTACCATTTTCAAGAGCGCTCATTAGGGAAACATCTTCTAAGGCTAAAATATAAGTATGATAAAAGGGATTGTATTCAGAAATGGGCAACTCTGAACTCAGCATAACCGAAAATAAGATTTAACGATTAAAGTTCGTTGAAAATCGTATGCATTAAACGCTTTTTATCGTTGATGCTCTCTTCCAATGAAATCATGGTTTCCGTTCTGCTAATGCCATCTATGTCATCAATCTTGAAAATGATATTCTTGGCATGGGTGGTGTCTTTGGCCCTTATCTTACAGAAAATATTGAATTTCCCTGTCGTAATATGAGCAACGGTTACATATGGAATTTGGTTCAGTCGCTCCAATACAAATTTGGTTTGATGCGTTTTTTCAAGAAAAATCCCAACGTAAGCGATAAACGAATATCCAAGTTTTACATAATCCAAAGTCAGGGAAGAACCTTTTATAATTCCAGATTCCTCCATCTTCTTCACGCGTACATGTACAGTCCCTGCAGAAATCAAGAGTTTTTTGGCAATATCCGTAAAAGGAGTACGGGTATTGTCTATCAACATATCTAGAATCTGGTGATCAATCTCATCCAATTTTACTTTACTCATGGTATCGATATTTTCAGCAAAATTAATTAATTAAGAAAATATATTTAAAAAAAATGTGTTTTTTTTAAATAAAATGTAACAAATGACCCTAAAGTGATAGTTATCTTGTTTTTGAGAGAACTAAATTCAGAATTTCCTTACGGGATTTTACAAGCTCAAGGTCCTTTTGTTGCAAACAATCTATGATTTCATGCCCAAAATACCCCTTAAGTTCCCCGGTATCGATCAATTCAGGCTCAAGCTGTACTTTTTCTTTGTTTAGCACCTCCTTGAAACGAATCCCTAGATGATTTCCCTTTTCATAAGAGGCGTTAAGTACATGTGGGGCTTTCACAATAACATCGTAAAACAGCTTTTTATTCTCCGGAATATTGAAATAAGCATTCGTTACATAATCCTCAATGTTATCGTTTGCAATTGTCTTAATTGCTTCAATCAGTGCGTAAAATATAAACTCCCTTGTTTTTTCTCTTTCATAATCTCCAGGAAAATGACCCGCTTCAAATAAAATTGTTGGGGTGTTTTTCATTTGGAACGTATCTCCAACACAATTATCATTAAAGGCATCATCGTATCTTCCCAACTGTCCTGGAATTAGCTGCTGCAATACATTTTCCATTGCAACAATAAGCTTCATGGATTTTTCCCTTGCAGGAGTTAATTTCCTTTCTTCATCGCTCGCGGGGGATAAAAAAGATACTGTAGCTGATTTCGATGTATTGCCTGCACTAAAAAGCGTCCGCTGATCATGCAGGTTAAAGCAATAGTCAGGTTTAAACGATTCAAAGGCATTTCTTAGAACCCTACTTTCTGGCTGGGAAAGTAGCTTGGCATCCCTATTTAAATCAATCTTATTTGCGTTTATGCGTGTGTATTGTCTTGCCCCATCTGGATTGAGTATTGGGATTATGAAAAAGGTGCAATTGGCCAGAATGGATTGCGCCATCGATTCTCCGGAGTCTAAATAGTTTACAACATCCAACACTGCTTTTGTGGTGGTCGATTCATTACCGTGCATTTGAGACCACATTAAAATTTTCTTTGGGCCAGTGCCAAGGGTTATGGATATTATTTCAGTTTTTTGAACTGAAACACCAATAGAGGTAATGGCAGCACGCGGTAGTTTATCTAACCATTCATTTTTAAGCATAGCGTAGGTTACATAACGACCCCTAACGGATTCTTCTACATAACTTTTATAATCGACCATTTTTCTAGATAGTTACATTTTAGTTTACAAAAGTAAAAGAACAATAATTTACAAATGTAACTTTATGAACGATATAATTGTATACCATCGCAGGTAGATTGTTGCTTTTTTATACCAGAAATAATATAATTATATTTATATTTATATTACCATTTGATAAACAGAATTTTAAATATCATTATATGATGTATTAATTCAAATAAAACTATGTTTTTTAACAACTTAAATGTGTGATTATTAATTCTAATTAATATTTTTGTAATCAAATAATTTACAATTATATCTAGTTTGATTGTTGAGCGTATCAAGACACTAATTGATCACTATGGGCTTTCTGTATCTTCATTTGCTGATAGCATTGGTGTACAGCGCTCAAGTATTTCCCATTTGATAAATGGCAGAAACAAGCCAAGCTTGGATTTTGTCATGAGGGTCGTTCAGAACTACCCCGATATAAATCTTTATTGGTTATTGTATGGAAAAGGAAGCTTCCCAAGTTCTGGGCATATGAACGACCCGCTCGCACCTACCCCTAAAGATGGACAAAACAATTCATCTGAGGATATGCTCAAGAGAGCGGCCAGTTTAAAATCAGAGAACAAAAACCCTATACGCATTGCTGTTTTTTTTTCTGATGGTACTTTTGAGTCATTTGAAGTAAAAAAGGACTAGAATCCTTATCTATATTTGTGTACTTTACATTTACTTTGCAGCTATGATAAAACATGCCTTGTCCATTGTTATGTTGCTTTTTTTGTTAGCCTGTACAGCCCCGCCAGAACGAAACTGCACTGATTTTAAAACTGGGAATTTTTCTTTTACAACGTCTGTTAATGGCAGGGAAATGCAAACAACTTTCACGAGGACCGCTACTATTGAAGTTGATGATTTTGAAGAAAAAAAGGACACCTCTTCCATTCGATGGATTAATGATTGCGAATACATCCTCAAAAACATTAACCCCAAAAGTATGGCTGAAGAGAAATCTATTCACATAAAAATATTGACAACTTCGGATTCTTCTTATACATTTGAATATAATGCTATTGGAGACAAAAGAAAATTTAAGGGAACTGCATTTAAAATAAACTAACCATGCTTGAAATTTTTACTAGTCCTGATGCCTGGATGGCATTGCTGACATTGACTTTTTTGGAAATTATTCTTGGAATAGATAATATTATTTTTATCTCAATCGCAGCGGGTAAGCTGGAAAAAAAAGATCGAAAGAAAGCGACCAATCTTGGGTTGATATTGGCCATGGGGATGCGAGTGCTGCTACTGTTCGGGATTACTTGGTTAACTAAGATGAAAAAGCCCTTCGTGGTCTTGGATGAATCTTGGATAGCTGGAGGGATTAGCTGGCAAGCTCTAATATTGTTTGCAGGGGGTCTTTTTCTTTTGTACAAGAGTACCAAGGAGATTCATGAAAAAATTGAAGATAGAGGGCATGATGAAAGAGAGGTCACAAAATCAAGATCCTCTTCCTTGACCAATGCAATTATTCAAATCACGGTAATCAATATTGTTTTCTCTTTTGATTCGATTTTAACCGCAATTGGAATGACCAATGGGATATCCGCAAACCCAACCGATGCTTTAGTATTAATGGTTGCTGCGGTTATCATATCGGTAATCATTATGATGTTGTTCGCCAATCCTGTTGGGGAATTTGTAAATAAGCACCCATCAATTCAGATTTTGGGATTATCTTTCCTTATTTTGATAGGTTTCATGTTAATCACGGAAGCTGCCCACTTATCCCATTTAGTGGTGTTCAATAATGAAGTTGGCGCGATACCAAAAGGATATCTTTACTTTGCCATAGCCTTCTCTTTAATGGTTGAGTTCTTTGATTTGAGGATGAAAAAAAACAAAGGAAAACCAGAAGAGACCTTGTAATACGGCCTAATTAGGGCGTTGATAGGCTAATTCTGAATTGGAACTTTTGTGCTCGGCAAACAAGGATTGCTGCTGTTTTACGGTAAGCGTACTGCCGTCATGACTCCATCCTGGAGGCCCAAAAATATACATTAGTTTGTGTGATAGTTTTTTGGATTTCTTAACGTCATTCCAAATATCTTTGAATTCATGCGTAAGGATAACAACTGGATTGTAGGAGTCTGGTGAATGGATTACACCGTATTTAACGTCAACGTTATCATCCAATTCTTTCCATGTGCCAAACATTTTATCAAAAATATTTAAAAACCCACCATGGTTTTTATCTAGATATTCAACATTTTGAGCATGATGAACCTGGTGCATGGTATGTGTGTTGAAAATTTTCTCAATAAAACCCATTTTTGGAACATAGACGGAGTGTAGTTGAAACTGCCATAAAGCTTCAATACCCAAGCATACAACAACCATTTCTGGAGGAAACCCAATCGCTGTCATCCACATATAAAATAGGGGTTTATATAAAATTGTGAACCATCCATTCCGGACAGCTGTTCCCAAATTAAAATTATCTGAAGAATGATGAACAATATGAGCTGCCCATAAAACCCTAATTTCATGATTGGCCCTATGGAACCAGTAGTATGTAAAGTCATCTGCTAATTGACATAGAATCCAAATGTACCAGGCATAACCAAACGATTCATATCCAAGGAAGTTTTGGCGAACCCCATCAACCATAGGATTGCATAATTCATATACCCCTTCAAAAAGAACAATGGCAAAAATAACTTTGAACAAAGGCCCTAATATTGCCGAACCAATTCCCATAAAACCGCTCGCCGCCAAATCCTTCCAAACATATAGGTCTTCGTCACCATGTGTCTTACTATAAGTTAATTCAAACAGAATAAAAGCAATAAAAACGGGTACTCCGTATACCAACGGGTTAGTGAAATCCATATAATAAAATTAAGCTATTAGGTTAGGCGTGTAAACTTGAATGGCAAAGTAAGTAGAATAATGCATTAAAACAAAGTAGTTTGATCGGAACCTTCATCTTTTGAATCTATATCCTTATTAATAATATCAATGGATTCTTCGTCTACCACTTCCATCTCCGCTGCAATAGGTTCTTTGGGTTCCTCAAAAGGCATTGGCTCCAAGGCATTTATATTCTTCACCTTCTCCGAAGTTAGTTGATTTCCGATTGCTTTTATTCCTTTTACAGAAATGAAATCGGCTACATTTATTTGCTGCTTGGGTTTGATTTCCTTGCCACGGGGCTTAGTAAATTCAATCTCAATTATAGGTTTCCAGTCTGTAGAAACCAGTTCTAAATGCGATTTTGTATGTTCAGATATTACAATTTCTTCCTTGCTCGGGTTTTCAATAAGGAATCGTTTAATGTAGTATCGATCCTTCTCCCCTTCATAATGCACTATAGAAATCGGTTTCTTGGGATTCCATTTTTCCAACACGACCATATCGTCGTTAAACCGTGTTAATAAATCTGGGGGTATGGTTTTTATTTTTCCTTTTTGATCAATGACCAATAACAGGTCATCTCCTCTAAAATCACCCAAAAGCTCACCTCTTCCATCTACATTCAACCTTCCTACAATGTCATCAAACCAAATTTTTCTGGGTTTCAGCGTGGAGACGCCTTTCTCTTTCAGTTCTATCCGTTTTACGGGATATTTGGTAACTAAATTACCTTTGGATGCCCTGCCTTTTATAAGAAGGTCTGCAAAATCCAAATCCCATTTCAATTTCTTTATACTACCAGATTGTCGTAAGAGCACGGTTATGATTTCTGCTTCCCCATTGGGATTGGCGGAAAAATAGAGTACATCGGATGTGGGATTGCCTCCTGCCAATTGATACATCTTATCTCGAGTGATACTAGTAACATTAAATCTCTTGATGTAGCTAGGCCCTCCCCTTCCATCTTTGTAGATCATATTGTAGATGGTTCGACTATCCTTCTTCTTAAAAACTGCTACATGAATGATTCCTTTTCCAACAAAAATCTTGGAATCAACCTTGGTCACCATCATCTCTCCTTTTCTGGTAAAAACAATGATGTCATCAATATCGCTGCAGTCCGTAACATATTCATCTTTCCTTAAGGAAGTTCCAATAAAGCCCTCCTCTCTATTTACATAGAGTTTTGTGTTTCTTATAACAACTTTAGTCGCCTCGATATCGTCAAATATCTTAATCTCAGATTTTCGCTCGCGGCCCTTGCCGTATTTCTTTTTAAGCTCTTTAAAGTAATCAATGGCGTAGTCTACCAGATGCTTTAAATGGTGCTTTGTTTGGGCAATTTTCTCATCCAAACTATCAATGAGCTGTTGCGCTTTTTCAAGGTCAAATTTTGAGATGCGCTTGATTCTAATTTCTGTCAAACGCACAATATCTTCCTCGGTAACTGCTCTTTTAAGGTTCTTTGTAAACGGTTTAAGGCCTTTATCGATTGCGGAAATAACACCTTCCCAGGTTTCTTCCTCCTCAATATCTCGATAAATTCTATTTTCAATAAAGATTCGCTCCAAAGAAGCAAAGTGCCACTGTTCTTCTAGTTCTCTAAGTTGAATTTCCAGTTCAGCCTTTAGCAATTCAACTGTATAATCCGTTGAACGCATGAGCATTTCAGTTACTCCAATAAACAAGGGCTTGTTATCTTCAATAATACATCCTAATGGTGATATGGAAGATTCACAAGAGGTAAAAGCGTATAACGCATCAATAGTTTTGTCAGGAGAAATGCCACTAGGCAGATGTACAAGAATCTCTACCTCCGCAGCTGTATTATCTTCAATCTTTTTTATTTTAATTTTACCCTTGTCATTAGCTTTAAGGATAGAATCTATTAAGGACGAGGTATTGGTGCCGTAGGGTATTTCATTGATGACAAGAGTGTTCTTGTCAAATGTTGAAATCTTGGCGCGGACCCTAACTTTTCCTCCACGAAGGCCATCATTATAATTGGTGACATCGATAATTCCAGAAGTTGGAAAATCCGGAAACAACTTAAAACGTTGTCCCTTTAAATGTTTTATGGATGCATCTATTAATTCGTTAAAGTTATGTGGAAGTACCTTTGTTGATAGGCCAACGGCTATCCCTTCGGCACCTTGGGCCAACAACAATGGGAATTTGACCGGAAGATTTACTGGTTCTTTCTTTCTGCCATCGTATGATAATTGCCATTCGGTAATCTTTGGGCTAAAAACGACCTCCAATCCAAATTTTGAAAGTCGGGCTTCTATGTATCTTGAAGCAGCTGCCCCATCTCCGGTAAGGATGTTACCCCAGTTTCCCTGTGTGTCAATAAGCAAATCTTTCTGCCCTATTTGAACCATGGCATCGGCAATACTGGCATCGCCATGGGGATGATATTGCATGGTGTGCCCTACAACATTGGCAACTTTATTGTACCTACCATCATCCAACTCCTTCAGCGCGTGCATTATTCTACGTTGCACTGGTTTAAAACCATCTTCTATGGCAGGAACCGCACGTTCTAAAATAACATAAGAAGCATAGTCTAAAAACCAGTCTTTATACATGCCGGTAACCCTGGTAAGGGTATCCTGGGAGTTTTCTTGGTTTTCTAAACCTTCATCATTCAAATCTTCATTCTCTTCCATTTAGAAGGGGATACATTTATCTGTTTTACAGTTAGTTTTTCTCAATTAAATCAAGTTCTACTTTAAGGTTTTTAATAATAAATTCTTGCCTGTCGGGAGTGTTTTTTCCCATATAGAACTTCAACAAATTATCAATACTCATGGCCTTATCCAACATTACAGGTTCCAAACGGATATCATCACCAATAAAATGTTGAAACTCATCCGGTGAAATCTCCCCTAATCCCTTAAATCTTGTGATCTCGGGTTTGCCTGTCAGTTTTTCAATGGCATTTCTTCTTTCTTCTTCGCTATAGCAATAAATCGTCTCTTTTTTGTTTCGAACCCTAAAAAGAGGCGTTTGTAAGATATAAAGGTGGTTCTCTTTTATCAATTCAGGGAAGAACTGTAGAAAGAATGTAATTAATAGTAAACGGATGTGCATGCCATCAACATCTGCATCTGTGGCAATAACGATATTGTTGTACCGCAGATCTTCCATGGACTCTTCTATATTTAACGCGGCCTGTAGGAGATTAAATTCTTCATTCTCATAGACAATTTTCTTTGACATTCCGTAGGAGTTCAAAGGCTTGCCCCTTAGACTGAATACTGCTTGGGTATTTACATCCCTAGATTTGGTAATGGAGCCGGATGCCGAATCTCCCTCTGTTATAAACAATGTAGATTCCAACCTTCTGTCTTTCTTCATATCTTGAAGGTGGACACGGCAGTCACGTAACTTTTTATTATGTAAACTTGCTTTTTTAGCGCGGTCACGGGCTAGTTTTCGAATTCCTGAAAGCTCTTTTCTTTCTTTTTCTGCCTGAACAATTTTACGCTGAATTGCTTCTGCGGTAGTTTGATTCTTATGTAAATAATTATCAAGGTACTTTCCAATAAAATCGTTGATGTACGTACGAACAGTAGGTAGTTTTCCACCCATATCCGTAGAACCTAGCTTTGTTTTGGTTTGACTCTCAAAAACCGGCTCCATCACCTTAATGGAAATTGCTGATATTATTGATTTTCTTATATCTGAAGCATCATAGTTTTTTCCATAAAAATCGCGAATGGTCTTAACAATAGCCTCCCTAAATGCGGCTTGGTGCGTTCCTCCTTGTGTTGTATGTTGACCATTTACAAACGAATGATATTCTTCGCTGTATTGTGTTCTGCTATGGGTAATGGCCACTTCAATGTCATCTCCTTTTAAATGGATAATAGGATACAGCATGTCTTCCATGCTATTATTGTCTTCCAATAAATCCTTCAGTCCATTTTCTGAAAAGAATTTTTCGCCATTAAAAACAATGGTCAGCCCCGGATTAAGGTATACGTAATTTTTGAGCATGCGTTCCACATACTCATTCCTGTATTTATACTTTTTAAAAATAGATTCATCAGGAACAAAGCTCACTTTGGTCCCTCTACGCTTTGTGGAATCAGTCAACTCTTCATCCACTAAATTTCCAGCTTTGAATTCTGCAGCTTTAAGTTTTCCGTCTCTTATTGATTCAACTTTAAAAAAGTTGGAAAGTGCATTTACTGCTTTGGTTCCAACTCCATTAAGTCCTACGGATTTTTTAAAAGCTCGAGTATCATATTTACCTCCAGTATTCATTTTGGAAACCACATCCACTACTTTCCCTAAAGGAATGCCACGACCATAATCACGAACATGAACTATATTCTCTTTGATACTGATTTCAATGGTCTTACCAGCGCCCATAACAAACTCATCTATACAGTTGTCAAGAACTTCCTTGAGAAGAATGTAGATACCATCATCTGCAGATGAGCCATCTCCTAACTTACCAATATACATACCGGGACGCATACGAATGTGCTCCTTCCAATCCAGGGAGCGAATATTATCCTCGGTATACTTGGTTTCTGCCATTAGTTAAGGGTTAATCCTTGCTAATATAAAATTTAGCCGCAAAAATAAATGTGTAGCCAGAAGAAAGTAATCAACAAATACTGTTGATATGCCTATTACGAAGAAGGATTACTCTTAAACATTAAACCTAAAATGCATGACATCACCATCCTTTACTACATATTCCTTTCCTTCAACACGCATTTTACCCGCTTCTTTTACTTTGGATTCACTTCCATAATCTACATAATCATTATAAGCAATGACTTCTGCACGAATAAAACCTTTTTCAAAATCTGTATGAATTACGCCAGCAGCTTGTGGGGCAGTTGCTCCAACTGGAATGGTCCAAGCCCTTACCTCTTTTTCACCTGCTGTAAAATAGGTTTCTAAATCCAATAATTTGTAAGCTCCTCTAATTAATTTCGCGGAACCGGGTTCGGAAAGGCCTAAATCTTCCAAGAACATTTGGCGTTCCTCATAGGTTTCCAATTCTGTAATATCCGCTTCGGTTCCCACAGCTAAAAATATAACCTCAGCATTTTCATTGGCCACCACTTCTTTTACCTTTTCTACATAGGCATTCCCATTTGTAGCTGCTTCTTCATCAACATTGCAGACGTACATTACTGGTTTATCTGTAATCAATTGTAACGGTTTTACATATTCCGCATGGTCATCATCAGAAATTGTTATGGCCCGAACCGATGTTCCTGCTTCCAGGCCTTCTTTTAAACTGGTTAAAACAGTGGCTTCTTTTTGCGCCTCTTTATTTCCTGTTTTCGCAGCACGTTTTACCTTGTCCAGTTTCTTTTCAACACTCTCCAAATCTTTTAACTGGAGTTCCATGTCTATGGTTTCCTTATCTCTTATCGGATCTACAGAACCATCAACATGGACAATATTATCGTTATCAAAACATCGTAAGACATGGAGGATAGCATCCGTTTCACGAATGTTTCCTAAAAACTGGTTTCCCAACCCTTCACCTTTACTGGCTCCTTTCACCAATCCGGCAATATCCACAATTTCGACAGTAGCAGGTATAACTTTTTCTGGGTTAACCAGCTCCTCCAGTTTTTCCATTCTATTATCAGGTACGTTAACAACCCCAATATTAGGTTCGATGGTGCAAAATGGAAAATTTGCACTCTGCGCTTTTGCATTGGACAAACAATTAAACAAAGTCGATTTTCCTACGTTTGGCAATCCTACAATACCAGCTTTCATGTTCGAGTTTTAAGGCTGCAAATATAAGCCCAATTCTATATCAATTTTAAAATTATTCGAATTGCTGATCGGTCTTAAACTTTTTAATTTTTACAGTGGTCGGTTATTTGTGACCTTTCATCCAAAAAATCAATCAATAATGTAATAAAAACAAAGGCAATCGTGTTATATCAAAAATTTCAACTACCGATGACCAACGCCGATTTTGAACCTTTTGATGTGTCTTATGTTATAGATGATAGTGAGGTTACCTGTAAAGTCCATAAAAAACTTATTGAAAAATCCAAACTTTCAAAAAAACAACTAGCCTTTTCTTCTCCAGTTCAAGCACTTAAATTTTTAGTTAGGGACATTAAAACACAAAAGAAAATTCTGTTGTTATTGGATTTAGAAATGCCCATGGTGAACGGCATTGATTTTCTTGATATCATAACTGGCATAAATGCTTCTGACGAACAACTGAGCGTATATATAGTAAGCACTACAATCTATGAACATTTGGACAATGCCGTTATTTACAATCCAATTGTAAAACGACACTTAAAAAAACCGTTGGAGTCCAAGGATTTATCTCAAAAAAGTGTCACCGCAGATTGTTATGAGGAATTTTAACGTATTAAACCGGTTGCTAAAACCCCTGAAAAAGCATGTAAAATCCTATAACAAATACGGATAGGATGCCTAAAATGGCAATTATGGAAAGTATGCAACCCATCTGCTTCCAAAATCCATTGTATGTTTTCTCTTTTTTTTGCATAAAAAACCCGAACCATTTTTGATTCGGGCTAAATTAAAGTTTTTTTCTCCCTATCCGTCTGGATGCATAAACTTTTGCTTCCCTAAGAGTTCTTCTTCTGTTTCCTCTCTGTCCTCATCAGGCACACAGCAATCTACCGGACATACAGCGGCACACTGGGGTTCCTCATGAAAGCCCATGCATTCCGTACATTTATCAGGGGAAATATAGTAAATCTCATCACTTATGGGAATCTGTACTTCGTCTGCATTGACAGCTTTTCCATCAGGAAGGACTACATCCCCTTCCAGCGATGTGCCATCACTATAGCGCCACTCATCAGCCCCCTCGTATATTGCAGTATTTGGGCACTCCGGTTCACAGGCACCACAGTTAATACATTCATCTGTTATTATAATTGCCATAATTTCTTTTTCCTTTATGCTGAAATAATTTCAGCATGCTTACTTTTGGACAAAAATAAACCCTACCAATTTAGTGTACAAATATAATGACGCCGTATACCTCTAGATTGCAAGCTTTTGTTAAACTTGGAAGTTTTATAAGTGATTTTTGTGAAAATCATAACCTTTCAGAAAACGATACGTATACCGACTTTAATGCTACGCTTGTAAAAGCGGAACAGCAGAACAGTTGGTTTACCCAAGAAAATATCTTATTTGCCCTTAAGCAATGGTCCATTGCGCTTACCAAAGAAAATTTGTCCGCTTGGCTTTCAAAATATGCCTTCCCCACCACAAAAGAAGGAAAAATAGTTGCTATTGTAATGGCTGGAAACATTCCTTTAGTTGGGTTCCACGATTTTTTATGCGTTTTATTAACAGGGAATAAGGTTTTGGCGAAACTATCATCCAACGATACGGTGCTTCTTCCGTTTCTCGCGGACTTCCTAATCAATGAGGACACTTCGTTTCGAGGGAAAATACAATTTGCTGAAGGGAAATTTGAAAATTTTGATGCGGTAATTGCTACTGGCAGCAATAATACGAGCAGGTATTTTGAGTATTACTTTGGAAAAAAGCCAAATATCATTAGAAAGAATAGAAGCTCAGTAGCTATTCTTACCGGAAACGAATCTAAAGAGCAGCTTACAGCTTTGGGAGAAGATATTTTTAGATATTACGGATTAGGCTGTAGAAATGTTTCCAAAGTTTACGTTCCAAAAGAGTACGATTTTGATGTATTTTTTAAGGCTATTTTTGAATACAAAGACCTTATAAATCAAATTAAATACTCAAATAATTATGACTACAACAAGGCAGTTTATTTGATGAGTGAATTTAAAATTTTAGATAATGGTTTCCTGATTTTAAAAGAAGATGAAAGCTATTCTTCACCCATTGCCTCCTTGTTTTATTCGTATTATGAAAACGAGACCGAATTAAAACAAAGACTTGAAGAACACAGAGATAATATTCAATGCATCGTATCAAATTCAGTAGTTAACAACAAGGTCAATTTTGGAGAAACCCAAAAACCCGAGTTAAATGACTATGCAGATGGAGTTGATACCGTTTCGTTCCTCTTATCATTATAATGTTCATACGTTTCAACCATTTTTATATCCAAGATTTTTTTAGAACTTTACTCCTTAATTTAACCAAATGAAAAAACACAATTTTAGTGCAGGTCCATGTATTTTACCTAAAGAAGTAATGCAAAAAGCTGCTGAGGCGGTAGTAGAACTTGACGGAATAGGTCTTTCGCTTATAGAAATTTCCCATAGAAGCAAGGAGTTTGTAGCCATAATGGACAAAGCACGTGCTTTGGCATTGGAGCTTTTGGGTCTAGAGGGAAAAGGGTATCAAGCATTATTTCTTCAAGGTGGTGCAAGCACTCAATTTTTAATGGCTGCCTTTAATTTATTGAATAAAAAAGCAGGATACATAAATACAGGTACGTGGAGTCAAAAATCAATCAAAGAAGCAAAATTGGTTGGTGAAATTATTGAAGTAGCCTCTTCACAAGATCAAAATTTTAATTACATCCCAAAGGGGTATGCCATCCCAGGTGATTTGGACTATTTGCACTTAACTTCCAACAACACCATTTTTGGAACCCAAATAAAAGAATTTCCCAAAACAGATGTTCCTTTGGTATGTGACATGAGTTCAGATATCTTTTCAAGACAAATGGATTTTTCACGATTCGACCTGATCTATGCAGGAGCACAAAAAAATATGGGACCTGCAGGAACTACATTGGTAGTTGTAAAAGAAGATGTTTTGGGGAAAGTATCGCGTCAAATCCCATCAATGTTAGATTATAAAGTACATGTTAGTAAAGATAGCATGTTCAACACGCCACCCGTCTTTGCCGTATATGTTTCCATGCTTACCATGCAATGGTTAAAAGATTTAGGAGGAATTGCTGCCATAGAAGAAATTAATGAGCGTAAAGCAAATCTTATTTATTCGGAAGTAGAACTGAATCCTGTTTTCTCTGGATTTGCAGCAAAAGAAGATCGTTCCATTATGAATGCCACTTTTAATATTACGGATGACTCATTAAAAGAAATTTTTGATGAAAAATGTAAAGAAGCTGGAATTAATGGGATTAATGGTCACCGTTCTGTTGGCGGGTATAGAGCGTCCATGTACAATGCCCTTCCTTTAGAAAGTGTTGGTGTATTGGTAGATATTATGAGTGATTTGGAAAAGAAAGGATAAATGGGAAAGATTTTAGCAAACGACGGAATAGCCCAAATTGGAATTGACTTGCTTAAAAAAGGAGGTTTTGAAGTAATTACTACCAAAGTAGCTCAAGAGCAATTGGTAAACTTCATCAACAAAAATGATATCAAGGCTTTGTTGGTACGAAGTGCCACGGAGGCCAGAAAATCTTTGGTGGACGCCTGTCCAAACTTAGAATTGATTGGCCGTGGTGGTGTTGGTATGGATAATATTGATGTAGAATACGCAAAATCCAAGGGAGTTCATGTCATAAATACTCCGGCAGCCTCATCGGAATCTGTGGCCGAGTTGGTATTTGCCCATTTATTTGGAGGTGTTCGATTTTTGTATGATTCCAATCGGAATATGCCTTTAGATGGAGATAGCAAGTTCAAACAATTAAAGAAAAGTTATGCGGGCGGAACCGAGCTTCGGGGAAAAACACTAGGTCTTATTGGATTCGGAAGAATTGGAAAGGCCACCGCAAAAATGGCATTGGGGCTGGGTATGAACGTTGTGTATACGGATTCGTATGTTCCAGAAGCGACTTTGGAAGTTCCTTTTTTTGATGGACAGTCGGTTACATTTACATTGGAAGGTAGTTCAAAGGAAGATGTTTTACGTAATTCAGATTTTATAAGCGTCCACGTGCCTGCCCAGAAAGATTATATTTTGGGCAAAGAGGAATTTGGGCAAATGAAATCTGGAGTTGGGATCATCAATGCTTCCCGAGGCGGTGTTTTGGATGAAGTAGCCTTGATTGATGCCTTGGAAAGTGAAAAAATAGCATTTGCCGGATTGGATGTCTTTGAATCGGAACCAAATCCAGAAATCAAAATACTAATGCATCCTAGAATATCATTGACACCTCACATAGGAGCAGCCACTCAGGAAGCACAGGAACGTATTGGTGCTGAATTGGCATCTCAAATCATTCAATTGTTAAAATAGCTTGTTTGTAAATACAGTTTTTAAATGTACATTGGAGGTCTAAACTAAACACTATAAAATGTCAGGATTATTAGATTTATTGAACAGCCCAATGGGCAAACAATTGATTAGCGGAGTAGCAGGGCAGACAGGGCAACCGGAAAACAAAACAGCGGATGTTTTGAGCATGGCAATGCCTCTTTTAATGGGTGCAATGAAGAAGAATACTTCCACTGCAGGAGGTGCGGAAGGCCTATTGAATGCGCTTTCCTCCAAGCATGATGGCAGTATCTTAAACGACCTGGGCGGTCTATTTGGTGGTGGCGTAGATCAAAACGTAATGGATGATGGCGCAGGAATTTTAGGCCATGTTTTTGGGTCGAAGCAACCACAGGTGGAAAATGCCTTGAGTAACAAATCTGGTATAGATGCCAGTTCAATTTCACAAATATTAAAAATAGCGGCTCCTATTCTATTGGGTTACCTTGGCAAACAGTCAAGACAACAAAACGTTAGTAGCCCAGATGCTTTAAGTGGACTTTTAGGGGGACTTATGGGAGGAAATAGTTCGGCCAACAAGCAACAATCATTGATAGAAACCTTTTTAGATTCAGATGGAGATGGTAGTGTCATAGATGATCTTGCTGGAATGGTGCTAAATAGCGGAGGCCAGAATAAAAGTGGTCTTGGAGGGCTTTTAGGAGGACTTTTTGGAAAGTAAACAACTAATCTTAACTTTATTTAACAAAGCCATTTGAGTATTCAAATGGCTTTTTTTGTATTTTAAGGATATGAAAAAGAGCGTATTATCACATTTTATAATCCTAGTGCTCATCAGTGGGCTGGTTTTGGCCTGTTCCTCTCAGAAAGAAGCATTGGATATTTCTTCTGAAGAAAAAGCAGTATTCAATTCCCAAGAAGAAGATAAAGTTGAAATAAAAGATGAGGATACCGAATATGAAATTATTATCATAGAACCGGGATTCAATGCTTGGTTGCAGAGCATTGCCAGACCAGAAGGGTATTATACCCAAAACTTTCTGGAAAGCAGAAATCAGATTATGGTAATTAATTGGAATCAACGGGTGTTTCAGCCCCAACGATTTAATCCCAATTTATATGAGCTTCAAATTAATTACGATGCCCATACCAACTATGGTTATGAGGTAAACTATAAACTTTACAATTACTTTATTTACTTTCAAAGAAAATACAACCAAAGACTCGGTCCCTTTATTCCTAGAATTTAATACCTTATTTTTGCCCTCGAATTTTTTATTTTGATGGAGAAATTAAAAAAGCGTTGGGGCATAGCATCCAATTTTCAAGTTGTTGTTATTTTTATTGTTTTTGCTGTGACAGGAAGTTGTGCTGCCAAACTTGCTGCTCCTCTAACTGATATCATTGGTTTACAGAAGGAAAGTATTTCGGGATGGATTTATTGGCCGGTAAGAATCTTACTTATTTTTCCCATTTATCAGGTTTTATTAGTGTTTTTTGGTTGGCTTTTTGGACAATTCCAATTTTTCTGGAACTTTGAAAAGAAAATGCTCAAACGAATGGGTCTGGGATTCCTATTTAATTAATTATGTTTTCTTTAACATACCATAACCCTTCAAATTATCTAGCTTTGCAGCAAATGCAGGAATTTAAAAAACTTTTTGGTTTGTTCCTTTTCATGACCTTGATGCTTGTCAAGGTATCTTCACTGCATGTCTATTCTCATGGAGATTGTGATGAAGATGAAATTGAAAATTGTACTGTTTGCGATTTAGCAATTGAGGCTCAAGGTTCAAGTTTTGTTCAACTCGTTCAGCCAGAGGTAACTTTCCAACCTTTTTTCAATTTTCATAAACCGCATTTTGACCTTGTAATCATAGACAAAACTTCTGATTTATCTTTCGATCTATTTTCGAGACCTCCTCCTACACTCTTTTCTTAAGTATTCGTCCCTCATTTATTTAGTTTCATTTAGAAACACCCTTTTTATTAATTATTTCAAGAATGAAAATAAAAATTTTCATTGCAATAACGTTGTTAATACGTTTTTGTGGACTATCACAAGACTGTACCGATATTCTTTCGGGACAAGTGATTGATTATCACAATAAATCTCCGTTGGAAAAAGCCACAATACTAATTGTTGGTACTCAAAATGTTGTAGAAACCAATGACAAAGGAAAATTCCAAATTTTGGATTTGTGCTCAGGGGAATATGAATTGAGGATTTCCCATCCTGATTGTTCTACCGTTTTTATTGAGGTGAATGTAGATGGAATAACCTGGGTAGATGTAAAATTAGAGCATCATATTGAAGAACTGGAAGAAGTTAAAGTTGTAGGAGATGTATTGGCAAATAAAACAAACTCGGCTCTGGAAGAATCTTTAAAACTTTCAGAATTGGAACAATATAGCTCTGGGAGTTTAGGGGATGCCTTAAAAGAATTGAATGGAGTTTCATCATTGAATACAGGAGCAAATATTGTAAAACCGGCCATTCATGGACTAAACGGAAGCAGGATCTTAATTTTGAACGACGGTGTTCGAATGCAAGATATGGAGTGGGGAGATGAACACGCCCCGAATATTGATATCAACTCCGCTGGATCAATTTCTGTGGTCAAGGGAGCGTCAGCACTTCAATATGGGGGTGATGCCATTGGTGGGGTAATCCTTATGGAACAGGCACGAATCCCTTCTAAGGATACTTTGTATGGTAAGACTCTAATTAACGGATTGTTAAATGGAAGAGGTGGCAACATAACTTCAGGGCTTACCAAAGTTTTTAATAAAGGATGGTTTCTAAAAGGTCAAGGTTCGTACAAACGCTTGGGAGATCAGGAAGCACCAGACTATGTGCTTTCCAATACAGGGACCAAGGAAATTGGAGTCTCGGTTCAATTTGGCAAACAATTGTTTACCTGGGGTTGGGATGCAAGATATTCGTTTTACACTTCTGAGATTGCGGTGCTAAGAGCATCCCATATAGGAAGCGTTGATGACTTAATACGTGCCATTAACAGCGGTGAGCCACAGGTCATTAATCCGTTTACCTATGAATTGCAAAACCCAAGGCAGGAGGTCACCCATCATTTGGGTAAAATAAAAGCATACAAACGCTTTGTAGGACTTGGCAAATGGAATTTTCAATATGATTATCAAAACAATAGACGTTTAGAATTTGATGTGAGAAGAGGTGACCGTGATAATCAAGCTTCCATAGACTTGGAACTTACCACCCATACCATTACTTCTGATTTTAAATGGGATGCCAAGGAAAAATACCAATTTCAATTTGGGCTTTTGGGAAGATATCAGGAGAACTTCCCAAACCCCGAGACAGGGGTCAGAAGATTAATTCCTGATTATGAAAAGTACGATTTTGGGGCTTTTATTACCGGTGAATATCGATTAAACGATCAGATATTGGTTGATGCAGGAATTAGATACGATTTTAGTAGAATTGATGCCCAAAAGTTTTATCAAACTTCAAGATGGGAAGAAAGAGGTTATGCTACTGAATTCCAAGACCTCATTGTTGAAGACAGAGGAACCCAATTACTTGTAAATCCCGTATTTGACTTCAACAATTTTTCGGGAACCGTGGGATTTAAGTATAGTAAAAATGACGCAAATGTTACCCGGTTAAACTATGCAATTGCAAAAAGAGCTCCAAACCCTTCCGAATTATTTAGTGACGGTCTGCACCATTCAGCTGCTAGAATTGAGTTGGGTGATCTTAATATTCAGAGCGAAACATCACATAAAACATCATTCTCATACCAAAGACAGTTTAAACAATGGGGATTTACCCTTGAACCCTATGGAAACTTTATCAAGGATTTCATTTTATTGGAACCTACAGGTGTAGAATTTACCATTCGTGGAGCATTTCCAGTTTGGGAGTATCGCCAAACCGATGCAAGATTGTTAGGGATTGATTTTTCTTCATATATCGATTGGACAAAAAATTGGAAAACGGAGCATAGGTTTTCTTTGGTAAAGGGCAAGGACATTGACAGGGATGCTGCTTTAATAAACATTCCTGCGGTTTCTTTTAGGAACAAGATTGTCTTTTCCAGACCAGAATGGAATGGTTTTGAAGCTTTTTTGGAAAGTCAATATGTATTTCGACAGAATGAAGTTCTTGAAAATTTTACGGTTTTTTCACCATCGGATCAAGAAGATGTGTTCTTGGAAATCAATACTCCGCCAGACGCTTACCATTTAGTAGCAGTTGGTGCAAAAAAAGGGTTCCAACTAAAAAAGAATCTGAAATTAACGACTTCATTAACCATAAATAACCTTTTAAATACAAAATACCGAGATTACTTGAATCGGCAGCGTTTTTATGCGGACGATTTAGGGCGAAATATAACATTACAATTAAAACTCAATTATTAATTTTTTTTTACTATGAAAACAAGCAAATTTTTATTTACAACAGTTGTAGCAGGTACCTTATTAATGTCATGTTCAAGTGATGATGAAGCCCCTGATGATATCAACGAAGAGGAAGTAATTACAACAATGACAGTTACTTTGGTACCTCAAGAAAATGGAACTACGATTACCCTACAAACGCAAGATTTGGATGGTGATGGTCCGGACGCACCGGTTATTACAGTATCTGGAAGCCTTTCCGAGAATACAACCTATAATGGTTCCATTGTGCTATTAAATGAAACTGAGGATCCTGCAGAGGAAGTTAATGAAGAAATTGAAGGCGAGGCAGCTGAGCATCAATTTTTCTTTGAAACAGGAGTTGCATTGAATATGAACACCGCTTACGCTGATGACGAATCTGTTTATGTTTCAGCAGAGACTGGAGAAAATTTCACGACCACCAATCCAGTTGGGCTTGCCTTTACTGCAACCACAACAGATGCTGGATTAGGAACATTTACAGTTACACTAAGACATGAGCCTAAAAAGCCCAATGATGGAACTTTAAATGATGCTGGCGGTGAAACTGATATTACAGAAACATTTGACCTTGTGGTTGAATAATAGTTCTTTATAACATTAAGAACAATGAAGAAAGTACGGAAAAACCAAATATGGAGTTGTTATGTATTAACTGCCTTATTACTGTTCCAGTTTGGTTTTTTCGCCCTTCATGTGTTTATCGCGCATACTTCCCATTCACACGCTAAGATTTCTACTGCAGATGCAGACATTTCAATAAAAGAATTTGGGCAATGTGAGTTTTGCGCTAAACTAAAAACAAATCTCTCCATACTAACCTATAAGGTTGATTTTGAGGTTTTTTCATTTTTTATTTATAAAATTTCTGGTTTACCTCAACTAAAGAGCCCTAAACCACCAGTACCTCTAAATTTCCAAAGGGGACCACCATATCTGATTTAAATTTTGTTCAATAGATGGGCATTCGTTTTGGATGATCCATATGATCTCATGTACTTCAGAATTTAGAATGTTCTGAAGAATCTTTTTTGTTCGAACAAATTTATCTCAGAAGTTATGATTATAACTGATAATCTCACCAAACAATATGGTGAAACTACGGTATTAGACCAATTAAATTTGAATATTGGTGCCAATGAAATTTACTGTCTGCTCGGAGCTAATGGAGCAGGTAAAACCACAACCATTAATTTGCTGCTTGGTTTTATTGAACCCACCTCGGGAAGCGCTTTTATAAACCAACTCAATGTTGCAGAAAACCCCAAGACTACAAAACGATTCTTGGCGTACATTCCCGAAAATTTAATACTGTATCCGAGCTTGACCGCTTTGGAAAATCTGGATTATTTCTCTGGAATCGCAGGAAAAAAACTTTCAACATTAGAATTAAAGCAATTTTTGGAAGAAGCCGGATTGCAACCAGAAGCCTTTACTAAACGTATCGCTACCTTTTCCAAGGGAATGCGTCAGAAAGTGGGTATTGCCATCGCCTTGGCCAAAGATGCCAAGGTACTACTGTTAGATGAGCCAACTTCTGGACTAGACCCCAAAGCCAGTAATGAATTCGGCCAACTACTCCAAAAATTACGATCCAAAGGGGTAGCCACCCTTATGGCAACCCACGATTTATTCCGCGCCAAGGAAGTAGCCACGCGCATAGGTATTATGAACAACGGAGTGTTGAAGCAAGAGTTGGTTGCCAGTGATATCTCCCTTGCAGCATTGGAGCAGGCCTATCTTAACACGATGAACTATAAAGAAGCAGCGTTATGATTTTAAAAACGTTCATTAAAGAAACCAAGGAATTGCGGCGGGAAGGTCGTGTTCGCATTGCCTTTGTCATCGTTTTACTACTGCTTACTATAGCAATATGGATCAGTGCCAAACAATTCCAGAACGTAAACGAACAATACACTGAAGCCAAAACGGCGGAACGTTCCGTTTGGAACGATCAAGGTGAAAAAAATCCACATTCGGCTGCACATTACGGCACCTATGCCTTTAAACCAAAATACCCTTTGTCTTTGGTAGATCAAGGCGTGGATAAATATGCCGGAACCTCCATCTTCTTAGAGGCCCACAATCGCAATGAAGCGCAGTTTAGTGCCGCTTCGGACCAAACGGGCCTGGCCCGTTTTGGTGATTTAACACCTGACTTTATTTTGCTATTCATCATTCCCTTACTCACTATTCTTTTAGGATATAATAGTTTTACCAAGGAACGAGAAATGGGAACCTTGATCTTATTAAAAAGTCAAGGAATATCCAATTGGAAATGGCTAATGGGAAAGTGGATAGCTCTTTTCCTCCCAATTTTTAGCATCACACTGGTATTGTTCCTCTTCGCTGGATTGTTACTAAACAGTCTAAATGATTTTGGAGTGTTCAATTGGAACGCATTGTTCGTAATGTTTTTAGTATATACAGCCTATTATATCATTTTTACCAACATCGTATTGCTCATTTCTTCCAAAACTAAAAAATCGGGGATTTCTTTGGTAATCTCTTTAGCTATTTGGATTATTGCATGTTTAGCAGCACCCAAGGCGGCAAGCAATATCGCAGAAAGTAAGCATCCCTATCCTACTCGTCAGGAGTTTGCAGCCAACGTGCTCCAAGATAAAAAAGAGGGATTGGACGGCCATAATCCATGGAGCAAAGAAGCTCAACTGTTAGAAGAGCAGGTGTTACAAGAATATGGCGTAGATAGCCTTCATCAACTGCCTTTTAATTTTGATGCATATCGTATGCAAAAGGGTGAGGAACATCAAGCCGAAGTCTATTTTAAGCACTATAACCATCTCAAAGACCAATATATCCAACAAGCAGGGATTTACAAGAGTTTGGCCTCGATTTCACCTTATCTCCCCACACGTTTTTTAAGCATGTCCATTGCCCATACTGATTATGCTACGCATTGGGATTTTGCGGATGCAGCAGAAACATATCGAATTGCTACGCAGAAATTCTTGAACGATAATTTTGCCAAGAACTCGGATTATGGAGATTGGAGTTATAAAGCGGATGCCGATGTTTGGAAGGAGCTGCCTGCTTTTGAGTATGACCCTCCCGAACTAAGTGCTATACTTTCTCAGAACACTTCCAACCTCGGAATTTTGGGAATCTGGCTCTTTGTCTCTTTCAGCCTTTTGTTTTTCACCGCTAAAACTATTTGATTATGCTGTCTTACAATTTTAAATACGAGTTAAAACTGTTGTTGCGCAGTCGCTGGATACAACTCTTGAGCATACTATTGTTATTACTTTTTGGTTTTGCCGCAGGTAACGGCAAGCAAAAAGTAGTGAAACGTACAAACGATATTATCGCAGCTCATGAAGAAGTGAAAAAGAACGATGAAATGATGTTAAAACTATTGGATTCTGTGGAACAAGGTTTGGCAGTGAGTGCGTCACGATGGACTATTCCAACTAGCCCAATGGCGGTTGGAAATTATCACCCTAGAGTAGCAGCTATGGAACCACAACCCATGGCTTTTATTTCTACAGGCCAGGCAGACCTTTTTACGCATTACGTGAAACCCACAGTGTCTGGAGATGACTTCGCGCTCAACTTTACTGAAATGACCAGTCCGGTTCAACTACTCTTTGGTAGTTTTGATTTGGCCTTTGTAATTATATACTTACTGCCTTTGCTTATCATCGCTTTTTCATACAATGTGCTTTCTTCCGAAAAAGAAAGTGGTTCATTGCGTTTGCTGGCGGCCCAACCTATCGGCATCCAAAATTGGGTGTTGCAAAAATTGGGGCTTCGTTTTTTCTGGCTTTCGGTATTGGTCAGTGGAGCATTACTAATCGTTTTTCTGATTTTTGGTTATAGTCCTTTCTCTCAAGCCGGAGTATTTTTCGGTTTGTTAGGTCTTATATTGACCTATATGCTCTTTTGGTTTTCTCTTACCTTTTTGATAAATCTTTGGGTAGGAAGTTCAGCCAAAAATGCCGTTGCTCTACTGGGACTGTGGGTGGTCTTTGTGCTTTTGGTGCCTTCCGTGCTTAACCAATTGGGCAATTCATTGTATCCCATGCCTTCGCGTACGTTAATGATTAATGATATGCGTGTACTAAAAGCCGATGCTACCAAAAAAGCGGATGAAATATTAGACAATTACTTACGCGACCATCCGGAATATGCTATCAACGATACTACTCAGGCTAGAGGATTCTACCATAGCTATATGGCCTCCAAAAAATTAATCAAAGAAGAGCTAGCTCCTGTGGTAAATGCCTATGAAGAACAATTACAAAAACAACAAAATTGGGTAGGCCGTTTCAAATGGATTTCACCAGCTATTATCGCTCAAGAATCCTTGAACCTAACCGCAGGCACTTCCACGGTGGATTATGACAATTATAGAAAGCAAGTCGTAGCCTTCGCCAATATTTGGCGGGAGCATCTTATGCCCTTTTTGTACAACAATCAAGATTTCTCACAGAAAGATTATTACAATTTGCCAAGTTTTAAATATGAAACTAAAAGCCACTATCAAGTTGGAACCATGTTTATTCTTTTGTTGATTTCTATTGGTTTGTTAGGGTTGGGCGTTTTGGCTTCCAAAAACTTGAAAAGCGTTGGTATTCTAGATCAAAGGTGATATGAAAAGGATTTTGTTATTCATTTTATCCATCTCTTATATTTGTTCTGAAGCTCAAGAAAACGAAACGAATAACTTCTCTCCGCCCGAAACACCCGTCACTATATCAGCAACCAAAGCAATAGGAAAGCTAAACATTGATGGCCGTTTGGCGGAAGCAGATTGGGAGCGAGCCGAACCCATCATAGATTTCTTTAGAGTAGAGCCAGTACAAGGTGGCCCTGTAAAGAATCAAACTACAGTTCGTGTGCTTTATGATGATAAAAACCTATACATAGGAATGTTTGCTCAAGATTCCCTAGGCAAAAAAGGTGTGCGAATGCAGGATTTGCGACGGGATTTTGACAATGGAGAAAATGATGTGTTTGGCATTCAAATCGACGCTCAGAACACCAAGCAGTATTCGGTTTCTTTTCAAACCACACCACATGGTAACCAATTGGACCTGCAAAGCTTTAATGATAGTAATACTGATGAGGACTGGAATGCTCTTTGGCGAGTGCGTACCCAACGCACGGATAAAGGGTATTATGCGGAGTTTGCCATCCCCTTCAAATCCGTTAGGTATGACAAACCTATTGAAGGCAAACCTGTTGAGTGGGGCATTACATTTTATCGCTTGGCTAGAAAAGATTTCGAGAAAACAGTTTTTCCTGCCATTCCACAGTCTTTTTCAGAAAACCGGATGATCTATGCTGCTAAACTCACAGGTTTGGAAGTACCTCCCCCTTCGGCCAATATACGGGCAGAACCCTATGCGCTGTACCAATATGATGAAAACAAAACTGGCGATGCCCTCACAGAAAAATTAAACGAGCCAAAGGTAGGTGGAGATGTGAAATGGGCCATTAACCCCAATGCAGTGTTGGATCTGACCATC
>JBDWSS010000110.1:0-2821 GCA_039985375.1 Flavobacteriaceae bacterium
GGTTTGCGGTGTTGTTAACGCTGTTCCACTACTTAACTTAGTTTCTAATATTATTGCATTATCAAAGTCCAAAATATCACGAACTGCGGTTTCAGTTTTTAACCCTAAATTATCTCCGTTTGCGGGATATATTGGTATTAAACAGTTAGCGATTTAATACCTCTTTCTTTTTTTATAAGATTTTTGTATGCACCAAATTCAGGGTAATCCTCCCAATTAGCTGACACATCTATTTTATCTTTAGCTTCACTAGTAATTTGTTCATTTGTTAAAAGATTTCTCTCTACTACAGTAACCTGTCCGTTAGGTTTAAAAATGTAACTAAAAGTTTTAAAAGCCTTTTCATTCTCCTTATTAAATTCCCAAACATTAACAGTGGAAAGAAAAAGTTTGTTTTCAAGTATTTCTTTTTGCCAATCTATTAAATCACTTTTTCCAATAAAATCGTATGACATATAGTTTCTATTTAATTCATCTAAAAAATAAACTCGAAAAAATGCTTTATTAATTTCTAAATGCGCAAAAGGATTTTCATTTTCTATAACTGTAGCAAAATAAATCAACTCATTATCGTGAGCGAATTTTGCTGCTTCTAAAAGAGTATTTTCATCTTTATTTTTTTTTCTACTAAACCTAGTCTTATTATAACCATCCAAAACTTTTATAGAAACTTCAATACTCTGAACTTCTTTAAAAACAAATCTTTGATATTTAACTTCTTCCATTAAACTAATTATTAATAAATTTTCCCTTGCACATCTCTTATTTTAATACTCCAAGTTCTAGCTTCATCTAAAATTTTTTGAGGGATTGGATTACTCTGCACAGGTATCTCCAATACCATCTGTCCATTTATTTCTGAAATATTCTCTAAAGATGCATTAGTTCCACCCAACTTGTTTGAAGGCACATTTGCAATTTTAGTACCTGGTGGATATTTATCTTTTAATTCTTGTATATATTTTAAACCCGTTGATTCCTGTATATCTGTAAATTGAGTATATTTCCTTGAAATAATTTCATCCAAATGTTTGTAAGAATCAAGTCTAACATACCTACTAGGGTCTTTCGGATTAACCAAGTAAACCTCATTATTTGGATATGACGAAGAACGTATATTATTAAATTCATTCCCATCAAGAATTTTTTGAAACCAATTAGGTTTCCTACTTGCTTGTGCAGAAATTGCTAATTCATCAATTTGCTTCCATTCATCCAATAATCCAAAATTATCTTCTAACTGCTTAATTGCATCATCAGATAATCCATCAAGGTCATCAGCTAATCTAGATTTGGCTCCAACATCTAATCCATCTAACTTACCCCTTAAATTCGGAAGCTCAAGATTATTAAGCTTTGTAACAAGGTTGTCAAATTTACTACCTGCATCAGCCAATTTACCAAGTTCATCATCAAATTTAGTAAATAACTCATCCCATTGTGTCTTGGTAAAGGTCTTTAAAGTCTGTAGAATCTTTTTTACCCGTTCAATTTTTGATAATTGCCCTGCGACAGGTATAAAAAATGAGGCCACAATGACAGTGATCTTGCCATGTTCATATCGGCCACGATTATCATTTGACCCCAACACGCCAAGGTATGCCGATAGTTGTTCTTCTATATCGGCCAATGCTTTTTTTATGTTCTCTATTTCAGATACATATTCCAATAATTGGCTTATTTCATTTCTGAGTTTTTGGGCATCCTCACATTTTTCTTGACGGCTGCTCACCGTATATTCCTGTGCAGTGTACCATTGTTCATTGACCCAGCCCCATATACTGCCATCTTTTTCGGTTTCTTCCAACTTTGCCAATAGCCCCTCCAACCTTTTTTTGTTCATTTCGGTCTTTACGGGGGTACATAATAATTTGGCATAGGTATAGGCATAGATAAAGTCGTTGACCCCCTCACTTAGATCATATATCATCTTGGGGAGCAATACCAAGCCTTCGATTTCCTGGTAAACACCATCGATTATCCCAGAGATATAGGGGATATCCACTTTTTTATAGTAAAGCGCCTGAGGTATCTCTGCTTCCTTCCAAATACAATAGGGCACGATTCCCTTACCTTCAAAACTTTCCCAACCCTCCTTTTGGCACAGTTCCAAAGTGTTCTGAAAGTGTTCAACTATTTTCTTTAGGTCTTCAAAGGTGTTTTTAAAATCTATATCCGCTCCCAGAATATCAATGGCCTGAACAACAAAAGCTTCGTCTTTGCGCTCTTCAACACTTTCAGCAATTTCATTTACCACATTTGCTTTTTGGTTGGAAAGCTTTTTGAAATTATCAACCTCCTGATCAGTAAGATCGGTACTGGCAATTTTATCTATATCCCTTACTTCATCGAGCCGATGCCTTTCCTCTTCCGTAATAAGTTCCTCTTCTTTTAACTCATCTATTTTTTGATTTATAGTAAGGATGGTCGTATTGTATGTTTCCAAAAGGTTTTCTTTCTTTTCTGGATCCGTTTCTGCGCTATATTCATCAAGAATTTCTTGTTGTCTTTCAAACAAGCCAACAATCTCTTTAATAATTCCCCCGATCGCTTCCAACCCATCACCTATATCAACGACCCCGCTCCAGGTTTTGTCATAGGTGGTCACGACCTCCCCATCGATGAGCTGGTAATCGGTATTGATCTGTATCCCGTTGAATTCCACTACTATTTTGGTATATGCCAAATAGGGCACCACGATAAAGCCCTGGCCGGTAAAGCGACCATTTTTGCCTTCTATGCTTTGTACGGTCACTGGGAAGTCGCCCGCGGTAAAGGTCTCGTTCACACCTATATGCTCCAGCGGGTCCGTGTTGGTTAT
>JBDWSS010000111.1:0-33535 GCA_039985375.1 Flavobacteriaceae bacterium
GGGACCTTACTGGTGGGCATATTGGTCAATGATGACCTGTAATGTGTTCTCTCCACAATTTATGTGGTTCAAAAAATTACGTACGAGTATCATGTTCTCCTTCTTCATTTCTATAGTGGTAAACATAGGAATGTGGTTTGAGCGATTTGTGATTATCGTAACTTCATTGCACAGAGATTACTTACCATCTTCGTGGACTATGTTTTCACCAACATTTATAGATGTTGGAATCTTTATAGGAACCATTGGATTCTTCTTTGTGTTGTTCCTATTATATTCAAGAACATTTCCTGTAATTGCGCAGGCAGAGGTTAAATCAATTTTGAAAGCTTCAGGGGAGAAATACAAGAAACTAAGGGATGCAGGAAAGCCTTTGTATGAAATGCCAGCAAAAGGTGGTGCTAAAAAGGAAAAAGCCTCGAAAGCAGAAAAACCTAAATCGGATGAGAAACAGGTTTCCTCGTTACTGGACGCAATTGGTTCCTTTGATGCGGATACGGAAACTGCAGACGATTTGAAGAAAGTTAAGGGAATAGGACCTCAAATGGAGGAAACCTTAAATCAAATAGGAATTTTTACGTTCGTACAAGTAAGTAAAATGACCAAAAAAGAATATGACTTGTTGGACTCTATCACAGGTTCGTTCCCAGGAAGGGCACAACGTGATGATTGGGCAGGACAGGCTAAAAAATTAAACGCTAAAAAGTAGTTATGGCATCAAAAGTTATACAGGCACTTTATACAGATGATGATGTGTTGATGCATGCCGTAAAAAAGGTAAGGGCAGAGCACCATCATATTGAGGAAGTGTATACCCCTTTTCCTGTGCATGGTTTAGATAAGGCAATGGGCCTAGAAGATACTCGAATAGCAATTACATCTTTTATGTATGGTTGTTTGGGGCTTACAGTGGCCATTGTTATGATGAACTATATCATGATTGAGGATTGGCCTCAGGATATTGGTGGAAAACCAAGTTTTAGTTATTTGGAAAATATGCCAGCCTTTGTTCCAATTATGTTTGAGCTTACGGTTTTCTTTGCTGCTCACTTAATGGTAATCACGTTTTATTTAAGAAGTAGAATGTGGCCATTTAAAAAAGCGGAAAACCCGGATGTGAGAACAACGGATGACCATTTTTTAATGGAGTTGGGCATTCATGATAATGAAAAGGAACTTACAGCATTGTTGTGGGATACCGGAGCTGTGGAAATAAATGTTACAGAAAAGGATTCTTAAAAATATGAAGCATTTAGGTAAAATAAGTGTTGTCTTGGTTTTGGTTCTGTCGATGGCGGCTTGCGCTGACAAGAACAGTCCAAACTATCAGTATATGCCAAACATGTACGAACCTGTAGGGTATGAAACCTACCAAGGAGTGGATAATGGATTGTTTCCGAATGGAACAGAAGCTATGCTTCCAGCGGAGAATACCATTGCAAGAGGGTATATGCCATACAAGTTTGAAAATACTCCTGAAGGAAAAGAATTGGCAAGATTAAATGTGAGTCCATTGGATTCATTGCAAAGCGAAACCAATTTGGCAACAGGAAAAGAGCTTTATGATATCTATTGTGCTATTTGTCATGGACCAAAAGGTAAAGGGCAGGGTACTTTGGTAAAAAGAGAAAAAATATTGGGTGTTCCCAGTTATGATGATGTTGCACGTAACATTACCGTGGGAACTACATACCATACCATTTATTACGGTTTAAATTCCATGGGTTCTTATGCAGCCCAGTTTGCCAATGAGAAAGAGATGTGGCAGGTGTCGGAATACGTAATGAAATTAAAGGAAGACCTAACAAAATAATTGGATAAGAGTATACTATGTACACGTTTTCAAACAGACTAAAAATAGGATCTTTCATTGCAATGGCCATAGGGGCAATATGCCTGGTAACAGGTTTTTTATCTGCTCCCAGTACTGTGGAAGAAGCCAAAGCAATAGTAGCTGCAGCACATGACGATGGTCATGGAGGAGGGCATGGAGAAGAAGCTTCAAGCCATGCTGAAGAAGGACATCACGGAGAAGCGGTGACGCATGGAGAAGAACATGATGCTTCGCATGATGAACATGTATTGCACCAATTACAGAATAGACCGTGGTCTGCATTGTATGTAGCGGCCTTTTTCTTTTTTATGATTTCCCTGGGTGTTTTGGCTTTTTATGCCATACAACGTGCTGCACAAGCAGGTTGGTCACCACTGTTATTCCGTGTAATGGAAGGAATTACGGCTTATATAGTACCAGGTGGAATTATAGTGTTTGTGATTTTAGTACTTTCTGTACTACATATGAATCATATGTTTGTGTGGATGGATGCAGATGTAGTCGCCCATGATAAACTATTACAAGGCAAAGCAGGATATTTAAACCCTACTTTCTTTTTGGTTCGTGCGGCTATTTTCTTAGGAGGTTGGATTTTCTATCGTGAACATTCCCGAAAACTTTCTTTGGCACAGGATAAGGCAGATGACAATACCAATTTTGTGAAGAATTTTAAATGGTCCGCCGCCTTCTTGGTATTCTATCTCATTACAGAATCCATGATGTCATGGGATTGGATCATGAGTGTTGATCCACACTGGTTCAGCACCTTATTTGGATGGTACGTATTCGCCAGTATGTTTGTTTCCGGAATAACGGTGATAGCCATGATTACCATTTATCTTAAATCAAAAGGACATTTAGAAGATGTAAACGACAGCCATATTCATGATTTGGCCAAGTTTATGTTTGGTATCAGTATTTTTTGGACCTACCTGTGGTTTTCACAATTTATGTTGATTTGGTATGCCAATATTCCTGAAGAAGTTACCTATTTTATCACGCGAATTGAAGATTACAAACTGCCGTTCTTTGGCATGTTGGCCATGAACTTTATATTCCCATTGTTGATATTGATGAACAGTGATTACAAACGTGTAAATTGGTTTGTTATCATGGCGGGTATCGTTGTTCTCTTTGGACATTATATGGATATTTTCAATATGATCATGCCGGCAACGGTTGGAGATCAATGGTATTTGGGATTCCCTGAAATAGGAGGAATATTGTTCTTTGGAGGTCTGTTTGTTTTTTGGGTGTTCAAAACCCTTACAAAACAACCCCTGCAACCAAAGCGCAATCCATTTATTGAGGAGAGTAGACAATTTCATTATTAATACGATTAAGTCTTAGAAAGATATACAATGACTGCATTATTAACATTGACTGTTTTAGTACTGGTGGCAATCGCAATCTGGCAGATGACCAAGATTTTTGAATTGTCCCAATTAAAAACAGAAAGCACGGAGATAGCCACAGATTCAGATAACAATTACAATGGCTATCTGTTATTTGCATTTCTGATTTTTATCTACGGAATAACCATATTTAGTTTTGCCAAGTATAACAAAGTGCTTTTGCCTGAAGCGTCTTCAGCCCATGGCGCAGAGTATGATCAATTAATGTGGGTGTCATTTGCCATTATCTTTTTTGTGCAGACGATTACACAGGCGTTGTTACATTATTTTGGGTATAAATATCGTGGGAAAGAAGGTAAGAAAGCGTTGTTCTTTGCAGATAATGACCGATTGGAATTTATTTGGACCATTATTCCTGTTATTGTCTTGGCCGGTTTAATATTATGGGGATTGTATTCTTGGACCAATATTATGGATATCAATGAGGATGATGACCCACTGATCGTAGAATTATACGCACAGCAATTTAACTGGACAGCACGCTATGGAGGGGAAGATAATGTACTTGGGGATGCAAGTGTTCGCTTAATAGACATTGATAGGATAAATGTTCTTGGTTTAGATGAGGCCGATCCAAATGGAGCAGATGATATTATTGTAAAGGAACTGCACCTTCCTGTAGGACGTAAAGTGAATTTTATGATGCGTTCGCAAGATGTTTTGCATTCCGCATACATGCCCCACTTTAGGGCCCAGATGAACTGTGTTCCCGGTATGATTACACAATTCTCTTTTACTCCAACAATTACAACAGAAGAGATTAGATTGAATCCAGATGTTGTTGATAAGGTAAAAAGAACCAATGCCATTAGGGCAAAACGTGCAGCAAAGGGAGAACCAAATTCAGATCCATGGGAGTACGATTATATCCTAGTTTGTAACAAAATTTGTGGCAAATCGCACTATAATATGCAAATGAGAATTATAGTGGAAACCGAAGAGGAATATAATAAATGGATTGCCGAACAAGCTACCTTTAAAGAAACGGTTACACCCGTTGAATAAAGTTGGTCAAGGAAAGAATTATAATAAAATTTAAAAGAGATTATGTCAGCTATTGAACACGGACACGAGGATCACGGACATCATCATAAAGAAACCTTCGTAACCAAATATATCTTTAGTCAAGATCATAAGATGATTGCAAAGCAATATCTTATTACAGGTGTTTTGATTATGGGCTTCATTGGAATTGCAATGTCATTGCTGTTTAGAATGCAGTTGGCATGGCCAGGAGAATCTTTTTCCGTCTTTGAATCATTATTGGGAAAATGGGCACCAGGTGGAGTTATGGACGCAGATATTTACCTCGCGTTGGTTACTATGCACGGTACTATTATGGTATTCTTTGTGCTCACGGCGGGATTGAGCGGTACCTTTAGTAACTTATTAATTCCTTTACAGATTGGAGCTCGTGATATGGCTTCTGGATTCTTGAACATGCTTTCCTTTTGGATGTTCTTTGTATCTGCCGTTATCATGGTTATTTCATTGTTCGTTGAAGCAGGTCCGGCGGCAGCTGGGTGGACGATTTATCCTCCGCTGAGTGCCTTGCCAATGGCGCAATCCGGTTCCGGGGCGGGAATGACACTGTGGTTAACCTCAATGGCTATATTTATAGCATCTTCCTTATTGGGATCATTGAATTATATCGTAACTGTACTCAACCTTAGAACAAAAGGAATGTCCATGACAAGATTGCCATTGACTATTTGGGCGTTTTTTGTAACTGCGGTAATCGGTGTAATTTCCTTTCCCGTATTATTGTCTGCAGCGCTCCTGTTGATAATGGATAGAAGTTTTGGAACTTCTTTCTTCCTATCGGACATTTTTATCCAAGGAGAAGTATTGCATTATCAAGGAGGGTCTCCAGTATTGTTCGAGCATCTATTCTGGTTCTTGGGACATCCGGAAGTATATATTGTTATTCTCCCAGCAATGGGAATTGTGTCTGAGGTAATGGCGGTTAATGCGCGAAAACCAATTTTTGGCTATAGGGCGATGATTGCCTCTATTCTGGCTATTGCGTTCTTGTCCACCATTGTTTGGGGACACCATATGTTTATTTCAGGGATGAACCCGTTTTTAGGATCCGTATTTACCTTTACAACACTATTGATTGCTATTCCATCTGCAGTAAAAGCATTTAACTGGATTACCACCCTGTGGAAAGGTAATCTTCAGCTAAACCCGGGAATGCTATTTTCAATAGGAATGGTATCAACCTTTATTACAGGAGGTCTTACAGGAATAATATTAGGTGATAGTACTTTGGATATCAATGTACACGATACGTATTTTGTAGTTGCTCACTTCCATTTGGTAATGGGTATATCTGCATTGTATGGACTTTTTGCTGGGGTTTACCATTGGTTCCCTAAAATGTTCCAAGGTAAAATGATGAACAAAAATCTGGGCTATGTGCATTTCTGGATAACGGCCATTGGATCATATGGAATATTCTTTCCAATGCATTTTGTAGGTATGGCCGGTGTGCCAAGACGTTATTATGAGAATACAGCCTTCCCAATGTTTGATGAGTTGACCAACGTGCAAGTGTTAATGACGGTTTTTGCCATTATTACAGCTGCGGCACAATTGGTATTTGTCTTTAACTTTGTTAGAAGTATTTTCTATGGAAAAAAAGGGCCCTTAAATCCATGGAAAGCCACTACATTAGAATGGACAGCTCCTCAGGAGCATATACACGGTAACTGGCCAGGAGCAATTCCACACGTACATCGTTGGGCATATGACTATAGCAAAACCCATGAAAATGGAGACTATATTATAGAAGGTCAGGATTTTGTTCCGCAAACCGTTCCGCTACAGGATAATGAGGAAGAACTCCAACATTAAGACGTAACAAAGAAATAAGCCCATCCCATTCGGATGGGTTTTTTGTTTACAGAGTTTGGTATGGCAATTGTTATTTGTAATATCTTTAAGAACCTTAAAGCGAACACTTGTGAGAAATCTTGTCTTATTACTTCTATTGTTGTCCCATGTATTGGTAATGGCGCAGCGCAAACCAAAAATAAAAGGGAGCCGAATTGTTTCTGAGGTAAACGAGGAGTTACCTGCCTTCAATGCAGTTCAACTCAATGACAACTTGGATATTGTGTTAAAAAAATCTTTCGGACCAGGGTATCAAATCATAGCGGATGATAATTTGATAGATATTCTAAAGTTTAAAGTGGAAGATAGCACTTTGGTGATAAGTTCTTTTTACGATGTTACGGCTAGAAAACAATTCGATATTACCATAAACTACACAGAACTAAAAGCAATTACCGCTAAAGAGGGCAGCATTGTTTCAAATGACATTATAAGTAGTGATGAATTGTTTGTGGACGGATTTGCCAATGCCAAGTTGAATTTAAAAGCAAGTGCTGCCGTAATGGACATTAATATGGAAGATTCCAGTAAAGGGGATTTTAATGTTGATGTAGATTCATTGAATATAGGTTTAAATAAACGAGCCGAAGCCTACATTTATACTGTGAACGAAGTTGGCGTGGTAGATTTGGAAGGCAATGGTTCACTGACTTTGGAGGGTACTTCGGATAATATTACAATTGATCTTACGGGAAACTCAAAATACAAAGGTGAAAGAATGGAAACTGGTGCAGTTAATGCTCGACTTGAAAATACAACAAGTGCCAGAATTCATGCATATAGGGATTTTGAGCTTTCGTCCAAAGGAAATGCTAGAATTTACCTTTATGGCAACCCGAAAATTACAATTCTCGAGTTTTTGGATACCTCCCAACTTATTAAGAAGGTAGAGTAAGTTGGTCTACTTGGTAATTGGAGCGGTGATACAGTGCTCGGGAATGCCAAATCCATCGACCAACACTTCAATATGCGGACGTAGTTCTGTGGACAATCGTTCTACACGTTGTCTAATGGCTTTCGATTTCGTTCCACTAAAATATCCCTGCTCCAAAAACCAAGCTGTATCCTCGTAGAGCTGGTGCAAGGCATAGAGTGTTCCCAATTTTTCCAATAGAGCCTTGTGCTTTTCATCTGCAATAGAGGCGCAAAATTCTCGGAACACGGAATGCGCAAGTTCTATGCTATAAGCCTTGCCCAAAGCCAGTAAATGTGTTTGTACTTTTAAAAAAGCTTGGTAAGAGGGGATGCCCTTTTTAATATAACCACGTATGCGCATGGCCAATGTATAGGTTAATCTTCTGGTCCTATAGTTGAGGGCATGCTTGTGAAATTCGGGGTTAAATAGATGCTCCTTGTCCACCTTATTGGAGTACAGGGGATTTATGGTACTCAGTTTATCTGCAAGTTGACTCCGCAATAATTTTAAAACAGATGTAAATCCGGCACTATTAAACTCTGCCTTAAAATCAGATAAAACCCCTTTTGCCGCCAATTGCAATAAAACGTTATTGTCTCCTTCAAAAGTGGTAAAGATGTCCACATCACCTTTTAGGTCCGCAATTCTATTTTCCAATAAGTATCCCTTTCCACCGCAAGCTTCCCTACACTCTTGAATGGTATCATTTGCAAACCAGGTAATGATTGATTTAAGGCCTGCTACTTGGGTTTCAATTTTCCTTTTGTCCGGTTGTGAATCATCACTATATCGCCTCATCATCTCCTCTAAAGCAATGTGGTAGACATAGCAACTTGCTATGGCTGGAGTTAACCGTAGCTGATGGGTGGGATAGTCCATGATGAGATCCTCCTGAATCTTTATGCTATCATTAAACTGTCTGCGGTTCAGGGCATGTTTTACAGCGATGTTCAATGCCATTTTTGCACCTCCAACGGCACCTTTTGCCACGCAGATACGACCACCCACTAAGGTGCCCAGCATGGTGAAAAATCGTTTGTTAGGGTTTTTGATAGCGGAAAAGTAGGTGCCATTATCCCTAATTTCTCCATATTTATCCAATAGGTTTTTACGGGGAACCTTAACTTGATCGAACCAAATTTTACCATTGTCAACACCATTTAAACCAAGTTTATATCCATTGTCTTCAATGGTAATGCCCTCTAAAACCGTATGGTTTTTATCCCTGATTGGAACCAAAATAGCATGTACCCCTTCATTTTTGCCGTCTATGATCAATTGGGCAAAAACCGAGGCCATGGTAGAATGCAAAGCATTCCCTATATATTCTTTGTTATCATTTTTACCTGGGGTATGAATAATTAGGGAATCCGTTACTTTGTCATAAGTGGCTGTTGTTTTTACACCCCTCACGTTGGAACCGTGTCCAGTTTCCGTCATGGCAAAGCAGCCCAATAATTTTGCTTTTCCGGTGTCCGTCAAGTATTGGTCATGGTGCTTTTTAGTACCCAACTTCTGAATACTTCCACCAAAAAGACCAAATTGGACCCCGAATTTTACAGCTAGACTTCCATCAACAAACATAAGGTGCTCAAAAATTGCCCCATAGGCAGGCATATTTCCTGTTCCTCCATACGCTGGGTCAAAAGCCATGGCACCATAGCCCTTATTGCCTAAAAGCTTAACTTGATCTAAGACTTTAAACCTAAATTCTTCTTTATTTCTTCGGATGTCCCATTGAAAAATGGATTGGTTTAAAAAATTTCTAAAATCGTCTACAGTTTCAACATGTTCACCTTTTAATATGGTATCCAGTACATGGGCTTCATAAAAATTAGAAGTCTTATGGTGCACCACTTCAACATCGAACAAATGATTGTAATGATTGGGCTGTATTCCCAAATTTATTTCAATATGTTTTAAATGGTCATTAAAATCACAATGGTCACAATACAAATTTCCAAGACGTTGACTTAACGATGCCAATGGATAGGTGTCACTTTCAATCAACTTAACCTTAGAATTTGATATGGTATGTTTCCAATTTTTCAATACATCATCCGTTGGAGGGTTATCCCTATCTAACCAAAGCGAAAGCTGATTTTTTTCATCCGTATTAAGTGCGGTGTCCTGCTCAATTGTTTTTTTAACTACGGATATTTCCGAGGCAGAAAGAAGATCATCGGACCAAATGACATAGAAAAAAGGAATGTATTGAATAATACCTAAGGAGTAATCAGATTGAACCATAAAATAGAAAATTGAAGAAACAGTTTTTTTGACGTATCTAATTTAAGATTTAGATTTTTAAGATAAACACTTCAATTCTTATACTTTGGTATTTTAGAGAAAATGGTTTCTGGTACATTCGGTTTTCAACTATATTTGTTAGGCATGAACGAAAATCTAGACCCTACCCCTGAGAATTTCTCTCAAGAAGAGCTCGATATTGAAAGAGCGTTAAGGCCGATATCTTTTGATGATTTTACAGGTCAAGAGCAGGTATTGGAGAATTTGAAGATTTTTGTTCAGGCGGCTAACCTTCGTGGTGAGGCTCTTGACCATACCTTGTTTCATGGTCCGCCTGGTTTGGGAAAAACCACCCTCGCGCATATTTTGGCCAATGAATTGGGGGTGGGCATTAAGATTACTTCTGGCCCCGTCCTCGACAAGCCTGGAGATTTGGCAGGGCTGTTGACCAATCTTGAAGAGCGGGATGTTTTGTTTATAGATGAAATTCATCGTTTAAGCCCAATTGTAGAAGAATATCTGTATTCGGCCATGGAGGATTACAAAATTGACATCATGATTGAGACAGGACCAAATGCCAGAACGGTTCAAATCAATTTAAGCCCATTTACCTTAATAGGTGCTACCACGCGTTCAGGATTATTGACAGCCCCAATGCGTGCCCGATTTGGTATTCAAAGCAGGTTGCAATACTACAATACGGAGTTGCTTTCCACCATTGTGGAACGAAGTGCAGAAATATTAAAAGTGCCCATTACTAATGATGCTGCAATTGAAATTGCAGGAAGGAGTAGGGGTACGCCAAGAATTTGCAATGCGCTTTTGCGAAGAGTAAGGGATTTTGCCCAAATAAAAGGCGACGGCAATATAGATATGAAAATTTCAAAGTTCAGTTTAAAAGCACTAAATGTAGATGCTCATGGATTGGATGAAATGGACAATAAAATCTTGAGCACTATTATTGATAAATTTAAGGGTGGCCCGGTAGGGATTACTACCTTGGCAACCGCGGTTTCTGAAAGTGCGGAAACCATTGAAGAGGTCTACGAACCCTTTTTGATACAACAGGGGTTTATAATGCGTACTCCAAGGGGGCGTGAGGTTACAGAATTGGCCTATAAACATTTGGGAAGGGTTAAGGGAGCAACGCAAGGAGGATTGTTTTAATGAAACAATTGCCTCATGTTTCCGTATTAAAAGTGCTGGCCAATAGGAAGGCAATATTAAAAAATCCTCTCCATTTCCATAAAGAGAATTTTGAAAAATTGGGAGATACCTTTCGGATTTCCATTCCGGGAGAGGGAAAAGTGGTTTTTTCCAGAGATCCCGATTTGATCAAGCAAGTGCTTCAAAAAAAACATCGTTTCTATTCCAAATCCAAACTTCAGACCAAGGATTTGGCCAAATACATTGGAAAGGGTTTGTTAACCTCCGAGGGGGAACATTGGCGAACCCATCGTAGAATGATCCAGCCAGCATTTCATGCACAAAAACTAAGGAATCTTTTTGGGATTATGAAAAGTGCCATAGTTGAGGAGCTGGAACGTATAAAACCCAATACAGACCAAGATGCTTTTGCATTGATGGGAGATTTGGCGTTTCAGGTTGTTGCGAAATCACTCTTCAGTAGCAACGATATTCGGGAACCTATGTCAAGATTACAGCATATTACCGAAGAGAATCAGAAAATGCTCATTCGGGAAATGAGGCAGCCTTATTTTAAATGGTGGTTTAAAGTTTCAGGAAAAATAAACAGATACCTGGATATGGGAAAACAAGGAAGGAGTATCTTAAACAAATTGATTGAAGAACGTTTGGCCAATAGAAAGGAAGATAATGATTTGTTGGATATGTTATTGGATGCCACTTACGAGGACGGTACCAAAATGTCTAGGAAACAATTAATAGACGAAGTGCTCATTCTGTTTACGGCAGGGCATGAAACCACGGCCAATGCACTGGCCTTCACGTTGTATTTTCTAGCTAAAGACGAGAAACTACAGGTTCAACTTTTTGAGGAAGTAAGCTCTTTGGGAAGTGGTGATTATACCTGGGAGGATTTAGGGAAATTGAAATTGGTGATGTCCTGCGTCAAAGAATCAATGCGATTATATCCTCCGGTCTACATTATAGATCGAGTGGCATTGGAAGAAAATACGATTCATGGTTTGGAGCTAAAAAAAGGAACCTTGGTGTTGCTTTCCCTGTTTGAGTTGCATAAGCACAAAGATTTCTGGGATTCTCCTGAAAAATATACCCCTCACAGATTTGTGGATATAGATATGAAAGAAGCTTCAAATTACTACTATCCTTTTGGTGCAGGCCCCAGAATGTGCATTGGTAATGCTTTTGCAACGTACGAGATGACAATGGCAGTTGTAGAGCTTGTTAGAAAGTACAGAATATCCACCAAAATGGGTGAAGTAGAGATTAATCCCATGATTTCACTCAAACCCAAGGAAGTAATTCTTCAATTTAGTCCAAGATAGGTGGGTATTCAATCAAATACCAAATTGATTAAAGAGGAAGCCAACCGCCTCGGTTTTTTGTCCTGTGGTATTTCCAAAGCTGAATTTTTAGAGGAAGAGGCTCCAAGGTTGGAAAGATGGCTCAACCAGAATATGCATGGTGAAATGCAGTATATGGAAAACCATTTTGACAAACGTTTGGATCCCACCAAATTGGTTGAAGGGTCTAAATCGGTTATATCATTATTGTTGAATTATCATCCCTCAGAAGAACAAAATCCTGATTCGTATAAGATTTCAAAATATGCCTATGGCACCGATTATCATTTTGTGATAAAGGATAAGTTAAAAGGGCTACTTCATTTTATTCAAGAAGAGATTGGGGAAGTACACGGTCGTGCTTTTGTAGATTCAGCTCCAGTTTTGGATAAGGCATGGGCGGCAAAAAGCGGCTTGGGATGGATTGGGAAGCATAGCAACTTGCTTACTCAACAAGTGGGGTCCTTTTATTTTATAGCCGAATTAATCGTTGATCTGAAATTGGATTACGATACTCCCGTTACGGATCACTGTGGTACATGTACTGCCTGTATTGATGCGTGCCCAACCGAGGCCATTGTGGAGCCCTATATGGTAGATGGTAGCAAGTGCATCTCCTACTTTACCATTGAATTAAAAAATGAAATCCCCAATGATTTTCAGGGAAAATTTGATGATTGGATGTTTGGTTGTGATGTCTGCCAAGATGTTTGTCCGTGGAACCGTTTCTCAAAACCGCATAGCGAACCGCTGTTCAATCCCCATCCAGAACTGTTATCCATGACCAAAAAGGACTGGGAAGAGATTACTGAAGATGTTTTTAAAAAGGTTTTTAAGAAATCCGCGGTAAAACGGACCAAATTTTCAGGAATTGATAGAAATATCAAATTTTTAAAGGGAAATTAAAATCTGTATCTTAACCATCGGTACAAAGTTTAAGTATCGAAAACCAACTAAACTAACGCAACGGATGAAGATTTTAAATAAGCCCCGTCTTAGCTTTTGGCAAATATTCAACATGAATGTTGGCTTTTTGGGAATTCAATACAGCTTTGGATTGCAACAGACGGCCATTAATCCAATTTTTTTATATCTAGGTGCACCCGAAGAGATGTTACCTATTTTGAACATAGCAGGCCCAATTACGGGATTGATCGTACAACCCATAATCGGCGCAATGTCAGATAAAACATGGTCTTCACGTTGGGGAAGGCGCAAGCCTTATTTTTTGATAGGCGCAATTATTGGGAGTCTCTGTTTATTTGCCTTTCCAACAAGTCCGGTGCTTTGGTTTGCCGTTGGGTTACTTTGGATTTTAGATGTCGGTAACAATATGGCAATGGAACCCTATCGCGCTTTTGTTGGTGATAAATTACCTGAAAAGCAATTAAGTTTGGGCTATCAAATGCAAAGCCTATTTGTTGGTGCTGGTATTTTGCTGGCCAATGGTTCAATTGTTTTGTTTCAGTATTTGTTGGGAGATGCGTCCATAGAAGTTGCCGGCGAAATTCCCAAATGGCTATACTATTCGTTTTACATTGGTGGGATACTTTCCATTACCACCATATTATGGTCCGTACTGAAGACTTCGGAAATTCCTCCAACGGATGAAGAATTGGAAGAAATTAATAAAAATAGGGGATTGCCCTTGGGCAGTCGCATTGCGAAACCCTTTCAAGAAATAGCGCGGTCCATTAAGGAAATGCCAAACTTTATGTGGCGCTTGGGCGCTGTTTATTTATTCCAATGGTATGCCCTATTTGTGTATTGGCAATATATAACACCGCTGTTTAAACTAACTATGGGATATTCTACTTCGGAAGCTGCCTCACAGTCAGCGCAAATGAGTTTGACTTATAATATAGTAACAATGTTGGTGGCCCTGGCATTGGTTCCATTAACCTTGAAGTTTGGAGGAAAAAAAGTGTATGCCTTGAGTTTGATAGGTACGGGAATAGCGCTGTTTCTGATTCCCTTTATTGATGACCCTCTTTTGGTGCTTGCACCAATGGTGTTGTTTGGTATTGGTTGGGCGGCAATGATGGGAATTCCCTATACAATGGTCTCAAAAGTTGTTCCTCAAGAAAGGAGAGGGGTCTATATGGGAATCTTAAATATGATGATTGTTATTCCCATGGGAGTGGAAACCTTAACCTTTGGCCCAATTTATAAATATTTACTTGGTGGAAGTGCATTGAATGCCATTTTGTTTGGAGGTGCATTTTTTATTATTGCCGCTGTTTTGGCCATGCGATTGAATTCCTCCGAACAAAAAATAGCATAAATCAAAATTTTCCAAATTTTTATAGTAGTATTCTTGCCTTTTACCATAGGTGGTTATAGAATACTATTTAAATTTACACCTTCAATCTTTATAAATGAACAAAGAACAACAACGTAGAGAAGCATTATTATATCATGCCAAACCACAACCAGGTAAAATAAAAATCGTTCCTACTAAGCCTTATGCTACACAACGTGATTTGGCGCTTGCTTATTCTCCAGGAGTTGCGGTTCCCTGTTTGGAAATAGAAAAGAACAAAGAAGATGTCTATAAGTATACTGCTAAAGGAAATATTGTTGCAGTAATTTCAAATGGAACGGCAGTTTTGGGACTGGGAAATATAGGCCCCGAAGCATCCAAACCGGTAATGGAAGGTAAAAGTCTTCTCTTTAAGATTTTTGCGGATATTGATGGTATTGATATTGAATTAGATGCCACTGATGTGGATAAATTTGTTGAGACCGTAAAAACCATTGCGCCCACATTTGGAGGGATTAACCTTGAAGATATCAAAGCGCCAGAAGCTTTTGAGATTGAACGTAGACTCAAGGAAGAACTGGACATTCCCGTGATGCATGACGATCAACATGGAACAGCGATTATTTCTGCAGCCGCCCTTTTAAATGCACTGGAAATAACCAATAGAAAAATAGAAGAAACTAAAATTGTTGTGAGTGGAGCAGGTGCCGCAGCGGTTTCCTGTACGCGATTGTACAAGGCTTTTGGTGCTCAAGCTGAAAACATTGTTATGTTGGACAGTAAAGGGGTAATCCGTAAAGACAGGGAAAGTTTATCTGCAGAAAAAAGGGAGTTTGCCTCCGACAGAAAGATAGATACTTTGGAAGAGGCCGTGAAAGATTCCGATGTCTTTATTGGATTGTCCATCGCGAATATATTATCTCCTAAAATGCTAAAATCCATGGCCAAAGATCCTATTGTTTTTGCCATGGCAAATCCAGATCCCGAAATTGAATATGCATTGGCGTGCAAAACAAGGGACGATATTATAATGGCAACAGGACGTTCCGATCATCCCAACCAAGTGAACAATGTATTGGGATTTCCATTTATTTTTAGGGGAGCATTGGATGTTCGTGCTACTAAAATCAATGAAGCAATGAAAATGGCCGCTGTAAAAGCATTGGCCGATTTAACAAGGGAACCTGTACCGGAACAAGTAAATATAGCATATGACGCCACTAGGCTTACCTTTGGTAAGGACTATATCATTCCAAAACCCTTTGATCCCAGATTAATTACCAAAATCCCTCCTGCGGTTGCAAAGGCCGCAATGGATAGTGGTGTGGCAAAGGAACCGATTAAGGATTGGAAAAAATATGAAGATGCACTGTACCAGCGATCCGGAAATGATAATAAGGTTGTACGCCTTATGTATAACAGAGCAAAACAAAACCCCAAGCGGATTGTATTTGCCGAAGCTGAGTTGCTAGATGTACTGAAAGCAGCCCAAATAGTACATGATGAAGGTATTGGAATGCCAATTTTACTTGGTGACAAAGAAACTATTGAAGGTTTAAAAAAAGAATTGGATTTTGATGCTGAAGTTCCGATCATAGATCCTCGATCCGAAGAATCTAAGGAGATCAGGGCTAAGTATGCCATGAAGTTGTGGGAATCTAGAAAGAGAAAAGGTGAAACGCAATACAGCGCCAGGGTAAATATGGGGAAAAGGAATTACTTTGGTGCCATGATGCTCCTGGAAGGAGATGCTGATGGCATGCTCTCAGGATACTCCAGATCTTACCCGAAAGTATTGAAACCGGTTTTTGAGGTTTTAGGACGGGCTAAGGGAGTGAAAAATGCATCTACAGTAAATATTATGATTACCGAAAGAGGGCCATTGTTTTTGGCGGATACCTCAATCAATATTGATCCAAGCGCCGAAGATTTGGCCGAAATTGCCCAAATGACGGCCAATGTAGCCAGTAACTTTGGATTTAATCCGGTCATGGCAATGTTGTCCTATGCCAATTACGGGTCTTCAAATCACCCTAATGCTCGCAAGGTTAAGGAAGCCGTTAAAATTTTACATGATCGCAATCCAGATTTATTGGTTGATGGAGAGATTCAGACCGATTTTGCCTTAAGTCAGGAATTGTGCCATAATAATTTCCCATTTTCAAAATTGTCCGGTAAAAAAGTAAATACCCTGATTTTCCCCAATTTGGATTCGGCAAACATTACCTATAAGCTTTTAAAGGGGCTAAACAATGCAGAATCCATTGGTCCAATTATGGTAGGCCTTCGGAGATCCGCACATATTTTGCAATTGGGTGCCAGTGTTGATGAAATGGTAAATATGGCCGCGGTTGCTGTAATTGACGCACAGGAACGTGAAAAACGGAGAAAAGCGAAAATGGAAGAAAACAATTAAGGTAATAAATGCCCAACAACAAACAGACTTCTAAATGATTACCCACATAAACGGAAAACTAATTGAGAAAAACCCCACCTATGCTATTGTTGAATGCAATGGAGTAGGGTATTTTCTAAATATTTCACTGCATACTTTTTCACAATTAAAAGATGAAGAAAGTGTAAGACTTTTTACACATCTACAAGTAAAAGAAGATTCCCATACCTTGTTTGGTTTTGTGGAAAAATCGGAACGCCAAATATTTAGGTTATTGATCTCGGTTTCGGGTATTGGATCGAGTACGGCAAGAACAATGTTATCCTCCTTATCACCCACCCAAGTAAGGGATGCAATTGCTAGTGGAGATGTTCCTTCCATTCAGGCAATCAAGGGAATAGGAGCAAAGACAGCCCAACGTGTAATCTTGGACTTAAAAGATAAGATTCTAAAAGTCTACGAAATGGGTGAAGTTTCCCTACAATCAAACAATACAAGTAAAGAAGAAGCGTTATCTGCTTTAGAGGTTCTTGGTTTCGTCCGGAGACAATCCGAAAAGGTTGTGGACAAGGTCTTATCCGAAGAACCCACACTAAGCGTTGAGGACATTATAAAATTGGCGCTGAAAAATTTATAACTAGTTTGAAAAGAGGGGCAAAACCAGTTCTTAAATCATTGGGATTTAGGTACTTTTTCTTTTTTGTATGTTTTCTGATCACCACTAACCTCATGGGGCAGGAAACCAATGAACAGGTTCAGGATTCTGTGAAAACGGGTTTTGCACTTGGACGATTGATATTGGAAAATCCAGATAGCATTATTGCTAAATATGCTTATGACCCAGAACTTGATCGATATATTTACACGGAAAGTATAGGTGATTTTGATATAAGTCACCCGATAATTCTAACCCCTGACCAATTTTTTGAGCTCGTTCGGAAAGAACGGATGAAATTATATTTCAAAGAAAAAATAGATGCCTTTACGGGAAGAAAAGAAGGAAGTGAAGAGGCTCGTAAGAACCTGCTTCCCAATTTTTATGTAAACAACAGTTTTTTTGAATCCATTTTTGGAGGGAATACCATAGAGGTAATTCCGCAAGGTTCTGTTGCGATGGATTTAGGGGTTTTATGGCAGAAAAATGATAACCCGGCACTTTCACCAAGAAACCGGACCAATCTCTCCTTGGATTTTGACCAGCGCATTAGTTTGAGTCTTCAGGGAAACGTTGGGGAGCGCCTCCAGGTTACCGCAAACTATGATACTGAGGCTACTTTCGATTTTCAGAACTTGGTCAAAATAGATTACACCCCTACCGAAGATGATATTCTTCGTAAAATTGAAATAGGAAATGTGAGCATGCCCCTGAACAGTTCCCTAATTTCAGGTGCACAAAGTCTTTTTGGTGTAAAAACACAGTTGCAATTTGGAAAGACCACGGTAACCGCTGTGTTCTCCGAACAACAATCACAAAATAATACCGTAGTGGCCCAAGGAGGAGGGACATTAAATGAATTTGATTTAACAGCCTTGGATTATGACGAGGACAAACATTTTTTCCTTGCCCAATATTTTAGGGACAACTATGACGCCGCACTTACTAACTACCCATTCATCCAGAGTCAAGTGCAGATTACACGATTGGAGGTATGGGTAACCAACCGTAACCAACAGACCTTGAATGTAAGGAATGTGGTTGCCCTTCAAGATTTAGGAGAAGTAAGATCTGGAAGCGATGGTTTTGAAAAAACACGAATTGCAACCAATGCGCCCACAGGATTTTTTAATACCCTTACCAATGGAGAGCCACCTCAAAATGGAGCGAATGACTACGATCCAAATTTAATCGGGAACGGTGGCGTACTTACAGCGTCTATTAGAGATATTGCTACCGTGGATGCTGGCTTCAATTTTACAAATGGCTATACCTCAAACCAGGGATTCGATTATGCCATTTTGGAAAATGCCAGAAAACTTGAGGTAAATAGGGACTATGAATTTGATTCCCAATTGGGTTATATTTCCCTAAATCAACGCCTGAGCAATGATGAGGTACTTGGTGTTGCATATCAGTACACCATAAACGGCGAAGTTTTTCAAGTTGGGGAGTTTGCCAATGGAGGTGTGGATGCAACAACGGTTTCCAGTGGTATAAACCCTATTGTGGAGAACAATACACTTATTCTAAAATTACTTAAGAGTAACATCACTAATGTAGAAGATCCTATTTGGGATTTAATGATGAAAAATATCTATGCCACAGGTGCTTTCCAGTTAAGTCAGGAAGATTTTAAATTAAATATCCTCTATTCCGATCCCACGCCGCGAAACTATATTACCCCAGTAGATCCTAACATAGGTTGGCCAGTGGGTTTTGAAGAGCGTATCCTATTAAATATTTTTAATTTGGATAGACTTAATGTGTACAACGATGTGCAACCTGGGGGAGATGGTTTCTTTGATTATGTACCAGGCATTACCATTGATACCCAGTCCGGACGGATTATTTTTACCAAGGTAGAACCCTTTGGTGAATTCCTATTCAATGAACTGGGTGGAGGAACGTACGATGTTGACAACGATCAAGGCTATAATGAGAACCAACAGCGTTATGTATTTCGAAATATGTACGCCAAGACAAAGGCAGCCTCCTTGCAAGATGCTGAAAAAAACCGTTTCCAGTTAAAAGGACGTTATAAATCCGAGGGAAGTAATGGAATACCCATTGGTGCATTTAACGTACCGCAAGGTTCCGTAACCGTTACGGCTGGAGGTAGACAGTTGCAAGAAGGTATAGATTACACAGTAAATTATTTGGCGGGTACCGTACAAATTTTGGACCCCAGTTTAGAAGCTTCCGACACCCCAATAAATATTTCTGTAGAAAACAATGCTGTTTTTGGGCAACAAACAAGAAGATTTACGGGAATCAATGTAGAACATCAATTCAATGAAAATTTTGTTTTGGGAGGAACACTTCTGAATTTGAATGAAAGGCCCTTGACACAAAAATCCAATTATGGTGTAGAACCTGTAAACAATACCATTTTTGGACTCAATGGAAATTTCAGCACAGAGATTCCTTTTTTAACACGCTTGGTAAATAAACTTCCCAATATAGATACCGATGTTCCGTCCAATCTATCCCTTCGAGGAGAGATTGCCTTTTTAAAACCAAATTCGCCCAAGAATGCTGATTTTCAGGGAGAGACCACAACCTATTTGGATGATTTTGAAGGAGCACAGGCTTTAATAGACATACGCTCTTCCTTGGGATGGTCATTGGCAAGTCCACCTGTGGAATTTTTACAGGACAGAACGGATATCGATGTGGGTTATGAACGGGCGAAAATGGCATGGTATACCATAGACCCTATTTTCTATACCAACCAAAGACCTTCTAGTATATCGGATAACGATATTTCTTTAAACACCACACGTAGGGTTTTTATTGATGAAGTATTTTCGGAAACGGACCTTGCCCAAGGGCAAACGCAAGTTCAGGGAACCCTGGATTTGGTGTATTACCCAAGCGAAAAAGGGCCCTACAATGCCAATCCAGATTTTGTTGCAGAGACACCAGAAGATAAGTGGGCAGGTATCATGCGTCCCCTGAGCAGCACCAATTTTGAGCAGTCGAATGTGGAGTTTGTCCAATTCTGGGTATTGGACCCCTATATAGATGGCCAAACCAATGCCGCCAATGATGGCGAGTTGGTTTTTAACTTGGGTAATATCTCCGAAGATATATTGAAAGACGGTCGCAAGCAGTATGAAAATGGCTTGCCCGCAAGCACCAATAGTGAAATTCCTAGGGAAACAATATGGGGGCAGGTTCCTTCCACACAATCCTTGGTTTACGCCTTTGATGCCGATGAGGCCAATAGGGCGTTGCAAGACGTTGGACTGGACGGTTTGGATGACGCCGCTGAACAAGCCATTTATGGAAATGGAGATGATCCTGCCCTAGATAACTATCAATACTATCTAAATAGGGAAGGTGGTATCTTGGAACGTTATTTTGATTTTAACAACCCAGATGGGAATTCTCCCGTGGAAGTAACCAATACCAATAGGGGCTCTACCACCCTTCCGGATGTGGAGGATATTGATAGGGATTTGACCATGAACACGGTGAACAGTTATTATGAATACCGCATTCAAATAAAACCAAATACCACCATCAATGACCAGTATGTTACAGATATTCGGGAGGGGTTAACACAAACACTTCCCAATCTAACTCAATTGAACAGAAGATGGATTCAATATAAGATTCCATTAAGTGATTTTACCGATGCGGTGGGCGGAATAACTGATTTTAGGTCCGTGAGTTTTATGCGGATGTACCTTACCGGTTTTACCGATGATGTGGTGCTTCGTTTTGCTACTTTGGATTTGGTAAGGGGTGACTGGAGGACATACACAAACTCCTTACAACCCGATGTGGATAATGACCCATCTGATGATGGTACGGTTACCGATGTTAATACCGTGAACATTGAAGAGAATTTTGGAAGACAACCCATACCTTATGTACTTCCCCCGGGAGTAATACGGGAACAACTGAATAATAACAATACCATAATCCGCCAAAACGAGCAGTCACTGTCTTTTGTGGTTGAGAATTTGGAATCTGAAGATTCCAGAGGTGTCTTTAAAAATGTAAATATTGATGTTCGCCAGTATGAACGTATAAAGATGTTCATGCATGCCGAGAAAATTTTAAATGCCGATTATTCGGATGATGATACTCCCTTGGTCGGATTTCTTAGGATCGGGACCGATTTTTCCGAGAATTTTTATCAGATAGAACTTCCGCTGCAGTTTACCTCCTTCAGCGCAACATCCGAAGATGAAATTTGGCCCGATGTGAACCAGATAGATATCGCACTAGATGATTTGAACAAGGTAAAATCAAGAGGGATTGCAGAACAGTCACTGGATCAAATTAACTATTACGAAGTTGTTGATGGTGAAGTGATTCCCGTTGCCGAGTTTGCACCAAGAACATTGGGAAGACTGCGGATTGGAATACGGGGTAATCCATCCTTAGGAAGTATAAGAGGGATGATGGTAGGAATTAAAAATATTGATGACCTTCCAGCTAGGGGAGAAGTTTGGTTTAATGAACTACGTTTGGCCGGGTTGGACAATAATGGTGGATGGGCAGCCATTGCCGCATTGGATGCAAACATGGCCGATTTTGCGAATGTTACCGCCACGGGGAGTAGAAGTACCTCAGGTTTTGGCTCTATTGACCAAATGCCCAATGAGCGTTCGCGTGAAGATGCCATTTCCTATGATGTGGTTACCAATATAAACGTGGGGCAGTTGTTTCCTAAAAAATGGGGGATACAACTTCCTTTTAACTATGGTATTTCAGAAAGTCTGATCACTCCCGAGTTCGACCCGGTTTACGATGATCTAAAATTGGATGACCGAATTGCCGCGGCTGAAACACCTGAGGATGCAGAAACCATTAAAAAGCAAGCTGAGGATTATACCAAAAGAAGAAGCATCAACCTTATAGGTGTCCGTAAAAATAGGGGAGAGGAAGCCAAGGAAAACTTTTTTGATGTGGAGAATTTTACCTTCAATTATTCCTATAATGAAACCAACCATAGGGATTTTGAAGTGGCGGATTTAAGAGATCAAAATGTAACTACGGGCTTTGTATACAATCATAATTTCAAACCCGCCCCAGTGGCGCCCTTTGTCAAAAAAGATTCCTTGTTCACTGGAAAATATTGGCAATGGCTCAAGGAGTTAAATTTTAATCTCCTGCCCACGAGTTTATCCCTAAATGCAAACTATAACAGATCTTTTAACCAACAGCGGTTTAGGGACGTTCTGGAACCTGGGGTGGAAGCCTTGGAATTACCACTGTTACAACAGCGTAATTATTTGTTTAATTGGCAATATGCCCTTAATTATAGCATATCAAAATCCCTGCGTTTAAATTTAACGGCCTCCAATAACAATATTGTGCGCAACTATTTCAACGTAGATGATGATTCAGATTCGGGGATTAATACCGATTTGAATCTTTGGGATGGGTTTTTTGATGTGGGGGAACCCAATCGACATTCGCAACAGATGCAATTGAACTATGAATTGCCCTTTAATAAATTCCCGTTTTTAGATTTTATCAACGCTCAATATACCTACACCAGTAATTTTGATTGGCAACGAGGAGGTGATGCCTTGAACGAGGTAGTTCAAGAGGAAAACCCTGGCGAGCAGGTGAATACCATTCAGAATGCAAATACCCATAATATAACCGCCAATTTAACCATGCAGCGTTTTTATGACTTTCTGGGGTTGAAAAAACATACCGGCAAGGTAACGGCCAATCAAGTGCGGGTTAGGCGTGATAAGGCTGGAAATCCTGCATCAACAGAGGCGGATGAAAAATCACCCAAAAAGACAAGTAAGGCTTTCAATACCATTGTAGATTTTGTGACCATGATAAAACGGGTCAATGTAAATTATAGTGAAAATAATGGTACCGTATTGCCAGGATATACCCAATCCATTGGTTTTGTGGGTACCGCCAGACCTACTTTAGGTTTCGTTTTTGGAAGCCAAGCCGATGTGCGTTTTGAAGCCGCAAGAAATGGTTGGCTAACGGACTTTTCAGGTTTTAATTCGCAATTTTCGAAAGTTACCAATAAGCAATTGAATATTACCGCAACCGCACAGCCCACTCAAGATTTAACCATAGATTTTACGGCAGACCGACAGTTTTCCACCAATCTTTCGGAGAATTTCAGTATTGATCTTACTGCCGATGAGCCATATACTTCGCTTACCCCAAATACATATGGGAACTTTAGTATTTCAACAGTGATGATAGGAACTGTATTCAACAAAAGTGATGAGTTCGATTCTGAAACCTTTGAAACGTTCAAACAAAATAGGATTACCATAGCCAACAGGCTGGTTTCGGATAGAGGGCAACTTCCGGGAACCTTGGATGATGATGGTTTTCCCCAACGCTATGGCAAAACACAGCAAGAGGTATTGTTGCCGGCTTTTTTTGCTGCTTATACAGGGCAAGATGTGGATCGCGTAAACTTGGATGCCTTTAGGGAAATACCCATTCCCAATTGGAACATTAAGTATACGGGGTTAATGAAGAACCAATGGTTCAAAAAGAAATTCAAACGTTTTTCTTTAAGTCATGGATATCGTTCGGCGTATAGTATCAATTCGTTTCAAACCAATTTGGAACGGGAAAACGGTATCTATGATTCGGAAACAGAGGATTTGCTTCCCGAGAACATTATCAACAATGTGGTGCTTACGGATGAATTTAGTCCACTAATGCGTATGGATTTTGAAATGAAGAGCTCCTTTAGCTTTTTAGGTGAGATGCGAACGAGTAGGGTGCTTTCTTTGAGTTTTGATAACAACCTTCTTACGGAGATCAATGGAAAAGAATATACCCTTGGGCTGGGATACCGATTTAAGGATGTAAAGTTTGTGGCCAATATTGGAGGTGAAAAGACCCGATTGAAAGGCGATTTAAACTTAAAGGCAGATTTATCCCTGAGGGATAACATCACCATCATTCGTAATCTTGATATTGACAACAATCAAATCACCTCGGGTCAACAATTGATGTCCATTAAGTTTACGGCGGATTATGCCTTGAGCAAGAGCTTTAATGCCCTGTTTTTCTACGATCATTCTTTTTCTCAGTTTGCGGTTTCTACAGCTTTTCCACAGACCACCGTTAATGCCGGATTTACCCTAAGGTACAATTTTGGCAACTAATTCTTAAAGCTTAAAATTTGTTGGAAAGTTTACTTGAATAGCTATGTCCAATCCGTTACATTTGCTTTAAGACTAAAACAGATTGAGACCATGAATATACCATCAGAGTTAAAATATACCAAAGACCATGAGTGGGTTAAAATTGAAGGAGACATTGCCATTGTGGGCATTACAGATTTTGCCCAAGGAGAGTTGGGTGATATTGTGTACGTAGAAGTGGAAACCTTGGACGAAACTTTGGAAAAAGACGAAGTATTTGGCACGGTGGAGGCGGTAAAGACGGTTTCTGATCTGTTTTTGCCCTTGAGTGGGGAAATTATTGCCTTTAATGAAATTTTGGAAGACGAGCCTGAAAAAGTAAATACCGATCCCTACGGTGAGGGCTGGATGATCAAGATTAAATTGGATAACGCTTCGGAGGTCGAAGATTTAATGAGCGATGCGGATTATAAGGCATTGATAGGTGCTTAAAAAGCGCATTTTCTCATTGGCATTCTTAGGCTGGGTTATTGCCATAACCGCGCTGAGTTTGGTTTCGTTTTCAAGCTTGGATACAGGGCAAATCGATATTCCTTATGCGGACAAAATAACCCACTTTACATTTTACTTTGTTTTTGCGCTGCTCGCCTGTCTTTTTCTTCGTGAAAGGACTGGCGGTAAAATAAAATTGTCTACGGCCCTTACCATTTCAGTACTTTTGGCTATCGGGTATGGCATATTTATTGAGGTATTGCAATATACAATCACAGAAGATCGTATGGCCGAATTTGGAGATATATTGGCCAATACAATTGGTGCATTCCTAGGGATAGCCCTAATTAAGTGGTGTTTTTCCAAAGAAAGGCCGTTAAAATGGAAAATTTAATTGCTTTTTTCGCCAATTAATAATTAAATTAGCAAACATTAAAATCAGAACAATGGAACTAAAAAAGAATCCAAAAGCAGATGTAGGAAAAAACAGTTCGCTCTATTTTGTAATAGGGTTGGCCGCGGTTTTAGGGCTGGTGTATGGAGCTATGGAATGGAAAAAATATGACAAATCCAATGATTATGATATTTCAATGAATGTTGAAGATCAATTGGATGAGGAAGTGCCAATGACAGAGCAAATAAAAACACCACCACCGCCACCGCCACCGGCTGCACCTGAAATTATTGAGGTTGTTGAGGATGAGGAAGAAGTGGAAGAGACGGTAATAGAGTCTACGGAAACAAGTCAGGAAGAAGAGGTAATAGAAATTGAAGAGGTTGAGGTAGAAGAGTTTGATGAGGATGAATCTATTCCTTTTGCTGTAATTGAAGACGTTCCGGTTTTCCCAGGTTGTGAAAGAGCATCCAACAAGAAAGCCTGTTTTCAGGAGATGATGCAAAAGCATATCCGTAAAAACTTCCGTTATCCGGAAATTGCCCAAGAAATGGGTGTTCAAGGAAGGGTAAATGTTGTTTTTGTTATCCAGAGGGATGGTAGTATTGGAAATATTAGAATGCGTGGGCCAGACAAGAACTTGGAAAAAGAAGCCTTACGTATAATCAACAAGCTTCCTAAAATGACACCAGGTAAGCAAAGGGGTAGAGCGGTAAAGGTACCGTTCAGTATTCCGATTACGTTTAAACTTCAGTAAGCTAAAAACCTAAAATATAGCATTCCTGTCTAGGTGGGAATGGAAAAAGCCCTTGCAATCCTGCAAGGGCTTTTTTGTTTATGTATATAACCTTTAATATGTGGTATGGAAGTTTTAGAGGTTTCATGAAGATTTAGATTCCTCTCTTCATTCTAAATAAAGAGATTCAATTTGTTATTTCGAATCCACCAAGGGTGGAGAGAAATCTGGAAAAGAAACTGTGAGACCGCCCAAGCTCCTCAGTAGTTTTCAGCTACGGTGATTTGTACTATCCTACCATAAGAGTAAGCAAAACTATATGCAACCAAAGCCATGACGGTATTGCCTAGGGCTTTCGGTTCGAAATGATAAAGGTGAGAATATTATTTTTCGGACATAAAAGTTTCTGTTTCTTTTTACAAGAAATTAAAATAAATACATAAGATAAAGTAAACGTTGATTTTTTAAAAAATTTGACCTTAAAAATTTAGGTAAGCTGAGGGCTCTTAAATTTTTAGTTTTCAATCGTTTACTTATTTAAAGAATTTAATTTTAATAGTTTAACGAAAATAAATAATCAAATGAAGTAAAAAACTTACATAATATTTCATATTTTTCATGTAGGCAATATGCTCCTTCCTCATCTTACTTTACCCTAATCATGAAAAGAATACCCTTACCGGTTACTATCTGTATCTGTCTTACAGGCTATGCCCAGACCACCACATTTGACAATCTAGATGCCAACCCGTGGACCAACAAATCCATTACTTGGTTCTCCTCCAGCTATGGAAGTGGTTTTGGACATCGAATAGTAAATTCCGACCCCGGTGGAAAAACCTTGCTAAATTTTGAAGGGAGGCATAACTCTTCAACATGGACAAGCATACTTACGCTTACCTCAAATGGCAATATGGGGATCGGTACAACTTCTCCTTCCAAAAAACTGCATGTTAATGGAGACATATTGAGCAACAGGTTACTGCTAAATGACCCTGTTACCACAAGTGATTGGAATACCATATGGCAGAGTGGTTTTTATGAGGGTTACAATGCCACAAACGCACCTGAAACTGGCCAATGGTTTTGGGGAGTTAATTTCAACCACGGTTCAAATAATATAGCATACAGATATAATGGTCAAATAGCTATAAAGAATTCAAGTATTCCCAGGATGTATTTCAGGAGTACAAATAAAGATGGTATTGGAACATGGGCGCGCGTTGTACATAGTGAAGGAAATCAATTTATCAATGGAAAACTTGGCATCGGCACCACATCTCCAGATTCCAAACTAACCGTAAAGGGAGGCATCCATGCAGAGGAGGTAAAAGTGGATCTTTCTGTTCCAGGACCGGACTATGTCTTTAAAGAGGATTATGCCCTCAAATCCTTGGAAGAAGTCCAAAACCATATTAAAGAACACGGGCACCTGCCCAATATTCCCTCCGCCCAAGAGATGGAAGAAAACGGTATCCAACTGGGTGAAATGAACATGAAGTTGTTGGAGAAGATAGAAGAGTTGACGCTGTACATTATCGAAATGAAACAACAACAAGCCCTACTTGAAAATAAGTATGATGAATTAAAGAAATACATAGGGCCTAAACCTAATGCAAAATGAAAATACTTCTAAAAATTGCCTTTTTTATGATTCCAATAATAGTAGTTGCCCAGCAACAATATGCGGAAAGTGAAAATCCGAACAACATGGACTCAGGTGTTTATTATCAGAGTGGTCCTGGGAGCAACAACACGTTGAATTGGGCATATCCTTACGGTACCAAACTAACCGCGATGGGATCGGAGCACAGAAGCTTTGAAGTAATGGTTACCAGTTACCCTTATGGAGAACTGAAGTTAAGACAATGGGACCCCACCAACGATGTTTGGATTGATTGGAGAAATATAGTGACACAAGATCAGAATGGAAACTATGGATTGGGGGTTTCGCAGGCCTCTGCATTTCTCGAAGTAAACAAATCCATCAATAATTCTTGGACCACAAAAATCTATAATGGAGGAGGTGATGGACAGGGTCTTTTGGTCAAAAGCGGCTACGGAGGTTCCCAATCCTCAAATAACCCTACGATTCTTCAACTGGAAGATGGTAATGGTAACATAAGAATGAGAGTTCAAAGTAATGGAAAAGTAGGCATTGGAACGGCTAACCCAGACTCTAAACTAGCAGTAAAAGGCAACATCCATGCAGAGGAGGTGAAAGTAGATCTTTCTGTTCCAGGACCGGACTATGTCTTTAAAGAGGATTATGACCTCAAACCTCTGGAGGAAGTCCAAAACTACATTAAGGTAAATGGCCACTTGCCCAATATTCCCTCGGCCCAAGAGATGGAAGAAAACGGTATCCAACTGGGTGAAATGAACATGAAGTTGTTGGAGAAGATAGAAGAGTTGACGCTCTACGTGCTTGAATTAAAAAAAGAGAATGAAAGTCAACAACAAGAAATAGAAAAACTTTTAAACCAAAATAAATGAGCAAATTAAAATTGTTAATGAGTATAGCTTGCATGTCGTTTTTGACCATAAATGGACAAATTACCAATACATTCCCAGACAATGGCAATGTGGGAATAGGCACTACCAATCCATCTTCACTGCTAGATATTGCAAATTTGGGAGCTTCCGATGGTGATGGCATAGGATTGAATTTCACCCTAAAAGGAGCAAAGGCTTCTGTAACATCTACCTTAATGCATGCCACCAATAATGTATCCAATCTGTCCTTTTTTACGGATCCAGATGGCGGGCCTGCAGTGGAGAGAATGAGAATCACCGAAGATGGGAACGTGGGAATAGGAACTACGAATCCGTTGGGGAGATTGGAAATTAAGGGTATCGCTGGAGAACAGGGTCAAGGACAAATACACCTTGTTGGTAATGGGGAGAGTGGCCCGGGTGATGCCTACATAAGCTTTTATGAAGGATCCGAATCCAATTCTAAATGGTCAGTTGGCGTAAAGGATAACGATAATGCATTTTCCATATCACATGGGTTGACGATGGATGCTGCTCCAAAATTAATAATTAGGGATGTTACGGGATATGTTGGTATAGGAACTACCAGTCCTACTGGTAAGTTACAAGTTCATGGAGAAGGTGGGGAGCAGGGTCAAGGACAGATCCATTTGGTTGGCAATGGTGAATCTGGACCCGGGGATGCATATATCAGTTTTTATGAAGGATCTGAGGCGAATTCAAAATGGTCTGTAGGTGTAAAGGATAATGGCAATGCATTTTCAATATCCCATGGACTTACAATGGATGCTTCACCTAAAATGGTGATTACTGATGTTACCGGTAATGTAGGTATCGGCACTACCGCACCAGACTCCAAACTTACGGTAAAGGGCAACATCCATGCCGAAGAAGTAAAGGTGGATCTTTCGGTCCCCGGACCGGACTATGTCTTTAAAGAAGGTTATGATCTTAAATCCTTGAAGGAAGTCCAAAATTACATTAAAACCAATGGGCATTTGCCCAACATTCCTTCTGCAAAGGAAATGGAGGAAAACGGTATTCAATTGGGAGAAATGAATATGAAACTTTTGGAGAAAATCGAGGAGTTAACATTGTATACTATTGAACAGGAGAAAAAGCTTGTTCGACAACAGGAACAATTAAAGGTGCTGGATGACCTTACTGAAAGATTGGAAAAGATGGAGAAACTTTTAAACTACCATAAATAATGAAATTATCCACCATAGTATTGGCCTTTCTTATAGGGCCGATGGTATTGGCTCAAACAGGAGATAATCTTTTCCTGGACAATGTCAAATACCTTTATGCAAAGACAAGTTCAAATATCAATACCAGGCTCTTAGGTATAAACGGGAGTAACAATCTTTATTTTGGGAGTGTTGATGCGGCAGTGAACAATATGTTCATTAACCTCGATGGACAGAACAGATTGGTAATTAACGGTACAAATGGGAATGTTGGTATTGGGACTTCAGTGCCAGATGGAAAATTACATATTAATGGATCTAATGCCAATACCACTAATTTGATTCTTTCGGCTAATTATGAAGACAAATATCGATGGAGGCTCAATACCATTGATAGGGGGTATGCAATAGACTTGGATATTACTGCTTCAGATTCAGGAGATAATCAAGAAGCTGTACTAAAGTTATCAAGATCAAGCTCCACTAGGCCAGAGTTCCAATTGTACAATAATGCCATAGTGGCCAACAATGGTAAGGTAGGTATAGGTACCGTTTCCCCAACTGAAAAATTGGATGTTACAGGTAACATTGCAGCTAATACTATTTTATTGCGAGACCCAATAAATACCTCGGATTGGAATACCATTTGGCAGAGTGGTTTTTATCAGAGTTATAGCGCTACGAATGCACCCGAATCAAATCAATGGTTCTGGGGGGTCAACTTCAACCATAGCTCAAACAATTCAACATATAGATATAATGGACAGATAGCAATTAAAAATTCTAGCACAAACCCTACCATGTATTTCAGAAGCACTAATGTTAATGGTATTGGAACTTGGGCGCGCGTTGTACATAGTGAAGGGAATCAATTTATTAATGGAAAGCTCGGTATCGGCACCACCAATCCCGATTCCAAGCTCATGGTAAAAGGCAACATCCATGCCGAAGAAGTAAAGGTGGATCTTTCCGTACCCGCCCCGGACTATGTCTTTAAAGAAGGTTATGATCTTAAATCCTTGAAGGAAGTCCAGGACTACATTAAAGCCAATGGTCATTTGCCCAATATTCCCTCGGCTCAAGAGATGGAAGAAAACGGCATTCAGTTGGGGGAGATGAACATGAAGTTGTTGGAGAAGATTGAGGAATTGGTTTTACACCTTATACAACAAGAGGCGAGTATAAAAGTTCAAACTAAGGAATTACAATTTTTAAAATCTGAGGTGAGCGTTTTAAAAATGCAATTAAATAAAAATAGAAAATAACATTGAAACAAACATTCATGAAACAAGTTTTACTTTTATTAGCATTGTCAGCTCAGTTAATGCTTAACGCACAGGTTGAAGTGGAGTTGCCAAACATTGTTCCATTAAGTCCCGATGCTGCATCAATAGCTAAATATGGGGAAATACCAGTAAGTTATTTTACCGGTGTTCCAAATATTGCTATTCCAATCCACAATATAAGTTCAGGAGAGCTTTATTTACCATTGTTATTGAGCTACCATGCAGGAGGTAATAAGGTCGAAAGTATTGCATCATGGGTAGGATTGGGGTGGTCTTTAAGTTCAATTCCTTCAATCTCTAGAAGTGTTCGTGGAATTGCCGATGATGTTGGCGGGGGCTATTTTACCGATTATGGTGGATATACTGTACAAGATATTGGGGAATTAGACCCTAATAGTAGTATAGTTAATCAATTCAGAGCCGAATTGTTTGCTGGAACAGCTGATTCAGAACCAGATATCTTTTACTATAATCTTCCGGAAGAAAGTGGTAAATTTTTTTATAATCAAGAATCCACAACATTTATCACTTATCCAAGGAGTAATACAAAAATCCAGAAAGAGGGGGACAACTTTAAAATTATCTCACAAGAGGGTTTAGAATATATCTTGGATGTAATAGAAACTACCCAAGCAAATGGTACCCAACCAATAAAAAGTACCTGGTATGCCTCAAAAATGATATCACCAACTAAAAAGGACACCATTCATTTCACTTATAGGGATGAAAATCAACTTACCAAAACAAGAAATGTAGTTACAAAATACCATTATCTAGGTGGTATAAGTGGTGGGTTACCATCAGATGAAGGGAGTATTCAAAACATCAATACCACCTATGCCAAACTTATTGAATCAATAACATTTAAAAACGGTCAAGTATTGTTTAATCAGAAAAGTTCAGAAAGGGAAGATTTACAGGGCGGTTATGGTCTTGACAATATTTCAATTTATAACAATAGTCAATTGATAGACAAATATGAATTTGTAAGTAGATATGTTTCAGGTAATGGGGGGGCATATGCCGGAACACCCTGCTACAATGTAGACAATTATACTAGAAAATGGATGTTTTTAGACAAAATCAGTAGGGTTTCTCCAGCTACTAGTGAAGCACTGGAACATGAATTCGTTTATGATGAAACCTATAGTCCTCCCTGTAGAAATAGTGCAGCTCAGGACTATTGGGGGTATTTCAATGGGGAAGTATTCAATCAAGATTTAACACCTACTTACTATCTTCCAAATATCGACCCTCCAATCCAAATCACGGCCGCGGATAGGGGAATAGATCCAATTAAATCCAAGTTTGGCATTTTAGAACGTATTACATACCCTGCCAAAGGTTACACAGAGTTTGATTTTGAAAACAACATGGCTTATGCCAATGATATACAAGTCCAGTATGATGAAGATCAGGTAATACTAGCCGGGGATGAGTTTTTTATAGATCCAAATCAGTCAATCCCCATAGTTAATTCATTTGAAATGACTTTTACCATCAATAACCCACCTGATTCTTTCTTGAATAATAATAATTCAGATGGAGGGTCAAATACAAGGTTTACTATTGAATTTCCAGGTTGTGATATAAGTCAGAATGCCAATAACTGTGCGCGATTTACGGTGCAAGGAATGACAAATTCTTATCCAATCACAGATATATTTAATTCAAATGATAATCCGCCATATGACAGAGCTTTATTTTTGCCTAATGGCACCTATAAACTAACGGCGAGTTTTGACCAATCACCTCCACAATACCAAGATTTTATTTTTATTGCAGAATGGGACATTGTAAATATTACCCAAACTGATAACAAATATGTAGGAGGTTTACGCATAAAAGAGATGAGGAACTATCCCAGCATTTCTGCGCTACAGCCCATTGTCAAAAAGTATAAATATACTACAGACTATATTTCTACCCTATCATCAGGTGACGTGTTTGGCAGTCCTAATTTTAGCCATTCTGATGAAATGATTTATTATAGTGGTACTACTAATGGGGGTAATAGTGCTACTTCCCTTTTAAGAGTAAGGTCTACAAGCAATATGCAACAAGTAACCCATTCAGGTTCATCTGTTGGTTACCAAAAGGTTTTTGAGGAAACTAATAATACTTCTGAAACTGGATATACTGAGTATCAATTTTCTAATACAAGAGATTTATCCAATGAAAATTTTCCATACCCACCAGGGACTAGCAAAGAAGTTGATAGAGGAAAACTTTTAGAGCAAAAGAATTATAAAAAAATAGATGGTGGTTTTGAATTGACCCAAAAAAAATCTTTAGAATATACTAGTGATCCTTTCACATTCAGTGGAAATATTAAGTATTCACTGGGTTTAAAATGGGGAAATAATGTAATATACAATGCTGGCCTTGTTTCCATTGAAACAGCTCAAGTTTTAGCTTATTACTCAACTATAGTTGATTGGAAAAGCATAAGCAAAGAAATAATAACGACCTATCACGAAAATGATTCCATAAAAAAAACGACTAATCATTTTTATGACAATTCAAATCATTTATTCACAACTAGAACAGAAACTGTAGATAGTAATGAAAAATTGCTCATCTCTAAAGTAGAATATCCAGAAGATATCTCCAATCCGTCTGCGGCAATTCAAGGGTTGATTAGTCAAAATCGTTTAAGGGAAGTTATTAGAACAGCAACTTATAGTGATGATGATGATGAT
>JBDWSS010000112.1:0-53322 GCA_039985375.1 Flavobacteriaceae bacterium
CGAAACATAACTTGCTAAAACTCCAATTCCCAGTGCCAAAACAAAATTTGCATTGGCTTTGTTCCAAAATGCCTTTAATTTCCCTTGAAAGAGCAATTTAAATAACTCCAAATTAATGTTGCTAATAGTTCCAACAAGTTCTTCATAAATTCCTGAAACAAGTGCTATAGTTCCTCCGGAAACGCCAGGAACGGCGTCTGCTGCGCCCATTGCCATACCTTTTAAAGTAATGAACACATAATCTTTAAGTTGACGTACTTTCATAAGTTGGATAGTGAAATCAGGGATTTAAGTAGAGGCCTTTTTGATTTCAGAAACCAAAGTTTTAAGCCATTTTACATTTTTGAATTCCGGAAATTCTTCTTCAAATAGTTGTAATTTTTGAATATCAAGTTGCATGGCTTCTGATAATTTTTCCTTAGCGTCTAAAATTTTATCATTTTTTAAATGGACTCCAGCCAATTTATAAAGAAGTGCTGCATTTTCAGGGTAAAATTCAATGCCTTGAATCAATACTTGGGTGGCAGAACTAAAATCGCCCAACTTTCTAAGCGAATCTGCCCAATTTTGCCAAGTACCCAACTCGTAATTACCCAGATCAACGGCCTGTTTATAGGCAAAATCTGCTTCATCAAAATTATTTAGGGCAAAATAGATTTTAGCACATTTTTTCCAGTACAATGCATTTTCTCCATCTATATTGATGGCCTTATTTATATAGAAAAGGGCTTTTTCATAATTTTCCGTCTTGTAGTAAAAGTCCGTTATGGCCAACCATCCTTTGTCCAATAAAGGGTCTTCATGCACCGTATTATAATAATAATATTTTGCCAAATCGTTGTTGCCCAATTTTTCATGACATTTTCCTATCCGCAAATAAGCGTGCGAGGTTGGGTCTTCTATGGTAATAGTGGTTTCATAATTTTCAATGGCCTCATTGTACTTGCCCAGTTTTTCCAATACCCTACCTTTTTCAAAATATGCACCAATGAAAGAGTCGTCAGAAATAATGGCAAAATCAAAAGCAGTAATGGCCTCTTTATAAAGTTCCTTGGTAGTATACAATTTGCCTAGCTGGTGCCATGCAACCTCACAGTAGGGATTTCGTTGGAGATAGTCGTTCAAATAATGGATTGCCCCATCAAAATCTTCTAAAAACTCAAAACAGTAAATTACATTGTATAGGGAGGAATAATCATTTTCATCAAATTGAACACAGCGCATAAAACTGCGTTTCGCCTTTTCAAAATCATCCAAGAAGAGATATTCCATGCCCAAAAGCGAATGGATATCAAAACTATCATCTGTTAGATGTAGGGCTTCCAAAAGAAGGTTTATGGCCTCTTGGTGATTATCCTGTTTTGATTGGATATTTGCGCGTTGAATAAAAATCTCCTCATTGCCTGCGTCTATGTTCTGCAGTTCATCAAGTATCTTCCCTGCTTCATCATATTTATCTTCAAAGACCAAGACCTCTACCCGTAAAAGTTTTAATTCTAAAGAATTAGGGTGCTGTTCCAAGCCTATCTGGATGGCCTTTTTACCCAAGGATATTTTTCCATTGTTCAGGTAGTGGTGAATAATCTCCTCAAAGTCCTCTGCATCAAAAAAATAGACATCATCTGTCTTAAGCATGGACTCAAACTTTGTGATGGATTTTTCAGGATATTCGTTAGCATCTAACGCCATAGGTACGTTTTGGTTTGACTATGGACTTAAAATTAGCCCTTTGCGACTCTCTTTAGGTTCAATTTTTACGTATGTTATCAACAAATTAGTTAACAGCGGTTGGTTTAAATTCGTCCAAAATTTCAATTATTTGAGCACATCCCTTTGCAATTTCATGGGTTGAAATAGTCAAAGGCGGTGACAATCTAACCGCTTTTGGTTCAAAAAGCAGCCAGAAAAGGATAAGCTTTTTGCGGGCCGCTGTAAGCACTAAATGATTTGCAATTTCTTCACTTTGCAGTATCAATGCAAGCATTAAACCTTTACCTCTTATTTCTTTAATCAAAGGATGTACCAAAAGGTTTCGAAACTGCTTTTCTTTTTGAATTGTTGATTCAATTAGCTGACTTTCAGTAATTTCTTGTAAGGTTGCCAAGCTGGCAGCAGCGATTACCGGATTTCCGCCAAATGTGGTTATATGGCCTAATTTTGGGTTATTCTGCAGGCTGTCCATTATTGTTCTTGAAGCAAGAAAAGCACCAACGGGTAATCCAGATGCCATACCTTTGCCCACAACTAGAATGTCTGGTATACAATTAAAGTGTTCAAATGCAAACAGCTTGCCTGTCCTTCCAAAACCAGGCTGAATTTCGTCCAGAATCAGTAATGCACCCACCTCAGAGCATCGTTTTCTTACTTTGAACAGATATCCATTTTTTGGAAGAATAAACCCAGCACCACCTTGAATGGTCTCTAAAATTACGGCTGCGGTTTGGTCGGTTATATGCTCCAAATCTTTTTCAACGTTAAAATTGATAAAACTTACATCTGGAAGTAAAGGCCTAAATGCACTTTTTCGTTCTTCATGCCCCATAATACTAAGACTGCCCATGGTGTTTCCATGATATGCATTGTGGGCTGATATAAGTTGAGAACGACCAGTATATCTTCTGGCCAATTTTATGGCACCTTCTATGGCTTCTGTTCCAGAATTTACCAAATAGGTAGTCTCTAAATTTTTTGGAAGGTGTGAAGCCAATAATTTTGTGAATTCAACCGCAGGTTGTTGAACATATTCTCCATAAACCATTACATGCATGTACTTTTCCACCTGAGTTTTTACAGCGTTTATCACTCGTGGATGACAATGCCCTAGGCTGCATGCAGAGACTCCCGCTACAAAATCTAAATGTGCATTTCCTTCGTTGTCATAGATATAGCTTCCTTTGGCATGAGAAACTTCTAAGCCTAGTGGGTGCGGTGTAGTTTGTGTCTGATATGTAAAAAAATCATCTTTTAACATCAGCGATTTTGTGCTTTCTTGACGGCTGTTTTCTTAGGTTTTATAGCTTTGGGAGTAGCAGTTTGGTTAACAGGATCATTTTCATTTTTTCTACGCTCTTCTTCCTCGGCATCAATATCTATTGGATTGTCAATTCCACGAATTTTTACTAATTCGATGTTATTGTCGTCTTCATCAAAAATATCTTCTTTGGTAAGAATACGTTCGTCTCCCCGCCAAATAAAACCTTTGAGTTTTCTGCTTTCCTTGGGAAGGTCTTTGTCAGGGAAAATGTCACCGTCTGGATTTATAAAAAAAGTGATGTCCTCAATATCGTTGTTGGCCATTAGCAACCTTATCTTACTGCAAATGGTCTTGTTGATTCCTATAAGTTCTTGATCATCATTGTACATATAATAGATGACCTCGGTGTTTTTAACCAAGTCGATGATCTTAAGTTCATTCTCCTGGAATTTTCCGAACAAATCCTTTCCTTTGGCCTGATTGTAACCAGTTTTACTTATGGTGTCCAATGAGATAATAAAGGCATTTTCCAATACTTTAAGAGAATCCATTTTCTCCGTTTTCATATCAGAAATGAGATGAATGCTATCTCCGGTAATCTGGTTTTCGACATTCCAAAGTATAGGATCGGTTATCATCTGTGTCAGCCCGGCACTTTGGTTAAAATGGATTGAATCACATTTTCCACTTAAATCCGTTTTGTAAAACTTAGCATTTCTAAAAGCTCGGAGAATACGGGCTTCTGGCTTACCAGTAACCATAAGTGTATCCCCATGCATGTATAAAGAATCCAGTTCCACCAAACTTATGGAAACGGCCCTTTTAGTGGCAAAAACAGAGTCCTTGGCCTTGAAAACCTCCGCATAGTGTGCTCTTATTACCCCATTGTTTATAGTGTCGGTAATTTTTATGTTGTTTGTGGCGGATGCAAACGATGAGGTTTTGTCAAAATAGAGACTATCTCCCTGTATTATTTTGTTATCATAGTTGATCTGAGTGTTTTTTATACCATAACCCTGTTCAATTTTAGTGTCGTAATATCCGCGCTCACAGTATATTTTGTAATCTTCCCCGGTAATGGTGGAGGGCCCATACATGTAGGCATTTTTTGATACACGATAATAATCTAATTGCTCTGAGTCTATAATGTACTCAGGGTTGTCTATGTGCACCTTGTTTTTGAACTGCACTTTTTTTAATTCTGTGAAGTATGTACCTATTTTACTTGTAAGCACGTTCACGGAGTCTACCACCTTACCGCCAGAATCATAGAACGATTCCTGTTTTTCCCTATTAAAGTAAAGCGTGTCCGTGGTCAAAGTCATTTGGCCATCGGTTAAATCCACCGTTTCCCATGCTTTTGCCAACTTTGAGTCCCCATTGTAGCTCATATAGCCACTGTTCATTTCAATGGAATCCCCCTGTTGAAGGCGCACATTTCCGATTGCCTTTAGTCGGTTTTCTTGGGAATAAAAAATAGCAATATCGCACCATAGATCGGCTCCTTGGTGCTCAAATTGTACTTGTCGCTCATCATCTTTACTAAAAATGGATGCCCCTGGAAACTGGACCTCATCTTTGGTGAAATTGGCTCCATATACAATGTTTATCTTTTTACTTTCTGAGTTTTGTTCCTTTTCTTGTCCAAAACCAGTGAAAAATATGGAAAGCAAAATAAAAAACGAAATTCTTTTCAATCGCTAGAATTTTGTTCAAAAGTAGGATTTTTAACTAAAGTATGGAGATGGATTTAGAAAGGTTTGGGAAAATCACCTATGTATGGTCTGTGTTCTATCTGGCCCTACCGAAACTATTTTTATTGGAACGTTTAATTCCTTTTCCAAAAAAGCAATATAGTCGTTGAGTTCCTTTGGGAATTCAGACTCCGAGGTTAATTTGGTCAAGTCCTTGTCCCATCCCTTCATCTCTTTGTAAATGGGAGTAACATTTTTAGCTTCTATATTGTAGGGTAGGTGGGTTATTTCCTCACCTTTATAGTTATATGCTGTGCAGACCTTTAAATTTTTAAAACCACTTAGTACATCGCCCTTCATCATCATCAGTTCGGTTACCCCATTAATTTGAACAGCGTATTTTAGAGCTACTAAATCCAACCATCCACATCTTCTAGGTCTTCCCGTGGTCGCACCAAATTCATTGCCAACACGGCCCATGGTTTCCCCATCATTGTCAAATAATTCGGTAGGGAATGGGCCACTGCCAACCCTTGTGGTATATGCCTTAAAAATACCCAGTACCCGGCCAATTTTATTGGGAGCCACACCCAATCCGGTACAGGCTCCTGCTGCGGTAGTGTTGGATGATGTTACAAAGGGGTAAGTGCCAAAATCAATATCAAGCAATGAACCTTGAGCCCCTTCGGCCAAGATTTTTTTACCTTCATCTTGCGCCTTGAATATGTATTCTTCGCTATCAATAAAATTCAATTGTTTCAAGGTATCCACTGCTTCATAAAATTCTTCCTCCAGCTCAGCAAGATCATATTGAATGTCCACATTATAAAACCCAATCATTGCTTCATGCTTATCCGCCAAGGTCCGATACTTTTTCTTCCAGCTATTAAACTCCAAATCGCCCACGCGCATTCCATTTCTACCGGTTTTGTCCATATAGGTTGGACCGATTCCTTTTAAGGTCGAGCCAATTTTGGCTTTTCCCTTTGCTGCTTCGGATGCAGCATCCAATAAACGATGTGTTGGTAAAATAAGATGTGCTTTTCTTGAAATGAAAAGTTTGGCGAGAATATCAATATCGAACTTTTCAAGATTGTCCAATTCTTTTTTAAAGATAACCGGATCAATAACAACCCCGTTACCAACAATGTTCACTGCATTTTCATGAAAGATTCCTGATGGTATGGTATGGAGTACATGTTTTATGCCATCAAATTCCAATGTATGGCCAGCATTTGGGCCACCTTGAAAACGTGCGATAATGTCATAATCTTTTGTAAGTACATCAACAATTTTTCCTTTTCCTTCGTCTCCCCATTGGAGTCCAAGCAATAAATCTACCATGAAATGTTTTGGTTATTCGGTTAGGTTTTCTTCTTTGTTTCGAGTTCCGTAGAAATAAAGTGAGTGATTATTGATTTTGATGTCAAAAACCTCCTCGATGGTTTTCTTTATGGATTGAATGCGCGGGTCGCAAAATTCCACAACTTCTCCAGTATCGGTTAGAATAACATGGTCATGCTGCCGATCAAAATAAGATTTTTCGTATTGCGCCTGGTTTTTTCCAAATTGATGCTTTCGCACCAGCTTAGAATCTAACAACAGTTCAATAGTGTTGTATAAGGTAGCGCGACTAACCCTATAATTTTTGGTCTTCATTTTAATGTAAAGAGATTCTACATCAAAATGGTTGTCACTTTCATAAATTTCTTGTAAAATGGCGTATCGTTCCGGTGTCTTCCGATGCCCCTTTTCTTCTAAAAAAGTGGTAAAGACATTTTTTACAATTTCTTGATTCTTATTATTCCCCATAGCGTTCTAACCTATGCTAAACAACAAAGGTACAGCTAAAAATTAAATTCTGGTTACTTTGTCTATGCCCTCTACTTGCTTCAGGTTGTTCATTAGTTTCTTTAGGATGCTATTATTTTTTACCACAAGGGTGATCTTCCCAGTGAAAGTGCCTCCGTCAGCACTAAAATTAAGATTACGCATATTAACATGCATATTGTCCGATATGATGTTGGTTATATCATTGACAAGGCCCAAATTGTCAATTCCAGTAATATGAATTTCCACGGTGAATTCTTCCTGCGTAGAATCTATCCACTTGGCAGACATAATTCTATAGGCATAGTGAGACTGTAATGAAATGGAATTCGGACAGTTTTTTTTATGGACTTTAATGCCATCATTGACACTTAAAAAGCCAAAAACATCATCACCAGGAATAGGGTTGCAACATTGGGAAAGCTTGTAAACTAACTTTTCTTCTTCCTTTCCAAATACAAGCATATCATATTTGGTGGTAATTTCGTCCCTATCCACATCTTTGGGAGCCGGGTTTCTACGAATACGGTTTTTAAAGAAATTAAGGAAGGCATTGTGATAAGAGGAGGCAAAGTCTTTTATGCGTTCATTGTCTATGACCCCAGCACCAACACGATAGAATAAATCCAAACTGGTTTTTAGCTTGAAAAATAGTACCAGTTTGTTAACCGTATCCTCGTTCAGGGTAATCTTTTGTGACTTTAATTTTCTTCTAAGAATTTCTTTTCCCTCTGCTGCAATGCTCTTTTTTTCTTCGCCAAGGGAGGATTTAATTTTTGCTCTTGCCCTTGCTGTTTGCGCATAATCCAACCAACTTTGATTGGGTTTGGCGGTTTCTGAGGTAATAATTTCAACCTGATCGCCACTATGTAACTCTGACCCCAAGGGAACCAGTTTTCCATTTACACGAGCACCTCGGGTTTTCATGCCAATTTCCGTGTGGATATGAAAAGCAAAATCCAGAGGGGTAGCTCCTTTGGGCATGGACTTCAAATCTCCTTTTGGAGTAAAGACAAAAATTTCCTTGGAATATAGATTGAGTTTAAATTCCTCTACAAAATCCACAGCATTACTATTTGAAGTCTCAAGCGCTTCCTGTAATCTGTTTAACCATTCTTCAATGCCTTGTTCTTTTTGTTCACCGTGTTTGTATTTAAAATGGGCCGCATACCCTTTTTCTGCAATTTCATGCATTCGCTCACTACGAATCTGTACTTCTACCCATTTTCCCTTTGGGCCCATTACGGTAATGTGAAGTGCTTCATAGCCCGTGGATTTTGGCGAGGTAATCCAGTCGCGCAAGCGTATGGGGTTTGGCGTAAAATGATCGGTTACGATGGAATAGATTTTCCAGGCTAAAAATTTCTCGTTCTTCTTATCTGATTTATAGATAATTCGAATTGCAAACTTGTCATATACCTCATCAAAAGCAACATTTTGGGCTTTCATTTTTCTTCGAATGGAAAAAGTGGATTTCATTCTGCCCTTAATATCATAATTAAGTCCTTCTTTGTCCAGAGAATTTCTAATGACATTCGAGAAATCTTCAATGTAAGCTAGTTGTTCTTCTTCCGTATCCTCAATTTTTGCCTGAATGTCCTGATATACCTCGGGTTCCGTATATTTTAAACTGAGGTCTTCCAGATGGGTCTTAATATTATAAAGCCCTATTCTATGTGCAAGGGGAGCATAGATATACAAGGTCTCCGAAGCTATTTTCACCTGTTTATGCTCCGGCATGGAATCCATGGTCAGCATGTTGTGGTACCGATCTGCGATTTTGATAATGATAACCCTAACATCATCATGGAGGGTCAACAGCATTTTTCTAAAATTCTCTGCTTGTTGACTTATATCCTTATCTTTTTTTAGATGAGCAATTTTGGTAAGACCATCTACAATCCGAGCAACACTTTCACCAAATAAACGCTCTATGTCCCCTAAAGTGTATGGCGTGTCTTCAACAACATCATGAAGCAATGCCGAGGCTATTGAAACGGCGTCCAGTCCAATTTTTGAAGCAACAATCTTTGCCACGGCGATGGGATGGAAGATATAAGCCTCGCCAGATTTACGGCGCTGGTCTTTGTGGGCGTCCACAGCTACATCAAAAGCGGAGCGTATCAACTTCTTGTCCTCATTGGTCAAGTTTTGATAGCTGATACGAAGCAATTCCTTGTACTGCTTCGCAATCTCTTTGTTCTCTTTTTCAATAGCAGCCTCCGTCATAGTATATTAAAATTACCACAATCTTTAATGGTAACCAACAAAAATTATGCCTTTAAATTTCTAATGCGTTCGATCAGAGGAGGATGGGAATAGTGTACAAAAACGTACGCAGGATGTGGTGTTAAGTTGCTCAAATTATTTTTGGACAACTTTTTTAGTGAGGTAACCAAGGGTTCTGCGGCAAACGTATTTTTGGCATAATCATCTGCTTGGAACTCAAATTTTCTGGACAGAAAATTCATAGCTAAACCTGTAATTTCGGATATAGGGCTATAGAGCAGCATAAAGCCAATAAGCCCGGCATGAAAACTTGGTACAGATACCCCAATGGCTAAGGAAATTTCAGGATTATTGATAAAAAGTGAAAGTATAAAAAGTGTGAACCCGGTCAGTCCAAGGGAAACCATGAGATTTACTATGATATGTTTTCGTTTATAATGCCCTACCTCGTGGGCTAAAACCGCCACTATCTCATCTTCGCTAAGGTCATTTATAAGGGTGTCAAAAAGTGCAATTCGTTTTTCTCTTCCAAACCCTGAAAAATAAGCATTGGCCTTTGTAGACCTTTTGGACCCATCAATTACAAAAATGTTATTAAGTTCAAAACCTACTTTCTGGGCATAGTTTTCAATTGCATTCTTTAAACTTCCTTCATTTAGGGGTATTTGTTTATTGAAAAGGGGAACGATTAATCGGCTATAAAAGAGATTCATAAATAAAATTACAGCTCCAACCAAGATCCATGCATATATCCAGAAATTTGGTCCTGCCCACTGATAAAAAAGTATAAAAACCGATAACATACCGCCTCCTAAGACTGCTCCAAGTATTCCCTCCTTAATTTTGTCCAAAAAGAACAGATTTTTACTCGTTTTATTAAAACCGTATTTTTCCTCAATTACAAAGGTTTGGTAATAAGAGAAAGGAAGGCCCAGAAAACTGCTCCCCAGCAAAATAATACCAAAAAAAAGCAAAGCTAGTGGAATAGTATTTTCGGTAATGGAGCGCGCTATTCCATCTACCCATTCAAACCCCCCAAAGAACAGGAAGCAAACGGTAAGTAGTAATGAAAAACCATCAGAAAATAGTCCAAAGCTGTAATTCGTTTTTTTGTATTGCTGGGATTTATGGTATTCTTCCTCGTCAAAAACATCATTCAATTCATTGGGAATAGTGGATTGAAATCGTTGGGCATTTAAATACTCCAATAGTTGCTGAACTAAGTACTGAATTACTAAAATGGCAATGATGATGTAGAAGAGTATTGATTTTTCCATAGGCTAAATTCCGCGTTGCCGTTTCGCTTCAAATATAAGTATTGCTGCTGATACCGAAACATTCATGGAGTCTATTTTGCCTTGCATCGGAATAATTATATTTTCATCTGAATTGTTTATCCAGTTTCTGCTAAGGCCGGTGGCTTCCGTTCCGACAACTATGGCCGTGGAGCCCTTGAAAGAGCTCAGGGTGTAGTTTTTGGATGCTGTAAGGGTAGCACAATAAATTTTCACATCTTTTTCTTTTAGAAAAGCAATGATCTGTTCGGAAGTTCCCATACCAATTTGGTTGGTAAATACGCAACCCAGACTAGAACGAATAATATTGGGGTTGTAGAGATCTGATTTTGGATTGGCAATTAACACGGCATCCAAATTGGCAGCGTCCGCTGTGCGTAGGAGCGCTCCAACGTTTCCGGGCTTTTCTGGAGCTTCGGCAACTAAAATTAGGGGATGTGTGTTCTTAAATTGAATGTTTTCAACGCCATGTTCCTTGCTTTTCAAAATAGCCAAAATTCCTTCTGTGGTACCTCTATGTGCTATTTTTTCATACACCTGTTTGGATGTCTGGATAGGCTCTTTCTTTACTGATGAAAAAAACGTTTTGCTGATAGGTTCATTTAAGATTTCCGGACAGAAAACGAGTGTATCTATAGTATAGTTGGCTTTTTTTGCAAGTTCAATTTCACGCCTTCCCTCGGCCACAAAAAGCCCTGTTTTTCTTCGTTCTCTAGACTTTTCCTTTAAAAGTAAAAGCTTCTTTACCAGAGGATTTTGAACACTGCTAATCAGTTTTGTTTCCATCACGGCCCAAAAATACGTATTCTTGTAATCTTCCAATGGTAATTCCGACGAAGTCGCAAATGAAGTAATTATGAAGAAGGCTATTGTTCTATTTTTTGTATTTGCAATTGGCGCATGCAAGAAAGATATAAAAAAGCAAGAGGTACAAGAACGCGTTGATGACGTGACCGTTCAGCCTATAAAAAAATACCCGAAGTCCTTAAAGAACATTTTTGATGCCCATGGGGGGCTGGAAACCTGGAAAGAACAACGAACCTTGACCTACACACTGAGCAAGGGAAATTTTAACGAGGTACATACCGTAGATTTATGGTACAGAAAGGATAGGGTAGCTGCTGAACAATTTTCTTTAGGTTATGATGGGGCCCAAGTGTGGTTGCTTGACCCAGATAAGAAATACAGGGGAGATGCAGCTTTTTATCACAATCTCATGTTTTATTTTTATGCTATGCCATTTGTTTTGGCAGATGATGGTATCATCTACTCGCATACACAAGATTTGGTCTATGATGGTCAGAATTATCCTGGTATTCGAATTTCCTATAAGTCTGGAGTGGGCACGTCCTCAAAGGATGAATATTTTATCCATTACGATTCCAAAACAAACCAAATGGCCTGGTTGGGATATACGGTAACCTATAGAACGGGTGAAAAATCGAAGACGATAAAATGGATTAGATATAATGATTGGCAAGAGATTGAAGAGGTACTGTTGCCAAAATCAATAACCTGGCATAATTTTGAGGGGGCCAAAGTTTTGGATGCGAGAAGGACCGTTCAATTTGAAAATAGTATGCTAAGCACAATCTCAAAACCTGATGCTTTTTATGCAAAACCAGAAAAAGGAACGTTTGTTGCAGTAAAAAAGAACTAGAGAGTAACTTTTATAAAAAATGAGGCGTTCTTTCTGGAACGCCTTTTTTTATTTTCCTTCATATTTATTCGTGTAACGTTTCCAAAGCTTGGTTTGATGTGTTTCTAGAGAAATATCCCTACCATCAATAAAGGCTTTTGAAAGTTGATTGGTTCGCATGTCCAAAGCATCACCTTCAGAAATAAACAAGGTAGCACTTTTGCCAATTTCCAGTGTACCATAATCAGCTGCAATGCCTAAAATTTTAGCTGTATTTCCGGTTAATAATTGCAGAGCTTTTTCTTTTTCCAAGCCTTGTGCAACAACTTGACCTGCATAAAAAGGAAGGTTTCTGGTTTGAAAATTGGAAGCGGACGCATTCTGCAATCCAACTAAAAGACCTGCATCCATCAACAATTTTGGCAATTTAAAGGTGAAGTCATAGTCATCATCATCATAGGAAGGAAGGGAGTGCGTGAAATTTACCAGAATCGGAATTTCATTTTTCTTTAAAAAATCAACAACCTTATGAGCGTGATATCCTCCTACAATGACAATTTTCTGAACTCCTGTCATTTTTGCCATATTCACGGCATCCATTATTTCCCTTTCGTCCTGGGCATAGATGTACAAGCTTTTTTCACCGCTAAAAACTCCCTGCATAGCCTCAAAAGCCAAATTACTTTCATTGGTACTTGCCTTCCCGTATGCAGTTGAGTTTTTTAGAAAGCTTTTTACCTGAGTTACTTGTTTTTGATAGTCTTTGTTGGGTTGAAAACCTCTTGGTTCTCCCATCCACCATCTGCCTCTCCTAAACGTGGTTGGCCAATTAAGATGTACGCCATCATCAACTTTTATTGCTGCATCTTCCCAATTCCATGCATCAAATTGAACAATGGATGAGGTACCGGAAATTCTTCCACCCTTTGGCGTAATCTGACCTAGTAAAACGCCATTGGGCCGCATACTTTCTACCACTTTGGATTCAGCATTATAAGCGATAATACTTCTTATGTGTGGAATCATTTCCCCTATTTCATCTTGATCATTACTGGCTCTTACTGCATTTACCTCAATTAATCCAAGTGACTTTCCTGGGGCTATAAATCCTGGATATACATGCTTTCCAGCGGCGTCTATGATTTGACCTGTGGGTTGGATTTCTGTTCCGCCAATGCTTGTTATTTTGCCATTTTCAAAAACCAAAGTACAGTTTTCAACAACGGTTCCATTGCCAATATGCGCTGTAGCTCCGGTTATGGTAATTGCTTCTGTTTGCTCTGGAGCTGGAGTTTGTTGTGCGGAAAGTCCAAAAATAATTGTCAATCCAAATACCAGCGATAAATATATTTTCTTCATTGTCATAATTTTTAAAGGCTATCGCAGTGAAAATGAGGTTTTTTGTTTTGCTTCGGACCTTGCATTTTACCGCCGTTTTCTTTTTCGTTCAACATCATATTAATGAGTTGGTTGCGTTCTTCTTTTACAGCTTTTCGAAGCATTTTATCTTTCTCCAAATCGAAATAGATGGCACCTTCAATCATGGTTTTTTCTGCCTTGGCATACACGGAGAGCGGATGATTGTTCCATAATACCAAATCTGCGTCCTTACCAACTTCAATACTTCCAACCCTATTGTCAATATGCAATAATTTCGCAGGGTTCACGGTAACGGTTTTCCAGGCTTCAATTTCGGACATCCCACCATATTTGACAGTTTTGGCGGCTTCCTGGTTCAACCTTCTAGACATTTCGGCATCATCACTGTTAATGGCAACGGTTATACCTTGGTTTGCCATAATTGCGGCATTGTAAGGGATAGCGTCGTTTACTTCGTATTTGTATGCCCACCAATCACTAAAGGTTGAACCTCCAGCCCCGTGTTCGGCCATTTTATCGGCTACTTTATAACCTTCCAGAATATGGGTGAAGGTGTTCACACGAAAATTAAATTTTTCTGCAACTTTCATCAACATATTAATTTCGCTTTGTACATAAGAATGGCAGCTAATGAAACGTTCTCCATTTAAAATTTCGGCCAAAACTTCCATTTCTTCATCGTATCGTATGGCCTTACCACTTTTCTTTTTAATATCGTACTCTTTGGCACGTTGGAAATAGTCCACAAAAACCTGTTCTACACCCATTCGTGTCTGAGGAAAGCGGGAAAAACTTTGCCAGTTGGATTGCTTTACATTTTCGCCCAAGGCAAACTTGATGAATTTGGGCATGTTTGGGAAGATGAGCCGATCTGCGCTTTCTCCCCATTTTAACCGAAGAATAGCGGAGCGCCCTCCTATGGGGTTTGCCGAACCATGCAATAGTTGTATTGTGGTTACTCCACCTGCTAAATTCCGATAAATGTCAATGTCCTTGGGGTCTACAACATCGGTCATTTTCACCTCTGCCGATGAATTGTGCCCTGCTTCGTTGATTGAGAGCCCCGCAATATGCGAATGTTCATCAATAATGCCCGCGGTTAAATGTTTGCCTTTGGCATCCACAACTTTAGCATTTCCTTGGCTGAGACCTTTGCCAATCTTTGTGATTTTGCCATTTTTAACCAATACATCGGTAGTTTCCATAACAGCTTCACCTGTCCAAACCGTAGCGTTTTTAAAAAGGATGTTTTCCGGTTTGGGTTTGATCTTGCTTCCAAAACCAACATTTGGATACGTTACTGAAACTAAACTTGCCTCTCCTTTTTCATCCTTCTTTTTTTCTTTTTCTTCAAAAGAATTCGTTTTCGTTATGGTAACAGACGATGTTGAACCATTTGCAGCGGTCAATGTTCCATTAATACTTTCTGAATCAGGAAGAATCAAGGCCACAAATCTGTTGGATTCTTTTTTATCATTTGAAAAAGAGATATTCAACCAATCGTTCGTGTAATCAATCTTAGCAGTTAGTTTTAAGGTGTCTTTTTTAACCGTTATTTCAGGTTTGGCGGCGTCTCCGGTAATGGAGAATTTATAGGTGATACCTGCTGTAGCTAGGTTATAATTACCCCTAATGTCAATTTTATCTTTAGAATTGATTATGTTTTTTGAGCCCTGCACCCAATTTTCGTAGAGTGTTGTTCCTTTTTCAAAAATGTCCCCAGAAGTGATTAAAAAATTGGCCTGTTTTCCAGACTCAAGGGAACCGATAAGGTCAGTTTTTCCTAAAATGGAGGCGGGTACAATGGTAAGGGCTTTTAAGGCCTTTGACTTTGAAAGCCCACGATCTAGTGCACTGATGAGTTTCGACATAAATTCCGAAGGGGATTTTAAATCGTGCAAGGTAAATGCAAATTGGATGGTATTTTCTTCCAGTACTTTGGGATTTGAAGGAGCCAAATTCCAATGTCGCATGTCCTTTAAAGCCATATATTGCGCCTCATAAGGATTGGATACGTCATAGGCTTTTGGAAAGTTTAACGGAACAATCAGTTTGGCATTTGTTGCCTTAACGTCCTTGATATACTCATATTCGTCTCCACCGGCTAAAATTACATACTGGATGCCAAATTGGTCGCCAATTTTATCGGCTCTTAAAACATTGCCATTGTTTCCTCCAGCAAAAATTTGCGTTAATTCCTTATTTTCAATCAAAGCCTCTAGCGATCGATCCTTGGTATCCATGGTATTTTTTTGGTACCAATCCATGTCGTGGTACACCTGCCGCATAAGTGCAGTGGCGCCCATTAATGAAGTGGGGTAGGACTGTGTTTTGGCAATGCTCTTTTTGAAGGAAAAATATTGACCGGAATTATCTTCCAGGATACGTTTGGATTCACTTCCTCCATCGTTTAGTGCAACCAATACGCCTGTTCCTCTTGCAATACCATCCTTGATATGGGAATTGACCACTCCAAAACCGGCTTTTCGAAGTTCTTTAGCGTTTTTATCATCATAGCTAAAACTTGAAATGGCATCATTCTCAGGCATAATATGGTCGTTCCAATAAAATCCTTCACGTGTGGCTTTGTACCGTGCAGACCGGCCACTTGTGTTTGCTTTTTTAGGCAATTTAACCCCGAAGTCAGAAAAAATATCAATGAATGAGGGATAGATGGATTTTCCTTTTAGGTCTTCAATTACCGTGTTTTTGGGAATAGCCACCGTCTTTCCTGTCTGGACCACTTTTCCATTTTGGATAAGTAGCGTCCCATTATCAATAACTTGGGATGGTGTAACAAATATTTTGGCATTGATAAATGCCGTGTAGTTGTTGTTCTTTGTTTTAACACCATCATTTTTGGGAAAATAATCTTGGGCAAACAAAGTAACACTGACAAAGAACGCGGTCAGCGTAAAGAGTCGCATTTTCATAGAGTTTACATATTGAATTAGTCACTCTAAAGGTAAAGGAAGTAGCGGTATTGAACAAGCTTTATGCTAGAATCCGTTTTTGGAATGGTAGCTAATTAAAAGACCTACTACCGAGTTGTAACTTTTAATCCCTTCTTCTTGATTATTTGCTTTTAAAAAGGTGTTGAAGATAGATTTAAAAACAGGTTCCAATGGGTTTTCATATTGCTCCCAAAATTTGGAAACCTCTTTAAAATTTTTTCGGACTCCTGGGTTAATTTGTTGTATGCTCTCTTTGAACGATGTACTGTCCTTTTTAGACAAATCAGAAAGGCAATAGGCAAGGGAGTTGGAGTAAGCAGCGTACTTAAAATAATTATCCTCGTTTTTTGAAGACACCAAAAAACCAATAAAATTTGTATCATCTTCCGCTGAATATCCCAATTGATGCCCAACCTCGTGCCCACTTACCGTAGGTAGTCGGAAAGGGGGGGTAAGTCCATTTACTTGTGCCTCATTGGAAAATGGATTTATATAGCCTCCATATCCCATGTATGTGAGCGGTAAACTAAAAAGTGAGGATTTAAGGCTTGGGCTTTTGTATTCAAAATCTGGATAGATTTCTTTTAAGGATTCATAGCCCAGCTTGGTTTTTTGAAAGATTTCTTTTTTGGAATATGGGATTTTTACCGAAGTAATACTGTCTCCTGTTATTTTGGTTTGATAATGATTGGATTTTTCAATCAAATATTTTGTGAAAATTTTCAGTTCATGGATAGTGTATTCTTTTTCAATTCCGAGTTTTTCTGTTATTGGTTTTCTATAGTAATTCATACCCCATAAAAAATGGAACATAAAATAGGTGATGGATAGGACAACGGCAATGTTTTTCAGAAATACCAAGGGTTTTTGCCCAATGGTTTTCCAGCGTTTATATAAATACCTTCCTGCCAAAATACATAGTGATAAATAGAAAATATCTCCTATTGAAAAGGGAATCCATCCGAAAAGCATTCGCAAAAACCTTGATATAATGGGGTATATTCCGTCGCTATAGTATTTTTCAACCAGCTCAGGGTAGCTTCCAATCCATTTTACAAGAATTATTTGTACTGGCAAAGCCAAGGCTATAATTGTCTTAGTTCTTAGTCTCATCAAAAAGCTACAGTGTTTTTAGACACTTCTAATCTAGTTCTTAATTTTTAGATTGTCAATATGGATTTTAGGCATTAACAAAACCTTGACTAAAACAAAAAAGCCATGCTTATAAGCATGGCTTTATATTGTTCTTTTGGATACTTATTCTTGAATCCCTGTAACTTCCAAATCAAAAATTAAATCAGAATTGTTAGGAATTGGCCCCCTACCTTGAGCCCCCAGTCCTAAATGGGAGGGTAGAAAAATTCTAAGTTTATCTCCTACTTTCATTGTTAACAATCCTTCTCTGAAACCTGGGAACAACCTCGCTTCAGGACTATACTCCATGGGTACGGGCATATACCCACCTTGATCTCTCCTTCCGGGATTTAATTGGTTGTGTTTAGCGGCAATTTCTTCAATATTGCTGTCGAACAGCTCCCCATTGGGCAACCAACCGGCATAGTTTACCAGTACTTTTTGCCCAATTTTTGGTTGTGGACCGTCTCCTTTCACTAAAGAATATATTCTTAATCCAGAATCTGTTTCTTCTGCTGCTTCTTTTTGTTGGGTAAACTCTGTGGTTAGTCCATCCATCATTTTTTTGAAAGCTGCTTGAACGGCTTCTTCTTCGGCAAAATAATCTGTCATAATCTGGATGGCATCAAATTTTTTGGCCTCTTTACCATTTCTAACAATTTCCACCTTGTTCATGATTATATCTACTTTAGGCTTGTTTGCTGGTGCAACGACTTCAACACTGGCAATAGTGTCAACTACATCCATTCCATTTATTACTTCTCCAAAAACGGTGTGTTTCCCATTAAGCCATGGGGTTTCCTTATGAGTGATAAAGAATTGACTTCCGTTGGTTTTAGGACCTGAATTGGCCATGGATAGTATTCCCTTTTTGGAATGTGAAAGCGAATCATGAAATTCATCCTTGAATTTGTATCCAGGATTTCCCCTCCCGGTTCCCGTGGGATCTCCACATTGAATCATAAAATCTTTAATGATTCGATGAAAAATAATGCCATCGTAGAACTTTTTTCCTTTTAAGCTATCACTTACAAAAGGACTTTTACCTTCTGCCAAGGATACAAAATTAGCAACGGTCACTGGAGTTTTTTCATGTTCCAACTTAACAATAATATCGCCTTGATTTGTCTGTATGTCAGCGAAAATTCCATCTCCCAAGTCTGCATACTTGCTAGATTTGCATCCAAAGAAAAGCATTGAAAATAATGTGATTAAAACAAGTGATTGTTTCATTGTATTGGTGTTTTTAATTTAAACTGTCTTGATTTATAATTATTGTATGTAATTCTATGGTTGATTTTAAAGGTGTCCTCGGGCCAATATTTTTTCCATCACCATGGTAACCATATGCTTGTAAAGAGGGGAATAAAAAAGTTGCCCGTTCACTGATTTTAAGCAGTTTTACCGCATTTTGAAGGCCTGAAAATAATTGCTCTTTATCCACAACGTACGACGTTGGCCCAATATCTTTCATTGAATAAATGGTATCATTATCCAAAGTAACTGCGTTGTAAGAAAACAGTATTTGATCATTTGTCTTTGGCTGATAGGTGGCCGTATCATTTTTTGTTTCAAAATAATACCAAAAACCACTTGTACTGGCCTTATAATCATGCAGAGTGTCCTTCTCAATAATTTCGGTAATGATCTTTTCTTCCAACGCCAATAATGCCTTGTTCCGCTCTACGGATTCTTTAAAGAAACTGCCCGATTTTACCTTCACAGGTTTTCGCGGCTCTGGTCCACCACAATTTATCAGTAGAAATGCAACAAAAAGTAAGAAAACGGTTCTCATGGGTTTAATTGACTTTTATATTCCTTCAAAATAGTATTGAATTGTAGTATGGTTTCTTCCATGCTTACATCACTTCGTCCGCCAGCTGCATTATCATGCCCGCCACCATTAAAATGGTTTCTTGCAAACTCATTTACTGAAAAATCACCTATAGATCGGAAGGAAATCTTTATGATTCCTTCCTCTTTATTTTCTATAAAGATTACGGCAAAAATAATTCCTTCCAATGTCAATCCATAATTTACAAAACCTTCGGTATCTCCTTTTTTGAAATCATTGGAATCCAATTCTTCCTGAGACAAAGTAATGTAAGCCGCGTTGTATTCTTCCAAAATTACCATATTGCTGAGAGCAACTCCCATTAGGTGTAAACGTGATGGTGAATTGGTGTCGAATACGTTCTCATGAATTTTCATGTTATCCGCTCCACGATCTATTAAGTCGGCTACAACCCTATGTGTTCTGCTCGAGGTTGACCGATACTTAAATGATCCAGTATCTGTCATTATTCCGGTGTATAGATTGGTAGCAATATTTTGGGTTATGTTATCCAGTCCACCCAAATATTCTATGAAGTTGTAGACCATTTCGCAGGTAGAGCTCATACTCACATCGGAATAGGTGACTCTTGCATAGTCACTCGGTTTTTGATGATGGTCTATCATAATAAAATCACACTGCTTTTCTTTTAGTATTGTCTCCAACTGTCCTGTTCGGGATAGGTCGTTAAAGTCGAGTGTGAATATAACCGTGGCTTCTTCGAGTAATTTTTTGGCCTGTGAATTTTCTTTTTCAAAGTTCAGGATGGATTCATTTTCAGGCATCCACTTTAAAAACTTTGGGTAATCATTAGGAGCTACTACATTGGTTTTTTGTCCTTTTTCCTTAAGAAAGCTGCATAAGCCTAAACATGAGCCAACAGCATCGCCATCAGGGTTTTTGTGTGGTATGATTACGATTTTTTGGGGTTGGGAAAGAATCGACTTAACTGTCGTGATATCCTCTAAATTCATGCGTGCAAAGATACAATAATATACTATAGAGGTAACGCTTGATTCCCTATTTTTGATTCACTTTAAATTTATGATAATGCGCTATCCCATTCTTTTCTTAGGCTTGTCAATTTTCATGTTTGGTTGCAGGACGAAACAAGATATAGCTTTGTATTCTTCAAATGATCCGGAGAAATCAGAAGATATTTTTGTGGTTTCTTTTGGTTCCTGTAATAAGCAATACTTGCCAAATCCTTTTTGGGACGATATTTTGGAGGAAGAACCTGATCTGTGGATTTGGGGCGGTGACATTGTTTATGCAGATACGGATGAAATGGATAAGCTCAAGGCTATATATACTGAGCAAAGCAATATTGAGGGATACAAGTTATTAAGGTCTAAAGTTCCTGTAATTGGCACCTGGGATGATCACGATTATGGTCTAAATGATGGAGGTGAAGAATTTGCAATGAAAAAAGGGAGTCAACAATTACTCTTGGATTTTTTGGAAGTTCCAAAAGATGATAAAAGAAGAAATCGAGAGGGGGTGTATGCTTCCCACTTGTATGAAACGACCAAGGGAAAGGTAAAGGTTTTGGTTTTGGATACGCGTTACTTTAGAAGTACGCTTAAAAAGGATGAGGATCCCAATAGACGGTATAAAATAAATACGTTCGATGATGCAACTATTTTAGGGTCAAAACAGTGGGCATGGTTGGAAGAAGAATTGGGGAACTCGGATTCCGATTTTAACCTTATCATTTCAAGTATTCAATTTTTATCCCAAGAGCATGGTTTTGAAACCTGGGGGAATTTCCCAAAAGAAGTAGCCAAGATGAATCGGTTAATTTCAGCATCAAAAGCAAAGGGTGTTATCATTTTATCTGGCGACCGCCATATTTCGGAATTTTCAAAAACCAATCTTGATGGAATGCCCTATCCTTTGATTGATTTTACAAGCAGTGGCCTTACGCATTCGTATGCAGCATTTACAGAGGAACCCAATCAATTTAGGGTGAGTGAAGTTACTTCGGTGCCAAGTTTTGGATTAATACGCTTGAATTTTGAAACGAAAGAGGCCCATTTGGAGATAATGGGAGAAAATGGTGTTGTTTATCAAGAATTAAAACAGGCCTATTAAGGCTTGTTCGTTGCTTGAAAAAACGTAAGTTTGCGCAAAAATTTAAAAAAATGACTGGAAATAGAACATTTACCATGATTAAGCCAGATGCTGTTGAAAATGGTCATATTGGCGCTATTTTAGAAAAAATAACAGGTGCTGGCTTTAAAATTGTGGCAATGAAATACACGCAATTGAGCAAAAGAGATGCGGAAGCGTTTTATGCGGTTCATAGCGAACGCCCTTTCTTTGGTGAATTGGTTGAATTTATGACCAGAGGTCCAATTGTATCCGCTATTTTGGAAAAAGACAATGCAGTGGACGATTTCCGCGCCCTTATTGGTGCTACCAATCCAGAAGAAGCTGCCGAAGGAACCATTCGTAAATTATTTGCATCCAATATTGCAGAGAATGCAGTTCACGGCTCGGACAGTGATGAAAATGCCGCTATAGAAGGTGCTTTCCATTTTGCAGGTAGGGAAGTCTACTAGTTAAAAAGTATAAGTATAGATAGAAGCCGCTCAATTGGAGTGGCTTTTTTTATCGTAATACTAATTTTTTTATCAGTTCTTTTCCCAACTCTTCATTGAGCATTGCAATGATTTTTGACTTTCCATGGCTCAATTCCTCCCTAAGTACAGAAGAAGATAGGGATATAAACAAAGTTTCATTTCTAAGTTCCACAGCTGTGGTGTAATTGTTCACGCCATTTCCCATCAGTTTTTCCCAAGCAGTTTTGGTATCAACCTTGTCCATACCTTTTTGTAGCTTATTCTCTTTAATAAACTCGCCTAAAGCATCACTTAAATGAAGATGGGAATTTTGTCTTTTTGCCATTACTTGGGAATTACAATGGGTTGAAATCTTTTATAGGAGTATTTTATACCTTCCTCATTAAGAATGGCAAAAGAGGAGGGGTCCAAATGGATCAACCTTTCTTCCCATTCATTTAAATTACTTTTATAGCGAAGGGCAAAACCTTCATTGTACAAAACTAGATGGAAAGGTTCCACGGCTTTTGATGTGCTGTAGCTGCCATCAAATTTGGGTTGTACCTTTTTTCGAAAGCCTTTCATATCTTCAATTTGAATAAAATCTACACTTGGATTCACCGAATACTTCTTTTTTGTACCATCAGGAAACTCAACTTCAGAAATCTCCCAGTACCCATTTAAATGCGGAAGGTCTTCTTTTGAAATGGATGAGTTTTTGCATCCCAAAGAAAGTAGAATCACATAAAAAAGCAATATTCTCCCCATGCTACAAGGTAAAGATTTTATAGCTCTGTCTAATGTTTTTAACTACATTTTCGGTGCGGTCCGCATGCGTGTCGCTAATAAATAGCTGCCCAAAGTTATCATCGTCCACTAGGGCAACAATTTGTGCCACCCTTTTTTCATCCAATTTGTCAAAAATATCATCCAGTAATAGTATGGGTGTTGTTTGGGCTTGCTCTTTTATAAAATGGAACTGAGCCAATTTTAGAGCGATCAAAAAGGTCTTTTGCTGCCCCTGACTGCCAAACTTTTTAATGGGATGCTCATTAATGGTAAAGCTAAGGTCATCTTTATGAACCCCCACACTGGTATATTGCAGTGCCCTGTCCTTATGAATATTTTCTTCCAATAAGGTTATTAATTCCTTAGTGGACAGTTGGCTTTCGTAGGACACCATAATTTCCTCTTCCTTTTCTGAAATATGTGCATACTGTTCCTTAAAAATTGGAATAAATGATGCAATGAATGCCACTCTTTTTTTATGGATTTGAACTCCTAATCCATGCAATTGCTCATTGTATATGGTAAGGGTATTTGAATCAAAAGTATTATTGGCCACAAAATACTTTAGCAGAGAGTTGCGCTGCACCAAAACCTTGTTGTATTTGATCAAAGTTTGCAAATATGTTTTGTCCGACTGTGAAATAACCCCATCCATGAACTTTCTGCGCGTGTCACTGCCTTCAATAATCAAATCCCTGTCCGAAGGTGAGATGATGACCAAGGGCAGAAAACCAATATGATCTGAAAATTTGTCATAGGCCTTTCCATTTCTTTTGATGACTTTTTTCATGCCCTTTTTGAAGCTACAAAGGATTTTCTCCGACCTCTCATTCTTTTCAAATTCGCCTTCGATTACGAAGAAATCAGTTTCGTGTTTAATATTCTGGGTAGAAACTGGATTAAAATAGCTTTTGCCAAAAGATAAGTGGTAAATAGCGTCCAAAATATTGGTTTTTCCAACACCATTGTTACCCACTAAACAGTTTATAACGGGATCAAACTCCAGCTTTTTGGAATCAAAATTTTTGTAATTAACTAAAGATAAATGTTTTAAAAACATACAAGGGTAAAGAAAAATGCTGTTCAAAATGTCTTTCCAACAAATCAAAGATTCCAAAAATAACGAATAAATTACCTTTTGGTTTTAGATAAAAACTTTATTTTTGCTCGATTAATTAAACAAAGGATGGCAACATATAAGAAGCGGGGCTTTAAGCCAAAAAATAAGGTTGAGGAAGCTCAATTGGATGAGCAGAACAGCACAACGGCAGAGGTTTTTAGTACCTTGGACGAAAGTGCTTCCAAAACAGAGGCTTGGGTTCAGGAAAACCAGAATTACATTATGGGTGCAATTGTTGCCATTGCCATAGGTGTTCTTGGATATTTGGGTTACAATGAATTTATTCAAAAACCTAAGGAAGCCTCCGCAGCAAACGAACTCTTTTATCCGCAGCAATATTACGATCAAGCATTAACCAATGAAACTGCCAAGGATTCCTTGTTTACATTGGCATTGAATGGTGCTGAAGGTAAATATGGTTATTTGGATATTATGGAGGAATATAAAGGAACAAAAGCAGCAAATTTGGCAAAATACTCTGCTGGAATGACCTATTTAAACCTGCAACAATATGATAGGGCCATTGAGTATTTGGAAGGTTTTTCTTCTGATGATGATGTGCTTGGAGCCATGGCCAAAGGCGGTATAGGAGATGCATTTGCACAACTTAACCAAGCTTCCGATGCCTTGGATTATTATGAAAAAGCAATAGCACACAGCACTAATGAGTATACTACACCCCGGTTTTTATACAAAGCAGGTATTGCTGCAATAGATTTAGATCAGAAAGAAAAAGCGCTCGCATTCTTTGAGCGGATTAAAAATGAATTTTCTTCGGCCCAAGAGGCCAATAATATAGATGTGCTCATAGGTTTGGCCAATAACTAAATCATGGCTACCGAAAATAAAAATTTATCGGTTTACGATAAGTCTACGATACCAAACGCGAAAACCCTTCGGTTTGGGATTGTTGTTTCAGAATGGAATGATACCATTACCGAAGGTTTATACAAGGGCGCCATTGAAGCATTATTGGATTGCGGTGCATTGGCGGAAAATATTATCCGATGGAATGTTCCGGGAAGTTATGAACTTATTTTTGGATGCAAAAAGATGCTTACCACCCAAAAGGTAGATGCTGTAATTGCCATTGGAAGCGTTATCCGAGGAGAAACCAGCCATTTCGATTATGTATGTAGCGGAGTTGCCCAAGGCATTAAAGATTTGAACATTGCTTATGATGTTCCTGTTATTTTCTGTGTATTAACGGATGATAACTTACAACAGTCCATAGATCGTAGTGGTGGAAAGCACGGTAATAAAGGCACTGAAGCAGCAATTGCAGCTATTAAGATGGCTGTTCTGGGGTGATTTAAATTCTCAAGACCGAGATTAAGTTCGAGGCTCAAGTACATTCAAGTATGGCTTTAGGACTTATTCCTATTGCATTTGTTGCTCAACCCTGCACTTTAAGAGTGGACTTATTCTTTATAATTGATTTGTATTTGAACATAATGGCTACACGTGCACTTCACTACTGTTAACATTTTTTGGGACAACTTGCCAAAACTGTTTTTCGATTTTAAGTACCTTTGGAAATACACGGAAAAGGATGTAATGCGAAATTTTCTAAAGCTTAGAAAAAATAGAACCTATAATTATTCACCCCGATATTACAAGGGTGAGGATAGTCCTTTTAAAATTGAACATAAACTTGATAAATACCGAAGCACGGCACATACGAAAAGAGGCCTTAAAAATAAATTCTCATCAGCAGTAGATGATTTAAAAAATGAAGGGGATAAAAACCTGAAAATTAGATTCGTTGTTATTGTTGCCGTTTTGATATTGTTGTTTCTTTTCATTATTGACTTTGATTTATCCATATTCCTGACTCCCTAATGGCAGACATTATTAAACTTTTGCCAGACCATGTAGCTAACCAAATAGCGGCAGGGGAAGTGGTTCAGCGCCCAGCATCTGTAGTGAAAGAATTGTTGGAAAATGCCATAGATGCAAAAGCAACATTAATAAAATTAATAATAAAGGATGCAGGTAAAACACTGATTCAGGTGGTTGACAATGGATTGGGAATGAGCGATACCGATGCCCGACTATCTTTTGAACGCCATGCCACTTCCAAAATATCCAATGCCAAAGACCTGTTCAATTTGCAGACCAAAGGTTTTCGCGGGGAAGCGTTGGCTTCGATAGCAGCCATTGCCCATGTAGATATGCAAACCAGAACAGATGCTGGGGAAGTTGGCACGCATTTAAAAATTGAAGGAAGTAAAATTGTTTTTCAAGAAGTGGTAGCTACGCCCAAGGGAACATCAATATCCGTCAAGAATCTTTTTTTTAACATTCCCGCACGTCGAAATTTCTTGAAATCCAATCAAGTTGAACTAAGGCATATTACGGATGAGTTCCATCGTGTAGCTCTGGTTCACCCGAACATCGAATTTCATTTCTATAACAATGGCTCTGAAATATTTAACCTTCCGAAATCAAAACATAGACAACGGATAAGCCACGTTTTTGGTGGCAAAATGACAGATCGATTGGTTCCGGTCAGTGAGGAAACCGAGGTGGTAAAGGTATCTGGGTTTATTTGTAAGCCAGAGTTTGCCAAAAAGAGTAGGGGAGAACAGTTTTTCTTTGCTAACAATAGGTTTATAAAGAGTCCTTACTTGCACCACGCCGTTGTGGCCGCCTTTGAAGGTCTAGTTAAGCCAGATGCATACCCAGGATACTTTTTATACCTGGAGGTTGATCCGGCTTCCATCGATATTAATATTCATCCTACCAAGACCGAGGTAAAGTTTGATGATGAAAATACCATGTATGCCATTCTTCGGTCCACCATAAAACACAGCTTAGGACAATTTAATGTAGCACCCATATTGGATTTTGAGCACGATCCTAATTTAAATACCCCATATGCCTACAAGGAGAAAGGTGCGGTGTTGCCAAAGGTTTCTGTAGATGCTTCTTTTAATCCATTTCAAGAAAGAGAGAAAACCACTGGTGCTGGCGGACTTTCCTATCAGAAAGAAAGTGTAAGAGGATGGGAGAATTTGTACAGTGGGTTGGAAACCGTGAATACGGATAATTTTAGCAGTATTGCCATTGAATCGGATACCGTGGTTCAGGGAACATTCTATTCGGAACCTGGAGACGGGACACAAACCGGTACAACCTTTCAACTGCAGCGAAAATATATTGTAAGTACGATCAAATCCGGAATGTTGGTCATTCATCAGAATCGAGCTCACGAACGTGTTCTTTTTGAAAAGTTTTTAGGAGAAATTACGGTGAAGGAAGGGGTTAGCCAGCAGCTTTTGTTTCCTGTGGAATTTTCCTTTTCAAAACAGGAATTGACTATTTTAAGAGAGATTAGGGAAAGTCTTATCAACATTGGTTTTGCTTTTGAAACTTTGGAAGCTGAGACTGTAAAAGTGACAGGTGTTCCATTAATGGTTGCAGAAAGCGCAATTGGCACGATATTGGATCGCTTAATTGCGGATTACAGGGAAGGATTTGAAGGTGATTCAATTTCTCAGGCAGAGCTATTGGCAAAAGCACTTGCCAAAAACCTTTCGGTAAAAACCGGGGAATTGTTGAATCAAGAATCTCAACTAGCGCTTGTAAATGATTTGTTTGGATGTAAGGAGCCTACATTGAGTCCTTTTCAAAAATTAACGCATACCATTATTTCCGACAGGGATATTGAAAAAAAATTTAGTTAAATGGGTAGATTGACCGAGACTGTTAAACATTTGTTGATTATCAATGTAATCCTGTTTTTTGCCACACAATTGTATGGGGATCAAATGTACCAATGGTTGTCCCTTTGGTTTCCTGAAAACACTAATTTTCAATGGTGGCAGGTAATTTCCCATATGTTTATGCATGGAAGCCTTATGCATATCGTGTTTAATATGTATGCGTTATGGGCTTTTGGAACCCCACTGGAACAAGCATGGGGAAGAAATAAGTTTCTGTTCTTTTATTTTTCGGCAGGTCTTGGTTCAGCATTGTTATATACAGGGGTTAATTACTATTATTTTAATGAAGGACTCAATGCATTGATTGAAGCTGGATTTGAAAAGTCTACCATAATGGATGCATTAATGAGTCCATATGGAGTTGATTTAAATAAGCTCAAGGATTTTGTGCCTTCAAAAGTGATAGACAATTTTGGAAGCTCATTTTATGGAAGAGCTGTTGGAGCTTCAGGGGCGGTTTATGGAATTTTGGTGGCTTTTGCTTTTATGTATTCCGAAGCAAAGTTGATGTTAATTTTTCTACCTGTGCCCATTAAGGCCAAGTATTTTGTTCCGCTCTTATTGGCGGGCGACTTATTTTTTGGAATTGGTAATATCAATACAGGAGTGGCACATTTTGCCCATATTGGAGGTGCATTAATAGGCTTTATCATGATGTGGTATTGGAAGAAGAACCAGTTTAACCAAAACAGGTGGAATTAGCTTATGGCAAAAGGAAGTTTACAATATAATTTTGCTAAGCTCAATATAGCGGAAAGGCTAATTGTCCTCAATGTGCTGGTATTTATTCTCGATGGATTGTCCGTGGCACTTCTTGGCAAATCTGTGGTGGCCTGGTTTCAACTCCCCAAGGATTTTATCGAATTCTTTGGACAACCTTGGTCCATAGTTACATATTCTTTTTTTCATGCAGGCTTGGGCCACATCTTTTGGAATATGATCATGCTCTACTTTGCAGGCCGAATGTTTCTAAACCTTTTTGATGTCCAACGGTTTATCAATGTATATTTCCTGGGTGTAATCTTGGGAGGAGTGGTGTTTTTGCTGAGTTACAACATATTTCCAACCCTGCTGGAAACCAATACGGTTTTAATAGGTGCGTCCGCGGGCGTAACTGCCGTTTTGATTTTTATCTGTGCCTATATTCCCAATCAGGAAGTTCGTATTATTTTCTTTAATGTGAAGCTCTGGTATGTAGGTGCTTTTTTTGTTTTGGTAGACCTTATTCAAATTCCGGCCGGTGGAAACGTGGGAGGTAGGTTGGCCCATTTGGGAGGAGCCCTATTGGGTTATGTATATGCAAGACAGTTGCTTAACGGGAATGATATTGGTACTGGTTTTAAAAAGTTTAGGGATACCATTGCCCAACTTTTCAAGCCAAGAGAAAAAAAAGGACCACTTAAAACGGTCTATAAAAAGAACACTTCCAAGAAAAAGAACACCTCCCATTATGATAAAGAGGCAAACCAGCGGAAGATTGACGCTATTCTGGATAAAATAAGTAAATCTGGTTATGAAAGTTTATCGAAGGCCGAAAAGGATTTTTTATTTAAAACGGGTAAAGAAGATTAAGCTGTGAGAAAGTTATCCTTTGTCGGCAAAATCATTTTTTTTGCAAATGTGGTTTTTGCACTGATTACCGTTATTGCTTTCGTAGTTCCGTATGTCCCTGTAACTTCACTCCCTACCTTATCTACAATTAGCCTAATTGTACCTTTTTTGGTATACGTTAATGTGGCATTTGTTTTTTTCTGGTCACTTAAAAAAAGGATTCACGTTGTATTGTCCATGGTATTACTGATTTTGTGGTACTTTGTTCTAGGACCTTTTTATCTGTTTTCAAGTGGAGATGGTATGGATAGTTCCGATACATTTACCATAATGTCCTTCAATGCACGGAAGTTTAATATGAATAGGGAAATACCCATTGATAATGTTGATAGTCTTATCATTGCATTTGTGGAGCGGGAAAGACCTGATATTGTTTGTTTTCAGGAATGTCATTATGCCATGAAACGGAGCAAGGCTTTACAATCCTATGATTATAAGTTTGTTGATTTCGTATATGGAGAGCATGAAGGAAAGAAGGTAATACAGGCCATCTATTCAAAATACCCGCTGTTGGATGTTAACTCCATTAATTTTCCGGAAAGCTCAAACAGCGCCATATATGCGGATATTGTACTGAAAAAAGATACAGTAAGGTTGTATAATATTCACTTGCAGTCGTTTAGGATAATTCCGGAAATTGGTATAATAAGGAAAGGCCAATCGGCTAAATTGTTTGCCAAATCAAGAAGAGTAATGCTGAAACAGTATGAGCAATCCAAGCTAATTCGGAAAAGCATGGATGAAACCGACCATAAAAAAATAGTTATAGGAGATTTCAATAATACTCAGTATTCCAATGTTTATCAAACCATAAAAGGTGATTTAAACGATTCATTTCTTGAAAAAGGAAAAGGCTTTGGAAGAACCTATAACTTATTAGGTTTTCCTCTACGGATAGATTACATCCTTTCCGATCCTTCATTTGACATCATCTCCCACCAAAACTTTAAGGATAAATTATCTGACCACTACCCAGTTATGGCCACCTTTGCGCTAAGTTCGGATTAGAAGACAGTCTACAAGGTCTGCGATTATATGAATGATAAGTGCCAACCCTAGTATTCGGGTCTTTCTAAAAAAGGGTAAGATACAGTATAATAGGATGGCCCAATAGCTGTGCAATGGATGAAAGTTAATACTGCAACGATTGGAGTCATAGATTGGACTTGCCAGAAAGTGGTCTAGATCTATTAATATCCCAGCCAATAAAAGCAAGGTTACTTTAAGCCTATTTTCCTTAAAGAAGACAAAACCAATGACAATTGGGACAATAAAATGAATTCCGTAGTGCGCGATAAATCTAAGCATGTAAAAAATCCAAGGATTGATTTTTTAGATAGGTAATGGTATTTGGCCCTTCGTTAAATAGCAAATCTAAAATACTGAGATTGGGAATAAACGAATGTCTTTCGCCAAACACTTGGGAATATGGTGTCATTTCAATTTCAATGGGAAAAGTCTTTTTCGCTTCGACCAATGATCTCGCATCTGTGTCGTCTGTTATTGACAATGTAAAAGTTGTTGTTTTTTCCGAATCGATTTTAATACCTAAGCAATTGGCAATTACCTCAACAGTTTTTAAATTAAAATCAAAAAGTAAATGTTCCTGTTCTTGGTATAAATGTTTTAGGTCATCCTCATAAAATTCAAAATAAGGAGAAGTTCTGTAAGCGGTTTCCAGCGTTCGCCAATGTTGTTTTTGCCAATGGGAACTATTGTCAATTTTAACCTCTCCGTATTTTTGACGACCTTCACTGGTACCTACATGTTTTATGGGAATATTGAGCATATGCTTTCCACGGTCGGTGCTTATATAACATCTATTTCTATACGTTTGTTTTTGAAAATTATCATGCGCTTCCCAAACGATTCTGTTTTGAACAATTACAGCGAACGTCAGAATATTTGGAAGATAAACAGGGTGAATCAGAACACTCAATTCTTTTTTCTTCGTTTTTTAATAAAATCAAAAATAAACCAACCTCCGAGCAGGATTAAAAAGTACTTAAGGTAGGAAACAGGTTCTCCACTACCTCCAACTGTGGTAAATATTCGGTCCCAGCGAGGCCTCCAATTTGCCAATCCATCATTGAAGTTGTCAAAACTCATCCATAGAAAAACAGGTTTTCCTACAATATGATCTGCGGGAACATACCCCCAAGTACGGCAATCTTCTGAATGATCACGGTTATCACCCATCATCCAATAGTAGTCTTGTTTAAATGTATATGAAGCAGCCTCTTCACCATTTATAAAAACTTTTTGTCCGGTTACTTCAACCTCGTTGTACTCATAATCCCGAATTATTTTCTTGTATAACGGAATTGTCCGATAATTAATGGCTACGGTGGTACCTGCCTTTGGAATGTATATTGGCCCAAAATTATCCATGTTCCAGGGGTAAAGATTGGGTTTTTGGGGATATGCACCTCCATAGACACCTTTTGGTTCTATCGTTTTTACCACGGAATCTATACTTTGATCTTCCCGCAGTGTTGCGGCTATTTCTTCCGTTAAGTTTGCTATTCTTGATCTGGGCTTTTCTTCGGTCAACGAAAGTCTTAACTGTCGTATTACCTCTGTTGGAATCCCTTTTTCTTGCGCTACAAGTTCAATTCTACCATCAGGCGTTCTGTTAGCGCCCAAAATGTAAGGGGAGAGGGCATTAAATTTATCCTGACTTAGATTTCCTGAAAAATATTTCCGTAAATAATCTGCTGCATCAACTTCTGCAAGGAGCCTACTAGATACTCCTTTTTGTGAATAGATGGTATAGTCATACATGGGTTTGGCACGATCGGAGAGTATTAATTTCTTTCCATCTATATATACATCACCATCAATGATAGCAAGGGAATCCCCTGGTGTTCCCACACATCTTTTTACGTAATTGGATTTTTTATCTATGGGTTTTTTAATTCCTTTTTGAACTTTAAAAAAACGATAAACCGTATCCGCTGGCCAACTGAACACTACAATGTCATTTTTTTTGACTGTATTGAAGCCTGGAAATCGCATATAGGGAAGTTGCAATTTGTTCTTCCACGATGTCTTCCAGGTTTCTGGATTAACATCGGCAACATAGGACCTTGTCTTAATTCCCGGTATGGTATCATGAACCATGGGTGCGGCTACGGTTGTCATGGGAATTCTAGCCCCATAATGAAACTTGCTTACAAACAAAAAATCTCCAATTCTAAGTGTCCGCTCCAAAGATGGCGTGGGAATAACGTAAGGCTGTATGAAATAAGTGTGCACAAATGTTGCAGCTACGATTGCAAAAACAATGGAACTCACCCATTCGCCAAGTCCGGTTCTAGGTTTTAAATCTCGGTCTTCAATATATTTTACATCTTCGACATAATTGATATAATAGATATAAAAACCTAGAGTGAGAATGGCCAACCAGGTATCCAAAAACTTATTCTTACCAAAACTCCTAATAGTTTCCACCCATACCACCGGGAACATCAATAGGTTGATAATAGGAATAAATAAAAGCAGTACCCACCACCATGGACGGTTAATGATTTTCATTAGAACAATACCATTGTATATGGGTATTGCTGCTTCCCAAGCTTTTCTTCCAGCTTTAACATAGAGTTTCCAAGTTCCCAAAAAATGGATGACCTGTACAATCAAAATAAAAATGATCCACTGCATACCGTTCATATAAAAGTTTGTTTTTTAGACAGCAAGTCTATTTTTTTGTTACATTTTATTTCAGGTTTAACACATCTTTCATAGAAAACACACCTGTTTTTCCATAAATCCATTCCGCTGCAATTACCGCTCCTAGTGCAAAACCTTCTCTATTGTTTGCGGTATGTTTAATTTCTATAGTATCTACAGAGCTTTTGTATGCTATGGTATGCGTACCTGGAACAGTACCTTCCCGTTTGGAGGTTATCGGAATCGTGTTTTCGCCAGTCTCATTCAATTGCCATTTTTGATATGCAGAATTTCCAATGATGTCTTCAGCTAAGCTAATTGCCGTGCCACTGGGAGCATCCAATTTTTGTGTATGATGAATTTCTTCCATGGATACTTTGTAAGCGTCCAGATTGGCCATCATCTTGGCGAGGTGGGAATTCAGTTCAAAAAAAATATTTACTCCTAAACTAAAGTTAGAGGCATAGATAAAACCTCCTTTTTTTTCTTTGCAAATCGCAACGGCCTTTTCATATTTATCCAACCAGCCTGTGGTTCCCGAAATTATTGGGATTCCTTTATCAAAACAAGTGGTAATATTTTGGAACGCGGCATCTGGAGTACTAAAATCAATGGCTACGTCTATGGCTTCATAGGGGACGTCCGTTACCCCAACATCTATTTTGGCGGTAATGGAGTGTCCTCTGTCTTGAGCAATTTGCTCAATCATTTTACCCATTTTTCCGTAACCAAACAATCCAATATTCATAAACTAAAATTTTACGACCAGAGCCATTCCATAATTTGGGGTATTGGTCAATGGGTTTAAATCTATATAGGGTTGAAAATCCAAAGATAGATTTTCATCAACATTATATTGTTTTAAATGGGCGTCTACATTAGCATCTATAATATTAAATGCATATAGTGCTATTGTTATCAGCAACGCCAAATCCCTGTCACGCTGTGTACTTTCTTGAGCATCTTGTAATGCCTCCAAAGAAATATCTGGACCAGTTCCATCTCCATTTATATCATAAAATTCGTCATCGGTGAAACCAGCTTGCCTTCTTTTAAAGGCGTCCCTAGCTCTATTGTAATCTGTATTGTTAAAGGAATACACGAAAATCCCAGTTCCAATAGCTCCCCAGACTATGGGTGCCTTCCAATAGCGCTTGTTATAGATCTGTCCTAGACCAGGTAGAATTGCCGAATAAAAAGCGGCTTTACTTGGTGCCAGTGGATTAATTCTTTTTTTCTCGTATGAAACTTCATCAATTGTAATGCCCTTGCCCTCCAAATCTTGGGTCAACGAATCAATTTCTTGGGGACGTGGTTGCTCTTCACCTTCTTGAGAAAAGGCGAGGTTCAAAAAAAACAAAGAAATGAAGAGAAAAAAAAGGGATTTACTCACCTGTCAATAATTTTCTTAAACGCAGAAATTCTTCCTTTGAGTGAAAGGGAATCACAATTTTACCTTTACCGTTTTGAGCCGCACTAATGTCAACTTTCGTGGAAAGATGTGCTTTTAAAACATCAATACCCTTGGAAACATAGTTTGGAACTTCCTTAGTGGAAACTTTTTTGTCTTTTGTATTTTCTCCATTTTTTGATTCCTTATAAGCCTTGACCATTTGTTCTGTTTCCCTCACAGAGAGGCCGTCAGAAACTATTTTCTCATAGATGTTGATTTGGTCTTTCTTTTTTTCAATATTTATGAGAGCTCGGCCATGTCCCATACTTACAAAACCATCGCGCATCCCTGTTTGAATTATAGGATGTAGTTTAAGTAAACGCAAATAATTGGTGATGGTTGAGCGCTTTTTTCCCACTCGGTCACTGAGTTTCTCTTGGGTAACTTGTATCTCATCAATAAGGCGTTGGTAGGATAAAGCAATTTCTATGGGATCAAGATCTTGGCGTTGAATGTTCTCTACCAGTGCCATTTCCAGGGACTCTTGGTCGTTGGCAATTCGAATGTAAGATGGAATGGTTGGAAGACCAATCAATTTTGAAGCTCGAAACCTACGCTCTCCAGAGACCAATTGAAACTTGTTGAAATCAAGTTTTCTTACCGTAATGGGTTGTATAATTCCTAATTCCTTAATTGAACTAGCAAGCTCTTTAAGGGCATCATCATTAAAATTGGAACGTGGTTGAAAAGGATTTACCTCGATTGAACCAAGGTCTAATTCTACCACATTTCCAATAACTTTATCTGCATTCTTATCGGAAACTGATTGTATATCATTTTCCGGATCCTTTAATAGAGCGGACAGGCCTCTTCCCAAAGCCTGTTTTTTGGTTGCTTTCGCCATCTAAACTTTCTCCTTGTTTTTCTTCAATACTTCGTTGGCCAAGTTCAGGTAATTTGTGGCACCCTTGCTACTGGCATCATATTTTATAATGCTTTCGCCATAACTGGGAGCTTCACTTAACCTAACGTTCCTTTGGATTATGGTATCAAAAACCATATCTGCAAAGTGTTTTTTAACTTCCTCAACAACTTGGTTGGAAAGTCGTAACCTTGAGTCGTACATGGTCAACAACATTCCCTCAATATCCAAATCGTTATTATGTATTTTCTGAACACTTTTAATGGTGTTCAATAGTTTTCCTAAACCTTCTAGAGCAAAATATTCGCACTGGATGGGTATCATAACAGAATCTGCAGCTGTTAACGCATTCAATGTCAATAATCCCAATGATGGGGCACAATCAATTAAAATATAATCATAGCGGTCGTTCAAGCCCTCCAATGCTTCTTTTAGCATGTACTCCCTATTATCCTTGTCTACCAATTCTATTTCAATGGCAACAAGATCTATATGGGCAGGAATCAAATCTACATTTGGAGAGTCGGTTTGCATGATTACCTCATCAACGCCCAAGGTATGCTCCAATAACTGGTACGTCCCTTTTTCTACACTGTCCACATCAATTCCAAGGCCAGATGTAGCATTGGCTTGTGGATCGGCATCAATCAACAACACCTTTTTTTCCAGTACACCGAGCGATGCGGCAAGGTTCACTGTGGTGGTTGTTTTCCCTACTCCTCCTTTCTGATTTGCAATTGCAATAATCTTGCCCATTTCATAGTAAGTTAGGTGCTAAAAATACGATTATTTGGGATGCTAAAAAATGTATTTTGTTAACAGGGGGCTAATAACCTTAACATTGGGCGTTAAAGAAAGTTAAAGTTATAATTATTAGATTTTTAAGGATGGTCAGTCCATCAAAATCTTCAAGATTTCTATGGCTGCACTGCTGATTTTTGTTCCTGGACCGAACACGGCTATAGCACCATGGTCTAACAGGTATTTATAATCCTGTTTTGGAATTACCCCGCCAACAATGACCATGATATCTTCACGGCCATAATTTTTTAATTCGTGAATTACTTTTGGAACCAAGGTTTTATGACCTCCTGCCAAGGAGGATATCCCCAAAACGTGCACATCATTCTCCACAGCTTGTTTGGCTACTTCAGGTGGTGTCTGAAAAAGTGGGCCGATATCAACATCAAAACCCAGATCAGCATAGCCCGTTGCTACCACTTTGGCACCGCGATCATGCCCATCCTGCCCCATTTTTGCTATCATAATTCGAGGTCTTCTGCCTTCTTCCAAGGCGAAGTCATCGGCCATTTTTCTAGCTTTTTCAAAACTTTTATCGTTCTTGATTTCTTTGGAATACACTCCGGTAACTGATTGAATTTTTGCTTTATATCTCCCAAATGCCTTTTCCATGGCATCACTTATTTCCCCTAGTGTGGCACGAGCTTTTGCCGCTTTTATGCCTAAAGCTAATAAATTTTCCCGCTTGGCCCCATTTTCCATGGTTTGCAGGGATGCCTGGGTTATTCGATTTAATGCCTTTTGGACATCGTCTTGGTTTCTGTTGGATTTTATTTGAGCCAAACGGTCTAACTGCTTCTTGCGAACCTTGTCATTGTCAACTTCTAAAATTTGAAGCTCATCTTCATCCTTTAAACGATATTTGTTTACGCCAACAATAATATCTTGACCACTGTCAATTCTAGCCTGTTTTTTAGCAGCAGCTTCCTCGATACGCATTTTTGGAATCCCAGCTTCAATAGCTTTGGTCATTCCTCCCAATTCTTCTATCTCCTTAATGAGTTCCCAAGCTTCATTTGCAATTTGTTTTGTCAACGTTTCAACAACATGACTTCCGGCCCAAGGATCTACCGTTTTTGTTATATATGTTTCTTGCTGGAGGTAAATTTGCGTATTCCGTGCAATGCGTGCAGAAAAGTCTGTTGGAAGCGCAATAGCCTCATCCAAAGCATTGGTGTGTAAGCTCTGTGTTCCGCCAAAAGCCGCTGCCATAGCCTCAATTGTTGTACGGGCCACATTATTGAATGGGTCTTGTTCCGTTAAACTCCATCCACTGGTCTGGCAATGCGTGCGCAACATCAGGGATTTTTCATTTTTTGGGTTGAATGCCTTCACCAATTTGGCCCACAGCATTCTGCCTGCACGCATCTTGGCTATTTCGGTAAAATGGTCCATACCTATCCCCCAGAAAAAAGAAAGTCGAGGCGCAAAATCATCTATTTGCAATCCCGCCTTTATGCCGGTGCGAATGTATTCAAGCCCATCTGAAAGTGTATAAGCCAGTTCCAAGGAGGCAGGAGCACCTGCCTCATGCATATGATATCCCGAAATACTAATGCTATTGAATCTAGGCATGTGCTTACTGGTAAACTCGAAGATATCCGCAACCAAATGCATCGATGGTGTTGGCGGATATATGTAGGTGTTCCGTACCATAAACTCCTTCAGAATATCATTTTGAATGGTTCCGGAGAGCTTTTCCATTGAAACCCCTTGTTCCTCGGCGGCAGCGATATAAAATGCCATAATGGGCAGTACGGCTCCGTTCATGGTCATGGAAACGGACATTTCATCTAATGGAATTCCATCAAAAAGAATCTTCATATCCTCAATGGAATCTATGGCTACTCCAGCTTTCCCAACATCGCCCACCACCCGTTCATTGTCGCTGTCATAACCACGATGGGTTGGAAGATCAAAAGCCACCGATAGGCCTTTTTGTCCGGCTTCCAAGTTTCTTTTATAGAAGGCATTGCTTTCCTCCGCGGTTGAAAAACCTGCATATTGTCTAATAGTCCAGGGTCTTCTAACGTACATGGTGGAGTAAGGGCCGCGTAAAAAGGGTGCAATACCCGCTGCAAAACTCATCGAGGCAGCCTTCTCGCTGGGCCTGACCGTTTTGGATAGTGTTAGACTCTGAAGATTTTTTCTACTCATCATCCAACCTTTTTTGTTCTAATGTTTCCGCCAATCGTCTTTCAATAATTGGCTCAACAATGGTTTTTCTGGGTTGTATTTTCACAAAAGGATAGAGTTCCAAATCACCTTTCATGTGATCTTCACCATTTTCATAGGTATTGGTACCTACTGATATAATTTCTTTAGCATCGAAAAGCTGTTGCTCTTTATTGGCGCTTTCTTTGATTTTACGTTGGATGGTTCCTTTTTTCAGCTCGGCTAAAAACCCTCCGGAACTTTCAATTTGTTTGAAAAGCACCAAGGCTTTCTCTGCAAGCTGCTGTGTCAACGACTCCAGATAATAAGTTCCTTCAGCAGCTTTTGATGCTTGGGCGAAATAACTTTCTTCTTTTAAAAGCAATAACTGGTTTCTGGCGATTCGCTCTCCAAATTCGTTGTCCTTATGATAAATAGCATCATAAGATAGGTTGCAAATGGTATCCGCACCACCCAAAACAGCAGACATACATTCGGATGTTGTACGTAGCATATTCACATTATAATCATACAAGGTTTTGTTTCGCTTTGAAGGAATTGCTAGAATGTGGCAATCACTTTCAATTCCATAGGCTGCGGCTAAACTTTGCCATAACCATCGCAATGCGCGTAATTTTGCAATCTCAAAGAAGTAATTGCCACTTAGGGCTACCTTAAAGGTAATGGGAAAATAAGCCTTTTCCTTGTTGCTATCGGTTTTGGAAAAATGATTTACGTATTCGTTGGCGTGTGCCAGTCCATAGGCCAATTGCTGAACCATATTGGCACCTGCGTTTTGATAGTGGGAAATATTCACCCCTACTGTGCTATGGCTTTTTTCTTTTGCACTCAAAGTATTAATTTCGGATAATAGGGCATGGTCCTTTTCCAAGTTGTAAAACCAATTTCCCGTTTGGACCAAGTTGCCGATCAAATCTATGTTCAGGTGGATATCAGATTTTTTCCCCGCAGTAAAATCCAATAGTTTTTTAATCGATTCAATGGCCAAAAACTGAAAGTTGAAGTGAATGGAAGTACGTTCCAAATCTATTTGTGAAAGTAATTCCTTGAAATTTACATCCTTGTCGGGGATGTTTAAAAGTATGCTCCCGGCACCCCTTTCCAAGGAGTCCATGGCCTTGCTATTTGCTTTTTTGAAATCACCGGAAAAAATATTTTGGGCAATTTTCCAGTCATGCTTTTTTGGGAATACAAAGGGGTTTGTATTCGTTAAGTCATCGGCGTGGTAAAACGGTTTTACCTTAATACCCTCAGGGGATTCCCATACCAAAGTTTCATTATAATCCGCTCCCTTTAGATCAAATTGGATTTTTTGCTTCCACTGTTTGGCGGAAACTTCTGGAAAATTGCCAAACAAATTTTGATCATTCATTCTTTTTTATCTTTAGGCTATCCTCATATTCAATCAAGAAAATCTCCTCTTTTTCCTTCTTCATATAATACTTTTCCCGAGCAAATTTTTCCAATTCACTTGTATCGGAGAGTTTCTCCAGAACCTCTTTGTCTTTATCTATTTCGCCTTGTAAAAACTCCTTTTGCTTTTCAAGTTTTTTCACCTCGTTACGCAGCTCCAAATGAATCATCAAGGAGTTTGTATCAAAAAAAGCCATCCAAATAACAAATACGGTTAAAACCAGAGCATATATGTTCTTCATGAATTTGAACCATTTTTTGTTATTTAGATCATGAATAATCATATACTAATCTAGTTTATCATTTATAATGGTTCGAACCATATCTACGGCAACCGTGTTATAATGATTGTTTGGGATAATGATATCCGCAAATTCCTTGGAAGGTTCTATAAACTGCTGGTGCATTGGTTTTACAGCGGTTTGGTATCTGGTCAGCACTTTTTCAAGATCATGTCCGCGTTCTCGAATATCACGTTGCAACCTTCTTATCAAACGTTCATCAGAGTCAGCATGTACATATATTTTAATATCAAACATATCACGCAGTTGAGCATTGCTCAAAACCAAAATACCTTCAACGATCATCACCTTTCTTGGTGGCGTTAAAATGGTTTCCGCCAATCGGGTTTCCTCCACAAAGGAATATATTGGTTTTTCAATCGGGGTTCCTTTTCTTAATTGCTCAAGATGCGAAATCAATAAATCAAAATCTATCGAATTTGGGTGGTCAAAATTGACTTTCCCCCGCTCATCCTTCGTTAAATGTGAAAGATCGTGATAATAAGAATCTTGTGAAATGACCCCAACTTCATTCTCAGGTAGTTCATCAACAATTTGATTTACTACGGTAGTTTTTCCACATCCAGTGCCACCTGCAATTCCTAAAATAAGCATATTGATAGTTTAAATCTCAAAAGTAAGCATTTGATAAGATTTGCAATCGCTCAATATTAATGCATAGTTAGCATGTATTGACAAAAAAATAAATGACTAATATCATAACCCCTAAAAGTTTCTGAGTCTAGCTTTGTAGGCAATTAAGGCATTAACCTTATATTTATATAGATAACCATGGCAGTTTTTTTTATGGAAAATTCCTATACCGTTAAGGTCAATGAAGACTTTAATTTTCAACGCTCCGAAGACGATATTTCTTCATTGGATATTTTAAGGACGGGCAAAGGCACGCTACACTTGCTAAAAAATGGGGTGTCTTACCATATTCAAATTTTAAAAACCGATTTTAATAAGGGGCTTTATACCTTAAATGTAAATGGCAGTGAATACGAAGTTTCTATCGACACCCCTTTGGACGTTCTCATTAAAAAAATGGGTTTTGCAACCAATGGCGCTAAAAATATAGACTCCATATCCGCTCCAATGCCCGGTTTAATACTGGATATTCTGGTAAAAGAAGGTGAAGAAGTAAAAGAAGATGATCAATTGTTGATTTTGGAAGCCATGAAAATGGAAAATATGATAGCTTCTCCCAGAAATGGCATCGTTAAAAAGATTTCCGTAAAAAAGGGCGAAGCTGTAGAAAAGAAACAATTACTTATTGAATTTCAATAATCTAATATGAAAAAAGTATTGGTTGCAAATCGAGGTGAAATTGCCCTTCGGGTGATGAGAACTGCGAAAAAAATGGGAATAAGTACCGTGGCGGTATTTTCAGAGGCCGATAGAAATGCTCCACATGTTCGGTTTGCGGATGAAGCTGTTTGTATTGGAGAAGCACCATCCAATAAGTCGTATTTGTTGGGAGATAAAATTATTGAAGTGGCCTTGAAACTGAATGTTGATGGAATCCACCCTGGATATGGTTTTTTAAGTGAGAATGCAGATTTTGCAGAGGCAGTTGAAAGGAACGGACTCACTTTTATTGGTCCAAAATCCAAAGCAATACGAATTATGGGGAGCAAGCTTGCTGCCAAAGAGGCTGTAAAAGCATATAACATCCCCATGGTCCCTGGTATTGATGAGGCCATCACCGATGTTGCTAAGGCCCATGAAATTGCCAATAAGATAGGATACCCAATTTTGATAAAAGCTTCTGCTGGAGGAGGAGGAAAGGGTATGCGAATTGTAGAAAAGGAAATAGATTTGGAATCTCAAATGGAACGGGCCATTAGCGAAGCTACTTCTGCTTTTGGTGATGGTTCTGTTTTTGTAGAAAAATATGTAACCTCACCAAGGCATATTGAAATTCAAGTAATGGCGGATACCCACGGAAAAGCACTTCACTTTTTTGAACGGGAATGCAGCATCCAAAGACGTCATCAAAAAGTAATGGAAGAGGCTCCATCTTCAATTTTAACACCAGAATTACGAGAAGAAATGGGAATTGCAGCGACCAAGGTTGCCGAAGCTTGCGATTATGTGGGGGCAGGTACGGTTGAGTTTTTGCTGGATGCCGATTTAAATTTCTATTTCTTGGAAATGAATACCCGCTTACAGGTAGAACACCCCGTAACGGAATTGATTTCAGGTGTGGATTTGGTAGAATTACAAATAAAGGTAGCTAGGGGAGAAGAACTGCCCTTTAAACAAGAGGATATAAAAATACAGGGTCATGCTATGGAGTTGAGGGTCTATGCGGAAGACCCACTAAACGATTTCTTGCCCAGTGTTGGAAATTTAGAAGTTTATAAGCTCCCTGTGGGTGAAGGAGTTCGGGTTGATAATGGTTTTGAGGAAGGAATGGACATCCCAATTTATTATGACCCCATGCTTTCAAAATTGATTACCTATGGTAAAACAAGGGAAGAAGCAATTGAATTGATGCTTGACGCTATTCAAAACTATAAAGTTAAAGGAGTACAGACCACCTTACCTTTTGGCACTTTTGTTTTTAAACATGATGCGTTTAGGTCGGGAAATTTTGACACCCATTTTGTAAAGGATCATTATTCCCCGGAAATCATTAAACGAAGGCAAACTGAAGATGCAGAAATTGCGGGGCTGATCGCATTGTATCAATACCTGGAGGACAAGAAGATATTACAATTACCAACAAACTAATTCCTATGGATTCCAAAATAAAGCTATTAGAAGAAAAAATTGCTGCAGCACATTTGGGTGGTGGGGAAAAGCGTATTGAAAGACAACATCAAAAGAAAAAGCTAACGGCAAGGGAACGTATTCACTATTTGCTGGACGAAGGTTCTTTTGAGGAAATGGGCATTTTGGTCACGCACCGTACAACGGATTTTGGCATGGACAAGGAAATTTATTACGGAGATGGGGTTATAACGGGCTATGGTGCTATTAACGGTCGATTGGTATATGTATATGCCCAAGATTTTACGGTTTTTGGAGGTGCCCTTTCGGAAACCCATGCCGAAAAAATATGTAAGGTTATGGATCTTGCCATGAAAGTAGGGGCACCCGTTATTGGACTCAACGATTCTGGTGGAGCCCGAATTCAGGAGGGGGTCAAATCTTTGGGCGGTTATGCCGATATATTTTATAGAAATGTGCAAGCCTCAGGGGTAATCCCACAAATATCGGCTGTTATGGGTCCATGCGCAGGAGGTGCGGTGTATTCTCCCGCAATGACAGACTTTATAATCATGGTGGAAGAAACGAGCTATATGTTCGTGACCGGCCCCAATGTGGTAAAAACAGTAACCAATGAGGAAGTGACCTCGGAAGAGTTGGGCGGTGCCAGTACGCATGCCGTTAAATCTGGGGTGGCACACAAAACTTCTTCCAATGATGCCGTCTGTTTGGATGATATTAAAAAGCTGTTGGATTATCTTCCTCAAAACAATACCGAAACCCCCAAATTAAAAGCATGTAAACTGGGAGCGGAGGTCCGTGAGCAACTTTCTGACATTGTGCCGGACAACCCCAACAAACCCTATGATATGCATGATGTTATCCATGGGATTATTGATGCCGATTCGTTTTATGAAATTCACAAGGATTATGCGGAAAATATAATCGTCGGTTTTGCCCGATTGGGAGGAAGAAGTATTGGTATAATTGCCAATCAACCCATGTTTTTGGCAGGAGTTTTAGATGTAGGGAGCTCTAAAAAGGCAGCCCGTTTTACACGCTTTTGCGATGCCTTTAATATTCCGTTATTGGTTTTGGTTGATGTTCCCGGTTTCTTGCCCGGGACCGATCAGGAATGGAGTGGAATTATTATGCAAGGTGCAAAGCTGCTGTACGCCTTAAGTGAAGCCACCGTGCCACGCGTTACGGTAATTACCAGGAAAGCTTATGGTGGAGCTTATGATGTGATGAATTCTAAACATATTGGTGCCGATTTCAATTTTGCTTGGCCAAATACTGAAATTGCAGTGATGGGGGCAAAAGGTGCGAGCGAGATTATATTTAGAAAGGAAATTTCAACCGCAAAGGACCCGGAAGCCAAATTAAAAGAAAAAGAAGCGGAATATGCGGAAAAATTTGCTAACCCCTATCGTGCGGCAGGACGCGGGTTTATTGATGAAATAATTCTACCCAAAAATACAAGACGTAAGCTCTTGAAGGCATTTGCCATGTTGGAGAAAAAGCAGGTACAGACGCCCAAGAAAAAGCACGGGAATATTCCGCTTTAGTGGGTCTTTGCAATTTTGGATCGTTATATTTTTTAGATATGTATCCTTATATATTTGAATGGGCCGTACTGAAATAGCAGTATGTCAGGTCGAGCGCAGTCGAGACCTCAATTTTTATCTGGATCATAATCATGATGCGAAGCATTTCTACATTCCGCTAAAATCTGCAACAGATCAAAATCCCCATTGGCCAAAGCGATTTTCTTTTTAGCACTCCATTTTTTTAGTTTCTTTTCAAAAGAAATGGCTTGTAATACATCATTAAACTCTTGCTGAAATATAAGTTTCACAGGTCTTCTTCGATAGGTGAAAGCGGTTTTGTTGATTCCGTTTTGGTGTTCGAACAACCTTCTGGAAATATTATCTGTAATGCCCGTATAAGTTACCCCATCGGAACATAGTAGAACGTAAACGTAATAGTGTTTCATAGTAAAAAGAGGTCTCGACTGCGCTCGACCTGACAATAAGGCCAGATGAAAAACGTAAAGGTTGTTTCTTTGTGGGGTACTACAACGCTATACTCAATTCGAAAGATAATAAGAAAAATAATGATGTATCGAGTGCGCTCGATATGACAACTCGATCAGTTATTGGAAATAAGATTGTTTCTAAAAAGGGGATTCTACTGCGCTAATTCTTATTGAAAGGTACTACAAAAAAGATGAGGTCTCGACTGCGCTCGACCTGACAGATAAAAACGAGATAGTATATGTTGCAAATACCTTCCAAAAAACTTCACTGCTGATCGGGGTATACCTAATTTTGCCTCATGCAAAAAGATGCCCAAAAACCCAATTTTGAGTTTATAGCCTTAATGGCCGCATTAATGTCCGTTGTGGCCCTGGCAATAGATGCCATTTTACCGGCAATTTCAAATATTGGGGTGTCCATTAAGAGCCTTGATCCCATTGAGAATCAATTATTGATTACCATGATCTTTCTGGGACTGGGAGTAGGGCAATTGTTTTTTGGTCCGTTATCCGATAGTTATGGAAGAAAACCTATGGTTTATTTGGGCTTCGCATTATTTGGGGTAGCCAGTGTAATTTGTCTATTCGCACCATCTTTGGAGTTAATGATTTTGGGCAGGATTTTGCAGGGAATTGGACTTTCTGCGCCTCGTACCCTCGCAATATCCATAATTAGGGATACCTATAAGGGAGATTATATGGCTAGGGTTATGTCCTTTGTGGTGGCTTTTTTTATCCTGGTCCCCGTTGTGGCTCCCGCCATAGGAAAGGTTATTTTGGATAGTTTTGGATGGAAGGCCATTTTTTATTCGCAGTTGTTTTTTGGGCTTATTGTTTGTATTTGGTTTTGGAAAAGGCAGACGGAAACGCTTCATCCAGAATATAAAATTCCATTTTCTAGAAGTGTGTTCGTAAATGGAGCCAAGGAATTTATAAAGTACAACGAAACTATAGTATACACTTTAATGTCTGGTTTGGTAACTGGAGCATTTTTAGTGTATTTAAGCGCAGCTCAGCATGTTTTTGAGAATCAATATGGGCTTAAGGAAGCATTCCCTTATATTTTTGCAGGGCTTGCCATTTCCATTGGTCTTTCAACTTTGTTGAATGGTACTTTGGTGATGCGATTTGGTATGAGAAAACTTTCACTACTTGCTCTACTCGCATTTTGTTCCATTGCGATTCTGTATACATTTTTGTTTTGGAATTCACCTAATCCCAGTGTTGTGATTTTGGTAATATTTCTTTCGGCACAGTTCTTTTGTTTGGGATTTATGTGGGGAAATTTTCGTTCTATTGCTATGGAACCTATTGGTCATATTGCTGGAATTGGAGCGGCAATAAATGGTTTTGTTTCTACCTTATTGGCTATTCCAATCGCAACGTTTATAGGAGATTTTGTGGAAGATAGTGTTTGGCCCCTTTTTGCAGGGTTGGCCGTTTGTGGCCTATTTTCATTGGCCATTGTATTGTTGGTAAATATACCGAAACCCCTACCTACAATTTAACTGCTTTTTGGAAAAAAGACCTCACCACTGCATGAATCTTCTTTAGCACCTGTTACGGAAGATAACACATTGACCTTGTTTTCTAAGCGTAATACGCCCATTAAGGCAAAAACGAGAGCTTCTTTAAAGGCAATCAATTTTTTTGAGGGAATTACAAGTTCAATGGTCTCGCCAAGTTTTTCTTGTAGCGTATCCATAAAAAATTGGTTTAATGCACCACCACCGGCAACAAACAATTTATTTTGGGATTTTGTAGCATATTTGTGTACCTCCAATGCAAGCTGTTCGCAATTATGATGGATGAATGTATGCAACAAATCGTGCTCTGAGGTTTTGGACATTTCAATTAAGGGAACAACATCCTTGGTAAACCATTCATAGCCTGTAGATTTTGGATAGGCGAGTTTGTAGTATTCAAGTTGATTCAGTTTTTCTAAAAGGTCGCTATCCAATTTTCCGGATCGGGCCATTTTGCCATTTTCATCATAGGCAAATCCCATTTTATGGGTGATGTAATTCAAGGGCATATTGGCAAGGCCGATGTCATAGGCGATTCGCTTTCCATCTTTTTCAAATGAAATATTGCTGATACCACCTAGATTCAAACAAAACTCATAATCGTGAAATAACAATCGGTCACCAATGGGAACTAAAGGAGCTCCTTGTCCTCCCAAAGAAACATCTTTTGTTCTAAAATCGCATACAAGCTGTTTTTGGCTTACATTGGATAATAATTGACCATCTCCCAATTGAAACGTAAAACCATCTTCGGGTCTATGGTGCGAAGTATGTCCGTGACTTGAAATAAAGTCTACCTGCAGATTATACGCCTCAATAAAGTTTTTGGCCTGTTCTCCAAGCCAAACCCCATAATCTTTATGCAATTGATCATGCGCTTCTTCTGATAGGTAAATGGCATTTTTTAAGTAGTCCTGCATTTTTTCGGTGTACTGAACCTCACGGGTATGCTCTATGGAAAACGCCCAGGTATCATTGTTCTTCCAAAGATGGCAGTAAGCCAGATCTAAGCCGTCTAACGAAGTGCCGGACATAAGCCCCAAAACCTTGTACTTTTTCATGATAGTTTTTTGATTTTAATGAGTAATGAAATTGGTTTTTCATCTTCATTCACCACTTCCTGAAAAGTAATCTTGACATCCTCAAGGGTTCCAAGTATCTCCGACCAATTTTCAAATGTTCTGGCATACCAAGAATGACCATCTTCAAAATTACCTGGTAAGCCCTTCCATGCATCTGATAACCATTGACTTTTATAGGCAAGTCTGTTTTGTATGAGAAAAAATGGATGTAAGGTCTGAATAAGTATAGAACCATTAAGGGAAATGGACTTTAAGCTATTTTCCAATAGCTTTTGCAGTCCTTCCTCCAAGTATAGGCAAAAATTAAAAACGGCTGCGTCAAAAGGTGCATTTGGTATTGGATTGCCTTCAATAATATCCTCAAAAGTGAGTACATGGTAGTTTCCCTGGTCTTTTTTTTTGGCCTCCTCAATAAGATCTTCTATAGCATCAAACCCAATCGTTTCAGTTCCCATTTTGCCTATTTCTCGAGTAAGCCATCCTTCACCACATCCAATGTCGGCGAAGTTTTTACAATCAAGGCTGGTAATAGCCTCCAAAATCGCTTTATTGGTAAACTTTCTGGACGGAATCTGATTGTCCTGAATTACCTTGATCCATTCTGAAGCATTTTTTTCCCAGGATGAAATGATATCGGTCTTCATACATGATGTGTTTTAAGTGTGATAGGGAGTTTCCCCCTTGCTTCTTTCTGACCACTAAAATGATCGTATGCAACTTCTTGAAATTCTTTAAAATCCTGATAAACGACTACTACATTGGTGTTGGATTTTAACTGTAGTGTATCAAGCATATATGGATTTCCAAAGAGATAAATCAATACGCTTTTCTTGTTAATTAAGGTTTGAATAAATTCTAATATCGTTTCATTGGTCCCAAACTTATTTTTTGGTTTTATGGATGGCGGGAAAAGCGCTAACACCACATTTTCGTACCCAAGTACCTTGCCTTTGATCATTTCCATTGTGGGTATGTCCAGTTGGTGGTGTTTTTGCCCAAAATGTTCTTCAATTTTTACAGAAAAACGATTTGTTGATTGATTGGATAATGAAAGATTGAGAAAATCATTTGTTTTAACTTCTTCAATATCATTTGGGTTTCCATAGCGTTCCGTGATACTGTGTTCCGCTATTTTTTTATTTAATTCTGATGATAATTTTGAATTGGGATTTTCTTTTTCAGAAAAGCTTGAAAAAGCTCGCTCTTTTAATTTCCAGACCCTTTTAAAACTTTCTTCAATTCTTTTTTCTGATGCACTCGCCATGATTTCTTCAATTCCTTCCTCTGCGTGTTCCGAGAAACACATCATATCCATTCCGGCGGCAAATGCATTTGTTTCAAGCATTCCTTTTTTAGGGTACATTTTAGACACGGCGTGCATATTCAGGGCATCAGAAATAACAACACCTTCAAAATTCATAGCTTTTCGCAACAGATCTGTTATAATTTTTGATGAGGTAGTGGATGGATTTTCCGAATCCAGTTCTGGAATAGATAAGTGCCCAACCATCACAGCATCTACCCCTTTTCTTATAAGCTTTTGATAGGGATGGAGCTCATTTTCCATCAACTCTTCTTTTGATTTATTGATTATGGGCAATTCCAGGTGAGAGTCGGTAGCAGTATCTCCATGTCCGGGAAAGTGTTTAAGAGCTCCTAATACGCCCATACTTTTCATGCCCTCCAAGTAAGCTTCGGACTTTCTACAGACTATGTCCTTGTCATCACCAAAAGCCCGATATCCGATTACTGGATTTTCTGGATTGTTATTAATATCTATTACAGGGGCCAAGTTCCAATGGATACCTGCTTCTTTGCAGTCTAATGCTATTTGCTTTCCAATAGCAAAAATTAAATCGTTGTTCCCTTGGATGGCACCTAAGGTAATTGCATAGGGGTACCGGGGAGTTTTTTCTACGCGCATGGCCAGACCCCATTCTGCATCAATTGCTACTAATAAAGGAAATGCTGCAGTTTTTTGATATCTAGAGATAAGTTGTTTTAACCTTGTATAGCTATCATCGTTATGGATTACTTTCTTTTTACCTTCAAAATTGGTTGCTGCGCTTGCCCGACTATGAAAAAAACAAATGGCACCTATACTATTTGTTCGTATCAAATCTTCCATCTTAAGAATATCTTCCTCAGAATCATTGATAAATACTGCGGGCATGAACAACTGCCCCACCTTTTGTTTTAAGGTAAGTGTTTTTGTTGCTTCAGCATAGGATAATAAACTGTTATGCCTCATTTACATTCGTTTTTTTACCATAATCTTCGGGGTATTTTAAATACCTGAGCACTAAAAATGCTGGTAATGCAGCAATAACTACCCAAAGGAAGAATCCGTCATATCCAAGCCATTCTTGAATATAACCGCTCAACATTCCTGGAATCATCATTCCCAACGCCATAAAACCAGTTGCAATAGCGTAATGCGAAGTTTTGGAGACTCCTTCAGCAACATAGATGAGATATATTAGAAAGGCGGCAAATCCGAACCCATAACCAAATTGCTCAACAACTACCGTTCCCACTACGGCAACCAGACTTGTAGATTGTGTAAAGGCAAGAATGGCATAGAGCGCATTGGGTAGGTTTAAGGCCAATAACATAGGGAGCATCCATTTTTTTAACCCATCTCTTGAGATTAGAATACCACCCATAATTCCACCAATGGAAAGCATAATGACACCTACGGTGCCGTAAATGGTTCCTACCGCTTCTGTGGAATAGCCCAGTCCACCTACTTCTAAAGTATCCAGTAAAAAAGGAGAAGCCATTTTAACCAACTGCGATTCACCCAATCGGTAGGTAAGTATAAAGAGAATGGCCACCCCTATTTGGTTCTTTTTGAAGAAGTTGGCAAAGACCTCTAAAAAACTAGCGGGTTTTTCAGCTGTTTTACTCTGTGATACTTCAAATTTAGGGGCAACAAAAAAGTTGGAAATGGTCAAAACTAGCATCAAGACTGCTGCGCAGATCATGGTCATGGACCAAGCTTTTGTATTGTCTCCATATTTATGCTCAAGAAAACCGGCAAATATGACCAACAATCCTTGCCCGGTTACCATTGCCAATCGGTAAAAAGTACTTCGTAAGCCTATAAAAAATGACTGCTTCTTTTGGGTTAGGCCAATCATATAATAGCCGTCAGAAGCAATATCATTGGTGGCAGATGCAAAGGCGGCCATCCAAAAGAAGGCGAGTGTAATTATAAAGAAGGAATTGGAAGGAAGGAAGAAGCCAATTCCCAAAAAAGACAAAGCAACGATAAACTGCATACCTAAAAACCATTTTCTTTTGGTTCCATTTAAATCAACCAATGGACTCCATAAGGGTTTTATTACCCATGGTAGATATAGCCAACTGGTGTATAGCCCAATTTCTGCATTGCCAATACCCAAACGCTTGTACATGATAACAGATACCGTAACCACCAGAATGTAGGGAATACCTTGTGTAAAATAAAGCAGCGGTATCCAAGCCCATGCGCCTTTATCTTTTGGGATATTTTTGGTTTTAGAACTTTCAAGCTCCCTGTTTTCCGTTTTCATGATTAATTTGGCTCTAGGATTAGTTTTTGCAATTTACTTTCATTTCCGAAGGCATCAATAATAGTAATTCCAATACCTTTTTTTAATTGCTTTTTTGTCAACGGTACCTGGCTGCAGATAGTATTTTGACTAACCGAAAGATAACTCTTTCCAATAAGCAGTTTTTGGTTTTGTAGTTTCTTGTTTAAGGCATAATAGTTCAAAAAACGCGGAACACTGTCAGCATGGGAAATGCAAGTGTTCATAGTGTTGTTCACTATCTGGATTGACTCAACCTTTGGAGTGGACACTTCCCTTTTTATTTTGGAAATTCCAGTTGGATTTTGCGAGGGAAGTTTATAAAACTTTTTCTTTAAGATCTTGGTGACCTTGTCGTGTTTCCCCAAAATTGATTTTGCACTAAAGAAAACATTGCCTGTTATTTCTTTTTGAGACCTGGCCAATGAAAGCTGTTTGGGGATTTCTTTGTTCTTGTTCCAGGCTTCGTCTTTGTTGTTCTTGATTTTATAGGTGCCATTACCAATATATAGATTGGTGTTTTTGGTTGTGTTTGCCCACCATTCCGTAATAATTCGATGCGAAGCGGGAGGATAATCCATACTCCAATACACTTGCGGCACTAAATAATCCAGCCAGCCTTTTTCAGCCCAAAGTAATGGGTCTGCATAAAGGTCTTCATAGGTGGTTTGTCCAGCTTTGGTGTCTGAACCATTTGAATCGGTACTCTTATTTTTCCATACTCCGAAGGGACTAATGCCAAATTGAACCCATGGTTTGGTTTTTTTTATGGCCGTATGTACTTTTTTCACCAAAGAATCCACATTGCTTCTTCTCCAGTCTTCTATACTTTGATTTTGTAAATGATGGGTTTGAAAAGCAATGGTATCGTTGAATATCTCACCTTTGATTTTGTACGGATAAAAATAATCATCAAAATGAATTGCATCAATATGATAGTTGGAAACCACTTCCTTAATTACTTTGGTCAGTTTTTGTTGCACTTCTGGTAATCCAGGATTGTAGTAATATTTTTTACCATACTTGAGCATCCAATTAGGGTGTTGATAAAAGTCGTGTTCTTGAGATAGTGCAAGGGTGTCCAAATCAAAAGTGGCCCGGTAGGGGTTTAGCCATGCGTGAAATTCCATGCCCCGTTTATGGGTTTCCGCTATCATCCATTCCAAAGGTTTATTGAAGTCTTCCTTTGGCGCTTCTCCTTCTTTTCCAGTTAAGTACTTGGACCATGGGGCGTGTTCTGTTTGGTAAAATGCATCACCAGCCGTTCGTATTTGAACAATGGCTGCATTAAAGTTGAGTTGCTGATAAAAATCCAGAATTTCAATAAAGTCCTTCTTTTGTTTTTCTGGATTATCCTTGCCGTTTTTTGGCCAATCGATATTAACGACCGTTGCAATCCAAATTCCCCTGAATTCTTTTTGTGGATACGTTGTTGTAATTCTTGACGTTGTGCAGGAAAAACAAAGGAATATTGGAATTAAGTACAGTATTCTTTGCATGGCATAAAAATAAAAAGGCCTACTTAAGTACTAAATGTAGGCCTTTTCGCTTGATTAAATTAAAACTAACAAACTCAACTCAAACTGTTTTAGATCGATGGATCCGCAGGAGTATTTGGATTATTATCTCTTTCTGTGTCGGGATAAGGATAGAAATCCCTGTTCCGTTCTGCATTTGCATCATTTGGCCCTGGTCTATCAAATCTTCTACTATCTTCCAAAGACAAACCACTCATAAATAATTCGATACGTCTATTTCTATAGATCTCTTCTAAAACTGCCTCTTGGGTTGCCGCACCTGAATATTCAGGTAAATTGGCCCCCAATCCAAATGCGTCTTCTGCAGCGGTTTTGGTAAGTACCTCATTTAGCACACTTATGGCTTGAGATACTTGATCCTGTCTTGCCAGGGCTTCAGCTTCAATAAGCAACATTTCTCCAGGTAGGTACACGGGGATATCATCTAGATTATCATCAAAAAAACCAACGGCAAAAAATGCATCTTCATTGGTTGAGGGATCATTGGCTATGGTAACGTAAAAATCTAAACGTTCATCAGTAGGGTCTGGCAACAATGTATCAGGTAATCCAAACTCATCGTTCTTGGCTTCTACAACATTGTTGGTGCCGTATGTTTCCGAGATTGGATTTGGTACAGCAGCATCATAGGACCAAGTGGATTGAACCGATAAATTCACAGCATTGGTAGCTGTAACCGCAGCGGGGTAGTTGCCAGCCATAAGGTTAAATCTGGCCAATAGTGCTTGAATGGAATTTTCTAAATCTACAGATTGGAAAACACTTGATGATACTGAAGAAGAGATGCCGCTTTGTGCATACCCTAAAGCTGTTGTTAAATCACTGATTGCATCCGCTAAAACCTCTGCTCGTGAATTAAATTGCGCTTCCTGTTCTGTAATTAAAGGTACTTGTTCAAAAAACTGGATGAGCGTACCATTGGCCAATGCTTCATAGAATAAGGCATAAGCTTTTAAACTATTGGCTTCAGCTTCATCCGCGGCGGCAGTATCTGCACTTTCAAGAACAGTTAAAGATTCGCTACGGACTAGCATAAGTTCACCCCACAGGGTTCTTATGATGCCGTTATTGATAGAAATTTCATTACCTCCATTGATTAGCTCAGCTTCTGCTAGGTTTCCAGGATTGATCAACCTTAATTCATTGGCAGTTAAACCCGATGCTGTAACTGTTGTGTATATTGCACCTGCACGATCAGTACTATAACGCTGTTGAGCACCATTAATTAATTTGATAAGGTTTTCAACACTTCCTTCAACTTCTGGATCGGAAATGTTAATTGGGTCAATGAACTCTTTGTTACAAGATACAATGACAAAGAATACAGTAATAGCTATAAAAATTTTATTGATATTTTTCATTGTCTTCTTATTAGAAATTTGCACTTAGTGATAGAATAAAAGTTCTTGG
>JBDWSS010000113.1:0-11510 GCA_039985375.1 Flavobacteriaceae bacterium
GTCATATTCCTAAGGTTTAAAATTGAAGTAGATAATTTTTGGATGTAGGCAAGCGTATCTTTTTTATAATCTTCAATATAAATACCTTTTAAACCAGTGTTTAAATTGAAAAGCGATAAACTAAGACGATCTATAAAGATGTTCGTGCCAAATTCTTCGTTAATGGATTTTGTGGCATACCTGGCCATCTTTGTCTGTACTGCAGGAATTGAAAGAATCAATGAGCCCAAAACCATTATTAGCAATATGGCCAATAATAAACGTAACAGTATTTTCCTTAGTTTTCTGATAGGGCTTTATGTTTTACCTTTGCTCAACCAATTTTTGTTCCAAAGCCTGTGGCAACTAAAAAAAAATATGTTCTAGCAATAGAATCTTCTTGCGATGATACTGCTGCTGCCGTTTTATGTGATACAAAAGTGCTTAGCAATGTGGTGGCAACGCAAGAAATTCACAAGCAATATGGTGGGGTTGTTCCAGAATTGGCCTCAAGAGCCCACCAACAAAATATTGTACCCGTAGTACATCAAGCCTTGACCAAGGCAAATATCGATAAAAAACAACTATCCGCCATAGCTTTTACCCGAGGCCCCGGACTTATGGGTTCTCTTTTGGTGGGAGCCTCTTTTGCAAAGTCGCTATCCTTGGGTCTTGGCATTCCCCTAATTGAAGTAAACCATATGGAAGCCCACATATTGGCGCACTTCATTGATGATCCAGATATGAACGCCCCAGAATTTCCTTTTTTGGCCATGACCATCAGTGGTGGGCATACACAAATCGTTCAGGTAAACGATTATTTTGACATGGAAGTATTGGGTGAAACCTTAGATGATGCTGTTGGCGAAGCGTTTGACAAAAGTGCAAAATTAATGGGTTTGCCATACCCTGGAGGGCCTTTGGTAGACAAAAATGCACAACTTGGGAACCCAAGAGCATTTGATTTTCCCAAACCCAAGGTAGAAGGACTTAATTTTAGTTTTAGCGGACTAAAGACCAGTATTTTGTATTTCCTTCAGCGGGAAACTAAAAAGGATGATCGTTTTATTGCTGAAAATATCAATGATATTTGCGCCGCTGTTCAATATACTATATTGGAAATTTTAATGGATAAACTAAAACTCGCTGTCAAACAAACAGGTATTAACCAGGTTGCCATTGGTGGCGGTGTAGCGGCCAATTCTGGTATTAGAAAAAGGTTGACTCAAGCGGAAGAAATATTCGGATGGACCACCTACGTTCCTAAATTTCAATACTGTACCGATAATGCTGGTATGATAGGCATTGTAGGGTACCTGAAATTCCTACAAGGGCAATTTACGGACCAAAGTGTTGCAGCCAAGGCAAGATATACCATTGGAAGTTGATTAATTTATAACTTCGAATTACCAATTATAATGCAAAGCATGGCATATAACGAGGAAATAGCAACTAGAATTCGACATGCGGTAGCACTGTTCCCAGAAGAATTTACTGAAAAGAAAATGTTTGGCGGAGTAGCTTTCCTGTACAAAGGAAAAATGACCGTAGGTCCAGTTAAAAATGATTTGATGGTTCGTGTGGTTGATACAAAAATGGATGCTATTTTAAGACAAGAACATATTAGACCAATGGATTTCACCGGCAAACCAATGAAGGAGTTTATTTTTGTATCTCCCGAGGGTTTTAAAACAGAAGAACAACTTCAAAACTGGATAGAATTGGGTTTGGAGCATGCAAAAAGTAAATTATAGATTTTTTAAAATGGTATTATGAAAAGATTTTTGTTTTTTTTCCTTGTTCTGATTTCATGTGATAGCGGAAGTGAAAACAGTAATAATCTATCATCTGATGAGACAAAAATAGACTTAGTCACTGGAATTATATTAAAGCAGTCTATCTCCGGACCTTCAATTTTGTTGGGGAACCCAAATACCTTTGATGACAATTTATTGATATTTCCCAATCCTCCTATAGATGCCATTTTTGTTGAACAAACTGAAAATCTTCCTATTTCAGAAATCTGGATTGTTCCTGCTGTGGAAGAAAAGCTATTTCAAAGTGTTGATTTTTCAACAATTCTTAATTCTGAACTATACACAGATGTTATGCTTGACTCATCATCCCAAATCAAGATAGATAATCTACAATCTTCAAACATCACTATCGATTTATCCAATCTAAGTACTGGTTATTATCGACTTTTTGTAAAAGTAGAAGGGGGACTTTTCTGGAGCAATATATATCTAAATAGAGATGGTATAGCCATTGAAGAACTAACAGATTTTTGGAATTAAAATATGCAACTCTTTTATAATCCTTCCTTAGACAATAGTTTTAAGCAGTTCTTTTTTTCATCAGAGGAAAGTAAGCACATCTTAAAGGTATTGCGGAAGAAAGAAGGTGATGTTTTACATATCACGAACGGAAAGGGCTATTTGTTCAAGGCTGAAATTCTAGACACGGATTTGCGAAAATGCAAGGCCGAGATAATCGACGTTAAAAAAAGTATCCCAAAAAGGTATTCCCTACACGTTGCCGTTGCTCCTACCAAGATGAATGACCGCTATGAATGGTTTCTGGAAAAGGCAACGGAAATAGGTATTGATGAAATAACCCCAATAATCTGTGAAAACTCAGAACGTAAAGTAATTAAACAAGAACGGATGGAGCGCGTGTTGCAATCCGCAATGAAACAATCCCTACAGACTTATTTACCCAAACTAAATCCTCCAATTTCATATAAGGAATTTATGGATTCGGAAATGGATGGACTACAATTTATTGCGCACTGCGGCGAGGGTGAAAAGATGGAGCTTAAAAGAAGGGTTGCTGCGGATAAGGACCTGGTTATTCTCATTGGTCCTGAGGGTGATTTTTCAAAAACAGAAATTGAATTGGCCAATGCAAAGGGTTTTGTTCCTGTTTCTCTAGGAAACAACCGTTTACGGACCGAAACTGCTGCAATTGTAGCCTGTTCAATAGTTTCAACCATTAACAACTAGCGGCTTATCTTAACCTGAGCGGCGGCCGTAATATCCAAATTAGGCTCCTCGATCAATGCCATAAGGGTCAAGTTATCATTGGATAACACAACCTCTGGAATCGATATTGAAGCTGCGCCGTGTTTAGCTTTTGGAGAAATATATTTTTCCGCCACCACAATATTACTGTTCCTCAAAGCCCTGTTCCTATTTTCTCCTCTTCGTACTTCGGTGGTTCGTTCATCCAATACTAAAACAACCCTAAGCTGCTGATCTTTCAAATCTCCCATTACCTCATACTCAAATGCAATTGAATTGCGCTGTGTTTCTTTAACAACAAGATTTAAGCCATTGCTATACCTTTTTGTCCTGTATTCATTTATCATGGAATACATCTTGGCCTGGTTAGAACCCACAAAATGCTCTTTTCCGTTAATTACCAACTGCGGTGTATAATTGCTTCTATATTTAAACTTCCTATTGTAATCCCGCTGTTTTTTCGTATAAACTGACTTGCTAAAAGGATCCTCCCAGCCTATATAATTCCAATAATCCACATGATAAGACAAAGCATAGATCTCATTTGGATATTGTTTTTTCATTTTTTCCAAAAGCGCATCAGCCGGAGGACAACTGGAACACCCTTGCGAGGTAAACAACTCCAAAACCATTGTAGGAGCATATGTCTCGGTCTTTATTTCGTCCTCAAGTTTTGTTAAATTTTCTGTCCTAGCTGTGTAAAAAGCCATTAGGGACATTCCAACAAAGACCATGGTGGGAATTATGATTTTTTTAAACATGAATACTGTACTTTTGATTTCTTAGTTATTCGCAGTAATATGAGACAACTTACCAAGTTATGTTGCTTTTTAACTTTTTTTATGATAGGCGTGTGTCAAGCCCAAGACATTGCTATTTTGAAATATGGAGGAGGTGGGGACTGGTATTCGAACCCTACGGCTTTACCCAATTTGATTACATTTTGCAATAGCAATATTGGCACGAAAATAAATCCAAAACCCGAAACGGTAGAAGTTGGAAGTGTTTCCATATTTCAATATCCATATCTTCACATGACGGGGCATGGCAACGTTTTTTTTACAAATGAGGAAGCGGAAAATTTAAGAACCTATTTACTATCTGGAGGTTTCTTGCATATAGATGACAATTATGGAATGGAACCCTATTTAAGAAGGGAATTGGAAAAGGTGTTTCCAAACAAACAGTTGGAAGAACTTGGCGCGGACCATCCAATTTTTAAACAGCGGTACGAATTCCCTACTGGTCTTCCCAAAATCCATGAACATGATAGCAAAAGGCCACAGGCCTTAGGCCTTTTTGAAGAAGGAAGATTACTGTTATTATTTACATTTGAAAGTGATCTAGGAGATGGCTGGGAGGATCCATCCATACATAACGACCCTGAAGAGATTAGATTAAAAGCCTTGCAAATGGGTGCCAATATAATAGCGTACGCCTTTAAAAGCTAACTTATGACTTCGAAAACCATAGCCAATGGAATTTTACGAGCTGTCGGCATTATTGTCGGTATTGTACTCTTGGCCTTTTTTTTATTTAAGATTCAATCCGTTTTGGCCTATTTGGCTATTGCCGCGGTAATAGCACTTCTTGGCAGGCCAGTGGTCCTCTTCTTAAGACAAAAGTTGAAGTTTCCAAATACGTTTGCCGTTATAGCCACCATGATTTTTATGCTGTCTATTTTCATTGGGATACTAGCCCTCTTTATTCCCCTTATTTCTGAACAGAGCAAGAACCTGTCCCTATTGGATATTGAGGCTTTAAAAGCAGACGTCAATACGCTCTATCTGCAGATTTTGGAATATTTTGGGGCTACCACAGCTAATGTAACCCACTTAATAGAGGATTCCGATTTGGAAAAAAACGTACTGGAAGGTTTGGATCTTGGGTTTATTCCTGACTTTCTTAACTCATTTGTAAATACCCTAAGTAGTTTTAGCATTGGCCTTTTTTCGGTACTTTTTATCTCCTTTTTCTTTTTAAAGGATAGTAAACTTTTTCAAAATGGAATGTTGACTTTTGTTCCGGACAACAAGGAAAATAACTTGGTGAAATCGATAGACAAAATCAATGGATTATTGTCTCGATATTTTGCTGGAATCCTACTCCAACTTTTTATCTTATTTGTTATTTATACCATCGCACTTTTAATTGCTGGGGTAGAAAATGCCATTGTAATCGCATTCCTTTGCGCCCTCTTCAATATCATTCCTTATATAGGCCCAATTATTGGTGGAGCCATTATGATTACATTGACAATGACAAGTTTTTTAGGGGCCGATTTTAGCACGGTAATTTTACCTAAAGCACTGTATGTTTTTATAGGTCTGATCCTTGGGCAACTGATCGATAATTTCTTCTCCCAACCGTTTATTTTTTCAACAAGTGTTAAATCTCACCCCTTAGAAATCTTCTTGGTAATCATTATTGCGGGACTCGTTTTTGGAGTAGTTGGTATGGTAGTGGCAGTACCTGGGTACACGGCAATCAAGGTGATTTTAAAGGAGTTTTTAGCTGAAAATTCAGTTGTTAAAAAGTTAACTAAGAACTTATAGTTTTAGTTTGAATAAAGAATTGTTAAATACTGGTATACAGGATTTTATATTAAAAAACTTAGATGCTGACATCATGTCAGTATTGTTGAAGAAGCCTTTATTTGAAGGAGTTTCGCAAAAAGAGCTGGCAGAGCAATTGGAAGCTAAAAAAAAGTGTAGACATAAACTTCCAACCTGGTTCAATACAACCAACATTTATTACCCTAACAAAGTGAGCATTGAGCAAACCAGCTCAGAACAAACAGCGGCCAATAAATCGAAACTTTTGATTGGGAAATCCTTGCTTGATTTAACCGGTGGCTTTGGCGTTGACTCTTACTATTTCTCAAAGCAAATAGACACTGTTTTTCACTGCGAAATAAATCAAAAGTTAAGTGAACTAGCCAACTATAATTTTAAAGTACTCGGCCAAAATAATATCATTTGTATTGCTGAAGATGGACTTCAATTTTTGAAAAACACCACAAAAAAATTTGATTGGATTTATGTTGATCCATCTCGAAGAGATGATGTTAAAGGAAAAGTTTTTCTATTAAAAGATTGCATCCCCAATGTTTCCGAAAATCTTTCTGTTCTTTTTGAGAAAACCAACAATATTTTAATTAAAACCTCTCCTCTATTAGATATTTCCCAAAGTATAAAAGAACTGGATTTTGTAAAGGAAATTCACATTGTAGCAATCAACAATGAAGTAAAAGAATTACTTTATGTTTTAGAACATGGTTTTAAGAATGAGATTTTAATAAACTCCGTAAACCTCATCAAGAATAAAGAAGTACATTTTTGTTTTACCATGACGAAAGAACCTTCTCTAGTTGTGGAATATGATACGCCTAAAGAATACTTGTACGAACCCAATTCAGCCATTTTAAAATCAGGTGGATTCAAATCCGTGGCAAAGACCTATAAAATTAAAAAGCTACATCAGCATTCGCATTTATATACTTCTGAAGCTTTAATAGATTTTCCCGGGAGAAGATTCAAAATAATAGGAACCATACCATATTCAAAAAACGGGGTTAACAAACTAGGGCTGAAAAAAGCGAACATCACCATTCGTAATTTTCCGTCAACTGTTGCGGAATTGCGCAAAAAACACAAAATAAAAGATGGTGGGGATGTCTATCTGTTTTTTACCACTGATGTAAATAATAAGCTAATCGTCCTCTACTGTGAAAAGACCTAGTGCTTACATTCCCATTTAAAATTGGCTATTTTATCGTTGGAACCCGCAGAAAGGTTATAGTGCCACCACTCTGTGCGTATTGACCAAAAACCATGGGCTTCCATAGTTTCCTTCAAAAGTTTTCGATTGGATAATATTTCCTTGGGCAAATCCAAATTGTCATGGTACGCCCTTTTTCCAAAGAAATCAAAATCAGTTCCCATATCCAGTTCATTGCCATCCAAATCCACAAGGGTAATATCAACGGCCCCTCCTTTATTGTGAATAGAGCCCTTTACTGGATTTGCCACATATTGCGGATTCGGAACAATTTTCCACATTTTGTATTGTACCGAATTGGGCCTGTAGCAATCAAAGAATTTTATTTTAACCCCTTTTTCAACAAAGTCCCGGTTAGCTGCGATAAGAGCCTTTGCTGTCTTTACTCGGGTATAGCATTCTGCACAATCGTATACCTTGGCCTTTAGAAAATTGTTTTCAGTTGCGTAACGCATATCGTATTCAAAAGCATCACTAAAATCAGCCAACCGAACAAAAGTTGTGTCCGCTAAACCTTCAAAAGACTTTAATTCTTTCTTTCGCACCAAATCAACCTTTACAACTGTTTCTATTTTATCAGAACTGCTTGATATATTTTGCTTTTTGACCGTCTCATGGCGGCAACCCAAAGCAACTAGGGCAACCATAAAAACTAGGTAATGCTTCATTAATTTATTTTTGTTCTTGTTTGGCAAACCATTCATATAGTTCCTCAGTGGTATAGGCTCTACTCCAAGAATTATGGCCAACATCTTTATATCTGGTATATCTCACATCGTAATTCATTTCCTTAAGTTTGGCCACCATTTTATCAGACTCCTCAACCGAGATCACTTTGTCCCTATCTCCATGAAACACCCAAATGGGCATTTTTTTATTTATCCAATGTGCATAGGGCAAAGGTGCCATTCCACAGACCACAGCCATTGCAGCAAATCTATCGGGATATTGCGTTGCCAATTCCCAAGCTGCATTACCTCCTCTACTCAGGCCAGTTAAATAAATTCTGCTTTCATCAACATTATTGCTCTCTACCACCGAATCCAATAATTTTATAACTGTCGCTGTGTTCCACCATTTTCTTTTATATGGGTTTTGTGGAGCCAGCACCAGAAATGGAAATTGTTTTCCTTCAACCAAAAGCTTTGGAGGACCATTCTTTTTTATTTCTTCCAAATCCCCGCCAGATTCTCCTCCACCATGCAAAAAAAGTAACAATCCGAAACCGTCTCCAACATTGGAATCGTAATTCTTGGGATAATATAAATAATACTTAAGATTTTCAGTAGTTATCGTTTGCAGTTCATCCTCAATAAGTTGAGATTGTGCCGAACAACTTTCCAATAGGAATAGTCCAATTAAAAAAAGTATTTTGGGGAAAAATTGTTGCATTTTCATGCTCCAAGTTACAAAAGTTTCTCCGCGATTTCTGGTATCCAAAGCATTTCAAATAAACACTGCAATAAAACCATTGGCAATATAAACCAGTTACAATATATAAGGAGTAGCTTAAAATTCTATTGAGAAAATGGTGTTATTAACCTATTTGGTATAATTGATTATTTCGGTTCTAAAATCAAACGCAAGAAAGAAAATCGGTTTTATTTTGGATCCCATTTTCTCTTCCAAAATCCTAAAAGCTCTGGTAATATGTCCTTCTACAGTCTTTAACGAAATATGAAGATGTTCGGAAATTTCAGTATGGGTCAATCCTTCTTTTTTATTCAGCAAAAATATATTCCTGCACTTTGGCGGCAGTTTATTGATTTCGGCATCCAATATTTTCATGAGAGCATCTAGATTGGAGAATTCGTTATCAACAACCAAATCCAAGGCCTCTATATACTTTTTCTCTAAATATATTACAGGTTTGCTCTTTCGATATTGATCTATAAATTCATTATAAACAGATTTATACAAATAACTTTTAATTGAAAGTTTTGGGACAATCATATTTCGTTTTATCCACATTTGGACGAAAACATTCTGAACAATATCCTCGGCATTTGCATGGCTTTTGGTTAAAGTATAAGCATATGCACACAAACCAGGATAGAATGAATCCATTATATAGTCGTATGCTTTAATGTCTCCCGACTTTAATTGTTTTGCCAGAAAAAAGTTATTGTCAAAATCTGGATTCAAGTTGAAGTAATTTATATTAAAATACCAAAAATTTAAAATATTTCAAAAAAAATAGAGGGGTTTTCAAATTTAGTGCGTAATAAATATATAATTCACAATAGTCCAAGTTTGAAAATCCATACAATTATAGTCAAATTTCTCAATAAAGAGGCCAATATACATGATTTGGAAAAACTGGATTCTTGGATAAGAAATGACGAAAACCTACCTATTTTTAATCATTTTGTTAAAACTGAATATTTAACAATATTGCACATGGCGGAATACAATGTGAAAAAAGCAAAAGAAGCCGTAAAACATAAAATTCGGGCAAAGAAGCGAAAAAACAAAGTTATTATGTTTAGGAAGCTGGCAGTAGCAGCTTCAGTGTTGCTACTTTTATCAGCTTCTTTTTTTATGTGGTACGGTAACAAGCAATCACAGGAAAAACTGATTGAAAATCCCATAACAATAAATACAGGTTCTGATAAAGCTATCCTTACTTTAGACAATGGTAACCAAATTGTATTGGAAAAAGGAAAAAGTTACCAAACGGAGAAAGTTCATAGCAATGGACATAAACTAATATATAACAGGAGAGGGAAAACTGGTCGCCACATAAAATCTGCATTCAATTACCTCACAATTCCAAGGGGTGGTCAATTCTTTGTAGAATTATCCGATGGCACAAAAATTTGGTTAAATTCTGAATCAAAATTAAAGTATCCGGTAAAGTTTATTGAAGGGGAAACCCGTACTGTTGAACTTGTATATGGAGAAGCATATTTTGACGTTTCCCCAAGTAATTTGAACAAGGGAGGCGCTTTTCACCTGCAGACCAAGTCACAAGAAATCAATGTATTGGGAACGGAGTTTAATGTGAAGGCATACAATGATGAACATGAAATATCAACTACCCTTGTTGAGGGCTCGGTAATAGTTAAAAAAGGAGAGGCTATCAAACTACTTAAGCCCAATCAACAATCATTGATCAGTTCCGATAAAGATTTTATCGATGTTATAGACGTAGAGGTTTCACAAGAGGTTTCATGGGTAAAAGGATTGTTTGCCTTCAATGAAGAATCACTGGATCAAATGATGGTTGTTCTGTCCAGATGGTACGATGTGGAATTTGTTTTTGAAAATGCAAAGCACAAAAGCTTTGTTTTTACTGGGATGCTTAAAAAAACAGGGTCCGTTGAGGAAATACTTAAGCTAATTGCCGCTACAAGTGAGGGGCAGGTAAAATTTGAAATAAATGAAAAAAGAATAACAATTAAATAAAAGGAAAAGGCCTCCACCTTGCACAGTATAGACCTTTTTCCAAGTAGATCAATTAAAACAATGTTTAACTAAACCAAAACAAATTTATGGAATTTAAGTTTACCACGGAATTGCCCACATACTATGGTAGGGCGCTTCTAAAGCTAATTATGAAAACCTTTATTTTTCTATGTTGTTCTCTAGCATTCGCGTTTGGCCCTAATAAAACAGCAGCCCAAAATGCAGAGATTGTAATAAAAGAGAAAAAGACCTTTAACGTCAAACAGGCGTTTAGATTAATCAACAAACAAACTGATTACAAGTTTATTTATCGTCATGACCTTATAAAAGATGCTCCTGAAGTATTATTGGAAAAAGGCGGCATTAAAGCAGGGGAACTACTGGATCAATTTTTGGCGCCAATCAATTTTGGCTACGAGTTCACCAACCAAGGCACCATTATCGTAAAACGGAATCCAGCCCCCGCAATTATAGAAACATCCACCATTAGCGATGATGATGAAGAACAACAATTTCAAATCAATGGTACTGTAACCGACACCAAAGGTGTTCCATTACCGGGCACAAACATTGTAGAAAAAGGCACTTCAAATGGTGTAACCGCAGATTTTGATGGAAATTTTTCCATTTCAGTTGCGGATGCAAATGCAATTTTGACCGCTTCATATATTGGTTTTGCAACGAAAGAGATAAGCCTAAATGGGCAGACAACACTTAACATAGTTTTGGAAGAAAGTGCTTCTGGATTAGATGAAATAGTGCTGGTGGGTTATGGTAAATTAAGTAGGGAAAATGTAACAGGTGCAGTAAGTTCTATTAATTCCAGTAAGATAGAAACTTTTCCTGCTTCAAGTGTTGAGCAAAGCTTAAGCGGAAAATTACCAGGAGTTCAGCTATCACAGAGCTCAGGACAGCCTGGTGCCGGAATAAGTGTAAGGGTAAGAGGTATTACCTCTATTTCTGGAGGTAATGAACCCTTGTATGTAGTAGATGGAGTGCCGTTTTTCAATAGTGATGTAAGGGGACTTAATGGAATTTCGTCTATAAATCCGAACGATATAGAATCCATACAGGTATTAAAAGATGCGTCATCTACGGCAATCTATGGTTCTAGAGGAGCAAACGGGGTTGTCTTGGTAACCACAAAATCAGGAAAATCAGGAGCTAAATCCTCAATTCAATATAGTACATGGATCAGTACGCGACAAGTTCGTCAAAAATTGAACTTGATGAACGGTGATGAGTTTTTAGATTTTCAAAGACGGTTTTTTGATAATTCGGGGTCTCCTTTGCCAGATGAAATTTCCCAAATAGAAAACG
>JBDWSS010000114.1:0-232412 GCA_039985375.1 Flavobacteriaceae bacterium
CAAGAACAAGGTTGTCACCTATCTTCTAGCTGCCAATATGAAGCTGGAAATTGCTAAATTTGGTGATGATGGTGTATTGATCATTGATGATCTGATTCGGGACAATACAGCAGTCGTTCTTGAAAATATTGGTGAAGTGCCTTTTCGACGGTTTGTTGGTGCCCCGGAAGAAGTAGCGGAACTAGGTATTGTACAAGTTGGCGATAAGGTTGGGCTTGGGGTACTCAATAAAGTGGCTGACGCGGTGGATGATTTGTTAGATGCTGTTTATAACACTCAAAAAGGAATAATTAGTAAATACAAAGGTTCTATTTCAAATGCTTCTCGAAATGCAAAAGGTGTTTTTGGGGAAGTAGCTACAGATGTTAAGTTTACTGAAAATGGTTTTGAAGCTTTGCATATACGAAAAGGGCAGAATGGAGATTTATTAGATGGATGGGGAGAAACAGGTCTAGACCATGTATTTAAAAAAGATGGCAAATATTACATAGTTGATTCAAAATACGGTACAGCTAAACTCAATAAAAATACAATTGATGGTCCTCAAATGGGGGATGATTGGATTAAGGGATCGGATAGATTAAATAATGCTGTTGGAGAAGGTTTAGCAGAAGAGATTTTAGATTCTGATTATATTAGGATTGTTTCAAGACGGAAGCGTAATTTTGAAAGAGTTGGATGAGTTTGGAGAGGTAATTGGAGAGTTTAGTTTTTAAAAAATGAGAAGTAGATATAAAGATCGTGAATATTTTGAATCAAGGATTGAGTTTGCTCAAACAAGTGAAGAAAGGCGTTTGAGAAAAATACAGAATGGTGAAATTTCTCAAAAAAGAATTTACTCGGTTCTAGTTGATATATCCGGAAATTATCTTCGATCTATGCGCAGTAGATATTCTGCTGGTGATGATATTAGCAATATGAAAAATGATTTAGATAAATCAATTGAATATCTGTTAAAAGGAGCTTCAAATGGTTTTGGTAAATTAAAATATTCAGCAACTGAAATATACGACCAATATGGAGGGTCATTTTACGAACAAGTTTTGTCAATTTTATCAGTATGTTTTTTACTAAATAGTTCTTCTGATCATTTTAATAAAATTGCTCAATTGATTGATAGAGATCGAGTACAAGATTTACTATTTGAGTTTATTATTCGGCAAAAAGTAAACGGTAGAAAAGAGCTTGTTACAGAAAGTTATCAGAAGTATTTTAAAATTCCTGAAACTTATAAAGGTCTGAGAGAAGCCATAAAAGAGTCAGATAAAAGAAAGGTTACTCAATTAATTGATAAATTTATCACTAAAGAATGGTATTCAAATCATAAAGAGTTTGGCTGGTATGAATCCCATAAAAAAGATAATGAAGCTTACACTGGTTATTGGAGTTTTGAAACAGCCGTCATTGTTGTGATTTTGAATATAGATGATACAAATTTTAGGGATAATGAATATTACCCAAAAGATTTGGTTGATTATTACCGAGCTAATCAACCTATATAAGCTTGTCTAGTTTTAGCATCTTTAATAAAATAGCATTTACTAAAAAATAGAGTTTACCAGCTCCGCAGCGGTTGTACCGCTGCGGCTAACAAAACGGTAAGGTAGTTGCCAACTTCCCATTCGGGCACGGATCATTGATAAAGGTCTCGTACCCACCTGCGACCATCTGTACTGCGAAGGGGATTACAATGCACCCGACATAAACGATACAGGTACGGGTACTTTGTTCACCAATTTCGACTTTACAGGCGACCTAGACTTGTTGACCATTAATGAACAGGACTACCCAGCTCCGCAGTAGTTGTACTGCTGCAAACCCCGCTCCCGCCAGTTTGAAACTGGTGAGGCGGGTAAGAGTAATGAAATTCAAATAGGACAAGAGTGAGAAGTGTTTTATAAGTCATCGCAGTAGTGCAATGGCTTTTTTAGCCAAGTTTAATATGGATCAAACAGCAGTGGGGATTGTCACAAGATGGAATCTTGCGGCAGCGAGGGACCACAATTCTTGCGTTTGTGGGTATTTTTACGGTATCACTTATTTACTTTTTGGTATAAAAAAACCATCACATGTGATGGTTTCTAAACTATAAATGTGACGGAAATTTATTGATTCTCAGCTTTGACCACTAATCTAAATCCTTCACCGTGAATATTTAGGATTTCTACAACATCATCCTTCTTAAGATATTTTCTTAATTTGGCAATGTAAACATCCATACTTCGTGAAGTAAAATAATTGTCGTCTCTCCAAATTTTGGTCAACGCCAATTCCCTTGGCATAAGGTCATTTTCATGCAAAGCAAGAAGTCTCAGCAATTCATTTTCCTTTGGAGAAAGTTTTACAGGTTCCTCGCTCATATATTTAAGGAAGCGAAGTTTTGAGTTTAAATGGAAATTTCCGATTTCAAACTCAAACTGCTTACTGTCCGCCAATGTGCTAGATGCTTTTCGTTGAAGTATGGCCTTTAGTTTCATTAACAGTACTTCAGAGTCAAAAGGTTTGTTCAGATAATCATCTGCACCTGCTTTGTATCCTTTGAGTACATCTTCTTTCATAGTTTTGGCGGTAAGGAAAATAATAGGAACGTTTTCGTTCTTTTCCCTGATTTCCCGCGCCAGTGTAAACCCATCCTTATAGGGCATCATTACATCCAGAATACAAACATCATAGTTATCTTTTTTGAACTTCTCAAAGCCCTCCATTCCATTCTTTGCCAAAACAACGTCAAAGTCATTCATAGACAAATAATCTTTCAATACGATACCAAAATTTGGATCGTCCTCAACTAACAATATTTTCTTTTTTTCTATTTCCATAATCTTTTAAATTAAAGGTAGTTTTATGTAGAAAGTACTTCCTTTTCCCTTTTCACTTTCTGCAAAAACCTCTCCTTGATGATCTTCTATTATTCGTTTTACATAGGCCAACCCTAGTCCATGGCCTTTTACATTGTGTATGTCTCCGGTATGTTCCCGGTAAAATTTCTCAAAAACTCTTTTAAGGACCGCTTTGCTCATCCCAGCTCCCTGATCCTGTATTTTAATAATTACGCTGTTTTTCACCATTTCTGTAAAAACATCAATTCTTGGGGATTCTATTGAATATTTTACAGCATTGTCCAAAATGTTGACAATGACATTGGTAAAATGTACGTCATTGGCCAGAACCTCAGACCTTTCCGCCTTGCAATGGGTGTTAATATAACCTCCCCTATCGGCCACTATTAACTCAATATGTGCAACTGCATCTACTATTATGTCATGAATATCCACCCTATCCTTACGTATATCCAACTGGTTTTTTTCCAATTTAGATATTCGTAGTACATTTTCCACCTGCGCATGCATGCGTTTGTTCTCATCTTTAATCATTCCCAAGTACCGCAATACTTTTTCCTTGTCCTCAATGGATTTTGGATTTCTTATCGCTTCTACCGCAAGATTTATGGTTGCAATGGGAGTTTTAAACTCATGCGTCATATTATTTATAAAATCCGTCTTTATCTCAGATATTTGCTTCTGTTTTATCAATTGATAAATAGCACTGGAATACGCTACCATTATCACCAAGGTGAAAATTAAGGATAGTAGGGCCATACTCATTACCGATTGAAAAAGGAATTTTTTCATTGTTGGAAAAGTAAGTAACAATGAAAAATTAGTGTTCCCTTCACTGTCTTTAAAAATTGGTGCCTTATATATCTTAGCCTCAGAAAATTTAAATTTTTTAGATTTGACCTTTGTTGGATAGCCTTGACTATATACACCGTATTCATAATCAATATCTATATTCCTATTTCTCAATTCTTGATTCAACAAAAGCTCTACTTCATTTCTGGTCACCCTTTTATGTATTGGACTGCTTTTTGCATTCTCCATAAAAACGTCTTCCCAGGCTGCCTTATCAATGCTGGACAGTCCTCCTATTTTTTCCGCTTTTTGAAGAGGTGTTAAGCTATAACTTTTACCATCCAGACCATATTCCTCCTTAAAGATGGTTTTGGTCCGTTTGCTGGTAAAGTTCTTGAACACGGTGGTGTCCTCTTCCCTTTCAATATTGTCAAAGAACGTTGATGTTATCTTATAATCTTCCTCAAGAATTCCATGTGAATAGAATAGAATTTCGTCTGAGTTCAAATCGTGATCAACAAAGAAAAAATTTCTAAACTGCGTGGTTTGAGGTTGTCCAATGCTATCTACCCATGAGGCCAAACGATCTGAATACTCTTTCATCTCCCTTTTCTCCACTCTGCTCGCAACCTTATCCAGTATGTCCGTAACCGTTCTCGAGAATTGCTCCTCTTTGTCATTTACTGAGGTTCTTATCCAATAGACTTGAACAAATATTATCCCTATAAGGGACAAGCTCATTAAAACAACGAGAAGAACGAATAGCTTCTTGTTCATTGAGGTAAAATTAGAAATTTAACATTTAGACCTTTTACCGTTTAACCTAAACTTAACAAAAATGTTAAAATTGTTGGTCAATTCGCAAGCTTAATCAGCTTTTGGTGCAGTTCAACAACCATCTCTCTGGTTATTTCTAAATTTATATTGGCTATATGGAAATGGGCAAGACCCAATTTTTGGGAATCCTCCAACTGATTTCTCATGCGTCCCATCACTTCTTCCTTGGTTAGTCCGTCCCGGATTGTAACTCTGTTCACCCGCAAATCAGTGGGGGCAGTAATTAAAATTACATGATCATATTGGTCTTGGGACCCGTTTTCAAAAATTAAGGCTGTTTCTTGAATGACATAGGGAGCCTGCTGATTTTTAGTCCAATTTACAAAATCTCTTTTCACCGCAGGGTGAACAATTTTGTTTAATGCCCGTAGTTTATCGGGATTCTCAAATACCTGATTGGCAATGAAACTTCTATTCAATATGTTGCCTCGGTACGATTTTTCACCAAGTAGCTTTGTTATGGCACTTTTTAGTTCCACCGAAGTATGCATCAAATGTTTGGCCTCCGCATCCGAGTCATATACGGGTACTCCCAAATCCTGGAACATTCCGGCCACGGTGCTTTTTCCAGTGCCAATTCCTCCTGTTAGCCCAACGATCATCATTCCTGTTCCAATACAAAGTTAATCTGGTTTTCAAGCAAACGTACCCCATAGATTTTTTCAGGTTGCTTTCGTATTTCCAAAAACAGCGTATTGCCGTTGGAGCCATTCAGCTGTTTGTAATCAGCAACAAGTTCAAAATCTCTTGGCGTAATCGTTTTCAATTGTTCTATGGTAGCTTTACAAAGTACTTTTATAGCGTTTGGAAACGTGTTTACCTTATAACCTTCCGGAAAATTTAAAACTTGAACGGGGACTTCAAAAATCTTCTCCGAAAACTTCACCACCTTACCGGACACATTCGTTCGGTTCACCGAAAAGATGCTATTGTCCAGTGTATTTGGGAAAACAAGCAACACATCCTCTGAAAAATCTGAAGAAAGATCGGTCATTTCTATGTTTGATGTATAAATGGTATTTAGGGTATCAATTTCCGTTTTGGGTCCTTTTACCAAAACCTTATCCGGTGTAATTTTGAGTTCTCCATCAAGGATATAGTTCTGCTTAAATCCCAAGCTTAAGTTTGGCTTAATTACCACTTCCTTAGTGGCTACACTATAAAGATCAATAACAAGGGGTTGTCCATATAGGTCTATTAATGAAACACTTTGGGAAAGCTGACGCTCCAATTGTTTTTTTAGGGCGTCCTCCGTCAAAACATAATTTCCACTATAATAGGCAACCTCGGATAAATCCACATCTACCATTTTATTGGTGAAATTATAATAGAGAAACTGAAATCCGCTCGTTTTAATTTTTGCTTCAATAGCATTGGTAGATTTTGTTCCCAACAATAAAGTATCCGGTAAATTCCTATAATTCAAGCTAAAGTCCGTTCGGGATTCATAGGGTTCCGATAGGTTACTTAAAAACCAAGCAAGGAATGAGCACAATAAAAAGAGTGAAAACACCTTCACTTTTCTTTTGTTCAGACCACCGATTATTTTTTTAATCACCTTTGCTTTCTTTTAAAAAATAATTTTGGGAACAGTTCTTCGGGCTCCTTCTTACTAAAGTTAAGTAAGATTGTGGATTTCAGAAAACCTATTCCATATCCTGTAAACTGTATTAAGGCAGCAAAAATTGTCAAAACCGCCACTTTTATGCTCTTATTCTTGAACAAGGAGTCAAAAAACAACAAAATCAAATACGCCAGTAGTATTCCTAAAAGAAAAATAAAGCCACCTATTGCCAATGGAATAGATACAAGCAAAGCAACCATAAACAAACTTGGAAACCAATAGGTAAGTCTTGCTGTTCCTGGGTGCCATTTACTTAAAATTGGTCTTACCATACCAAACCTATTTACCTGGGCGTAGAATTTATTCCAATCAATTCTTCTTTTATGGTACACAAATGCTTTTGGAAACAATCTGCTCGAATAACCGCCTTTCCATATTCTAAAGGTTAAATCGGGATCTTCCCCAGGATGTATTCGTCCAAAACCTCCAGTTTTAGCAAAAGCCTCTTTTGAAATACCCATATTAAAACTGCGAGGTTGAAACTTTCCAATCGCGTTGGCACTGCCTCTTATACCTCCAGTGGTAAAAAAAGAAGTCATTGCATAATTTATGGCTTTTTGAACTTTGGTAAACGATTCATGGGCCGCATCCGGGCCTCCAAAACAGTCTACAAATACACTTTCAAGCTCTTTGTGTACTTCCGCAAGATATTGTATTGGCAGTATACAATCCGAATCTAAAATAATGTAGTAATCGCCCTTGGCTTTTTCCATCCCGTAATTTCTAGAATCACCAGGACCTGTGTTTTCCTTGAAATAATATGAAATTGGTAAACGTTCCTTAAATTTTTCCACCACATGCTCCGCACTTTCCGTAGAACCATCTTCTATGATCACAACCTCAAAATCGCCGGTGTATTGTTGCTGCAAAAGGCTTGCCAGTAGTTCTTGAATCTCCTCAGGTCTATTGTATACAGGAACGATTATGGAAAAAAATAAGTTCATCCAAAAACAGAAAAGCCACCCTATAAAAAGGATGGCTCTTTTAATTTTTTGTTCTAATTATTTTGTGAATTCATCTATTACTTCTTGACTTACCCCCGTATTTGAAAACCCTCCATCATGGAATAAGTTCTGCATGGTAACTTTCTTGGTCAGATCTGAAAAAAGACTTACCGTATAATCAGCACAGTCCGCGGCGGAAGCATTGCCCAATGGCGACATTTTTTCAGCATAACTTATAAATCCATCAAATCCTTTTACGCCTTGTCCGGCCGTGGTTGGTGTCGGAGATTGGGAAATGGTATTTACCCTTACCTTTTTTTCCTTTCCAAAAAAGTACCCAAAACTTCTGGCCACAGACTCTAAATACGCTTTGTTATCGGCCATATCATTGTAATCTGGGAAGGTTCTTTGCGCCGCCATATAGGTTAAGGCCACTATACTACCCCATTCATTCATTGCCTCGGACTTATACAAGGATTGCATGACCTTATGAAACGAAAGTGCGGAAACGTCCCACCCTTTGGTTGTAAAGTCATATTTTTCGTCAGTATACGCTCGTCCTTTTCTAACGTTGACGGACATCCCTATGGAATGCAATACAAAATCCAACTTACCTCCTAAAATCTCCATAGATTGGGTTACCAATTGCTGTAAATCTTCTTCATTTGTTGCATCTGCTGGAATAATTTCTGAATTGGTCTTTGTTGCCAATTCCTTGATTTGCCCCATTCTCATGGCAATCGGTGCATTCGTCAATACAAAGGTCCCTCCTTCCTCATGTACGCGTTCTGCTGTTTTCCATGCAATTGAATTCTCATCCAAAGCACCAAAAATAATTCCTTTTTTACCTTTTAAAAGATTGTATGCCATAGTATTTATCTAAATGTTGGTTTGCGACAAAGATATTTATTCTTATTGAGTTTTTTGGTTTTGATATTATTCAGTAAAGTAAAGCATATTACCTACTGCAAAAGTTGTCTTGCATGTGCCAAAGCTGATTCCGATATAGATTTTCCGCCCAGCATTTCCGCCAGTTCATTTACACGTTCTTCAGGATTCAACTTTTTCATTTGCGTGCTGGTTCCTCCTCCTATCTCCTCCTTGAAAACTTTAAACTGCTGCGCTCCTTTTGAGGCCACCTGTGGTAAATGAGTGATGGAAAACACCTGCATGGTCCCTCCCATCTGTTGCATAATTTCTCCCATTCGATTTGAAATCTCTCCTGACACACCTGTATCAATTTCATCAAACATCATGGTGGGCAATTGCTCGTATTTGGCTAAAATTGATTTTATCGTCAACATAATCCGCGACAATTCTCCTCCTGATGCTACTTTTTTTAGCTCACCGTAATCTGAACCTTTGTTTGCAGAAAATAAAAACACCAAATCGTCCTTTCCGTTCGATTTGAACACGGTTGCCGGGTTCACTTCAATCTTAAAAGTAGCCGATGGCATTCCCAAAGCATATAGGCTATCTTGAAGCGTACTCTTCAACTTAGGAATTACAGTATTTCTCGCTTTCCTTATTTTAATTGCCTCTTCCTCAACTTGGTTTGTAACTTGTGAAACTTCTACTTCTTTATCTTTTATTTTAGACTCAATATTTTCAACAGCATCCATTTTAACAGACAATTCATTTCTAATTTCAATAAGTTCCTCAACCGAATTTACTTGATGCTTTTTCTGTAAATCATACAATTGCTGTAACTGTGCGTTTACAGTCTCCAATCTCAAAGGGTTGGCCTCAACACCATCCTTTACATGCTCAAGTTCAGAAGCAATGTCATCCATTTCAATAAAAATGGACTGTACCCGCTCATTTAACGCAGAATACGTATTACCAAAATCGGCTAAGTTTTGAAACGCACGTTTTAAATCCGTCAATTTTCCCAATATCCCAAATTGCTCATCATTTAGTAATTGATGTCCTTGGGATAATTGCTCCGTAATCTGTTCTACATTGTTCAACTGCTCAAATTCAGCCTCCAGAGCCTCCTGAGCCCCAGCTTTGAGCTGTGCAGTTTCCAATTCTTTAAACAAAAAACTGTTGTAATCATGTTCCCGGTTCGAATTGGATTGAAAATCCAACAACTCTTGAAGTTCTGAGGATACTTTTCTGTATTGTTCCAAAAGGGTTTTATATGCACGGAGGTTTTCATCGTTTTCGGCAAGGGCGTCCACAACTTTCAGTTGAAAATCATTCTCTGTTAACCTAAGGGTCTGGTTTTGTGAATGTACATCTACTAAACGTTCCCCCAAACTTTTAAGTACATCCAAGGTTACTGGAGAATCATTTACAAACGCCCTTGATTTTCCACTAGGAAGGATTTCCCTTCTTAGGATGGTGAGATTCTCATAATCCAAATCCTTCGCATCAAAAAATGGGTCCAGTTTGTACTTGGAAATTTCAAATTCTGCTTCGATGATACATTTTTGGGCTTTGTTTTTGAGCGAAGACAAATCGGCTCGTTTACCCAAAACCAAGGAGAGTCCTCCCAATAAAATGGATTTACCTGCACCGGTTTCACCAGTAATAGTAGTAAAGCCATTAGCGAACGACACGTTAAGATCGTCTATTAAGGCATAGTTCTGAATCGAAAGATTTGTAAGCAATACAGCAAGTTTTCCCGGTAAAGATAATTGTCTTTGGAGAAACTGACTAGTATTTTATCTGGTTCCATGTATTGGAGTAAAATGGTGCCACCTTGTTCAAGGTTTCTTTAAGTTTTACTATATCTACTTTAGGGCCATCTGAAAACACATTTTTAATTTCTTCTGATTTTGCATCAAAAAATGTTTGAATCAGGAAAGCATTGGGCCTACGCTTGATCAAAGTTTCGAAAAGTCGCATAGTTCCAGCAATAATTTGTTTTCCTGTACTGTTATTATCTCCAAGAATATCCAATCCCTTTCTGTGATAATTGTACATGGCAATGCGATATTCCCTAAAAGAATTGCTCAGCAGATTATCTACTAGTTCAAAACGTGAACGACCTTCAGTTTCCTGTTTCCATCCTGATGCATTTGAGCCCTGGGCTTGGGTAACAATATTTTGGGCTTTACGATACATCTCATCACCACCTTCCAATGAAAAAGTATCCGCATCCAGTCCCAGAATAATGTACATGTAATAAGATACTACTGCAATCAAATTGGATTCAAAGACATTCTCATTGAAAACCAACGGTTGAAATTCCTGATATTGAAAGTTGAATGCATTGTCTTTATAATTAAAGATCGGACTCTCGTATGATGTATTAAAAATGGGCCTAGAAGACTGAATTTGAATGCTGGCCTCAAACCTATCGGACTCGTATTGCGTAACGATTATGAACAGTCTGGCACTTACGCGTTCATTTTCATTGTACACCTTGTTGGTCCATTTGCGTTTGTTTACAAAATCGCCCAGAGACCGCTCCAAGGTTCTAAAAATCTGTTGATTTGTCTGGCCAACTTGATCAGAATTGACCGTAACGGTGCAATTTAATTCTTGCGCAAAAATCAATTGCGAGCTTGACAGGAAAAACGCTAGTAATGCAATTCTAAACATGAATTCTGTAGATGATTTCTTTCCAAATGTCCGATGCCACTTCAGACTTTGTCTTCAATGCAAACGATTTTATATCCAAATTCTTATCAATAAAGGTTATTTTATTGCTATTTCTACCAAAACCGGCGCCATCATCCTTTAAAGAGTTCAAAACAATGGCATCTAGGTTTTTTCTTTTTAGTTTTCCCCTCGCATTTTCCAGCTCATTTTCTGTTTCCAAGGCAAAGCCCACCAAAAACTGATTTGTCTTTTTCTTTCCCAAGGAAAGCAGGATATCCGGGTTTCGTTCCAACTCAATCGTTAAATCGTCATCCTTTTTTTTGATCTTCTCCTTGGCAATATGTTTTGGGCGATAGTCGGCAACAGCCGCAGCTCCTATGGCAATATCAACATCCTTAAAATTTTTCTTGCAAGCTTCATACATTTCTTGGGCGGAAGTTACCCGCAAAAGACGGATATTACTATGCTCAATAGTTAAATTTGTTGGTCCGGACACTAAAGTTACTTTGGCCCCTAGATCTGCTGCCACCTTGGCCAACTCATAACCCATGGTACCAGAGGAACGATTCCCCAAAAACCGAACCGGGTCAATGGTTTCATGTGTTGGTCCTGCGGTAATCAATACTTTTTTATCCCGTAGTACAAGACTGCGATCAACATGCTGCAGCACAAATTGTATAATAGCCTCTGGTTCTGCCATCCTCCCCTCACCGTGTAATCCGCTGGCCAGTTCTCCAGATTCAACAGGAATCATTAGGTTGCCAAAGGATTGTAACTTTGTAAACGACCCCAACGTTGAAGGGTGCTTGTACATATCCAAATCCATTGCTGGAGCGTAAAAAACTGGACACTTGGCCGATAAGTAGGTTGCCATAAGAAGATTATCACAAGTACCATGGGCCATTTTGGACAGGGTGTTGGCCGTTGCCGGCGCAATAATCATATAGTCGGCCCAAAGTCCTAATTCAACATGGTTGTTCCATGAAACACTCCCATCTTCCTTGCTAATAAAATCGATAAGCACAGCGTTCTTGGATAACGTTGCCAAAGTAAGGGGGGAAACAAAGGAGCTGGCACTTTGAGTCATTACAATTTTGACCTTAGCACCAGCTTTTATCAATAACCTAACAAGAAACGTTGTTTTGTATGCGGCAATTCCTCCGGTAATGCCCAAAAGAATATGTTTCCCGCTTAGCATTATTCCGCGTCTTTCTCGGTATTCCTGTAGTATATTTTATCTTCCAACCACTCCATAACTGCCAAGGCGTGTGGTTTTGGTAATTTTTCATAAAACTTGGAAACTTCAATCTGTTCCTTGTTTTCAAAGACTTCTTCCAAACTATCACTGTAGGTTGCAAACTCTTCCAACTTTTCCAGTAATTCCTTTTTAATTTCGGAATTGATCTGGATTGCACGTTTGGAAGCAATGGAAATTGCTTCATAAATGTTATCCGTCTTTTCGTCAAATTCGTTTCTGTTGTGGGTAACGGTAGAAACAGGTGCTTTTGTATTTTTTAAATCTTGCATATTGCTGTGCTGGTTTACTACTTATTTTGAAATGGAATACACGCTCAATTCCTTTTGAATTTTCGCGGAAAGATTATCCGCTTTCTTTTTAAACTTTGAGTCAGGAAAATAACGTATCAGATTGTTATAAGAGGCTTGTGCATCCTCCAAACGTTCTCTTTTTCTATTCTCGGTACTGTTCAATGCCAAATTGGAGGTGGCTTCAATACGATAGTAAAGCGCTTCCTCCCTATATATTGAACCAGGGTTATCAGAAATAAAATTGTCAAAAGCTGCTATGGCTGAAACCAAAACTGGATAGTTAAATGCTCCTAACTTATTAAACTGTTTGGCAATTTCTATTTGTTTTTTTTCCTTTTTGGAGGTTAGTTCCTTGGCCATTAAATTTGCTTCGTCAAAATATTCAGATTCAGGATAGGTATTGATAAATGTCTGAAGTCTTGCCAAGGCCTTATCTGTATCTGTTTGATCCAAGGAGTATGCCGGTGACAATTCATAATAACTCTTGGCTCCCAAAAATGAAGCTTCCTGTATCTTATCACTCTTAGGGTAAGACTTTATAAAACGCTCAAATTGATATCCCGAAAGGTAATAGTCCTTGGTTTTAAAATAGGTGTTGGCAAAAAAGAACATTACCCTTTCACCTTGTGGCTTGCCCACATATTTAGGAGCTATTTGCTCATATAATCTTTTTGCTCTCTTGTAATCCCCTTCATCATAATATTTTTGGGCTAAATCATATTTAGCCTTAACGTCTTCATTTTTAAGCACCTTTTGATATTCACTACAAGAGGAAATAAAAATCGCTACTAGAAGTATTGGAAAAATCGACCTCATTTTCAAAAACATTTTGCAAAATTAGTGATTATCAATGGATTTAAAAAAAATAGATTTATAAGTCAAAAGTAACTGCCACAATAAACATTCACTATTATTTTGGCGAACTTTTAACTTACCCTAGGCATGAACTCCCGAAAAGGATTTTAGAAAATGGGCAATCTTATTTTTCAAATGCGGTGTTGCCGGCACCAAAGGTAGTCTTACAATACCCTTGCAAATTCCCAAGGATTCAAAAACACTTTTAATTCCAGCTGGATTTCCTTCTTCAAAAATAAAATGCATGATGGGCAGTAGTTCCTGGTGTATTTGGTATGCGCCATCAGAATTGCCTTCATTACCCAAACCGATCATTTTGGAAAATGCATCAGGAAGTGCTTGGCCCAAAACAGAGATTACTCCAGCTCCTCCTGCCAAAACAGTTGGAAGAGCGGTAAAATCATCCCCAGAAATTACAAGAAAATCCTCGGGTTTACCTTTAATAATTTTATCGATCTGCACCATATCCCCACATGCTTCTTTGATAGCCACAATATTTGGAATGTCATGGGCCAACCTGATTGTTGTTTCCGGCAATATATTACTTCCGGTTCTAGAGGGTACATTATAAAGGATTATGGGTTTCGGCGATGCTTTAGCAATTACCCTAAAGTGCTGATATATACCTTCTTGAGTAGGCTTATTATAGTATGGGGAAACAGATAAAATGGCCTCAAATTCAGATAAATCTATAGTATTCAACGTTTCTACAACCGTTTTGGTGTTATTTCCACCAATGCCCAAGACCAAAGGAAGTCTACCCGCGTTGGTCCGAATGATAGTATCTATGACCAATTGCTTATCGTCTTTGGAAAGCGTAACGGATTCACCGGTGGTACCTAACACAACAAGGTAATCCACACCTCCCCGAATAGCATGTTCCACCACACTTTGCAGTGCATTTACATCTACAGAAAAATCATTATTAAACGGGGTTACCAATGCAACTCCCGTGCCCATCAACTGCTCCATTACAATTCTTTTAAAACCTTCAAATACTTTTTCAACTCACTTTTAAAAACCTCAAAATCATTCAAAGGTGTGTTTAAAATCAAATCATTGATTTTTGGGTCTAAAGCACTAAAACCTACCTTCAATCTGGCCGGCGTTTTTACCGACAATAATTTCATCATTAAATTATCTTCTTCATAATAGTTTAGCAGCATGTCGTATTCCCTTCCCAAAAACTCCAAGACATATCCATTCTCAATAACGCCTTTCCAACCCAAATCCCTATCTGAAAAAATTTGAATGGCGTAGGGGGAGTTTTTATCATACTCCCTTTTGTAACCTATGATTTTTATAGCATTGGGCCTTAATGAAAACTCATCGATCAATTCATAAAACATCTCCGCATTATGAAAGTTATCTACATCAACAATACAGCCAATACTTGTAATTCCTTTGTCCCTATTTACAGTCAAAGAAGGTTTTTCAATCTCTTCCCGTAAATATTTAACACCCGATTTAACTTTAAATTTATCTTGGAGCCCTCTTAAAAACATATTTTTTATGCATTTTTACAAAGGTAATTATTCTACCAAGATGACTTAACAAAGATAATCACGTGACTGATTTAAAATTAAAACATTTTGTTATTTTTATAACTTTTTGTTGTTTGATTTCCTGTAATCAGGATAAAGGACAGCTTTCAAAAATCAGCGGTATCAAAACCGAGATTGATGCTTCCTTCAGCGAGGTCGATTCCATTGCCAGTTTTATTGCTCCTTTTAAACATCGGATCGATCAGGTATTGGACAGCACTTTGGCTTTTGCACCCAAATCCTTGTTGTTGGATGATGGCACCCGAAATACTTCAATGGGAAATTTAATGGCTGATATCGTTTTTGAAGAGACTCAGGCCATTTTTAAGTCAAAAACCGGGAAAACCTTGGATTTTGCTGTTTTGAACAGAGGAGGAATACGGTCTATTATTTCAGGTGGAAATGTTAGCGCGAGAAATGCTTATGAGGTTATGCCCTTTGAAAATTATATTGCTGTTGTGGAATTGGATGGCAGTGCTGTTAGGAAATTAGTAACATTCCTTACAACCTCGGAACGCCCCCATCCGTTCTCTGGAATGCAAATCATCCTGGACAGCACGGGCAAACTTGAGTCTGTAAATATCCAGGGGAGTCCTTTTGACGAAGGTCGTTCCTATACTATTGCCACCTCAGATTATTTGGTTCAGGGCGGTTCCAGTATAGGCTTTTTCCCAAAAATCATTTCATCCACAGATACAGGGTATCTTTTGCGAAATGCGATTATAGATTATTTTAAAAAAGTGGACACCTTAAAAGCCGAGGTAGATAACCGATTTATTCAACTTTACTAATGAACCGCAGGGATTTTTTAGCCAACACAACAGCCGCATCTACCTTTATTGCTTTAGGTGGTCTTAGTTTTAATTCTTGTACTGATTTTGGTGCAAAGCACATTACCATTTTGCACACCAATGATGTGCACAGTCATATCGACCCATTTCCAAAAAGCCACTCGCGCTACGCCAATATGGGAGGTGTTGCCAGAAGGGCCACTTTAGTGGATAATATCAGAAACGAAAATCCGAATACCTTGCTTTTTGATGCGGGTGATATCTTTCAAGGAACTCCTTATTTTAATTTTTATGGAGGTGAACTGGAATTTAAGTTGATGAGCAAACTCAAATACGATGCCGCAACTATTGGAAACCACGATTTTGACAATGGCCTGAATGGTTTACTAGCTCAGGTTCCCCACGCCAAATTTGAACTGCTCTCGGCCAATTATGACTTTACCAATACGCTAATGGATGGTTTTTCCAAGCCTTATAAAATTTATTTGGTAGATGGGGTTAAAATTGGAGTGTATGGCATTGGCATTGCCTTGGATGGTTTGGTCTCCAAAAGACTCTATAAGGAAACCAAATACTTAAACCCTTTTGAAATTGCGTTAGATACAGAACGTAGCCTAAAAGAAGAGGAACATTGTGACTTGGTAATCTGTCTTTCCCATTTAGGATACGACTATGAAGCACCGGAGAGGCCTTCTGATACCCAACTTGCACAAAACACATATCATACCAATCTTATTATTGGCGGTCACACCCATACCTTTTTGGACAAACCCGATATCCATTACAATAAAAATGGAATGCCTGTATTGGTTAATCAAGTTGGCGCCTATGGCATAAATATGGGACGCATTGATTTTTATTTTGATGGAACAAAAAATGCTTCAGCCAATGGCTTGAGCATAATGGTCTAAACCTATCTTCGGTCTAACCCTTCATTTCTCTTTTTTTTTATTTCTTCCATTTACAGTCCAAATAGGTGCAAGAACACAATATTTAATACGCATTTTACATCTATTCAATCAAAAACATAAGAAATTTCCTATCTTTAAAAAGCATGTTGCTCTATGCGATGAACAACTCAAAACCTCAAAATAATGCCACAACTAAACACCTCCCTCTTTAATATTAGTGGGTCAAGAAAATTTACCTATGCGGGTTTCCCCGATGCAAAAATTCTTAAAGACGAAACTTCCACCAAGTGGGAACAACATTTGCTTTTTGGTGATTATATTACCATTATTGACACTGAAGTGGTCAACGATCGGGTGTTGGTCAATTCAAGAAACAAAACCGGTTGGATTCGTATTGGGGATATCCAAAAAACTAGGGTTTTAGAGGTGAATTTTGTAGATATCGGCCAGGGAGATGGCTGTCATATGGTTACTCCGGATGACCAACACTATTTGATTGATGCGGGGAAAGGGGATAATATGTACCGATACCTTTATTGGCGATTTAATCTTGACAAGAATGATAGTCTGTCCATGAAGTTCAAGGCCATTGTTAGTCATCCCGACAATGATCACTATTTAGGGTTTGCTGATATTTTCAAGGAATCTGCAATTAAATTTGACAAAATCTATCATAGTGGTGTGGTGCAACGCCCGGTCAATGACACTAAAGGATGGAACACACAATTGGGAAAAGTAGCAGAGCTTTCGGACGGAGCGAAATATTTGTTGTCCCTTGAATTTTCAGATATGGCAATGAAGAATATATTAAATGACCCTGAGAACTCCTCAGGCTCGGGATCTCAATACCCCGAGACCATGGCCCTCTCCCTAGCACAACAACCACAACCAAATTTTGAGGCTTTAAACAACGATACTGGATTTTTGATTGGCAGCGGCGGAGATGATGAGCTCTCCCTTAAGGTAATTGCCCCAATAATCATGTCTAAAGATGGTAAGAAAGCATTACCATTTTTAAAGGATAATGGGAAAACAAAAAATGGTCATTCTGTTTTGCTGATGCTAAAGCATAAACATTTGAGGGTAATGCTAGGGGGTGATATCAATGAAGAAGCTGGGGAATACCTCAACCATAAACTGGGAGCCAATGCAAAAACTGAACTGCGGTCGGATATTGCAAAGGCATGCCATCATGGTAGCCACCTGTTCAGTTATGAGTTTTTGGAGAATATCAATGCCTTGGGCACCGTCATCTCCAGTGGGGACAACGAAAATTATAGTCATCCCAGACCCGATACATTAGGAGCATTGGGAAAAACCGGTTACAGCAAAAAACCCTTGATTTTCAGCACTGAACTCGCACGTTCCAATAAAGACTTTTCTTCAACTACCATACCCGAATTGGTTAAAAAATATCAGCAATGGGAAAAAGCTGAAAAAGCTTTTCAAGACTTCAAAGACAACTTTGTGGATAGCCCTACCAACAAGCAAACGCTCATGGAGCTTGAGGAAGATAAGATAAAAAAATATAAAGAGATCAATTCCTATCTTACCCGTTATGGTATGATTACTTTAAGGAGTGACGGGGAACAAATGATAATGGCCCAAAAACTTGAAAAAGATGGTCGTGGTGGTAAATATGACATTTACAAATTCGCTTATAGCGATCAAGAAAAAAGGTTTGTAAGAAATTAGTTTCCCATTTTTTGATATTGGCTTTTGAACAATGAATCCTTGATTAAAAACAAAACAACCGAAGGAATTTTAAAATAATGGCATCTAATTATAAAACAGTTAAATCCATACCCTATGAAATATTTCCTTCTTGTTTTTCTGGCGAATCTCTCATTAATTTTCTTGCCAGCTTCCTGTAACGATAACAAGAGTGCATCCGATGATGAAATTAGCACCAATGGCACGGTCAATAATGTTGATCGCAATTTGTTTTTATCTGATGGGTTGGAAATAACCCAGGTGAGTTGTACACTTTCTGACGGTAGCACAACGAAATGCTACCAAATCGTATCGACCAGTACACCAGCCGACCATGAAATGGGACCATGGTGCCCAGATAACATTGCGGACGGAGCAGAATCTGGAGGTATTTGGCTTGAAAACGGGGAGGTCTATGATGTAGATGGGGCATTCGTTGAAAACATGGCAACCTTTTACAATGATAGCAACTGGCTCATGTATGATTCCAACGGTGATATCTATACTACAGATACAGAAGAAGATTGCGGAAACGCTGCAAATCCCAATGTAGGCCCTGCATATGAAAACTACTGTGTTGAATGTCTTCCGTCTTACGTTTCAAACATTACCCAAACCTATCTAATTCCTGTTGCACCAATAAAACTGGACACTCCAGTTTCCTTTAGTGGAGTTGGCCCAGGGCAAATAGGGCCATCAGTAAGGGGAATTGCCTTTAATGGTGTTCGTTTTGATGCCCCCGCACCAACAGATGCCATATTGGGAGCGTATACATTAGCACCCTTTGATGATGCTGGCGGACATATCAATCTCAATGCAGGCTATCACTATCATGCAGCAACGGGAATAAGCACCAAAATAGCGCAAAATGATGGTCATGCCGCTATGATAGGATATGCCATGGACGGTCACGGAATTTATGAACAATTGGACGAAGAAGGAAATGAACCTGCAGATTTGGATGTTTGTCGAGGGCACTCCGATGACACTAGGGGATACCACTATCATGTTGCCGCGCCAGGAACCAATAGTTTTATCGATTGCCTTGCCGGCGCATATGCAAATTAAAAGACTATGTGGTATAAAAAACTAATCGTTATAATTTTTATGTGCAACAACATGGTTCTTCTTGCGCATCAACCCGACCTTTCTACCACAATGCTCATGGAAAGGGAGAATGGTCAATGGGTTCTTCAATTAAGCGCCGCATTGACAGCCTTTCAGCATGAAATTAAAATGAACTATCCAGCGTATAAATCCCCGCAGGAGTTTAGGGAGATGGTACTTCAACATCTTAAGAAAAACCTTAACATCTACATTAATGAAACGGGAATAACTTTGGAAAATGGACAGGTAAAATTAGGTCATCAAACCAACGTTATATTTGAAGTACAGGGAATTCCAAATCATATTGATGATGTTTTGATTCAAAATAAGAGTTTTAAGAATATTCATGGAAACCAGAACACGCTACTTATTTTAAAAAATGGTTTTAAGAAGAAACAATTTGTTTTAAATAATGCCAACGATCATACCGTTTGGTTGGAGGTGAACAACAATAGTTTTGTAATGCCCAGCGAAAATGCTATTAACCATATTACCTTGCTCTTGGTGGGTATGGGAATAGGTGTGATTTTGATTGGAGCGGCATTCTTATATTTTCGAACACAAGATCAAAAACTAAAGCTGGTTTTAAAAAATTATACTGAAGCGTAATATGGGCCTCTAGGTCCTTGCTATTTTTATCCTTTCAAGTTTTCCTCGATCAGTTTTTCCAACTCCACTTCCAAATCCCATTTCGAAAAAGGTTTACCTGCTTTACGGTACCAATACCCTGCGTTCCAATCATCTCCTTCTACCCTATGCAAATATGCATGGATCCAACTTCCCATTGGTGTATGCAGGTCCTGAGCTATGGTATGTGAAGCTTCCCAGTCGCCCTTTGCTGCCCACCAAAGAGCTTGCAATGCCAAAGGCCATTTTGAAGATGGTTTTGACAAATTCAATGTTTCCTGGAAGAATCTAAAATCTTTAGGTGTCATTATGCTAATTGATCTAAAAACTCCTGTTCGGAAATAATGGGTACGCCAAGGCTCTCGGCCTTTGTTTTTTTACTCGGCCCCATATTTGCGCCTGCTACTAAAAAACTGGTTTTTGAAGAGATGGATGAGGCTACCTTACCTCCATTGTCCTCAATCAACTTCTTAAGCTCCGTTCTTCCCAAAGACTCAAAAACCCCGGAAACCACAAAGGTTTGACCCTTTAATTTTTCGGATTGATTTTCAAGCTGCGTTTCAGATAACGAAAATTGTAATCCATAAGATTTTAAACGTTCCACAATTTCCCTATTGGAAGGTTCCTCAAAAAAATGCACCACACTTTCAGCAATGCGCCCACCAATCTCATCTACTGTAATTAACTCTTCTTCGGTAGCCACCATAAGGGCATCGATATTCTCATAGGCTTTTGCCAGTTTTTTCGCTACTGTTTCTCCCACATAACGTATGCCCAAACCAAACAGTAACCGCTCAAAAGGAATCGTTTTGGACGCTTCAACCCCATTTACCAAGTTCTCAGCCGACTTTTCCGCCATACGTTCCAAAGGCATCACTTGCTCTTTTGACAAGGTGTACAAATCTGCATAATTACCTATTAACCCCTCCTTAAAGAGCAATTCTACAGTCTCTCCCCCCAAACCTTCAATATCCATGGCTTTTCGTGAAATAAAATGCTGGATTCGACCAGTTATCTGGGGAGGACATCCCGTATCGTTGGGACAAAAATGTTGCGCCTCCCCTTCTTTCCGTATCAGTTCTGTTTGGCATTCGGGACAATAGGTAATATAGGTTGTGCTCATTGAACCAGCAGGACGATTTGCAAAATCCACAGCAACAATTTTTGGGATAATTTCTCCTCCCTTTTCCACAAAAACAGTATCCCCAACCCTAACATCCAGTTTCTCAATCTGATCTGCATTGTGCAAAGAAGCTCTTTTTACAGTGGTTCCTGCCAGTAAAACCGGCTCCAGATTGGCCACCGGGGTTATGGCTCCAGTACGACCAACCTGATAGGTAATCTCATTTAAAACCGTTGAGACCTGTTCTGCCTTAAATTTATAGGCCATGGCCCAACGGGGAGCTTTGGCAGTATGTCCCAATTCTTCTTGATAACGCAAACTGTTTACTTTGATAACAACTCCATCTGTTTCATATGGCAAATCATGACGATGCACATCCCAATATTCCACAAACGCCATCACCTCTGTTGTTGTCTTGCACAATTTTGCCACTGTCGGAACCTTAAAACCCCATACACGTGCTTTTTCCAAAACTTCAAACTGTGAGGTTATACCTAAATTTTCACCTGTAATACTATAGAGCAGGCATTCCAAGGGCCGTTGGGCCACCAAAGCACTATCTTGCAATTTTAAGCTTCCGGAGGCTGTATTTCTTGGATTCATATAAGCTTCTTCTCCATTGGCCAGTCGTTCTTGATTCATCTTGGCAAAACCTTCGAGGGTTAAAATAATCTCACCACGAATATCGAATTTTGGAGCGTAATCTCCTTTTAGCTGCAAGGGGACAGATTTTATCGTTTTAATATTGGTTGTAACGTCATCTCCTTGAAAACCATCCCCTCTTGTGACTGCCCTAACCAATTTCCCTTCTTCATATGTTAGACTAATTGAGGCCCCATCATACTTGAGCTCACAGGTATAAGCAACCTCAACATCGCCAAGAATACGTTGTATCCTTTTTTCCCAATCCTCCACATCTTCTTTGGAATAGGAATTGTCCAAGGAGTACATGCGATGCCCATGTGGAATGGTCTCGAAATTTTTAGTGACCATTCCCCCAACCCTTAGCGTAGGGGAGGTTTCATCATAAAATTCGGGATGGGCATCCTCTAATTGTTGAAGCTCTTTGAGTTTTATGTCAAACTCATAATCAGAAATTGTTGGTTTATCCAGCACATAATAGTTATAGTTATGTCCCCTTAATTCATCCCTAAGGATTGTGATTTTTTCTTGATCGGTCATCTAAGTTTGTTCTTTTGCAATCCATTTTGGAACTGCAGTAGGTTTATATGCTTCCATTTTTGCCAAAAGCTTTTCTGGGGTATGATCCACCAACAGCATATCTCGATTTTCCTGTTTTAAAAACCTATTGGTCACCATAGTGTCCAAAAACTGAAGCATAGTATCAAAAAAACCTTTTACATTCAATATTCCAATAGGCTTTTGATGCAACCCTAGTTGTCCCCAGGTTATGATTTCAAATAGTTCTTCCAAAGTACCAAATCCTCCAGGAAGGGCAATAAAGCCATTGGACAGTTCATGCATTTTCAATTTTCTTTCGTGCATGGTTTCCACTACAATCAGTTCGGTAATGTTTGAATGAAAGACTTCCTTGCGTTTTAAGAAATCAGGTATCACACCTATTACCTTACCTTTTTGAGTTAAGACTCCGTCAGCAACTTGACCCATTAGTCCTACTTTGGCTCCACCATAAATTAAGTCAATGTTTTTGACAGCCAAATATTTGCCCAGTTTAAAGGCTGTATCGGTCATTTCAGGGTCATTCCCTGTGCTACTTCCACAAAAAACCGCAATGCTGTCCATATCAATCTAGTTTACCCTTAAGCATTCTATCATTTCCAAAGAGATCTTTACGCAGTTCAATTTCCAAAAAATTATGCGCTTCTAAAAGTGCTTTGGTCTCCTTTCCTAAATACTGATTGATTTCTAAGTACAAACTCCCTTTTTCCATCAGGTATTTTTCGGCAGATGTAACAATCGCTTTGTAAAATAAAAGAGCATCATCATCAGGCACAAAAAGCGCCAAGCTGGGCTCATAATCCTTTACATTTTTTTTTATTTCATTCTTCTCCAATTCCCTTACATAAGGTGGATTGGAAACTATGATGTCAAACTTAGGTTTAGGTTTAGGTTGAAGCTCTAGTTTCAATATATCTGCCCTAAAAAAGTTTATCTCTACCTGATTTAATTCAGCATTACTTTTTGCAACTTCCAATGCTCCTTCGGAGACATCCATGGCATACACTTTAGCATTTGGCAGTTTTCTTGCCAGGGCAATGGCAATACATCCGCTTCCTGTTCCTACATCTAGAATGTTTAGGTCTCGACTGCCTGCCCGTTCGGTAGACGGGCGCTCGACCAGACACTCATTCAAAATCCACTCTACCAATTCCTCAGTTTCTGGTCTTGGAATCAATACATTTTTATTGACTTTTAACTCCAAATCCATAAAGTGGGCAACTCCTAAAATATACTGTAAGGGTTTTTGAAGCTTTAGCTCTGCCAAAGCTTCAAAAAGTGGTTGTTCCTCTTCTCTTGAAATGGTTAAGTTAGGTTGTAGGACCAAAACAAACCTTTCCAGCTTCAAATAATGCTCAATCAACCTATAAAAAAAAGCGTTCACTTCTTCCTCGGGGTAAAGGATATCCAATTCTTGATGAAAAATGGTTTTTATTTCCTTAAGTAGCACGCTAGAGTGTTTTAAGCATCCATACCGGGCATGAATAATGACCTGTATTACCCATTGGGGCGTCTATATATTCAAAACCATTCTTTTTATACAGTTTTTGTGCAGCTTCCATATAGGGCATGGTTTCCAAATAGCATTGTTCAAAACCAAATTCCCTAGCTCTATCAAGGCAAACGGCAATCATTTTGGAACCCAGACCCCTTCCCCTAGCCTGTTCTAACAGATACATCTTCTGCAACTCGCAAACACTACCGTTGTAGTTGTCCAATTGGGCAATTCCTGCACAGCCAATAATTTGCCCATTCTCCTCTATCACAAAATATACTGCACCTGGTTTATTGTAGGTTTCACTCATATTATCCAACGCTTTGTCCGCATAAGCAGTACCTACTTTTGGAGCTCCCATGTCAAGCAATACCTTTCGTACTACCTGGGCTACAATAACATTGTCTTTTGGTGTAATCTCCCTAATTATGGTCTCACCCATATTGTATTTTATTGTTCTATTTTTGTGCTGTGAATATACACGAAAAATACATGCTACGGTGCATTCAATTGGGCAAAAAAGGCTTAGGAACTACCGCACCAAATCCTATGGTCGGAGCTGTAATTGTTCACAAAAACAAAATCATTGGGGAAGGCTACACAAGTCCATATGGCGGCGCACATGCGGAAGTGAACGCCATACATTCGGTGAAGAACAAAAAATTGATTCCAGAAGCTATTTTATATGTTACCCTGGAACCATGTTCACATTTTGGTAAAACACCGCCCTGTACAGACCTTATCCTCGAACATAAAATTTCCGAAGTTGTCATTGGATTGCAAGACCCTCATGACAAAGTCGCAGGAAAAGGGATAAAAAAATTACAGGAATCCGGGTGTAAGGTTACCGTTGGGGTTCTTGAAAAATCTTGTAGGCATCATCACAGGCGGTTTTTAAGTTTCCAAGAAAAAAAACGCCCCTATATTGTTTTAAAATGGGCTGAAACCAGTGATGGATTTATTGCTCCAGATAAAAAAAGAAGAGGAAATACACCCCAACCTTTTTGGATATCCAACACCCAATCCAAACAGCTGGCACATAAATGGCGTAGTGAAGAACAGGCCATTTTGATTGGAACCACAACCGCACTGGATGACAACCCCAAATTAACCTTACGGAGTTGGGATGGAAAAAATCCAACCCGAATCGTATTGGATAAAAACTTGAAGGTTTCAACAGATTCAAACGTTTTGGACGCCACTGTAAAGACTATTGTGATTACTGAAATAGGTGATGAAACCAAATATGTGGATGGTGTTTGTTATGAGTTAATGGATTTCTCCCTTCCCATTGCTAAACAAATCTGTGCTATCCTTTATAAGCATTCCATTACAAGTGTACTTATTGAAGGCGGCACAAGAACATTGCAAACCTTTATTGATGAGGGTTTATGGGACGAAGCAAAAATTTTCCAAGCTGCAACCACCTTTCTCAATGGTATTCGTGCACCAAAAATTTCTGGTCAACTTTCAGATAAAAAAAACATAACTTCAGACACTTTATCCATCTATATAAATGATTAAAAACATTATCCTGGATTTTGGTGATATCTTCATCAATTTAGACAAATCGGCAACACCAAATGCCTTAAGGAAATTCGGGTACAAAACACTTACCTCCCAATTGGAAATCCTTTTTAATGACTATGAAAAAGGACTAATGACTTCATCAAAGTTTTTGGATGCAATTTCCTTTCACTTTCCAAGTGCAAGCAAGCAAGATTTAATGAGTGCATGGAATTGTATCTTACTTGATTTCCCGGACAGAAGGCTTGAATTTCTGGAAACATTGGCCAAAGAAAATCGTTTTAGGCTTTTTTTGCTGAGCAATACCAATGCCATACATATTGAACATGTTAAACAAAAAATGGGAATGGAAAAATTTGATCGCTTTAAAAACCCATTTGAAGTGTTTTATCTTTCCTACGAAATGGGAATGCGAAAACCCGATTCCGAAATATTTGAATTTGTGCTTTCCGAAAATAAGCTAGACCCTTCAGAAACCCTATTCGTTGACGACACCAAAGAAAACACCGATTCCGCTGCTGCTATGGGGATCAAGGTGTGGAATTTACAGGTGGGAAAAGAGGATATCACCCAATTAAAGTCCCATCTATAATGTTGGACCTTGTATTTAGTGTTCTTTGCTCGAGTTTGATTTTTGTTATTTTTAAATTGTTCGATGTCTACAAAATTCAGACACTTTATGCAATTATCACCAATTATGTGGTTGCCTGCTCGGTAGGGTTGATTCTTTATGAAAATGAACTGAATTTTAACCAAATTACTCGTGAATCCTGGTTTTTGGGAACCTTGGCGTTGGGTGTTTTTTTTATCCTTGTCTTTAATCTTATGGCAAAAGCTTCGCAGGTTGCTGGGGTTTCAGTAGCATCTGTAGCTACAAAAATGTCATTGGTCATGCCCGTTGTCTTTGGAATGGTGTTTTACCAAGAATCATTATCTGCTTTTCAAATCATTGGAATTCTTTTGGCTTTGGCCGCCGTTTATTTTGCTTCAATAAAAGAAAATTCGATAGTATTTTCAAAGAAGACTTTGTTACTCCCGCTATTGGTTTTCTTGGGTTCTGGGATTATAGATATCAGTGTAAATTACTTTCAGGAAAATCATTTGGACCAACATGAAGTTGCAATTTTTTCCGCTATGGTTTTTGGTTTTGCAGCTATAACTGGTTTGGTTTTTATTGGAGTGAAATCTACTAGAGAACCTGTAAAATTAAATATCAAAAATATTATTGGTGGAGTTGTTCTGGGAGTTCCCAACTACTTTTCCATATTCTTTTTGATACGGGCGCTTCAAAACGAGGAACTTGATAGTGCAGCTATCTTCACCCTAAACAATGTTGCCATTGTAATGCTTTCCACACTGCTTGGAATTGCTATTTTTAAGGAAAGACTCAGCCTAAAAAATTGGGGAGGTATTGCATTGGCTGTTGTTAGTATTATGCTGGTTGCCTTATTCTGATGGAAGAAAAAGATACGTACAGCACTATTGAAAAACCCTCTCCAGAAATTCTCTATAAGGATAAAAAAAGCAAGTTTTTGGGTTTTGCTTTTCCTGTTTCCCATGAAAATGAGATTAAACCTATACTTGAATCACTTCGAATGAAACACCCCAATGCCAACCACCTATGCTACGCATGGCAGCTGGGTGTCTCTAAGGTTACATATAGGGCCAATGATGATGGAGAACCCAATAATTCGGCCGGGATGCCCATCTATGGGCAAATTCTATCTTTTGGTGTCACCAACATTTTGATAGTCATTGTACGATTTTTTGGTGGCACCAAACTTGGAGTGGGCGGATTGATCCAGGCTTACCGGACTACTGCGAAAATGGCCTTGGAAAGCGCTTTGGTCATCGAAAAAAAACTAGAGACCCATTTCAACCTGCATTTTGAATATCCCGAAATGGAAAGGGTGATGCGCGCAATACGACAGCGCCACATCACCGTTGTCTCACAAAAACTGGAACTAAAATGCGCCATACACATTTCAGTTGTTCGAAGTAAAGCCGACCCGACCCGTCATTTTTTTGAGGCCATGCAACGTGTAAGGATTCAGGTTAAAAACTAAGTATTGAATTTATCAAGAATGTATTCTGGACATTTCATGGGCCGTTTTGTTTCCTTGTCCATAAAAGCCAAAACAGTATGGGCGGTTGCCAACAACTCCCTGCTCTCATTGTATAGTTTATAAGTAAACGCAATTTTAACCATGGGCACTTTTTCTACATTGGTCTCCACTGTTATCAAATCGTCGTAAAGTGCTGATTTTTTGTAATCAATCTGTAAGGAAATTACAGGCAGCATGATGCCATTTTCCTCCATGCTTCTATACGTAATCCCCAGTGCCCGTAACCACTCGATTCTTCCCAACTCCAAGTATTGCGCATAATTCCCATGATAAACCACACCCATTTGGTCGGTCTCCCCATATCTAACCCTAAAAGAAAATGAATTTAATCGCATATATTAAATGAAAAATTATATATTTAGAGGCTTGGTTAACTTTAAGGAAACATGCGAAAAAAAAACAGAATATTCAACCACAAAATCATTTTTTTTTTCAAAGATTTGTTCACATATTTGTCGCATCCATTAAGCATCTATTAATACCCCTTTAGATGTTTTAATCTAACAGCTTTAAAGCTAACCAACAAAACTAAGGAAAAACTTTTATGAGTGTTACTGCAAATTCCGTATGGAACAACTGTTTGGCTTTTATCCAGGATAATATCCAACCGCAGGCATTCAAAACTTGGTTTGAACCTATAAAACCGGTTAAGTTAACAGACAAGGCTTTAAGCATTCAAGTTCCCAGTAAATTTTTCTATGAGTGGTTGGAAGAACATTATGTTAAACTTTTAAAAGTTGCACTCACCAAAGAACTGGGAAACAATGCAAAACTTATCTACATCATTAAAATGGAAAATAAGTATGGTAACAAGGAACCTTTCACCGAACAGATTCCAAGTTCCAATAGAACAGCGGTTGGCCCACAGGAATTGGATGTGCCCATAACTTCCAAAAGTCCTGAGCTTAAAAACCCATTTGTAATTCCAGGCATTCGAAATATTAAGATTGAATCCCAATTAAACCCCAGTTATAATTTTGAAAATTTCCTTGAAGGTGATTCCAATAGGCTTGCCAGGTCTGCGGGAATGGCGGTGGCCAATAAGCCGGGAGGAACATCTTTTAATCCACTGCTTATCTTTGGCGGTGTGGGCTTGGGAAAAACACATTTGGCACATGCCATTGGTGTTGAAATAAAGGATAAGTACCCGGAAAAAACCGTGCTTTATATTTCAGCGGAAAAATTCACCCAACAATATATAGAGTCTGTAAAGAAGAATACCCGTAATGATTTTATCCATTTCTATCAACTGATCGATATACTCATTATTGATGATGTCCAGTTCCTATCGGGTAAGTCGGGCACACAAGATGTATTCTTCCATATATTCAATCACCTGCACCAAAATGGGAAACAGGTTATCCTTACATCAGATAAAGCTCCTGTAGACATGCAGGATATTGAACAACGCTTGCTTTCAAGATTTAAGTGGGGACTTTCTGCCGAATTGCAAAACCCGGATTTTGAAACCCGGATTTCAATTTTAAAAAATAAGCTCTATCGAGATGGTGTGGAAATGCCCGATGAGATCATTGATCATGTCGCCAAAAATATAAAGACCAATATTAGGGAGTTGGAAGGTGCCATAATCTCATTGATTGCCCAATCTTCTTTCAATAAAAGGGAAGTTACACTCGAATTGGCGCAACAGGTTGTAGAGAAATTTGTAAAGAACACTAAGCGTGAAGTCTCCATCGATTACATTCAAAAAGTAGTTTCAGACTATTTTGAAATGGATGTGGCCACCCTACAATCGAAAACAAGGAAAAGACATATTGTTCAAGCCAGACAACTGGCCATGTTCTTTGCCAAAAAATTCACCAAAGCTTCACTTGCCAGCATCGGTTCGCAAATTGGAAAACGTGACCACGCTACCGTACTGCATGCATGTAAGACCGTAGATAATCTCGCAGAGACAGATAAACAATTCAGAAAATATATCGAAGACCTGAGCAAGAAATTCTCATAATTCCTTCAACTTAATGAAAACCAAAGTCTTAATGGTCTGCTTAGGAAATATTTGCAGATCACCTCTGGCTGAAGGCGTTTTAAAATCAAAGATAGACTCTAACACCGTTTTTGTGGATTCAGCTGGAACCGCAGGATACCATATTGGCAACCCGCCCGATAAGAGGTCCATCGCCGTTGCTCAAAAACATGGACTTGATATCAGCCGTCAAAAGTGCAGGCAATTCTCTAAAAACGATTTTAAGGAGTTTGATATGATTTACGCTATGGATAGGAGTAATTTTGAAAATATTCTGAAGCTGGCAAGCACCGAACAAGATAAAAGAAAAGTTAGATTGCTTTTGGATGAAGTGGATTTAGGTTATACCGAAGTTCCAGACCCCTATTATGGCGGGACGGATGGTTTTGAAAATGTATATCAGATGATCGATCTTGCCTGCAATGCTGTTGCAAAAAAAAGAATTGAATAATGGACGAAGTTAAACCCGGTTTAGTTTTGGGTAAAATATATCTTATCCCCACCACTCTTGGTGATAATGAACCATTGGAAGTGCTCCCTATATCCATTAAGAGAGCCATCGAAAATATTGACCATTATATTGTTGAGAACGAGAAGACCGCCCGTAGGTTCATCAAAAAAATAAGTCCAGGGAAAGCACAGCCAAACCTACATATTGAAACCTTAAATAAATTCACCGACCCTACTGCCATTCCCACTTATTTGGAGCCATGTATCAGTGGATTTAATATCGGGATATTATCTGAAGCTGGATGTCCAGGCATTGCAGATCCGGGTGCGGAGGTGGTAAGAATAGCACATGAAAAGAGAATACAGGTAGTTCCTTTGGTAGGACCATCCTCTATTTTTATGGCCATGATGTCCAGTGGCATGAACGGTCAAAACTTTACATTCAATGGATATTTACCCATAGATACCCTAGAGCGAAAAACCAAAATAAAAAGTTTGGAACGACTTTCAAAAGAAACAGGGCAATCACAAATATTCATGGAAACTCCATATAGAAATGACAAACTTTTGTTAGAATTGACCAAGATATTGCAGAAAAGCACCCTACTTTGTATTGCCAGCGATATTACGCTTCCAACGGAGTTTATACAAACCAAAATTGTTCACGAATGGAGTGAAAAAACCATCCAACTAAATAAAAGACCCACCATATTCATAATTCAGGCATAAAAAAACCTGAAGTTTTAGTCCAGGTTTTTTATACATAAGAGCTCTACCCTTATACCTTTGCATTTCTTCTTTGCTTGATAACTGATATATCGTATCCAGCAAATTTCTTCATATAGTAAGATATATTGCTCCCATAGGCATCTGCTACATCGTTTTTTCCATAGGATCGTAAATATTTCTTTACATTTCCCGCACCTGCCAAGTGTGCAGCAGCCAAAATACCGGATTCAGTGATTTCAATACCACGGATTCGCTTTCCATTAAAGCGTTTTATATCCTTTCGTAATATCCATTTGTTCCTGGCAATATTGGTCTCGAATGCTTTTTCCTGAAGTACTGGATTTGTCATAAAATCCGTTGCATCATGTACTCCCATCAAATTCAACGTACTCAAGCCAAATTGATACTTTCCCAAATACCCTAAAGTATTAATTGCATGATATTTTCCTTGAGACTCCTTAAACGCCAGTGCCTCCTTAAAACCATTGTAGTAGTTCCCTAAAAATGGAGGATTAATCAATCCATCAACATCCGCAATTGGATGCTGCTGCACTGTAATCTCCAAATCGCTCCCCGTCTTCAAAAAGTCTGGGACTTTGTAATTCATTTTGTTCGATGCGGTATACGAACCAAAACTTGTTAGAATCACAATCATGGCAAGATGCAAAACAAAACCTATCCATCTTTTCATAACTTACATATTTAGAATTTCAAAGCTTTGGACTATGAAATTAAATTTGGTCGGCAAATATAGGGGGAGACTTTATTTTAGTGACTATGAAGCTCTTAAGTTTTTCTTAAATGACTCTCAAATTACGTTAAAGAGCTGGAAATAAACGGTAAACAACATTATCTGCGTATTTTTTGTGAATCCAACCATCGGGTATACTGTACTTTATTTCGGTTGTGCTGTGCCAAGGTTTTGGCAAAGATATGGTACCCAAAGTTGGAAACATTTGCTACAAAGAACAAATAATCATGTTTTTCAGGGTTTAAAACCGCTTCAATAGATGAAATATCTGGCATGGCAATAGGTCCTGGAGGAATTCCAACATACTTATAAGTGTTATACGGTGAATCCATTTCCAAATCTCGATATAGTACGCGTTTAATTATGGTATCATAATTTCCTGTTTCCTTTTTAATGGCAAAAATTACTGTAGGGTCTGCTTGGAGTGCTATATTTTTCTTAATCCTATTTAAATACACTCCTGCTACTCTTGGCCGCTCCTCGGTTTTAACCGTTTCTTTCTGGACAATTGCTGCCAAAGCAATGACCTTATTTGGCGTTAGTTTCAATTTTTTAGCTTTCTGCAATCTTTCCGGGTTCCAATATTTTTTGTATTCCCTATACATTCTTTCCCTAAAATCGGTCGCGCTGGTGTTCCAAAAAAGCTCATACGTATTTGGAAGATACATGCCTAATTTTGAATCCTCCGTAAATCCCGTCTGCTGTAAAAAATCCGCGTCATTGAAAGCCTCAAAAAGAGATAGGCTGTCAGCTTCAATTTGCTTTGAAATTCTACCTGCAAGGGACGCGAGGGATTCTTGATTATTGAATGAGACCTTTACCGGTAAATTGTTGCTGCGAAGCGAGTTTATAATCTCATTGTTGTTCATTCCCTTGTCAATGGGGAACTTACCTCCTTTAATATTTGTGATATATCCTTTCCGCTCTGCCACGGCTTCGAAAGTTTCCGCATTTTTCAATAAGGGAGATACCGTTCTCTTTACTTCGGAAAATGATGCTTCGGAGGGAATAAACACAAAGGCTTGCTCATTTGCAAACCGCGTATTGGGTGAAAAAATGGCGCTATAGATCTGAAAGGCTACAAAACCGCAAATCAATAAGCCTAAAATGGCAACTGCCCAAAGCGTTTTTTTAAGATACATTGCTTTTCTTTATTTTTTGAAACATGATTTCATCTTTAAAACCTTCACTGGTCCTCACCCATTCCCTTTTCTGTCCCATCCTTTCAAATCCTAATTTTTCGAACAAATGAATACTGGCTGCGTTGTCAAATAAAATATTTGCATATAGTTGATGAAGGTCTAGCGTGGTAAATGCATAATTACTGAGCAAGGTCATAGCCTCTGCCCCAAGGCCTTTATTTCTATTTTTCGAATTTGAAATGACAATTCCAATTCCCGCCCTACTGTTTTTAGGGTCAAAATCAAATAGGTCGATCAAACCTATGCACTTGTCCTGCATATCACAAATACAAAGTCGCAATTGTTTTACATCATAGATATCTCTGTGTGCATTTTCAAGATACAAACCGAGCACTTTTTTTGAGTATGGTTTTAGTGTTCCACTTATTTCCCAAATGGAGGTATCATTTTCCAATTCGTAAAGAAAATCCAAATCCTTAGGCTCCAAAGCCCTTAAATAAACCTGTTTTCCTTTTAAACTTAACATTCTACCTCTCCTTTGTAAACCTGTTTTGCCGGCCCTTTTAAGAAAATATCGGTATAAATACCACTATTGAGTTCAAAACTGATGGTTAAATTACCGCCTGGGGTATTTATTTTTACGCTGTTGGAATCCGTTTTTCCTAGTTTATGCATTGCCAAAGCAACTGCGGTAACCCCGGTACCGCATGATAAAGTTTCACCTTCCACTCCCCTTTCATAGGTCCTTACATCAAAAGTCCCATTGTCAGATTGTTCAACAAAGTTGATGTTGCTACCAGATTCGCCATAAATTCCATACCTGAGTTTTGCTCCTTCCTTCTGTACATTAAACTTCACCAAACCTTCCACCAATTGCACATGATGCGGTGAACCGGTATCCAAAAAACTGTATAGTGGCTTTTCTCTTATTTCGCCTACATCGTTCATTTTAAGATTTACTATATCATCTTCAATAGTTGCAAAATGTAGGCCATCAATGGCGTTAAAGGTTGTTTCATTTTCGATGATACCTAAATGTTTGGCAAAAGCAACGGCACATCTCCCTCCATTGCCGCACATACTCTGGCTTGCATCAGCATTATAATAATCCATATTAAAATCTGATGTATTGTCATTTTCCAATAAAATGAGCCCATCCCCTCCAATACCAAATCTTCTGTCGCATAGCTTAGTGATCAATTCGGTATTGTCTTTTGGAAATGTTTGTTGACGATTGTCTATAAATACAAAATCGTTTCCCGTACCTTGATATTTAAAAAACTGTAGTATCATATTCGGATGTAAAGGAACAAATATAGCGTATTCTTTAAGGTTTTTTTAGTAGTTAAAAACGAGTTAAATTGATAATGTTAAAATGGATTTCATTTAATTTTGTTGAAGCTTAATGTTAAATTATTACAGAATTATGAAGAGAATAGCCAGTTTATTTTTTGTATCGCTTTTTGCAGGCGCAATTACACTAGGAGCCTATAAATTATTTTTTGAAAAAGATGCCTATAAATGGGTTGTTTCAAATGAGGAAGCACCTTTCTTGAGCACTAGTGCCCTATCAACATCTGCCAATGGTGCTGGAATCAATGAAGTCGATTTTACCATTGCAGCGGAAAAAACGGTAAATGCGGTTGTCCATGTTAAAAATTTGGCCACGAACAAAAATTCCAGTAATCTTTCCGATTTCTTTTACGGATTTGAACGCAAGCAAACTCCTCAGGTTGGAACCGGATCCGGAGTAATCATTTCTCCTGATGGATTCATTGTCACCAACAATCATGTTATTGCCAACGCCAGCCAGTTGGAAATTACACTAAACAATAAAAAGACATATAAGGCAGAGGTCATTGGAGCCGATTCGGATTCTGATATTGCTTTGTTAAAAATAGAAGTTGATAAACCATTGCCCTATTTGGCATTTGGTGATTCGGACAATTCACGGGTTGGGGAATGGGTCTTGGCGGTAGGAAATCCTTTTAGTCTAACTTCCACGGTTACTGCTGGAATAGTCAGTGCTAAAGCAAGATCATTGGGCAGAAATCAATCTTTTATCCAAACTGATGCTGCAGTGAACCCAGGAAATAGCGGTGGCGCACTGGTCAATACCAATGGAGACCTTATTGGTATAAATACTGCAATCACCTCACAGACGGGTTCCTATGTTGGGTATTCCTTTGCTGTTCCCAGTAACATTGCAAAAAAGGTAATTGAAGATATTATGGAGTTTGGCAATGTGCAACGTGGATTGTTAGGGATTTCCGCAGCAAACACCAACTCAAGGGAAGCCATTGAACTTGGCTATGATGAAATTGAAGGTGTGGTGGTCTCTCAGGTTTCTGATGATTCCGGTGCGCAAGAAGCGGGTTTAAAAGCTGGCGATATTATTAAACAGGTCGATAACATTAGGGTACGAAAGTTTTCGGAACTTACCGGGTATCTTTCCTCAAAAAGGCCGGGTGATATTATAGATGTAGTTGTTGATAGAGGTGGAGAGAAAGTATCAAAAAAAGTTACCCTCAAAAAACAACAGACCATTATTTTGCCCGTGACCAGTTTTATGGTCAAAAATTTGTCCAAAGAAGATAAGAAAACGTACGGTATCTCCAAAGGGGTTAAAATCATAGATGTACCTGAAGGTTATAGTAGATATGACTTAAAAGATAAAGTAATCATTGAACTTGATGACAACGACATTGAGAACATTGATGATGCTAAAAATTTGTTCGGTCAGCTATCCCGGTACGGTAAGACCAGCTTTACAATGATCAATGAGAAAGGTGAAAAAGAGCGCCTTATTCTTCAATAGTATGGCACGGTTCAAATACAAAAAAACGCTCTTTGGTAGGAGCGTTTTTTTTATTGCCTTATACTTTACGAAAACGTTTGAAATATCTAATTTTGCCGACAACTAAACTCAATTAGAATTCATGGAAGATATTAAGTCTTACGAAAAAGAACTTGCATTCCAGGCAGACCGAAGAAAAGCAACTACAGAATTTATAAAGATCATAAGCGACCTCTGGTACGACAAGGCCATTGAGGTTGTACTTTTCAAAAATCAAATCATTGATAAGAATGTAAGCGATATTATCAACTTACACGAGTATGCAGGAGAATTTGTCCAAAAACCGATTTCTATTTTTGACTCGGTAGAGATTCTTCGTGCTATCAATGATATTAACTTGCCCCCGTCCAAGTTGGATATTGGAAAACTTACCTATGAATATCATTCTGAGGACAATAATCATCTCAATGTAAAGGCATTTGCAATAGAAAAGCTAGCGGATGCCCAATCTTCCAAAGAAATTAAACCAAAAGATGTGGTGCTTTATGGTTTTGGGCGTATTGGCCGGTTGGTAGCGCGTGAACTTATGGCTAAAACGGGAAGAGGAAGTCAGTTGCGCTTAAGAGCCATTGTTGTAAGGGGCGAAATCAATGAAGAAATACTGGAAAAAAGAGCGGCATTGCTAAAAACAGATTCCGTACATGGGCAGTTTATGGGTACGGTTGATGCTGACATTAAAAATAGCGCCCTGGTCATTAACGGGACAACCGTCAAAGTAATCTCTGCAGATAAGCCAGAGTCTATAGATTATACCAAATTTGGCATTTACAATGCCTTGATTATTGATAATACAGGTGCTTTTAGAGATAAAGCTTCCCTTTCCAGGCATTTGGAAGCAAAAGGGGCCAACAAAGTTTTGCTAACAGCTCCTGGAAAAGAAGTCCCTAACATTGTACATGGTGTAAATCAAAAAGAATTTGATCCGGATAAAACGAAAATTTATTCAGCGGCATCCTGCACCACAAATGCCATAACCCCTATATTAAAAGTTATTGAAGATTCCCTTGGAATTAAAAAAGGCCATTTAGAGACTATCCATGCCTACACCAATGATCAGAATTTGGTAGATAACATGCATACAAAATACCGACGTGGCCGTGCGGCCGCCCTTAATATGGTTATTACCGAAACAGGTGCAGGTGCTGCCGTTGCCAAGGCACTTCCCGCTTTAAAGGGCAAGTTAACCTCCAATGCCATTCGTGTTCCAGTGCCAAATGGTTCACTTGCCATTTTAAATCTAGAAATCAAGCGCAAAACCTCAAAAGAAAGTGTAAATACCATTTTAAAGAAATATGCCCTTGAGGGTGATTTGGTAGAACAAATCCAATATTCTCTGAGCAATGAGTTGGTATCATCAGATATAGTTGGTGCCTCTGCCCCATCCATATATGATAGTAAGGCCACCTTAGTTTCTGCAGATGGGAAAAGTTTGGTCCTATATATATGGTATGATAATGAATATGGCTATTCACATCAAGTAATTCGTCTTGCCAAATACATTGCCAAAGTAAGGAGATATACATACTATTAATCCATCAATATTATTTAAGCAGACCTCATATCTATGATTTATTTTTGATTTTTGGTTTATTGGTGTAATTTCGCCCTACCCTTAATCTCAATTAAAACGCACAATTACCATGAGACGTTTACAAGTTTTCTTATTCCTTGTTTTTTTTACCAGTGTTTTTTCAGTATCAGCCCAAAATCAAGATAATGCGACTGATACAGATACATCTATTTCCGGACAATTTCAGGTATTGGAAAGGAAGTCCACAAATTATAACGCACAGGGAAAACGTTATGAGGTAATTCGATTAGTTGAACTGAATAAAATCAAAAAAAATATTTTTGATACCATAACTACGGCCAACCAATCCATAAAAAACCTTTCTGCGACCATTACCAGTAACAAGGCCGAAATAAATAGTCTGAATACAAAACTTCAGGAAACTACAAACAACCTAAAGAATATTACTGCGGAAAAAGATAGTATCTCTTTCTTTGGTGCCTTGATAAGCAAAGGGACCTATAATTTTATTCTTTGGTCCGTTATTTTTGGGCTATTGCTGTTATTGTTATTGTTTATTTATAAGTTTAAAAACAGTAATTTTTTGACAAATCAGGCCAAAACAGCGCTATCAGATGTTGAAAAGGAATATGAAGATCATAGAAGAAGAGCATTGGAACGGGAACAGAAAATTAGCCGCCAACTGCAGGATGAATTGAATAAGCAGAAAAAATAAATAATTGTTAAAGCTTCCTCTTTGGAAGCTTTTTTGCTTAAATTCCCTTCACTATTAAAGACTTAGTATAAACACAAAGTCTGGTAGTCCCCTAAATCTCACCTGCATCTTTCCAACTATTGTCTATGGTTAATCATCAATCAAACACATGGATAAAAGAAAACTAATCTTTATCCCATTATTTCTTCTGGGCATTTTTACATGGGCCCAGGAAATTAATGGAAAAGTCAACGACGAAAACGAAATCGGTCTTGCCTTTGCCAACGTTTTACTACAAACGGCAACAGACTCTACCTTGGTCAAAGGAGCAATCACAGATGATACCGGTGCATTCAATTTTGAAGGTATTCCCACAGGAAATTATCTGGTTACCGCAAGTATGGTTGGCTTCGCAACTAAGTCAACCCCTATTTTTTCATATGAAGAAAATACAAGTCAGACTATTCCATCCCTTGCTTTAAGTGAAGGCGTAGCCTTGGATGAGGTGGTGGTCCAGACAACTAAGCCAATTTTTGTACAAAAAATCGATAGGATGGTGATCAATGTTGAAAACAGCATTGTTTCAGCAGGGAGCTCCGCTTTGGAAGTTTTAGAACGGTCGCCAGGAGTTATTGTGGATAGGCAGAACAATGCCATATCGCTCGCTGGAAAGAACGGGGTTGTTATTATGATCGATGGAAAAATAAGTTATATGCCCCAAGAAAGTGTGGTACAGCTCTTGGAAGGGATGAGTTCGGACAATATTGAAAGTATAGAGTTGATTACCACGCCCCCTGCTAATTTTGATGCAGAAGGAAATGCCGGCTTTATAAACATCGTCCTCAAAAAAAGAACCGACCTTGGGTTAAACGGCACTTACTCCGTCTCTGCAGGAATAGGCAATGGCGAAACCACATCGGATAACATCAGTTTTAATTACAGAAAAAACAAAATCAATCTTTTTGGGAATTATTCTTTCTTAATAGACACCCAAGGTCAGATATTTGACTTTGCCCGAGTTTTTACAAACGAAGATGGCAATGTTATTGATTTAAGAACTTTCTCGGACCGTAAGCCAAGACAGCGAAATCACAATATAAGATTGGGTATGGATTACCAGGCAGGGAATAAAACGGTACTTGGCATTCTTGTTGGGGCCTACGATAACAAATGGACCATGGATGCAGTGAATGACAGTAGGGAAACAGAAAATGATGTTCCTTTTTCCTTTGTACAGCTGCTAAATACAGAACGAAACCAATGGCAACATTTCAATTCCAATGTGAATTTAAAACATGATTTTACCGATGATGAATATATTAGTATTGATTTGGATTATCTGTACTACTACGATGAAAACCCCACCGACTATAGCAATAGTTTTTTTGATGGGGAGAATACCTTTCTTCGGGAAGAGTTAACCTTTAGCAACAAGACTACCCCAATAAACATTGCAGTGGCCAAAGCAGACTACAGCAAACAGATCAATGAAAATCTTAAATTGGAAACTGGTGTAAAAGCTGTTTTTTCTGACTTTGAAAACGATGTGTCCGTAGCCACTTATAATGGCCAAAACTTTGTAGAAGACCCAACTTTGACCAATATGAGCATCCTAAATGAACAAATATTGGCCGCTTATACCTCAATGGATTATAAACTGGGCAAAAAAACCAGTGCTAAGCTTGGGCTTCGTTATGAACATACAGACTCTGAACTGGACACCGAAACCGAAGGGCGGGTGGTAGACCGCAATTTTGGCAATCTTTTTCCCAGCGCTTTCATATCACATGCCGTAAACGACACGCTAAGCTTCAATGCTTCCTATTCGCGAAGGATTACCCGGCCAACCTTTAATATGCTCGCTCCTTTTGTGATTTTTGTAGACCCAACAACATTTCTATCAGGAAATTCTGCTTTGCAGCCCAGCATTTCCAATTCGGTTAAACTGGATGCCATTTACAAATCCATCTCACTTTCATTTCAATATTCTGTTGAGGACCAATCCATTTCCAGATTTCAGGAACGGTTTGATGATGCGACGGGAAGACTTTTTTTTGAAGCTGCCAATAACGATCAAACAAAGCTTTTCACGGCAACTTTGGGCTTGCCGATAACTTTAACCAATTGGTGGAAGATGCAAAACAATTTCATCTATGTAAACACCCAGGTAAGTGCTCTGTTGCAAGATGCTCCTTTTGATTTTCAGCAAAACACTTTTAGAGTCAATAGTTCCAATTCCTTTACCGTTACAAAGAGTTTAAGCGCTGAGATAGGCATAAACTATTTTGGGGCCAGCTTGTTTGGAATACGTAGGTTTGACCCCGTTTTTGGGATGAATATTGGTTTTCAAAAGAAATTTGGGGACAAATGGGGTACACTTCGACTGGCATTAAACGATGCCTTCGATTCCTTTGAGTTTACAGGAAGAACTAGGGTTCCAGAACAAAATTTGGATACCAGAAATACCTTCGACTTTGTAAACCGTACACTTCTGGTAACATATTCCAGAAGCTTTGGAAATGATAAACTAAAATCATCCCGTCAAAGAGGTACCGGTTCTGAAGATGAACGCAGAAGGGTAGATTAGTTACATTTAATTATAGAAATTAACCGCTACCTTTGATAACTTTCCATATAGGTCATGCGGATAGATATTATTACAGTTTTACCAGAGTTATTGCAAAGTCCTTTTGAAGCTTCAATCTTAAAAAGGGCCATTGATAAAAATTTGGTCGAAGTTCATTTTCACAATTTAAGGGACTATTCCAAAGGGAACTATAATCAGGTTGATGATTATCAATTTGGTGGTGGGGCCGGAATGGTCTTAATGATCGAACCGATTGACAAATGCATTTCAAAACTTAAAAAAGAAAGGGCCTATGAAGAAATCATATATATGACCCCAGATGGCGACACCCTTAATCAACGTATTTCCAACGAGATGTCCCTTAAAGGGAATATCATTATTCTTTGCGGTCACTATAAGGGTGTAGATCAAAGGGTAAGAGACCTTTTTATTACCCGGGAAATTTCAATAGGCGATTATGTCCTTTCGGGAGGAGAGTTGGCGGCAGCCGTTTTCTGCGATTCCATTATCAGACTGCTTCCCGGTGTACTAAACGACGAGACCTCTGCCCTTACAGACACGTTCCAGGATAATCTACTGGCCCCACCTGTCTATACAAGACCTTCGGACTACAAGGGCATGAAAGTGCCCGAAGTATTGCTGAATGGGAATTTTCCAAAGATTGAGAAATGGCGGGAGGAACAGGCCATGGAACGCACAAAACAAAGAAGGCCCGATTTATTGGAATAAGCATGGAAAATTTGGAAAATTACTTTATAGTGGGAGGAATTTTAGGAGGTTTAGGGCAGCTACTTTTTGTTGTTGGATGTATCCTTTTGATGATAAAGGTGAGAAATAAGGGTACATTCTTAATGCTCACAGCTGCAGTACTTTCAGTATTATTCTCTTTAGGTAGTTTTCTTTGGCCTTACTACGCGGCCCAGCATGGCGCAGATTTTTTGGCAAGAACCGCTGGAGTATTAAATGTTCTTGGGCAGCTTCCTTTTATATTGTTTACCATTGGGTTGCTATTATTTGGAATGACCTTAGGAAAAAAGGGGCAACAATAGAGTGAATGTTTTTAAAGCAAAAAAACCTTGTCTTTTATAAATATTGCACTACTTTTGCAATCTCAAAATTAACCTCTGACGAAACACGTGTAAGTTGATTTTGGTAAATATTCAAAAAAAGTATATCAATGGAATCCTTAATAAAATTTGTTGAAAACGAATTTGTTCCAAAAAAAGATTTTCCAAAATTCTCTTCTGGTGATACTATTACAGTGTACTATGAAATTAAGGAAGGTGAGAAAACAAGAACCCAGTTCTTTAAAGGTGTTGTAATTCAGCGCAGGGGAACGGGAGCTACAGAAACTTTTACCATTAGAAAAATGTCAGGTACCGTAGGTGTGGAAAGAATTTTCCCAATTAACATGCCGGCGCTTCAAAGAGTAGAAGTTAATAAAAAAGGTAAAGTACGTAGATCTAGAATCTTTTATTTTAGAGGTCTTACAGGTAAAAAAGCCCGTATTAAAGAGATTAGGGGCTAGTCATAAAAATATCGAACAAAGTAAAAGCACCTTTAAAGGTGCTTTTTTTATGAACAATTGTTAATAACAACGGTTCATATATTGTTGATTTTTAACCCGTTACAAAATTTGGTTTTCTGTAACTTTCTTATACTTTAGTAAAAGAAATGAGAAGGAGATTATATCAAGAACTGATTTCTATTTTAAAGTTGACGTTCTTTAAAACTGATGTTTCCCTTTTTAATTGGTAACACTACTAATCACAAAAGGAATTTCGAAATCTGAAAAACTTAGGTGGACCAGAAGGAGAAATAATAAATTTTATGTGCGGACGGGAGAGCAATTTTCTGTTTTGATAAGATTTAGGAAACTATTGGATTACTCTTTACAGATGTTGTTTAGTTGAAAAATTAGAGACCTTGTTTGGAGTAAACGTCAAAAGGGTAACGGATGCAATCAATGGTTGCGGTTTTGTGGTAACACAAAATGATATCTTTTAGCTCTTTTCAGAAAGCCATATCAATGTTCACACATAGATATGGCTTTTGTTCTTTATACATCTTTCCAATATCACACTTTTTAGTAAAATCATCTAGTATAGCAACAGTCATAAGTTGTATATTTGCACCGCTCAAACAAAAAAACTTAAATGGCTAAGATTTTCTATACAAAAACAGATGAAGCGCCAGCTTTGGCAACACAATCCTTTTTACCCATTGTAAAAGCTTTTACCGAAACCGCTGATATTTCCATTGAAACCAAGGACATTTCATTGGCTAGTAGGATTATCGCTGTATTCCCGGAGTTTTTGAACGAAAATCAAAAAGTTTCCGATAACTTATCGGAATTGGGCGAATTGGCCAAAACACCAGAGGCCAATATCATAAAATTGCCCAATATAAGTGCTTCCATTCCACAATTGAAAGAGGCCATTGAAGAATTGCAACAAAAAGGTTATGCCTTACCTAGCTATCCTGATGAGCCCCAATCCGATACGGAAAAAACCATCAAAGCTAAATACGACAAAATAAAGGGAAGTGCCGTTAACCCTGTACTTAGGGAAGGGAACTCGGATAGAAGAGCTCCGAAAGCGATAAAAAACTATGCCAAGAAAAATCCACATACTATGGGTGCGTGGTCTTCCGCTTCCAAAACCCATGTTGCAACCATGTCCGCAGGGGATTTTAGAAGCAATGAAAAATCATTGACCTTGAAAAAAGCCGATGATGTTCGTATTCAACTTCTTGACTCCGAAGGTTCAATTACGGTACTCAAGGAAAAGATAGCACTTCAAAAGGATGAGATTATTGATGCTACGGTAATGAGTAAAAATGCCTTGGTCAACTTCCTGAAAAAGGAAGTTGCTGATGCAAAAAAGGAGAACATTTTACTTTCGTTGCATTTTAAGGCAACCATGATGAAGGTCTCTGACCCTATTATTTTTGGTCACGCACTTGAAGTCTATTTTGCAGATTTATTTGAAAAATATGGGGATACTTTTCAAGCCTTAGGGGTTAACCCAAATAATGGTCTGGAAACCTTATACGATAAATTACAGGAACTTCCGGAAGACAAACGTTTGGCCATTGAAGCTGCCATCACAGAAAATATCGAGCACGGACCAGATTTGGCCATGGTAAATTCCGATAAGGGAATTACCAATCTTCATGTTCCAAGCGACGTAATCATTGATGCCTCTATGCCCGCCATGATTCGTAACTCAGGTAAAATGTGGGATAAAAATGGAGCTCCGAAAGACACCAAAGCGGTAATTCCCGATAGCAGCTATGCCGGTATCTACCAAGCCACCATAGATTTCTGTAAAGAACACGGTGCTTTTGACCCAACTACAATGGGAACTGTGCCCAACGTAGGTTTAATGGCTCAAAAAGCGGAAGAATATGGATCGCATGATAAGACATTTGAAATTCACAAAACAGGTATTGTCCAGGTAGTAAGTGTTTCCGACAATCAAGTTTTGATTCAACACAATGTAGACAAAGGAGATATTTGGAGAATGTGCCAGGTTAAAGATGCACCTATCCAAGATTGGGTTAAATTGGCCGTGTCTCGAGCTAGAGCTAGCAACACACCAGCAGTATTCTGGTTAAATCCAGATAGAGCCCATGATGCAGAATTGATCGTTAAAGTAAACGAATATCTTAAAGATCATAATACCGAAGGATTAAACATCCAAATTCTTTCTCCCATTGAAGCGACCAAATTTACTTTGCAGCGCATAAAAGATGGAAAAGACACCATATCGGTTTCTGGAAATGTACTGCGGGATTATTTAACCGATTTATTTCCAATTCTAGAAGTAGGAACCAGCGCAAAAATGCTATCCATAGTTCCTTTGATGAATGGTGGAGGCCTTTTTGAAACCGGCGCTGGAGGATCTGCCCCAAAACATGTGGAGCAGTTTTTGGAAGAAGGACATCTTAGATGGGATTCGCTAGGGGAATTTTTGGCCCTTGGAGTTTCATTGGAACATTACGGTGAGAAAAATCAGAATAAAAAAGCCTTGGTGCTAGCTGAGTCCTTGGATAAAGCAACAGAAAAGTTCTTGGACAACGACAGATCCCCTTCAAGAAAAGTAAATGAATTGGATACGCGGGGCAGTCATTTTTATCTGGCCATGTATTGGGCGGAACAATTGGCGGCACAAAACGAAAACAGTGATTTAAAATCAACATTTACTCCTATTTCAGAAGCGTTGATATCCAATGAATCCCTGATAGCAAAAGAATTGATAGATGCCCAAGGTAACTCCATAAACATAGATGGATACTACCTTCCTGACAATCTACTAGCTTCAGAGGCCATGCGCCCCAGTAAAACCTTCAATAAAATACTTTCAAGTATTGCTTAATCGGGTATTTTAGAATTAAGAAACTGTTAAACTGACATAATTGAGTTAATGATTGCCTATTTTAGACTTTCGTACCTCAATTGTTATGGTTTGAAGAACTGCTTATATCTTTTCCTTGCCTTTTTACTATGCATAAGTTGTGAAGAGGTTATCGATGTAGATTTACCAACATCGGAAACAAGACTTGTTGTAGATGCCCTAATTGGCTTTAATGAGAATAATGGCGATCCTATTACTGTAGGTGAAATTAAGCTAACGCTAACAGCACCTTTCTTCCAAGATGAAATTGAACCCGCGGAAAATGCCACCGTTCAAATCATTGATGAAGAAACTGGGCAGTCATTTTCCCTATTGGAAAATGAAACAGGTGTATTCAGTAGTGGTTTTCCAAATTTGGAATTTGACCGGGACTATACTTTGGTGATCAATTACAATGGCGAAGTGTACAATGCTACTAATCAATTAAATGCATCTCCTGTAATAGACGATATAGAGCAGGGAGATGGATTTTTATTTGATGAAGAAAAGGAAACTGAAGTTTTAATTTCGTTTACTGATATACCCAATGAACGTAACCATTACCTATTTTCTTTTGGGTTTAACAATTTCCTGGTAATTGATGACGATTTTTTTGAAGATAGTCAACTCACCTTTTCTTACTTCTATGAAGATGTGGAACCCGGTGATATCGCAGCGGTTACCCTTTTTGGAATAGATTCCAATTTTGCAACCTATGCCAATTTGGCTCTGGCACAATCCGGTGAAAATGGTAACGGACCTTTTGCAACCCCTCCGGTCACAATTCGAGGTAATATTGTAAACACTACAAATGAAAACAACTTTCCCTTCGGTTATTTTACATTGAGTGAGTTTGACACCAAATTATTAACCATACAATAAATAGGGATTTTTGCAACCCATGGCATGTTACACAAATAAAATCATTGTACTCCTGAAAAAAAGCAGCGTTCTCCTTCTTGCTCTTTTTTTTGTCCCCTCGATAGCAAAGGCACAACAAAAATATACCTTGAGTGGCACTGTTTCCGAAGCGAGCAGTAATGAGACCTTAATTGGTGTAACTGTTATATTTCCAAATCTCAATACCGGCATTACCACCAATGAATATGGGTTCTATTCCATAACACTTCCTGAAGGGGCATACAACATTATAATAAGTTACTTGGGCTTTCAGGACATTGTAGAACAGATAAACCTCACAACGGATATTAAAAAAGATTTTAGCCTTTTTGAGGAAACAGAACAACTTGAAGAGGTTATCGTAACGGATGATATTGAACGTTTGGACATACGAAAACCTCAAATGAGTAGCAATACCCTAGGGATTAAAACCATTAAAAAGGTTCCTGTTGTGCTAGGGGAGCCCGATGTAATAAAGTCGCTATTGCTATTACCAGGTATTTCCAATGCCGGTGAGGCAGCCTCTGGGTTCAATGTTCGAGGAGGGGCGGTAGACCAGAACTTAATTCTATTGGATGAAGCCATTGTATTCAATTCCTCGCATCTTTTTGGTCTGTTTTCTGTATTCAACCCAGATGCCATCAAAGATGTGAAACTATTCAAAGGTGGTATTCCATCGCGATACGGAGGTAGGGTGTCATCTGTTTTGGAAATTTTTCAAAAAGAAGGAAACAGTAAGGAGTTAAAGGTCAATGGCGGGATCGGGGCCATTTCAAGTAGGTTGTTGATAGAAGGTCCGATCATTAAGGATAGAACTTCATTTCTAATGGGCGGAAGGGCCTCATATGCCCATCTTTTTTTACCCTTGCTCGATATTACCAATAAGGCTTATTTCTATGACTTGAACACAAAAATCAGTCATAAGATCAATGAAAACAACAGCGTATATCTTTCAGGTTATTTTGGACGGGATTTGTTTAGCATCAATGAAAGTTTTGTAAATACCTATGGAAACGCCGTTGGGAATTTTAGATGGAACCATTTGTTCTCGGACAAATTGTTTTCCAATCTATCCGTTATCTATTCCGACTATTTTTATGGGTTAGTTCTCGACTTTGTTGGTTTTGAATGGAATTCAGGAATTCAAAACTTTAATTTAAAATATGACCTAAAACATTACATCAACGACAAATTTCAGGTTAACTATGGCCTAAATAACATCTATTACGTCTTTAATCCAGGGAAAATCGAGCCTAACCGCATAGACTCTGGCATTGTAGAAGATCAAATCACTAAAAAATACGCAAATGAAACCGCTGCCTATGTAGATGTTGAACACAAAGTAGCAGAAGGACTTAGTTTAAATTATGGACTGCGAGTGAGCCATTTTAACCGGCTGGGGCAAGATGAGTTTTTTGTTTATGAGAATGACAACCCCGTTTACTTTGATCCTACCTTTGAAATTTATAGAGAAGCCACCCCTATTGATACGATAAATTCTGAACGAAGTAACAGTATGGAGAGTTTCTTCAATTTGGAGCCCCGGGTATCCCTTTCCTATAACTTTAATGGTAAGCGTTCTATAAAAGCCAGTTACACAAGATTGGCACAATACTTACATCTGCTTTCCAATACCAGCTCCCCTACTCCTTTGGATGTATGGACACCAAGTGGACCATTTGTAGAACCCCAAATCCTGGATCAATATGCTGTTGGTTATTTCCAGGATATAAAAGATGGTGCCTTTTCTTTTGAAACGGAGGTATTCTATAAAGACATACAAAATAGAATAGATTATATAGATGGTGCTGATTTAATTGCCAATGAAGCCATTGAACGGGTTATTTTAAATGGCGAGGCCAGGGCTTATGGATGGGAACTGCTTTTACGTAAAAATGAAGGTAGGTTCAAGGGGTGGTTATCTTACACTTTGTCAAAATCTGAGCAGCGCACTCCCGGAAGACTTCCTTCCAACGCTAACGGAATACAAGGGTTGGAGACCGGAATTAATTCTGGTGAATGGTACAACACTCCTTATGACAAAACCCATGATCTATCATTATTTGGCAGTTACGATTTCAACGATAAGTGGAGTTTCAATGCCAATTTTGTGTTTCAAACCGGGCAGCCTACCAATTACCCCATTGGACAGTTCGAATTTCAGGGCATAACAATCCCTTTTTATGGCCTGCGCAATGAAGAGCGTCTTCCTTCCTATCACAGATTGGACCTCTCCGCAACCCTGACCCCAAAGAAAAATGTTAGAAAAAAAGTAAAATCCGAATGGGTTTTTAGCATCTATAATGCCTACAATCGGCAAAATGCTGTTTCCATTAATTTTAGGGAAAACGAAGATAATGGCAGGAACGAAGCCTTGCGTACTTCCATTTTTGGAATCATTCCATCAGTAACCTATAATTTTAAGTTTTAAGGGAGAAAAGGAGTTTAGAGAATTTGATATAGCACTAAAATCAAAAGTATTCCAACGATTCCCTGAAATAAAGTTCCCAAGGTATGTCCCCGTAAAGCAGTTTTTACGTTGATGTTTGAAAACTGTGATACTACCCAAAAATAGCTGTCATTGATATGGGAAACAGTCATGGCTCCAGCACCAACAGCAAGTACGGCCAAGGCCTTATCGGTAATCGAGAGCAGTCCAAAAGTTTCCAACAATGGTGCAATGATAGCTGCTGTTGTAATAATGGCTACAGTAGATGAGCCTTGTGCCGTTTTAAGTATGGCGGCAATGGCAAATGCAATCAGCAGTCCCCCGATACCAGAACTGGACTCAAAGTTAATGATAGAAGCAATATCCATTGTTCGGAGTATAGCTCCGAATGCCCCTCCAGAACCGGTTATCAAAACTATTGACCCTGCTTGCTTAAATGCTTCAGGTACCCATCCCTCTTGCTGCTTTGAAGGTATTTTTCTACCCAACATAAATGCAAAAAGAACACCTATCAATAATGCAATAACCGGATTTCCCAAGAAATCGAACAAATGAAATAATATTTTTTTACCCAGGGGAAAGCTTGGGTAGTTTACTATGGATTTCATGGCAATTAAAATAATGGGTGCCAACAGAGGTAAAAAAGCTTGTGCCGGTTTAATCTTATACGTATCTTCATCACTAACTACTTTTGTTTCTTCCATCCTTTCTTCTGCTTTTAAGGATTTCCCAATATATCTAGCCCAAAAATATCCGGTTAGGGATACTGGAATGGAAACCGCCAACCCAAGAAGTAGAACCATTCCCAGGTCTGCTTCCAAAATTGCCGCTGCCGCCAATGGGCCCGGTGTTGGTGGAACAAATACATGGGCAGCATAAAGCCCCATTGCCAAAGAAATGGCAAATACCATTACCGGAATACCTGTTTTTTTGCTTATGGCCTTATTTAGGGAAGAAAGGATTATAAATCCAGAGTCGCAGAAAACGGGAATCGAAATGATATAACCAGCTAAATTCATAGCTAATGGGGAGCGTTTTAACCCAACAAACTTAAGAACCGTATTCGCCAACACCTTGGTACTACCGGTTTTTTCCAAATAAACGCCTATGACCGTACCAAAGGCAATTACCAGTCCAATTCCGGAAAGTGTTTTGCCAAATCCATCGCTAATTGTGGCCATGATATTTTTCGGGGATAGGCCCAAAAGAAAGCCAGAGGCAATAGCAGCTATGGTCAAGGAAAAAATAGGATGCATTTTAAATCGGACCGTGGCAATGATGATAAATAAAACGACCCCTATCAATATAAGAATTTCCATCTCCTTTTTTTAGACAATACGAACTAAATATAAGCTAATATTCCTATTTTAGTTGTAATGAGAACGGACAAAGAACTTTTGGTCAAGGGGATTAAATTTATCGGGTATACCGTAGCGTTTATGTTTTTGGCACCTCTGGCCCTGTTTCAAGCTTTTAAAAATCAAGAACACCCGGCCTATGTTCCCGTCTTGGTCATTGGCATAGCTTTAGCCGTGACGGCAATAAGCTTTGGATTTTATACTATAAAAATTTTTATGGATGCACTTTTTGGAAAGAAATCGAAAAGCTAGTCTTTCTGATCAGGATCGTTCTTCCATTTATTACTAAGTTGGGCATAGTCATAATCCAAAACAGACTCTTGGCGTTCCAACTTATCGGACGCAAATGCACGCTGTAAAATATCCTCTATCAAATAATCTTCATGGATTTTCTCGGGATGAAATTCTTCTTTTATACTGATTTTAAATGCCTTGGCCGTAGTATTGTACCAAAAGGCTCGCCAACCACTTCGCAGTTCCTTGACCAAATTAAAAGCGGTTATCCCTGTTTGACGATAAATCAACTTAATTAAAATCTGTCCTTCCGTACGGGTCAATTTTTTTAGCTTCTCAGAAAATTCACCTTCAATATATTTTTGTACTTCTTTGGTGTATTTTTTTTTATGCCGTTTCTTTTTAATATTGGTCAGACTATCATTCAGTTCCACCAAACGTTCAGCGGCAAGTTTTGCATAGGGATATACTTTCAATGTTTTTCTTCGAAGAATATAATATCTGAGCTTTTCTTTTCTATCGGCAAATTCCAATTTGCCGAAAATAAATACCTCGTCAAGCTCAATGGAACTCATTAAAATGGAATCCCCTTCAAACCTAACATAATAGTCTGCAACAGAATCCTTAGTGATTTCCTGAGAAAACCCAAAAGCGAAAATTGCGGAGAAAATAATAACTAAACTGCAGCGAAGCATTTGGTTTATTTATCAAAAGTAATTTCAAAATTAAGGATAAACCTAGGAATTGGCTATTAATTAAAAGTGAATATTGTTATGTTTGTGTACTAAAATATATACATGGCAAGTTCAAAAATCATAAACGCTAAGTCTCTTAAATTCTTTGAAAAATACCTTAACAATGCATCTCCAACGGGTTACGAGTGGGAAGGTCAAAAAATTTGGATGGATTATTTGAAGCCTTATGTGGATGATTTTATTACGGATACCTACGGAACGGCTGTGGGAGTAATAAATCCGGACGCCAAGTTTAAAGTTGTTATTGAAGGCCATTCCGATGAAATTTCGTGGTATGTAAATTACATTACGGATAATGGATTGATTTATGTTATCCGTAATGGAGGCAGCGATCATCAAATAGCTCCTTCCAAATGGGTAAATATCCACACTAAAAACGGGATTGTAAAAGGGGTTTTTGGATGGCCGGCCATTCATACTAGAAATAGAGGAAAGGAAGAACCACCAAAACTTGATAATATTTGTATTGATATTGGTGCAAAAGACAAGAAAGAAGTTGAAAAAATGGGAGTTCATGTGGGCTGCGTTATCACCTATCCAGATGAATTTCAAGTGCTCAACAAAAACAAATTCGTTTGTCGTGCCATAGATAATCGTGCAGGTGGTTTTATGATTGCCGAAGTAGCTCGTTTGTTACATGAGAATAAAGATAAATTGCCTTTTGGGCTTTACATCACCAACTCCGTACAAGAAGAAATTGGACTTCGCGGCGCCGAAATGATTACCCAAACCATAAAACCAAATATTGCTATTGTAACAGATGTTTGCCATGACACCACCACCCCAATGATCGATAAAAAGAAGGAAGGGGAAACCGCAATTGGCTCTGGACCGGTAATTTCCTATGCCCCGGCGGTACAGAATAAACTTAGGGAACGTATCATTGAAACCGCGGAAGCGAAAAAGATACCCTTTCAACGCTTGGCTTCTTCCCGATATACCGGAACGGATACGGATGCCTTTGCTTACAGCAATGGTGGAGTAGCTTCGGCATTGATTTCCTTGCCACTGCGATATATGCACACTACGGTAGAAACCGTGCACAAGGACGATGTGGAAAATGTGATTCGTTTGATTTACGAAACCTTATTGACCATAAAAGCTGGGGAAACTTTTAGTTATTTCGACTAGGCATGTCAGTTCGAGCGCCCGTCTGCCGAACGGGCAGGCAGTCGAGAACCCATTAATTCAACACAAGCATACGCCGCGGTGTAACATTCCTGCGAAAGCAGGAATCCAAAATCCGTAGTAAAAATTCCTACTTTTAGGGAAAAGCCAAATATGCAATACCCATGGATGAACTTATAGACATTCTGGATGAAAATGGAAACCATGTCGGTAAAACCTGCCTAAAATCCGAAGCACATCTAAAGGGATTGTTTCATCCAACAGTTCATATTTGGTTTTATACAAAGGATGGGGGAATACTATTCCAAAAACGGGGAAAGGACAAAAAAACGTTTCCGTTGCTTTGGGATGTTTCTGTTGCCGGACATATTGGTGCTGGTGAACCTATTATAGAAGCAGCTATTCGTGAAGTTGAAGAAGAAATCGGATTAAAGGTTTTAGCTTCTGATTTAGATAAAATTGGAACTTTTAAGTCGATGCAAAAACATTCTGAAACCCTTAAGGACAACGAATTCCATCATACTTTTTTATGTAAACTGAGTACTCCGCTGCAAGATTTGATTAAACAAGAAAGCGAAGTGGACGATTTGAAGTTATGTACTGTTGAAGATTTCAAATCAAAATTAAGCCAAAAAGAATTTGATGGATTGGTTCCGCACAAATCAAATTACTATACACAAATCATTGCCCAAGTGGAACAACGATTATAGTTTTTTAATAAAGTTTCCAAGATTTTCCAGCGAATACGTTTCCTGCTCTCCCGTGGCCATTGTCTTTGCCACAAATTCTTGGTTTAACAGCTCACGTTCACCAATCAACACAACATAAGGTACATTGCGACTATTCGCATATTTCATCTGTTTCTGCATTTTGGCAGCCGATGGGTAAACTTCAGCTTTAATACCACCTTCTCTTAGCTTTCCTACCAATCTTAAAGATGCTAAACTTTCTTTTGCTCCAAAATTGATGCACAAAACATCTATGGATTTATCCAAACGTTCCGGAAAAAGTCCAAGTTCTTCCAAAACCAGGTAAATTCTATCCAATCCAAAAGAAATACCGATTCCACTAACGTCTTTTAGGCCAAAAATGCCCGTTAAATCATCGTAGCGGCCTCCTCCTCCTATAGACCCCATACGCACTCCATCCGGTGCGCTTACTTCAAATATTGCTCCGGTATAGTAGTTAAGACCTCGTGCTAGGGTTACATCTAATTGCAAGCTTGCTGATTTTAATCCAAGTTCGTTTACAGTACGTATGATTTCATCAAGTTCACTTACTCCGCGCATACCTACTTCTGAATCTGCCAACAAACTTTTTAATTGAGCCAATTGCGTGGTTGCATTCCCTTTCATTGAAAATAAAGGTGACGCTTTTTTAATGGCAATTTCAGAAATACCTTTATCTAGCATTTCTTCTTTTACTTTTTCCTCACCAATCTTGTCCAATTTATCCAGAGCCACCGTAAAGTCTATTAATAAGTGCTTTGCCCCAATGACTTCGGCAATTCCGGATAATATTTTTCTATTGTTGATTTTGATTGTAGTACCTTTTAATCCAAGATCGGTAAAAACGGCATCGTACAGTTGCACAAATTCTGTTTCTTGCAACAGGGAATTTGCTCCTACCACATCAGCATCACATTGATAAAATTCTCTAAACCGTCCTTTTTGAGGTCTATCTGCCCGCCAAACGGGTTGTATCTGATACCGTTTGAACGGGAAGCTCAGCTCGTTTTGGTGCATGACCACATAGCGCGCAAAGGGTACCGTAAGATCGTACCGAAGGGCTTTTTCGGAAATTTTTGGTGTCAAAGAATTTGAATTCTTTGAACTATAGGTAACATCGTCCACTTTTGATATAAAATCACCCGAGTTCAGGATTTTAAAAATCAATCGGTCACCTTCATCACCATATTTACCCAATAGGGTTTCTGAGTTTTCAAAACTAGGGGTTTCAATGGGTTGAAAGCCATACACCTCAAAATGCTTTTTTATAATCTGGATAATATAATTGCGCCTCGTAACCTCTGTTGGTGAAAAATCTCGCGTTCCCTTGGGTATGGATGGTTTCTGTGCCATGTATTGAAAATTCTGCTGCAAATATAAGTGGTTTGGCCTTCAGTTCGAAGTAACTTATCCTTCCTCATTGCTTCCAAACTGTCTTCACATGTAAAAAGTAGTCAAGAAATCTATAGCCTGAACAATGAACAATTAGCAGTAAGTATTGAGCAGTGAGTTATGAGAACTAAAAGCTGTCAACTGACTACTGAACACTATCCCACTAATTCACTAACGACTAAGGACTAACTACTAACGACTAATGGCTAAGGACTGATAACTGAATTCCGAGAACCTATCACTATTCAATAAGCTGATCAAACCATTTGTATAAGCCCCCTTTTGTAATTGTGGCTCCTTGCTTAATCAAATTAAATTTATCCAAATTTTTATCTTCTGAATACGCTTTGGAGGCGGTTAGATATTCCACAAAATCCGATTGAAAATTGCGTTTGAACCAATTAAACCCAACGGTGGTGCGCAAATCTATTTCTGGATTCATCACTTTTACGGAAAGTAACTTCATTTCCTTATCCGTAAGGTGAAACAAATGCATCTGCAATTCGGAAATATTCTCCAGATATTCCACTTTGGCCAATACGCCTTCCCAAATTAAATCGCTAAATACATCCAATTCTTCTTCGGCAACTTCTGGCTTTTCCTTTTTAAGGGTTGTCCACTCCTCTGCTGTAATGGACTGTGTTGCCAAAAAATTGATAAACTCTGGGTGCAATTCCTCCAATTGCTGTTGTGTTAATCTTGTGTACTTCATCTAACCATATTCATTTAACTGGCATAAAAAAAGAGCTATGCAATGCACAGCTCTTTAATACGTTGTTAATCAAAACCTTGTTTTATTTGGCTTCAGCTATTACTTCAAATGGAAGGTCAACAATGACTTCTCTATGAAGCCTAATTTGGGCATCATATGGCCCAACTCTTTTTATTGTTCCCCCTTTAATAGTAATAAACTTTCTATCTATTTCATTACCCGCTTTACTTAAAGCTGCGGCCAAATCAATATTGTTTACAGATCCAAAAAGTTTGTCACCTGCACCCACTTTTGCCGAGATTCGGATTTCCAATTTTTTTAACGCTTCAGCCGTTTTGTTGGCTTGGTCGATAACCTTCTTTTCTTTATGCGCTCTTTGCTTAAGGTTCTCTGCTAAAACTTTTTTGGCAGATGGTGTGGCCAAAGCAGCCAATCCTTTGGGGATAAGGTAGTTTCTTCCATAACCGTTTTTCACCGTTACAACGTCATCCTTAAAACCCAAATCCTGTATATCTTCTCTTAGAATAAGTTCCATTCTTCAGTCTTTATTATTTCAACATATCGCCAACATACGGCATTAAGGCTAGGTGACGAGCACGCTTAACAGCCTGTGCCACTTTTCTTTGGTACTTAAGTGAGGTACCGGTAAGTCTTCTTGGAAGCAATTTACCTTGCTCATTGAGCAATTTCATTAAAAAATCTGGATCCTTGTAATCAATATATTTGATACCTGATTTTTTAAACCTACAATACTTTTTTTGCTTGTTGGTCTCAATGTTCAACGGGGTTAAATATCTAATTTCCCCATCTTTTTTTGATTTTGCTTGTTGTTCTATTGATGCCATAACCCTATGCCTTTGCTTTTAATTTAGTTCTTCTTCTTTCTGCCCAAGAAATAGCGTGCTTGTCCAACTTAACGGTTAGAAAGCGCATGATGCGCTCATCTCTTCTAAATTCCAGCTCGTAAGGAGAAATTATTTCACCGGGTACGGTGAATTCAAATAAGTGGTAAAAACCACTTTTCTTGTGTTGAATGGGGTAGGCCAATTTCTTTAGTCCCCAGTTTTCTTTGGAGACCATTTTGCCACCATTCTTAATTAAGAAATCTTCAAATTTCTTAACTGTTTCCTCTATCTGGGTTTCAGATAGAACGGGATTCAAAATGAAAACAGTTTCGTAATGGTTCATATATTATATTTTTAAAGGAGCGCAAAATTAATCATAATTCCTTCTCCCTGCAAGAAAAGTGTGAAATCTTCGTTTAAACATTAATAGTTATTAACATAAATGAACCAAGTAAAGCTAGATATCGTATATGGTAATATACACAACAAAAAAGACCATGTTTACATCTTTTGTTGTCGCTAAATGTCTTTTTTATGTAATTTGCCGATGATTTAAAACCCTACAAATCACCCCATTCTATGAAATTAAAAAGTATAATTGTAGACGATTCATCCATGCAGCGGATGGCCGTTGCCAAATTGGTCAACAATCACCCGCATCTTGCCCTTGTCGCTGAATATAGCAATGCTATTGAAGCCAAGAACGGGTTAAAGAACCATGATATTGATTTGATCTTTCTCGATGTTGAAATGCCTATCATTAGTGGTTTTGACCTTTTAGAGGCATTGGAGAACCCACCACAAGTTATTTTGATAACAGGAAAGCCAGATTACGCGCTCAAGGCTTTTGATTATGATGTAACGGATTATTTACACAAACCCATCACTTTGGCCCGCTTTGAGGCATCTGTAAAAAGAGCTGTTACCAAATACGAGCAAATGAATAGGGTTGATGAAGATGAAGAACATATTTTTGTAAAGAGCAACCTGAAGAAACGTAAGGTTATCTTAAACGACATTAAATGGATAGAAGCTTTGGGTGATTACATAAAATTGGTGACCGATGAGGCCAATATTGTAATTCTTTCCACAATGAAATCCTTCGAACAGCAATTACCTTCGGAAAAATTTCTTAGAATACATAAGTCCTATATTGTAAATCTGGAAAAAATTGAAAAATTCAACAGTAAGAATGTTGAAGTGGGAGGCAGACAAATTCCATTAAGCAGAAACAAAAAAACAGAGCTTGCAGAAGCACTCGCCAACGTATAATTAAATGTGGTCTACATTATAGACCAGTCTTACACTTTTATACTTTGAAATAGCATTAAAGGATTTTTCAATTCTTTTAATGCTATTTTTTGTTTGGGAAATGGGTTCTGTCTTAGACGTTTTAACAATAATATTTTTTAAATAATCTCTCCGTATTCTCGCAACGGGAGGGTACTCCGGCCCCAAAACTTGCCGCCCCAATACATTTTGCAACGAGCTAGCAAACCATTGGGCCGCCTCATTCAGTTTATTATAGTCTTTATCTTTTAGGGTAAGCTTAATAATGCGAACAATCGGGGGGTACTTAAACTGTTCCCTTTCATAGTACTGTTCCTTGAACATGGTGTCATAGTTATTTGTAGTTACCTGTTGTAATATTTGATGATACGGATTATACGTCTGAATTAGCACCTTTCCCCTTTTTTTAGTTCTTCCCGCCCTACCAGCAACCTGGGTCAGCATTTGAAAACTTCGCTCATGGGCACGATAGTCCGGGAAATTTAACAAGGAATCAGCATTCATAATTCCTACCAAACTTACATTTCTAAAATCCAATCCTTTGGTAATCATCTGAGTACCTACAAGGATATCCATTTCCTGTTGTTCAAAGGCCGAAATTATTTTTTCGTAAGCATACTTACCTCGAGTGGTATCTAAATCCATTCTACCAACATTGGCATTGGGGAAAAGTTCCCTTAATTCCTCTTGAATTTGCTCTGTGCCAAAACCTTTTTTGTCCAAAGTAGCACTTCCACAGGCACGACACGTTAGCTGCGATGCCATATGGTATCCACAATAATGACACCGCAATTGATTTCTATGTTGATGATAGGTAAGGCTTACATCACAATTTGGGCATTGATTTACGTTTCCGCAGGTAGTACATTCAACAATGGGGGAAAAACCCCTTCGATTCTGAAATAGGATAATCTGTTCTCCTTCCTCCAAAGCCACTGCTATAGCTTTGAACAAAGTCTCGGAAAAATGCCCTTTCATGCGCTTTTTTCGGGTTGCTTCCTTTATATCGACCAGATTTATCTCTGGCATTAATACGTCGCCATATCTATAATCAATGGTTGCGTACCCGTATTTTCCTTTTTTTGCATTGTCTATACTTTCAATACTTGGGGTCGCCGAACCCAGTACGCAATTGGCTTTATGAAAGGCTGCCAAAACAATTGCCGCATCCCTGGCATGGTATCTTGGCGCTGGATCAAATTGCTTAAAAGAGCTCTCATGTTCCTCATCCACCACAATCAACCCTAAATTGAAGAATGGTAGAAAAAGGGATGACCTGGCACCAATTACAATCTGCGTTTTGTCCGAATTATCCCTTACATTGTTCCATACCTCAACCCTTTCATGAATACTATATTTTGAATGATATACGGATACCCTATTCCCAAAATAGGAACGCAATCGAGCTATTAATTGGGACGTCAAGGCAATTTCTGGCAGTAAATACAGTACTTGTTTGCCAAGTTTCAGTGATTGTTCTATGCGTTTAATGTAAACCTCGGTCTTTCCGGAAGACGTAACTCCATGTAATAAGGCAACCTTATTGTTCTTGAAGCTTTCATCGATGTCCTCAAGTGCTTTGGCCTGGTATGTATTTAAATTAATTTCTTTGATCTTTTCAGATGCATCGTCAAATTGTATTCTATCGGTTCTAATATGATATTCTTCCAGAACTGATTTATCTATTAGCGCTTTTATTACAGCTCTTGAAGTCCTGCTCTCTTTTTCCAAGTCGGCAATGGGAATGGGCTTTTTAGTGGTTGTCTGAAGTTGAAAAAGTGCCAAAACTACTTGACTTTGTTTTGGTGCTCTTGAAAGGCCCTTTAACAATTCTTCCAGTTTTGCCTCCTCATGAAGCTCCTCGGCCAAACGTACATACCGTACCATTTTTGGTTTATACTGTTCATAAAGCTCCTCTTTTTGCAGCACTACCTCTTTTTGAACAAGCCTGCTCACCAACGGAAGCACATTCTTTTTGTCGACAATGGCACCAATCTCCCCTATTTTTAAAGCGGTTTGATGTTGAAGTGCTTCATAAACCAAAAATTCATCATCGTTAAGGTCCATTTCATCCACCTCCTTATTTTTATTGGGAAGTACCAAGGTTTCACTTTCCAATAAAAATGCACTTGGCATGGCGCTTCGGACCACTTCCCCCAGAGTGCACATATAATATTGTGCAATCCATTCCCAATGTTTTAATTGAATGGCATTCACCAGAGGCTTTTCATCCAAAACTTGGTAAATTTCTTTGGCTTCATAGGCCATAGGAGGGTTACTGTGAACTTTATAGCCCAGGGCCGTATAAATTTTAGATTTTCCGAAAGGAACGGCAATCCGCATGCCAGGGCGAAGAAAATCTGCTTCTTGCTTGGAAATCTTATAGGTGAAAAGTCTTTCCAACGGAATTGGCAAGACAACATCTAAAAAGTAAGGCATACTATTAATCTTCTATTCCTCCACAACTCTATGCCAAGTTTGGGTTCTATATAAAAATGCCAGATACCCTCTTACCTTCAACCGGTTTTCATTCGTGGGATCCAACCAAACTTTGCCTTTAAATGTCATTGCTTGCTCAGGGTCGAAAAGTCTATTGCCCTTATATTCCCCATCACTGTTTCTTTTAAAGTCGTTCATTATCTTCATGCCATTTACAGGTTTGTCCTTAAGTTCCCCTTTACATTTAACGCAAAGTGCGTTTTCCTTGCCCTTCTCAACAACCTTAAGAACCTTAGCCTGTAAAAGTCCATTTTCCTCATAGACTTCTACGATTGCCTTTGTAATTCCGTTGCGGTCATCAATGGTCTTCCAGGTTCCGAATACCGTTTGGGACAAGGAAACTTGAACCATCATCATGCAAATTGGTACTAGTAACGTATTAAGTCTCCAACTTTTTTTCATGTTTCTTTTTTAAAGAATTAAGGGTCGCATTCAACTCAAAACCAAGCAATAAAATGTTAGAATTCAACCATATGAACACCATTAAAATCAAAAGCCCTCCCAATGCTCCATAGAGCTCATTGTAACGTGCAAATTTTTCAACATAAACCCCAAAAAGGTAAGACGTCAGCACAAACAATAAGGTTGTCATCAACGCTCCGGCAGAAAAGAATTTTGCCTTTCGGCCCTCAGCGGTGCCAAAGTAATATAAAATAGCGGTGGTTAGGTAAGAAAGCAACATAAAGAACAATATTTTTGTAGCCTGAATTCCTATAGTGTCGCTTTTTTCAATATCATATCCCAGTTTCTTTCCTAAATACTCGCTGGTGTATTCCACAATATAGAATTCAAAATACACAAAAGTCACAGCGCCGATAACCAGTAAAATGGAAAGAATCAACCCTACCATAAATGCGTACATATATTGTCTAAAAAAATTCCGTGTCAACTCTACATGGTACGAGTTTTCAAACCCCCCAAAAATTGCATTTACCCCATTGGCTACCAAAAAAATAGAAATCACGAATGTAGAAGACAACAAGCCACCTCGCTTCTGATCCTTGATCTGTTGATAGATGTCACCAAAATAATCACTTGTTGCGGTGGGTAAAAATGATTCCAAAAACATTAAGAACTGTGCATCAAAATTTTCATTTCCCACACTTGCATAAGGTATTATAAATGGTAAAAGGGTAACTAAGAAAATAAGTAAGGGGAATAAAGCCATAAATAAACTGAATGCTATAGAGCTGGCTCGGGAAGATAGGGTCCCTTTTACTATTCCAACGAGGTACATTTCGGCCAAGTCATAAAAGGAAAGGCCCTCAAAAGCTTTTAATTTTATACGTTTTAACAGCTTAACCAACCAGTTGACCACTGGAATCTTTTCTAAACGTTCTTCAATGGCTGTTGACATTATATGGCTTTAAGGCTTAGGTCCATATTATATACGGAATGCGTTAAAGCTCCAGAGGAAATATAGTCTACACCGCATTCTGCATAAAGTCTTAGGGTATTTTCATTGATTCCGCCCGAAGATTCCGTAAGGCATTGTTTTCCAATTATTTCTACGGCTTTTCGTGTGTCCTCGTAACTAAAGTTGTCCAAAAGAATTCTATATACGCCCTCCAATTGAAGTATTTCCCGCACTTCTTTTAAGTTTCTGGCTTCTACAATGATTTTGAGGTCTTTTCCGGTATGCAATAAATATTGCTGTGTTTTTTTAATGGCCTGGGATATTCCTCCTGCAAAATCAATATGGTTGTCCTTTAGCATAATCATATCATAGAGTGCGAATCTATGGTTTTCCCCTCCCCCAATCTTAACCGCCCATTTTTCCAAAGCCCTAATACCTGGAGTGGTTTTTCTGGTATCCAAAATTTTAGTGTTTGTTCCGTCCAAAAGTTGCACATAGCTTTTTGTCTTTGTGGCTATTGCACTCATGCGCTGCATAGCATTCAATACCAATCGCTCTGCCTTTAAAATACTTTGTGAGCTTCCGGAAACAAAAAAGGCAATGTCCCCGTATTTTACCTTACTCCCATCCTGGATTAAAATTTCGAGTTTTAAATCGGAATCCACATATTCAAATACTTGGGCAGCAAATTCTATTCCTGCTATAATGCCTTCATCTTTGACAAGAAGTTTCGCTTTTCCGGTTGCCACATCCGGGATACATGCCAAAGAACTGTGATCGCCATCACCCACATCTTCGCGAATGGCATTGGCTATGATCAACTGTATTTCTTTTTGAAATTGGTGCTGGGTAATCATTTAAACCAGGGGTTTTGACGAAAATAATAAAAACATTAATCCTTTTGACCGCTCTTTGTCAATGTTTGTTTCGAAAAAATTAATTTTGAACATGCAAATTACATTAATTGCCATTGGTAAAACAGATAGTAAAGAACTTTCCCAGCTTATGGGCATCTATGAAAAAAGGTTGAAGCACTATATTAAGTTTCAATTTATTGTAGTTCCGGATATCAAAAACAGCAAAAATCTTTCTGAAAAACTACAAAAGGAAAAAGAGGGTACATGTATACTTGGTCATATACAAACTTCGGATATCGTGGTTCTTCTGGATGAAAAAGGGAAACAACATTCCTCTGCTGAATTTGCCCAATTTCTTCAAAAAAAAATGAACAGCGGAATTAAGAATCTTGTTTTAGTGATTGGCGGACCTTATGGGTTCAGCGAAACAATATATCAAAACAGTCATGAAAAAATAAGCCTATCCAAGATGACCTTTTCACATCAAATGGTACGGTTGTTCATCGTTGAACAGCTTTACAGGGGCTTTACAATTTTACGGAATGAGCCTTATCATCATCAGTAACTGCTTTGTCCGAGCTTACAATATTAAACTTTTCAAGAAACCCTTCTACTTTTCTAATTACCACATGATGTGACTTTATTTCTTCGGTTGTTTTTTCCAAAGATTTTAGCATCCTTTTGGAGACCGCTTTTAACTCGTTAAGTTCAACACCTATAAATCCGTAAATCTCTTTTTGTCTCTCCAGATTTTTCTCCACCTTCAGAACATATTCAAGATCCGAGATGTTTTTCATGTGTGAATTAAACACTTGTGATTGGTGCCAGGCGATTTCCGAAAGTTTTTTCTTTTGATCAAGTATACTGTTTATGATAGGGTTTACTATGAAAAATATCTCACAGAGTATAATTACAATGGAGAATATGGCAAGTTCCAATTCTATGATCATCATAGTTCTTATATCTTTTTCCGCCTTTTTTTGAAATTGGTTCACTATCCCATCCATTATAAATAGAAAGCGATCCACACGATATCTAACATCATTAAAGGAAACGTTTTCAAAATTGGGAAAACTGTCCAATTCGCTTTTCAACCATTCCAAATGTGGCTCCAGCCTTGTAAATTCTTTAAGTATCTCCTCATCATACAAGGGCTCCAATTTTAAACCTTCGTTGCCATATTGCAAAAAGCCATTCATTTGGTACAACTTGGTCAAGGTAAGTTTCATTTCGGCGTAATCACAATTGTGGTACCTGCATGAGTACAGTTCGTTCAGCAATCGTTGACTGAGCATTCGCTGCCTTCCAGCCAAATTTACAATCAATGCCGTTGACCTTTGTTTATTCAATGAATACTGGGTCATGGATTGTATGGTTATCGTTAACAATACGATAGAAATCACCAACAGATAGTAGGCTCTAAAACCCTTTTTAAATACCTCAAATTTTCCAATCCTCATATAGGCATATCTTTTTAGTAAGAATACGCTTACAATTTATTTGAAAAAAATTGTTGTGTCCTATAAATGTTGTGAAACACAAGGTTTGTGAATGTGAACTATCGGATTCTGTGTGAAAGAAAATTGAATTAATACAGCACCCTAAACTTTATGGTGTTTTCCACATTCTTTAGGGCTTTCACCACTTCTTTATTATATTCCTTGTCCAAATCTGTAATTACGTATCCAACCTTATCATCCGTAGATAGGTACTGGCCTGTAATATTCATTTCGTACTTGGCCAAAACCTCACTTATTTTTGCCATGATTCCGGGAACATTTTTATGAATATGCAGAAAGCGATGTGCATTATTTTGTTTTGGCAATCTAATGTTGGGGAAATTCACGGCATCCACAGTATTTCCCGAATTAATGTAGGCCATAATTTTGTTAGGTACAAAACTGGCAATATCACGTTGAGCTTCCTCGGTACTACCGCCTACATGAGGAGTTAGTATTACATTGGAAAGTCCCTGTAATGCCGTTTTAAAATTGCCATTACTTCTAGGTTCTTCAGGATAAACATCTACTGCGGCCCCACCAAGTTTTCCACTTTTTAAAGCCTGGGCCAAAGCCTCAATATCCACTACAAAACCTCTGGAAAGGTTAATCAACATAGCCCCATCCCGCATTTGGTTGATTTCCCGCTCTCCTATAAAACCTTTATTTGCCTTATTATCATCAATATGCAAGGTTACTACATCGGAAATAGCGAGTAAATCCTCTAAAGTGTCACATTTAATTACATTACCCAGGGTAAGTTTGTCAGCAACATCATAGTAATATACATGCATTCCTATAGCTTCGGCCAAAATGGACATTTGTTTCCCAATATTGCCATAACCTATTATACCTAGATTCTTTCCCCTAACTTCTCTGGAATTTATGGCAGTCTTGTTCCATTCACCCTTATGGATTTCAGAGCTCCGGGTAAAAACATTTCGCATGAGCATTATAATCTGGCCGATTGCCAATTCCACCACGGATCTAGTATTGGAGTAAGGTGCGTTGAAAACAACAACACCTCGTTTTTTAGCATGCTCTAAATCTATTTGCGTTGTTCCAATACAAAAGGCGCCGACCACCAAGAGTTTATTTGCGGCATCCAATACTTTTTGGGTTACTTGGGTCTTGGAACGAATTCCCAATACATGAACTCCTTTAATTTTTTCGATAAGCTCTTCTTCGGGCAAACTATGTTTCACCAGTTCAACCGAAAATCCATCCTCAGATAAATTTTCAAATGCATCTGGGTGTACATTCTCCAGCAACAGAATCTTTATCCTGTTTTTTGGGTATGAAATGTTTCTGGGCAAGTCGTTCACAAAAAGAAATTCATCTAAGTTGGGTGTTACATGGTCCGCGTTGCTTGCCGCTTTCTCTCGATGAACATTCTCGGTATAGGCAAAAAACTTATCCGCAATACCCGCTTCCCGCATTACATAATCGCTATATCCATCGCCAATAACTTGTACTTCACCATCCAAGTCAAGGTTTTTAAGGCATTCTATTTTACCATTATGTGATGCTAGTACGTTTGCTTCATCAAAACCGATGATATCTCCCACTTCATTGAACTTGAACGTATTGGCATAAACCCTGTCCGATGGTATGTTGTATTCCTTAACAATAGGATCTATAAACTCCTTGAATCCGCAGGAAATTACATAAATATCATCCGAAAATTTTTCAAAAAATTCCTTGTTGGATGCTATGGATTTGGAAATTTTTTGACGAAGTTCATCGACCAAACCTTCTAAGTCGTTCTTATGGGCGTTTAAAAGTTTTATTCTTCTTTCTAAGGATTCGGTGAATGAAATATCCCCATCGATACCTAGGTTGGTTATATCTTGGATTTCTTGAATTACTTCATCTTTGTTGGATTTTCCCTGTAAGGTCATCTCCGCCAAAACATCCAATGCCTCTACCCTGGTTAGGGTGCTGTCAAAATCAAAAACGTACTTTCGTCCCACTTCTACCATGAATTGCCTCAAAAAATTAAGGCATAAAATTAAACATTAATTCCATCTCTTAAATCTTAAGTTATAAAAAACAGTTGATAAATAGATATATATCAAAAATCGTAAGGAAATTGTTTTAAAACTCAGATTTAATCTAAAAACTGTAGTATTTCAGTTGAAAAAGATTGGGTCTTATAGGTTTGATTGTGATCACCGACAACAATACTTAATTCTGCATTTGGAATTTCGCTTTTTAGTTCCAATGGATTTCCATTATCCAGATCCCGGTCTCCAGCAATTACCAAAACATCTGCAGCTATCTCGTTCAGTTCCAACCTAGTGGTTACCGGTTGATATTTTTGAAGCAAATGCAAAATCTTGTGATTTGCTCCTATTGATGTAGCATAGTCAACAGCTCCTTGAGTTTCTTCGTTTGTTTTACCATCAAAAGCATTCATAAAAAGAATTCTTCTGTCCCATGCTGGATTGGTAAAATCGATTCCCATACCACCCAAGACCGCTTTTTTTATGCGCTTCTCTTTTACCAAAAGTTTGGCAAGTACAATACTCCCCCTTGAATACCCTACAACGCTTAGTGTATTCAATTTTAAATAATCTATCAAGTTGGCCAAATCTTTGACTTCTGCATCATTTTGGTATGCCTCTGGATTTTCAGGCTGGTCAGATTTTCCATTGCCACGCAAATCTGGAACTATGACCCTAAATCCAGAATTCAAAAGCTCTTTTTTTAAAATTGATCTCTCCCACATTCCGCCATTGGTAATAAAACCATGAACGAGCAATACTGTCTTCCCTTCACCCTCATCAGTGTACGCTATTCGGGTTCCATCAAACGAAGTGAAAAATTGTGTCTGCGCATTCAATGAAAATGCCATCAACAAAATACCCATAAAAAAACATTGTTTTACCCTATTTAAATCTAAAACCATCTTCTTGTTGTTTTACAATACATCCTGAATTCCTTATCAAAAAGTTTCATTAGGGCTTTTTCCTCATTTTCAATTTGAAAATGATTCATATAATATACAAACCCCGCTGTCAAAAGTGTATTGAACGCGTTCCCCAACTTTAATCCGAAACCCAACAATAGCAATAGCATGCCTAAATACATCGGATTCCGCGTGTACCTAAAAATACCGTTGGTCACCAAACTACTGGTTTTCGTTAAATTGATAGGATTTGTAGTGGTTTTTGCGCGTGAAAATTGAAATAATGCAATGGCCATGACCAAAAAGCCCAAAGCAAATAGAACAATGGTCAATGCTCTTCTTCCAAAGAAATCAAAATTGCCAAAGGGCAGAAACCGGTTTAAACCGTACATAAAACATCCAAAAATCAACATGACCAACGGGGGCAGTATTCTTAACTTCATTTTAAAAGTGCTAGTGTTTCGAAATTACTATTTTTAGCATTGTATTTAAACATTTCTTGTTTTGAAAATTGTTTTTGCCACCCACAATCAAAATAAATTAAAAGAAGTTCTCGAACTTTTGCCCTCTGAAATCCAACTGCTATCCTTAAATGATATTGGTTGTTTTGATGAAATTCCTGAAACCGGAAAAACATTGGAGGAAAATGCCAAGATAAAGGCAGATTATGTAACCACAACATACGGTTTTGATTGCTTTTCTGATGATACCGGTTTGCTTATTGATGCTTTATCCGGTGCCCCAGGAGTCTATTCTGCGCGTTACGCTGGAGAGCAAAAGAACGCAAAAGATAACATGGCCAAAGTATTGTTGGAACTAAATGGAAACACCAATAGAAATGCACATTTTAAAACAGTGATTCATCTCAATCTCAAAAGTGAATGTTTTTCTTTTGAGGGGGCTGTTCACGGTTCTATTACAGCGAGAGAATATGGAAACAATGGTTTTGGATATGATCCAATTTTTAGACCTGAAGGACATGACAAAACTTTTGGCGAACTTCCATCAGAAATAAAAAATGCCATAAGTCACAGAGGTATGGCTGTCAATAATTTGATTGCCTTCTTCAAAAACAAAGCTTTATAGTTACCGCTTTAACAAATTGATGTACCTTTGCGCCTTTATTAACGCCGCCAGTATGGGCATGGTGTTGTGAGGGGCTCGGATAGGTAATACAAAATCGCTCTGTACAACACAGCATATTTGCGATTTAAGGTATTTACCACTATGACAAAATTTGAAACCTTGGGGTTAGAGAAACCCCTATTGGATGCCATTTCCGATCTTGGATTTGAAACCCCTTCAGAAGTACAAGAAAAAGCAATCCCAATATTATTGGAACAAGAGACGGATTTAGTCGCTCTTGCACAAACGGGAACAGGGAAAACAGCCGCTTTTGGTTTCCCAATGATTCAAAAAATACAATCGGAAAGTAGGACAACGCAAGGACTTATCCTATCTCCTACCCGCGAACTATGTTTGCAAATAACAAACGAACTAAAATTATACTCCAAATACGTTAAAGGCCTTAGTACGGTAGCTATTTACGGTGGAGCAAGCATATCTGACCAAGCAAGGCAAATAAAACGCGGAGCACAGATTATCGTCGCCACTCCAGGACGTATGAAGGATATGATCGGGCGTAGGATGGTTGACATTTCAAAAATTGACTATTGTGTGCTCGATGAAGCAGATGAAATGTTGAACATGGGCTTCTTTGAGGACATTAAGGATATATTATCCAATACTCCCGAAGAAAAATTTACGTGGTTATTTTCTGCAACCATGCCAAAAGAAGTAGCAACCATCGCTAAAAAATTCATGCACAAGCCCAAGGAAATTACTGTTGGTGCCAAAAACGCAGGTGCATCAACGGTACAGCACGAATATTATGTTGTTGGGGGGCGTGATCGCTATCCTGCTCTTAAGCGTCTTGCTGATGCCAATCCTGGTATTTTCTCTGTAATCTTTTGTAGAACCAAAAGAGATACCCAAAAAGTTGCCGAAAAACTTATTGAAGATGGATACAATGCAGGGGCGCTTCACGGAGACTTAAGCCAGAATCAGCGGGATTTGGTCATGAATTCCTTCCGAAAAAAGCAAGTTCAGATGCTTGTGGCAACCGATGTTGCTGCTAGGGGGATTGATGTGGATGATATTACGCATGTTATCAATTACCAATTGCCAGATGAGATAGAAACTTATACCCACCGAAGTGGACGAACAGGGCGCGCAGGAAAATCGGGTATTTCCATGGTCATTGTAACACGTTCCGAGCTTCGGAAAATAAAGTCGATTGAACACAAAATCCAACAAGCATTTCTATCCAAAAAAATTCCAACGGGAATTGAGATTTGCGAGATTCAACTGTATCATTTGGCCAATAGAATAAAAGAAACCGAAATAAACCCCGAGATCGACAATTATCTGCCAGCGATAAACGATGTGCTGGAAGGTGTTGATCGGGAAGAATTGATCAAGAAAATTATTTCAGTAGAATTTAGTCGCTTCTATAATTATTATAGTAAGACCCGGGATTTAAATTCATCGGATGATCGCCGGGACCGAGGAGACGGAAAAGATCGTTCTAAGGGTGATGGTCCATCTAACGGCTCTGTGCGCTACTTTATAAACGTAGGTGAACGGGACAATTATGACTGGATGTCATTGAAAGATTTCTTACGTGACACCCTAAACCTAGAAAAGGAAGATATTTTCAATGTGGACACTAAGGACAGCTTTTCTTTCTTTAATACTGATGCACAGCATACAGAGCAAGTTCTTCAAACTTTTTCAGAATTTAAGGTGGATGGGCGCTTTATTAACGTTGAAGTTTCCAAAAATCCGGGTGGCTCGGGAAGAGGGGGAAGAAAGCGGGATAAAAAACGTGGGCATAGAAAAGGTGGGGATAACCGATCTTATAAAGGAGGTAGAAAAAATAGCTCTGGAAAAAGAGGTGGTAAAAAAAGACCAGGTTTTTATTAGTTAATTCTATATTAAATGATGGTGAAGAGCTATTTATTTTTCTTTGTTTAGTACTTTTATGACTACAAAGATTGCATGAGAGAAGTTTTACTTACATTTTTTTTCCTAGTTTCTTTTTTTTGTTTCCCCCAAAACGAAGACAATACGGTTGTTGATGGCGAATTAAGCGCCGTGGTTATCAATGCACAAACCAATTTTCCGATGGTTAGCGTGCATGTTATCAATTTAAACAAAGTGGTGGGTACCATCACAGATCAAGAAGGGAAATTCAGAATTCCGGCGGCTGTAAACGATACACTCTATCTTTCCTTTTTGGGATTTAAATCGCAAAAAGTTCGCGTTACCAATGATATGTTCAAGTTTGACGGAACGGAAATAGCACTTACGGAACTTGCCTATGCTTTGGAAGAAGTTATTGTAAAACCCTACCAATTAACAGGTTATCTTGAAATTGATGTAAAAAACCTGCCCATCAATGATGCCTATCAATATAGCATCTCAGGGCTTCAAAAAAGTTATGAAGCGGGAAGTAAGAATCCAAGCGCTGTAACAAAGGTGCTGGGTGCAATTTTGAATCCTGCGGATCTTTTAAGGAACCTCTTCGGAAAAAAACCAAAACAATTGCGGAAATTACGCCAAATGAAGGACGATGAGGATATTAGGAATTTACTGGCCTCAAAGTTTGATCGGGAAACACTAACGGAATTACTTCAGTTGGAAAAAGTAGACATTGAAGACATTTTGAATAACTGTAACTACTCCAAATCTTTCATAAATACGGCCAACGACCTTCAGATTCTTGATGCGATTTCAAGTTGTTATGAAGAATATAAAGTGTTGAACCGACGCTAAAAACATTTTCAACCTCCAAGGATTTAAAAGTGTCGGGCAAATAAATTTTATATTTCCACATGCATTTTATAGCTTTAGCTAAAATCCCAAAAAATGAAAAAACTACTTGCAATTTTGTTAGTGCTATGCTTTCTCCATGGTTGCAAAAAAGTAGAAGCACCAACTGAAAAAGACAAAGAAGTAGTTGAAGTTGTAGCTCCCCAAAAAGAAGTTCCTTTTGTTTGGGAAGGAGCCAATGTGTACTTTCTCCTCACCGATCGTTTCAACAATGGTAATCCAGAAAATGACATTAATTTTGACAGAACAGAGGAGACCGCAATCTTAAGAGGATTTGAAGGGGGTGATTTTCAAGGTATTACCCAAAAAATTAAAGAAGGTTATTTTACCGATTTGGGTATAAACGCCATTTGGCTTACCCCTGTAGTTGAACAAATTCATGGAGCAACGGATGAAGGAACAGGGAATACCTATGGCTATCATGGCTACTGGGTAAAGGATTGGACCGCCATTGAACCTAACATTGGAACGCGGAAAGATTTGGAAAAATTGGTTAAAACAGCCCATGCCAAAGGTATTCGTGTGCTATTGGACGTTGTTCTTAACCATACTGGGCCTGTTACTGAAAAAGACCCTGTTTGGCCAGAGGAATGGGTTCGTACCAATCCAACATGCGATTTTACCACCTATGCGAATACTACGGAGTGTACCTTAGTGGATAACCTTCCAGATATCTTAACAGCCTCTGAGGACCCGGTTGAACTGCCAGATGCGCTTTTGGCAAAATGGAAGGAAGAGGGAAGACTAAGTCAAGAATTGGACGAGCTCCAATTGTTTTTTGAAAGAACCGGTTATCCAAGGGCTCCAAGGTATTACATCATTAAATGGTTAACAGACTATATCAATGATTTTGGGGTCGATGGTTTTCGCGTAGATACCGTGAAACATGTCAACGAAAATGCGTGGACAGATTTGTACAAAGAATCAGTTTACGCTTTTGAAACTTGGAAAAAAAAGAATCCTGATCAAGTTCTTGATGATCTTCCGTTTTATATGGTGGGAGAAGTATATAACTATGGCATCTCGGGAGGAAGAGCATTTGATTTTGGGGATAAAAAGGTAGATTTCTTCAACTATGGCTTTAAAAGTCTTATCAATTTTGATTTAAAAACGGATGCCCATAAAAATTATGAAGCTATTTTCAAAAAATACAATCGTTTCTTAAATACGAGCCTAAAAGGAAAAAGCACACTGAATTATCTCACTTCCCATGATGACGGAAGCCCTTTTGACAAAGAGCGAAAAAAGCCTATTTATACGGCCAACGTTTTACTCTTGACCCCTGGGGCCTCCCAGGTTTATTATGGGGATGAAACAGCCAGGAGCCTTGTTATCGATAGCACACAGGGGGATGCTACTTTACGGTCTTTTATGAACTGGGAAGATTTGGACAGTTTGCCAAAAACACAGAAAATTCATAAACACTGGCAGAAACTGGGCCAGTTTAGACGAAATCATCCTGCAATAGGAGCTGGGAAACATAAAAGACTTGCAAAATCACCCTACGTATTCTCAAGAACCTATGTAAATGGAGCATTTAAGGATAAAGTTGTAGTAGGATTGAATTTGCCCAAAGGAAAAAAATCACTTTGGGTAAAAGGCTTTTTTGGAGACGGAACCAAATTATATGACACCTACTCCGAAACCGAAGTCATGGTCGCGAAAGGAAAAGTTATTCTGAATAATGATTTTGATATAGCACTATTGGAACTATTGGATAAATAAATCCTTTTGAAGGAAACAAACTTTACAATAACAACCAACAATCGTAAGCTAATTTAATTCCTTACTCTCTAGAATGCAGCGCAATTCTATTGCCTTCGGTATCTAAAAACAATCCCATATAACCAACTTCTGGACTAATTTGGGTTTTCGGTTTCAAAACCTTTCCTCCTGCTGATTCAATTTGGCTCAGTTCGTTCTGAACGTCGGCACTTGCAAAATATACTAGGACACCATGTGTACTACTGGGTCTATATTCCTTTTGCAGGACTAATGAACCTGCGGCTCCGGTTTTTCCTTCAGCCCATGGAAACCACCCCATTTGGGTTCCGCCTAAATCTTGAACTTGAATCGTAATTTGAAAAACTTTTTCATAAAAAGTTATGGCCCGTTCCATATCCAAAACAGGAATTTCAAACCAGCTAACCATATTTTGTTCCATATTTATTTTTCCAATATTTCTTTTAGACTGGCCAATCCTTCCTCAAAATCACCTCCAACAGCTTTGTCCATATTCATAAACAACATAAAAATACTTGTTGGGAACTTGTTCTTTCCAGAAAAGCCCCAAGTAACTTTGGTTGTGCCTTTGTCTACTTCTTCTGCGATCAGGTAAGCATCCGAAGTGGATTTCCAAGGTTTTAAAAATCGAAGTTCGGATTCCACCCGTTCTCCTTCCACTATTTTGATGATTTCCTGCTCTCCTTCGCCCACTTCCTTATTTCCAACCCAACTGCTTATGGCACCCACTTCCCCATCCGTTCCCGTAAACTTCTTTTGCATATTTGGATCTTTCTTGCTCCAGGGCGACCAGGCATCCTGATTTTTCAAGTATTTTAGGTTTTCAAATACTTCTGCCTTTGATTTAACTATCTCAATGGATCTGGAAACATTATAAGACTTTGGTGCCATTACTGCTAAAAGTAGAATCACTAGAACGATCCCTCCTAAAATATAAAGTGCAATTGTCATTTTTTAGTTTTTAATTGGTTATGCCTAAAAATACAAAAAAGTCATTTTCCTGAGTAACGTCCGATGATTCCTTCCACGTCTTTAATCGATTTTTTTGTCCAATCCAATCGTTTTTCAAGTATCTCGATATCCGAAAGTTGCCAATCAATTTTAGATTCCCTAAGTTTTATCATCAACTCTTGAACAATAATAGCGGCCGAAACAGAGATATTCAGACTTTCCGAAAAACCCACCATGGGAATTTTTAAATAGCCATCGGCCTTTTGCATTACCTCATCACTCAACCCTTCTTTCTCGGTTCCAAAAAAAAGTGCTGTTTTCGATTTAAATTCGAATTGGGAGAGCCATCTTGAATTGTTGTGAGGCGTTGTTGCAATAATTTCATACCCCATATCCTTTAATTTGGCAATGCAGTCCGAAGTGGTCCCATACCGGTTTACATCTACCCATTGTTCCGCTCCCATGGCAATATTCTTGTCCAATCGTTTTTCAAAACGGTCTTCCACAACATGCACCTCCTGAATACCAAAAGCATCGCAGCTTCTTATGACCGCACTCGTATTGTGCAATTGAAAGACATCTTCAATGGCCACTGTTAGGTATTTTGTGCGATTTTGCAATACTTCCAAAAAGCGCTGTTTCCTGTCATTAGTAAGAAACCCCTCAAGATATGTCAACAAATCATCATTAAGCATAATTCACAAGTTAACGAAAAATGAAATTCCTATTTTTATACAATATGAGGCAAAAACAAAAAATTGTAGTGCTAACAGGAGCTGGAATAAGTGCAGAAAGTGGTTTGCGTACCTTTCGGGATTCCAACGGCCTATGGGAAGGGCATGACATTATGGAAGTAGCTTCACCCCAGGGATTCGCAAAGAATCCTGAATTGGTGTTGGACTTTTATAACAAGAGAAGAAGACAACTTTTGCAAGTATCTCCCAACCAAGGGCATACGTCCTTAGTAGAACTAGAGCGTTTATACGACGTAAGTATTATTACACAGAACGTAGATAATTTGCACGAACAGGCCGGAAGCTCACACGTAATTCATTTACACGGCGAACTATTAAAGGTGCGCAGCACTATGGACGAAAACCATATTTTGGAATGGAAGAAAGACTTGATTTTGGGAGATATGGATAAAAATGGTCATCAATTGCGGCCCCATATTGTTTGGTTTGGAGAAATGGTTCCCATGCTGGAGACCGCAATCAACATTACTATAAAGGCTGATATTCTCGTTGTCATTGGGACAAGCATGCAAGTCTATCCTGCCGCAAGCCTGATCAATTATCTCCCCAGACAAAACCCTATATATTTTATTGACCCTAAGCCCAATATTGCCACCGCTGAGTTTGACAACCTTACTGTAATTGCAAAAACAGCAGCCCAGGGGGTTCCTAGTTTAGTTGCCCAGCTATCTGATATTGTGACCTAACCTTTCTTGCCCAGGCCATTAAGGCACTTTTTTGATCCTCGGTAAGTTTGGCTTCCTTATGGGTCCAAGTATACTCTTTCAAGGGCATTTTTCCCTCCTCAACTTCTTCAATGAGTTCATCTAATTTATGATCCTTCTTTTTGGCCGAATAATTTTCCCAATTCGAAAAATCCAGGTGTTCCTTACCCTCTTCTATGTGATCGTCCAACCAATATGAAATCGGCGCAATATTATTGTACCAAGGATAGTTGGTATGGTCGCTATGACAATCGTAACAGGCGGATTGCAAAATTGCCTTTACTTCATTATTTGGTTTTGTTTCGGATTCAAAAACAGCCACATAATCCCCAGTCGCCGTATTTTTCGAAGGACGGTAAAACTGCATCCCAACAAGAACGATTAAAAGTGCAATTGCTATTTTTTTTGCTATTTTCATGGTCGATGATTTTTAGTAAAAATAAGATTTTGTGACCGAAGAACAACTGCATAGAACATTAAATTCAGGTCGACTCTCCAAAACCGAAATTAATCAGTTGGTAACCCAATTGTTGAATTTTCCTGAGCTAACTCCCTGCTTGCTACATGAGGTATTTATTGAAGATAAAGCTGGGACTTTTAATGCAAGCTGGGCATTTGATCATTTAATGCGAAAAAAGTTGGAATATCTGCTACCATCTTTCGAAATATTTGCCCAAGGCCTGAAGGAACTACAATCAGAATCATGTATTCGCCCAATGGCACATGTTTGTGAATTAGTGACCGCGGAGTATTTTGAGAGAAAGAATGCGCAATTCCAAAGGGACATTTCCTCGGAACAACTTGAACTAATCCTAACATCTTGTTTTGATTGGTTAATTGGTAAACACAAAGCGGCCGCAAAAGTTTTTGCGATGACTAGTTTATACCATTTGGGCAGCAAATATGAGTGGGTGCACCCAGAACTAAAATTGGTCCTGCACAATACTATGGTAGAAGGCAGTATAGGTTATAAAAATCGGGCAAAAAAAACCTTGAACAAGCTAGCCCAATTAGAGCACTAAACTCTACGACTTTGAGTATCTTTGATGCTTTCAAAATTTTGAAAGCAATGTCTTTAAACCAACTTAATGCCATTTCTCCCATTGATGGCCGATACCGCAATAAAACAGAAGCCCTAGGAGGGTATTTTTCGGAAGAAGCCCTTATTAAGTACCGCGTGCTGGTAGAAATTGAATATTTTATTGCACTCTGCGAAATTCCACTTCCCCAGTTAGCGGATTTTGATACCACTAAATTTTCTGACTTGCAGAAAATCTACCTCGATTTTTCTTCAGAAGATGCTAGTGTTATAAAGGAAATAGAGAAAACCACAAATCATGATGTAAAGGCCGTTGAATACTTTATCAAGAGCAAATTTGATGCTTTAGGGCTTGAAAAATATAAGGAGTTTATCCATTTCGGATTAACATCACAAGATATCAACAACACCGCGATTCCCTTATCGATCAAGGAAGCTATGAACGATATTTATGTTCCGCTTTATTTTGAGGTGTTTGAAAAACTAAAAGCATTGGCCTTGGAATGGGCAGATATCCCCATGTTGGCAAGAACCCATGGACAGCCGGCTTCCCCTACCCGACTGGGAAAAGAAATTGATGTTTATGTAGAGCGGTTAAAAGAACAGTTCAATTTATTGAACGACATCCCGAGTGCTTCCAAATTTGGAGGAGCAACCGGAAATTATAACGCACACAAAGTAGCTTACCCAACTATAGACTGGAAGGCTTTTGGACAGCAATTTGTGCAAGAAAAATTGGGATTGTACCATTCGTTTCCAACCACGCAAATTGAGCATTATGATCATATGGCGGCCTTGTTTGATTGCCTAAAACGAATCAATACCATCTATATTGATTTAAATAGGGATTTCTGGACCTATATTTCCATGGATTATTTCAAACAAAAAATAAAAAAAGGGGAAGTTGGTTCTTCTGCCATGCCACACAAGGTAAACCCTATCGATTTTGAAAATTCAGAGGGGAATTTAGGTTTGGCCAACGCATTGTTTGAGCATTTGTCTGCAAAACTTCCTGTTTCGAGGCTACAGCGAGACCTAACCGATAGTACCGTACTTAGAAACGTGGGCGTTCCGTTTGGGCATACGCAAGTTGCATTCCTATCAACTCTTAAAGGCTTGAACAAGTTGGTATTGAATGCCGAAAAGTTTGAACAAGACTTGGAAAACAACTGGGCCGTGGTGGCAGAGGCCATCCAGACCATCTTACGGCGGGAAGGGTACCCAAATCCCTACGAAACGCTCAAGGGGCTTACCCGAACCAATACAAAGATCACCCAAAAATCCATTGCGGATTTTATAGACACCTTGGAAGTATCAGATGCCATCAAAGCAGAGCTCAAAAAAATAAGCCCTGCAAATTATACTGGGGTATAATGTCCTTTTTAAGGGAAAGCTACTTTTGGATTTAGTGGGAATGGGGAAAAGGGTGGAAAGGTTCCTTGCAATCGATTTTATGCTACTTTTCCTTCCGTTTCTCAACAATCCCCAGTACGGTAACGATAACAAATACAATGGCCAACACTATTTGAATATATACGTATTTGATGTCCGTGACAAAAATTTGTACTATAAATATCAGTGCCATCAATGAGTACATAACAATGCCGTATATTTTTGTTTTCTTCATAATTCCTTTTAAACAAACCTAGCATCCAGATGTTCTCCAACCTTTGCAGCAGTCATATTGCAAATTGGCCCTGCCAACGCAGGCCGCGGTAGATAACACAGCTGTCGTATATCCTACTACTGTACCTATACCTAACGTAAAAAATGCAGAAACGGTAGCCACAGCAAATGAAACACCCGCATTAATGGCACATCCATTTCCGGCATCTCCCCTTTGTGATTCGCAAGTTGGATTTTTCAAGAAAACGCCTGTATTTTTATCTAACTTACCCTCAATCATATCATTTATATCTGACGTATTAGAATTAGGGTTTGCAGCTAAATAATTATTGTTATTGAAATCTATTTTCCTCAAGACCTCAATTACACTTTCATAAGCCCCAACGTTCGCCTCCTTAAGAACAATTTTAAGTTCTTCAAAAGATTGAATTTGCTTTTCAGTTTCCAGTTTGGTGAAATCAATACTGTCTTCTCCCTCAAAAATTTCAATCAAATCAAAAGTTAATGACACATGGTTATCCACATACTGTTCTATTGTAAGCGGTTCCTCAATTAAAGAATCTTGTTCATGACTAGGATTGCAAGAAATATGCAGAACAAGCAGAGATAACAAAAATGAGAAGTATCGTTTTCTAAAATAATTAAAAATTGTCATGTGAATGGTGCTTAACATTCTATACAAGGTCAATTTCTTGAATTTCGCTAAAAAAACAGATTACAAATTGTTGGACGGTTCTTTTGAATTAACAAACACCCTATTCTACTTTATGCCAAAAAAATCCAGCAAATATGCAGGGGGCCATTTTTAAGGTTATGGCTACAATTGTTTTGACCAAGATAGTGTACCCAAGCCTTTTGAAATTATACGCCCATAAATTAAAGCAGATAGAAGAAATTAACCGGCGTAAAGCGTCTTAAACGTTTCACTAAACAGTGGTAAAGTTCAGCGAACAGAAAGTTTTCCCCAGAATAAACTATAATTTCATTTGTTGCCAATCTTTTCAATTAATCATTGAAAACAAATGCCCCTTAGTAAGAAGAATATTATTGAAAAAAGAAACTATCGTTCGTAGTTATTGTGGTACCTCTGTTTGACACAAACTTTATTTCAACATTATGTATACCCTCTTCAATTCCAACATAATGTAAGTCACTTGTTGGAACGGAATAAGATTCGTCAAAAAATTCCATAACAGGAAAAGAATCCCCAACATTATATTGTTCCCTATTATAACTTATATATCCCTCTTTATCAGTACTAATAAACGTAGCTGTTACAGTAGTATTTCCTTTACCGTAACCAGGTGCAACATAACCATTATACGTTACCCTATATTGGCCAGATACTTCTCCTTGCACAAAAGGATAATCTTCCGTGGTTCCACCAAGCGCATTGATTTTTAGCTCTAAATTTGATTTGATTATCATACTCTCAGCGCCCACATGCTCACCCTCAATAACCGCTTGGTCGTTATCATTATAACCACAACTAGTTATTAAGCCCGCAAAAACAACAAATGACCAAACCTTTCCCATATCTATTTTTTTATGCTTTCAACTCTTATTTTTTGTTCACGTGGACAAATGTTTAGGGTACATTACGTAGTGATTTCCCCAATTACCTTTATGCCCAAATACATATCAATTTGCGAGAATTATGGGGAAAACACAAGGGTAATTGACGGATGCCCGTTTTGAGTTGGCAAATACTAAATAATATTGTATCCAAACAACTAAACCCCGTTCCTTATAAAGGAATTGAAGAAGTTGATACTTTCCAACTTAAAAGTGTTTCTCTTAATAGTATCGATTGTAATTCCGGCAAAATTGATACCATTTTGGGTATGTGTTCTTTAGTATTAATTTTCATTGGCCATGACACTAAATATGTCCAAAATAAGTTTTGTTAAACTATTTTTTTGATTCAAGTCTTTCAAGTCTTGATTGTAATTCAAGGAGCTTTTTATTTAATTCGGTCAGTAACCCATTCTTTTCTTCAAGCTCTTTTATTTTCTTTTCCTGTTGTATTGTATAAAGCGTCAATTCCTCAATCTTCCGGAGGAGTTTAGCGTCCATTTCACCCAGAAAAATTCCGTTTTCCGCAACTTCTTTTTCGCTGGGTATATCTTTTAAGTGGCCTTTTTCAATGATATGATATTCTACTTCCTGCAGGGTTGGCAGTTTATAGTCATCATAAAAAACAAAGTCTGACCAGTCTGTTTCCACTTTTATTTCTTTTGCTCTAATTTTTCCATTAACGGCGAGCTTCCAGTCCCCTATATTGGCTGTTCCTATTCCAAGAGCACCTTCAAAAGAAGAATGAAGACCGTTCCCCCTTAATCTTGTTTCCCCACCTAAATGAAAATATCCATACTCCCCACTTGCATTGTCCGCCAGATGAAGATAAATTTTTTGACTATTGTTTGGTTCTGAAATTACAAGCCCCCTGTCTGAATTTGGGTCTTCCTTTTGCAGGATTTCCAAGGGTGCCGTAGGGCTGGTGGTTCCAATGCCAACATTGCCAGTATCGTAATAAATGTTTCCAGGCGTTGTGCCACTCCAGTTTTGGGCGAAGGAAAAACTTGAACAAATAATTGCAAGAACGATGAAGCTTATTTTTTTCATTTTTGTAGTGTTTATGATTCGGTGGTATTGTAAAGGAAAAGGATGTGAAACAAATAAAATTCGGAGAATTCGTCCAAAAACCATGGTGAAATTGACAGGTACTCCTTTTGAATTGACAAATACGCTATTGCACCTTGTACCAAAAAAATAACCCCAGTAAAATATACTGGGGTTTAATTTTAAAAAAATGTTTTCCTTATTTGGCCGTTTTAATAACCTCAACCTCATGTGGGTAAGGAATTTCAATTCCTGCTTTGTCAAGTGCTAGTTTGCAATCTTCATAAGTAGCAAAATACACATCCCAATAATCCTCTGGTTTCGAGAAAGGTCTAACCGCAAAGTTTACAGAACTATCGGCCAGCTCCAATACATTTACAGATGGTGCAGGATCTTTCAAAACTTTTGGATTAGAAGTCAACACCTCCAACAGGACTTGCTTAACCTGTTTTATATCCTCTTCATAGGCTACTCCAATTACCGTATCTACCCTAATTTTTCCTTCAGCCGTATAATTGGTAATGTTTCCATTGGCCATAGCGCCATTGGGTACTATTAAAAGTTTATTGTCCGGGGATACTAATTTGGTGGTGAAAATCTCAATTTCTTTTACAACCCCCAAAACATCTTGCGCTTCTACCAAATCGCCAATCTTATAAGGCTTAAAAATCATGAGGAGAACCCCTCCGGCAAAATTGGAAAGTGACCCCTGCAATGCCAAGCCTATAGCAAGACCTGCAGCTGCAATAACCGCTGCAAAGGTGGTAACATCAACCCCTAATCTTGAAATAACAATAATGATCAGGAATACTTTTAAGGCCCAAGAAATTAGATTTAGTAAAAATCGTTGCAAGGATTCATCATACTTGCTTTTATGCATTACTTTTCTTGTTGCTCCAATAATCTTTTTGATTATCCAGGAACCTACAATATAAATGAGAATTGCGGTAACCAATTTGGGGCCAAACTCTTTGGCCAATTCCAAACCGTAGTTCATCCATTCTTGTGCTTTTTCCATAGTCTTCTTAATTTGTTAGTGTTCTTATAGTGAGACACTAATATAAAAAGAAGGTCACAGAAAATGCCTTGATTTTTAAATTTTGAAAAATAAAAATTCCGAATAACCTGAGTTATCCGGGATTCAATTATTTAAATGGCTTGGTTTTATCCTTTTAAAAATTTTCCAATCTCTCCTAGGCCAGCTCCGTCAAAGTCCGATTTTTGAATGGCCTGAATCAACTGGGCAATATGTGCAGGATTCATATTCTTCCCAAGAACCCGAACCAAGGCAAAACCTTTTTCTTTACTGTCTCCATAAATGATAACTTCATCTATTGCATCTTCATCTCCCAAATATTTGATGACACCCTTACCGTATCCCGAGTTGATCGTCATTAATTCAATAAACGAATCATCCTTTAAGATTTCCTTTACCTTGGCCTTTTCCGCTCGGTAATCTGCTACATTGTCAGAGGTTTTTTTAAAGGCAAGGAGATTAAATTTACGTAGGGACCCAATAGCCTCTTCCTGGGTCTCCGTTAAATTGGCAGCTTCCATTTTAAGTACGCTTGCCGGAACATCAACTGTAATAAAGTTGGGATTTTCAGAATTATCCACATAGTATTCCTGTAGACTTTGTTGTGAGGAACAAGAGGCCAAAAAAACCAATCCCATTACCAATACTCCTTTGAAAATATGTTTCATCTGTTCTTTTTTGATTGATTGTCTTTAAACTAGTTTTTAGTGGGATTTCTCTAATTTATGTAATCCTTTGTGCAAGTCCATTTTCTTGGTCAGTGCCCCAACTTTGGTCAAGTCTATGTTTCCCGTCATGGTCAGCAAAACAGTTTCAAAATGAAAATCTGAATGACTTGTTTTATTTTCATCAATTCCGGTAACCAACATTAATAGCTCTTCTACATGATTATCATCCTTTCCATTCTTAATATAAAACCTCAGATTAGTATCCCCATCCCTTACTTTCATAAGTTCTTCAAGTTTAGCTGATTTTACGTGTTTTTTCATGGTAGCGGCAATATCAGCGGCAGCACCTTCATCTTCAGACATAAAAATTTTAATATGATTAATACCTTTGGCAACATCAACAAATTCTTGGGTCTCTTTATCCCGATCGTCATCCATCATTTTAACGACAAGGTCTAGCATTCCTTTATTAATGGTAACCGATCCTATTCGATCCGAATCCTCGAATTTGTCAAATATGGATTGGGAGGATAATTGTGCCGATACCAACACACATAGTACTACTATTATTTTTCTCATGATTGTTCGTTTCTTGATTGATTTTAATTTTTACTAAATGTAAACGGTTAACTGAAAACTGTTTACTGTTTTACTGCTTTTTCCCTGCCTTGTTCAACTCTTCCGGTAAATTCATTTTATTGGTCAATGAACTGATTTTATTTAAATCAATATCACCGGTCAATGAAAGTAATACAGTTTCAAACTTCCTGCCATCTGCTTCAATATCCTTCAACCCGGTAACGAACATTAACAATTCGCTCACATGATCGGCATCCCTTCCTTCTTTTATGTAAAACTTCACATTGGCATCCTTGTCCTTGATCCGCATTAATTCTTCCATGGTTGAAGATCTAAGGTGTTTGTCTACGGATGCTTTCATATCGGCTCCAATTGCCTGATTATCCGTAGTAAATACTTTTAAACTTTTTAAACTACTGGCAATGTCCATAAAATCCTGAGCCTCTTGATCATCGATCTCCACATCTATTTTTGCGAGAAGATTGAACATACTTTTATTTACCACTACCGAGGTAACCTCATCCAAGTCCTCAAACCTATCGAATAAGGATTGTGAAAAGCCCAAAAAGGGTAATACCATTACGACTATTATTAAAATATTCTTTTTCATTTTTACGATTTATTTATTGTTATAAATTTTTTGTTTTGCGATTTCGAACTCCTGCAAATAGGCCACTTTTTCCGTGCCTTTTCCAAAATTCTCTGCTAAGAGTTCAAATGCTTTTTTTGTTTCCGCATAGGCATATTCCGCCTGTTTTTTCTCTTGGTATTCATTCCCAAAATAGATGCCAAAGGTTAAAACCGCTACCGCCGCTACGGAAATCCATCTGTAATAGTTTTTTCTAGGTTTTAATGGAACCTGCTTAGTATACCTTTCTTCCTTGGCGTTGGAAAAATAACTGAACATGGGTCTGTACTGCTCCAGATGTGTTGCTACACTTTCCTGGGAGAAATACGTCTGCAATGTTTTTTCCTCTGCCACTGTAGTAGTGGCTTCAAAATACTTTTCCAATAATTTTTCTATGTTATCCAATTCCATAGTTGTGTTTTTTTGTCAATTCTTCTCTTACCGTTTTTCTGGCCCTGGACAAGGTAACGCGCACTGCGGTTGGTTTCATGTCCAAAAGCTCACATATTTCCTCAAACTCATATTGCTCCACGTCACGTAATTGCAATACCATTTTTTGTTGTTCTGGCAGTTCTTCCATAATCCGCTCCATCCAAACTATACTATCTTCGGTCTCCAGTTGTCGTTGCAATGATGTTTTTTCGTCTTCATAATTGCTGTGTACCAACTTTAAGTTACTCGCTTGTTTGGATTTCAATCGGTCCAAACAAAAATTCTTGGTCATGGTCATGGCAAAGGCTTCCACATTTTTATATTCCTCCATGGCTTCATTTTTTGACCATAGTTTTAGCAAAATTTCCTGTGTGGCATCTTCTGCTTCCTCTCTAGAGACCAATAAACGTTTAGCTAGCCTAAAGAGCTTGTCCTTAAAGGGCATTACCACATTTAAAAATTCGGCCTGTTTCATTTGGTTTTTAGTTGTTCGTAAGCTATTTAATTTCGCCTACATAATCACGACGACACATATCGAATTTTGTTACAAAAAATTTGTATTCTCCTTTTATGTGTCTATTTTGTAACCAAAAATTGTAAGAATTTAGAAATAGCCCCTACCTATCTTACACACCACTTGGAAACTTGTGGAACAATAATTGATGTATTGTACGAAAACTTAACTATGAAAAAAAAAATCCTTTGGCCCATAGGCATCCTTGTTTTTACGCTTTTTTTAGGCTGTGATAAAAATGACGATACCCCAATTGATGAAATAATTGTTGAAGACCCGGCCTCGGTCGATGATTTTCCTGTTCAAGATTTTATGTGGCTAGCCATGAACGCTTATTATTTTTGGCAATCCGACGTTCTGGATTTGGCAGATGATAGATTTGCCACACAACAAGATTATGCAGACTTTCTGGCCGCAGAACCTGATCCGGAAACCTTCTTCTACGAAATTTGCAACAACCATGAACAAATTGTTGGCGAGAACGCTGCCGTGGACCGCTTCAGCTTTTTAAGCGAAAACTATAAGGATCTGGTAGAGGGATTCTCTGGAATATCAAAAAGTAATGGGGTTGAATTTGGCCTCTCACTATATGGTACGGGGGAAGATGTTTTTGGGTTTGTACGCTATATTGTTCCCGAGTCCGATGCCGATGGGAAAGATATAAGTCGGGGAGATGTTTTTATAGGTGTGAACGGCACAGATCTTAATCTTGACAACTATATTGAACTTTTGTTTGGCGATAATGACACCTATACCCTGAACTTTGCAACTATTGTAGATAATACAATTACTCCCAATGACAGGGAATTGTCCCTGACCAAAGAAGAAGGACTGGTGGAGAATCCAATATTAATCAACAAAGTAATTGAACAGGGTGGAATTAAAATTGGATACTTGCTCTATAATTCATTTGTTGCCGATTTTGATGAAGAATTAAATGAGGCTTTGGGAGCATTTAAAGCGGAAGGAATCAATGAGCTTATCTTGGATTTTAGATATAATGGCGGTGGCCGTGTAAGCTCAGCCGTTCAAATAGCAAGCTCCATATATGGAACCAAAACAGATGAACTATTCCTTAAGGCCCGCTACAATGAAAAAATACAGGCAACTTTTGGGCCTGGCGATGGGGAGACAAACTTTTTTAACGAAACAATCAGCGGTACACCAATAAATGACCTCAACTTGCAGCGGGTATATGTGATAACTTCAAGTTCCACAGCTTCCGCAAGTGAATTGGTCATCAATGGATTGGAACCCTATGTTGATGTACAACAAATAGGTACCACCACAGTAGGAAAAAATGAGTTCTCCATAACCTTTGTAGATGATCCTGAAAACGGTTTCTTTTATGATGAGGACAGGGAAGCCAATATCAACCCAGATAATCAATGGGCCATACAGCCTCTTCTGGGACGGAATGAAAATGCGGATGGTTTTTCAGATTATACGGCAGGTCTTATCCCCGATATAGAGCTCCAGGAAGACATTACCAATATGGGTGTTTTGGGCAATGAATCCGAACCTCTGCTGGCCCTGACATTAAATACCATAAACGGCACTATAACCAAAGTAAACTTTACCCCATTGTATCCCGTAGATTTGATTTCCAGTTCTTTGCAGTTTAAGACCCAGAACAATAGAATGCTAATGGACGGTATGCCGCTATTTAAGTCCAAATAGATATAAAATTGCTGCAATTTTTGTAGCCCATAATTATGCGCTTTAAAAAACATAGCCCTTTTAAGACCATAAACATTGTACTGTTGGCTGTATTAAGCCTTCTCACTTTTTCATGTAGCAATGATGACGACATTAATCTTCCCGTACCCACTGCGGATGACGTTGTAGTCCAGAATTTTATCTGGCGTGCTATGAATTACTGGTACTTTTGGCAAGGAGATGTACAAAATTTAGCAGATGACCGATTTATTTCCAACGAGTCTTACACCGAATTTCTGCAAGCTTTCCCCAACCCAGAGGATTTAATTGAAGAACTACTCTTTACTGAAGATCGTTTTACCTTCTATAGTGATGACTATGTGGAGCTCCTGAATTCTCTTTCGGGGATAACAAAAAGCAATGGCCTCCAATTTTTTATTGTGGATCTTACAGAAGACAGTACGGACAATCTTTTTGGGTTTGTGCGAAATGTAGTTCCAGGTTCAGATGCGGATGTGAAAGGACTAGAACGCGGTAATGTGTTTTGGGGTGTAAATGGAATAACCTTAACCCCAGACAATTATATTGATTTGCTTTTTGGTGATGCAGATACGTATACCCTAAACATGGGAGATTTGGATGTCGCCAATAGTTTGGTGGTTCCCAATGTGGAAGAAGTAAGTCTAACAAAATTTGAAAACCTACAGGAACATCCTATCCGAGTTGCCAAGACATTGGATGTAAATGGTCAAAAAATTGGGTATTTAATGTATCAAAGGTTCAATAGTGGTTTTAACGAAGCGCTTAACGATGCTTTTGCGCAATTTGTGGTTGATGGAGTCACGGATTTGGTGGTTGACCTTAGATATAACCCAGGAGGTTCTGTAAATACAACACGTTTGCTTGCCAGTATGATATATGGTACCAAAACTGACGAATTATTCTTGCGCCAACGTTGGAACGAAAAAAGACAAAGTAATTTTAGCACATCGCAACTGGAGGATTATTTTGCAAACTCTACCGGGGTAACCCCCATTAATACACTCAATTTAAACAAAGTATACATTTTGGCCACTGGCCGTTCTGCATCGGCCAGCGAATTGTTAATCAATGGATTGGACCCTTATGTTGAAGTGATCCATATTGGGGATGTAACAACAGGTAAAAATGAGTTTTCAATTTCCTTGGTAGACATTCCAGAAAACAATTATCAATATAGCCCATCAACCGAAAATCAAATCAATCCGGAAAATAGCTGGATCATTCAACCTCTGGTGGGTAGAAATGAAAATGCCGATGGTTTCTTTGATTACACCTCTGGCTTTGTTCCCGATATCGAGTTAAAAGAGGATTTTTTCCATTTAGGAGTACTTGGAGATCCAAATGAGCCACTTTTAGCGCGTGCTCTTGAGGAAATTACAGGAGTGTCCAGTAAAAGTTCGAAAAGCTATCAAACTTTAAAAGCTGGAGATTTTAAGGTTTACGAAACTCCCGTTCGGGAAATAATGTTTCTAGACAAGCCCCTTAATCTCCAATAAAAAAATAGAGCGGCCACTGAACCGCTCTACCCATAATTCAATATTGGAATTGTTTTGTGTTAAACACCCTGTATTTGGGCAATAAACGTTTGGGAACATCATGTATTTCTGGATGAAAAAGACCCGATAATAATTCTATCCCGTCTACCAAAGTATTGGCAGATGATTGTGTAAACATATCAAAATCGGTAATAAAAACCGCATCGTTTTGAACAGCCTTTAAAGTACTCCAGCCTTCTTTTTCAGTTAAAATGTGCATTTCTTCCAAAGTTCGGTTGACCGTAAATCCACAAGGGGCTATAATGAGCACTTCAGGGTCATATTTTACAATTTTATCCCATTGGGTCACAATACTGTCTCCTGACGGATTGGACAGCATGTCCACTCCCCCAGCATACGATATTTGATGCGGAATCCAGTGCCCACAATTAAAAATAGGATCCAACCATTCCATGAGCATAACCCGTTTAGGAAACACTTTTGTTTCCCTCAATCTATCAATAATAATATCAATACGTTTATGTAAGTCGTTCAAATACGTGTAAGCCACTTCTTCCCTGCCCATTGCTTTGGCAATAGTGATAGCGGATTCAAAAACATCTTCCAAGGATTCCGGACTTATGGAAATCAATTCAGGTTGTTTTTCCAAATTTGCCACTGCTGCTGCCGTACATGCGGTATCTATTTGACAGATATCGCACATATCCTGTGTAAAGATGATATCCGGAGAAATCTGCTCTAAAAGTGGTTCGTCCACATAGTACAAATCTTTTCCCTGATGTTTACTAGCAGAAAAGAGTGCGTCTATCTCTTGACTGGACAGGTTTTTCCCTTCCAAAATACAGCGAACCACAGGTTTTTTCTCTTTCAAGGCCTGTTCTGGACACTCAAAAGTGATTCCGTACAGATGCTCATCCAAACCCATATCATAAATCATTTGGGTAACAGCGGGCATAAATGAACAGACCTTTAACATACCATCAAATTAATCAATTATAGCGTTAGATTAAAACCAGCACTGATATTTCTTCCTTTTGTTGTAAAGCCAATAACCTCAACAAATTCCTCATTTAAAAGGTTATTGGCATTGATGAACAACTTAAAATTATCGCACAATTGGTGTTCAGCATAGAGATTCACCAACGAAAAAGGTTCCAACGCTACGTCTGCAAAAGTTCTAAAATCCGTATCAAATCGATCTCCTGTATATTGATACGTAAGGGAAATATAGGTTTCATCGGAAACCGCATACCCAAAAGAAGCGTTGGCCTTGTGTTTTGGAATACGGATAGCATTATCCCCTTTCCGCTCTGTAAATGCATAGTTTACATTTATGTTTAAAGCAATAGTAGGCTTCCATGTTATTTCGGTTTCAATACCAGTAGCATCTATCTCATCAGAAATATTGGCACTTATAAAATTTTCATCGGCACCAATTCTATTTTTTTCATTTCTGTTGAAATAAATAGTGCTTACGCGCAATTTATCATTTACGGCATATTCAACCCCACCTTCCAAAGTGCTGTTTTCCTCTGGCTCCAAATCTTCATTTCCAAAACTGCTGAAGAGTTGTGTCAAGTTTGGAGTAATGTAGGAAGTGGCATAAGAACCCAATAGTTTTACATATCCACCAGCAGAAGGAAAGACGTAGGAAGGGTTAAAATTATAGACCAAATGATTGCCGTATTCTGAATGTGTGTTTAACCTGGCCCCTGCATTTAAATTAAGTCCAAAACCGGAAACATAAACCAAATTTGCGTACGGATCTAAAATAGTCTGTTCCTCAGTATCTGTAAAAATAGCCTTGTCCTGTAAATAATCAACCCCTAAAACAGTATATAATTTGTCTGCAAAAACATATTTGTTATAAAGATTAAATACCCGGTTTTTTCCTTCGGAAGTGCTTTCTCCAAATGTGGATTTGGAATCGGTTTCATAATCTGAGTACGCAGCATTCACATGCAATGAACCTTTTCTATATATAAAGGATGATGAAAGGCCTACCCTTTCTTGGTCCAATTTGGTTTGATTTGGTGCTTCGGTAAATGACGCATCAAATTCGGTGTCATATTTGGTCTGGTTCCCATAAACACTTAGTTCAAACTTTTCTGAAAATTGATAGCCAAATTTAACGTTGGTGCTAAATTGTGAAAAACTATCTTCCTCATTTTCAAGAGTGGTCGCTGCGGATATCCCATCGGAATATCGATTTGAAAAACCTACACTATAACTGAACTTATTCAAAGTACCGTTCACCAAAGCACTATTGGTAAAACTAGAAAGATTATAGTTTTGATCATCCGAGGTCTGATTTGTCCCTACAGTAGATTGAAAGTTTCCGGAAATTTGCTCCTTAGAACTTTTCTTTGTAGTAATGTTGATAACCGCGGTTGCTGCATTGGTGCCATAAAGCGTACTGGCTGCACCTTTAATAATCTCAATAGATTCCACCTTTGGGGTTGAGAGTAATCGTAAGTCATATTCCGCCGAAAAAGATGAAGGGTCGGCTACGCGAACCCCATCAATAATGATCAATACCTGTTTGCCTCTCCCGCCACGGGCATAAACACCAAATACGGAACCATCACGCCCCCTGCTTCCCGTAATTTCAATACCGCTTTTGGTATTGATCAATTCTGCAATTGTTTTTCCTTGATTACGTTCCAATTCTTCCGCCGTAATCTTAATAACAGTCTTTCCTGAATTCTCACGTTTCAATTGAAATCGCGAATCACTCACAACAACCTCATCCAGCTGTTGAACTTGAATGGAATCTTGCTGTGCATCTTGCGCAGAAAGTCCTTTGCCTGCTAAAATAGCGGCGCATAATAAAAAATTACTTTTTTTCATTTCGTTTACTAAAATAAACGGGAGAATAGTATGTCTGTACCCATACGTAAACCTTTATCCCGAAAGTTTAACCTATTTTGTTTGAATCTGGCAGGTCTCCTGACTTGCTTAATGTTGTTTTGCCTTCCCATTCTAAACAAACAGTGGCTTTGAAGAAAACAACACCCTCCCAAGAGGTGCCAAATCAAGTTTGGCATAAACTTACAGTTGCGGGAACAGTTCCGGATTTACACCGAATTCCCTTTTAATCGCACGATAAAAACCTTCGTGCGAACCAAAATTCAGCGCGAAAGTAATCATTCTGTTTAATCTTTTTTTGAAAAAGTTAAATAATCTTACATTTGGGGCTATGTCCAAAAAACAGTATTTACTACAAGTGTTTAGTATCCTTTTTGTTGTCATTTCTTCTGGTTGTGCGGAAAAAAAGAAACCGCTGCACGTTGAGCAAATCCAAAAAGAATCTGCACTTCAATATGCTACAGGTTTCTCCATTGAGGAGAACAGTAATTTTAAAATTATAGAAGTTACTTCCGCTTGGCCGGGAGCGGAAACCAAATTCACATATGCGCTGGTTCCTCGGGAAAAACTGGCCTCCATTACCCTTCCCAAAGATGCTTATGATGCTATTGTGCCCATCCCTGTTGAAAAAATGGTCATCACATCCACTACCCATATTCCGTCGTTGGAAGCTTTAGGGGTATTGGACGTTGTGGTAGGTTTTCCAAATACTGATCTGATTTCTTCTCAAGAAGCAAGAAAACGAATCGATTCTGGTTCCATAAAAGAATTAGGCACCAATGAAGAAATAAATACCGAGATTGTTTTGGAACTGAACCCTGAAGTTGTTGTTGGGTTTGGCATCAACGATACCAATAAAGCTTACGAAACCCTAAAAAGGTCTGGTATTCCCATAATTTATAATGGCGATTGGACAGAATCTACCCCCTTGGGCAAAGCAGAATGGATTAAATTTTTTGCACCTTTTTTCAATAAGGAAAAAGTGGCCGATAGTATTTTCAAAAGCATTGAAAAATCCTATAATGAAGCTAAAACCCTTGCACAAAAGGCAGCACGGAAACCAACAGTTTTAACGGGCGGGCTTTATAAGGATGTGTGGTATGTTGCGGGAGGTGAAAGTTGGATGTCGCAATTTTTAAAAGACGCAAACGCCCATTATTTATGGGCAGATACTGAAAAAACGGGCAGTATCGGATTAAGTTTAGAGGCCGTTTTAGAGAAGGGAGTACATGCCGATTTTTGGTTCAACCCTTCATTATACACAACCTATGAAGAACTTCACGAAGCCAATTCGCATTATCAAAAATTCACAGCATTTACCGATAAAAATATATTTTCAAATGCGATAAATAAAGGCGCTACAGGTGGGCTTCTTTTTTATGAACTGGCTCCCCAACGACCAGACCTGGCATTGCTAGATCTTATTTCAATTTTGCATCCTGAGCTTTTAACAGATCACAAACCTCAATTTTATTTGCCCCTGCGCTAAATGAAGGAACCCAAAACATATCGTATTTCCTTTGTGCTTCTTATCCTAGCGTTGTTTTTTGCATGGATTCTGAACATTAGCTCGGGTTCCATAACCATACCTTTTAAAGCTATGCTCACTGTTCTCTTTGGTGGCAAAGTTGACATTGATTCCTGGAATTATATCATTTGGAACTATCGAATTCCTAAAGCATTTACGGCAATTTTGGTGGGTGGCGGACTTTCTATAAGCGGTTTACTCATGCAGACCTTATTCCGTAATCCCTTGGCAGGCCCCTTTGTTCTAGGCATCAGTTCTGGAGCCAGTCTAGGAGCTGCTTTGCTTCTGATGGGAACTTCATTGATTACCGGTTTTACTTCTTTTACGTTTTTAAATGATGCATCGTTGGCCATTGCCTCTAGTATCGGTAGTTTTTTAATCTTATTGGTTGTAGTCCTTGTCGCAAATAGCATAAAGGATACCATGGCACTATTGATCATTGGTTTGATGTTTGGAAGCATCACCGCCGCTATTGTAAGTGTTTTGGCTTTTTTTTCCAATGCGGAAAACTTGCAACGCTTTGTGTTTTGGTCCTTTGGAAGTGTGGGTAATTTATCCGCACAACAGGTAATGCTCCTCGGTGGAGTTGTTGCTCTTGGAATGCTATTGAGTATTCTTTCCATTAAAACGTTGAATGCCTTTTTATTGGGAGAAAATTATGCACAAAGTCTAGGCATTTCCCTGAAAAAATCAAGATTGATAATCATTTCGGCTACAGGATTGCTAGCGGGTGTAATTACGGCTTTTGCAGGCCCTATTGCTTTTGTGGGCCTGGCGGTGCCACATTTAACCCGGCAAATTTTTGATACTATGAACCATCGAATTCTAATCCCGGCGGTTTTTCTTTATGGAGCTATTTTAATGCTGCTATGCGATACTATTGCACAACTACCGAATTCAGCGAATGTACTCCCCATAAATGCTATAACTTCCATGGTGGGAGCGCCAGTCGTTATCTGGTTGTTGGTACGAAAACGTAAAATGTTGTTTTGATGACAAAGTTGAAGAATGCTATCATAGCAACTCAAGATCTAGCGATTGGTTATAAGAATAAAACCGTTGCCCAGCACATCAATTTCTCTTGCAATTCTGGAGAATTATGCGCCATTGTTGGTGTCAATGGAGTGGGGAAATCTACATTGTTGCGAACGCTAGGTAATCTTCAACCAAAACTATCCGGTTCAATCAGAATAAAAAATAAACATCTAGTAGAGTATTCGTCTCCACAGTTGGCTCGAGAACTTGGTATGGTCCTAACAGAACAGCCATCCTCCAAAAACCTTACCGTTGAAGAGCTGATTGCCCTTGGAAGGCACCCCTATACCAATTGGATCGGTTCCTTATCTTCTTCCGATAAAATGTATGTTGAAAATAGTTTGGAAGCATTTTTATTGAAAGATTTACGGCGAAACAAATGTCATGAGCTTAGCGATGGACAACTGCAACGGGTATTGATTGCACGTGCCATGGCGCAGGACACACCCCTAATTTTATTGGACGAGCCAACCACCCATCTAGATCTATACCATAAGGTTCAAATTCTAAAATTGCTGCAACAATTGGCTCATGAAAAACAAAAGGCCATAATTTTTACCACCCATGAAATTGATTTGGCCATTCAGTTATGCGATACCATATTGCTATTGGATGGAGCCAAAAATCCTTTTGGAGCACCTTGCAAACTGATTGAAGAAAAGCATTTTGAAAGCCTATTTCCTTCAGAAATGGTTCTTTTTGATGCCAAAACGGGTTCTTTTAAGGTGAATAAGTGACATAGGTTATTTCGGACCGAGTTCAAGGGCGTATAAAATCTCAATTAGATTCCTCGTCACTTCGTTCTCTCGGAATGACATTAATATTATCTTTATCCGAAGATTTGAATTTTATGAGCAGTGAATTGATAATTGTTCTTGTTGGGGTTATTACAGCAGTCATTGGCTTGTTTTTGGGCATTTATATTCAAAAACTTAAGACCAAATCCAATGAAAGTGTTTGGAACGAACGGGAACAGCAATTGAACAATTCTGTAAATGCCCTAAATGACAAGCTGTTATCAGGTGATGAAGAGAAAAAGCAATTACAGTCTGAAAAAGAGTTGCAAAGCAATCAAATTGTGAGGTATCAAGCTGATTTGGAAAACCTGCAACGCATCAACACAGAACAGAAAGAAGAAGTAGAAAAACTGCAGGAGAAGTTTACCAAAGAATTTGAAAATCTCGCCAACAAAATTCTTGACGAAAAAAGCAGCAAGTTTACGGAGCAGAATCAAAAAAATATAAAGCAGATTTTAAACCCGCTTCAGGAAAAAATTCAATTGTTCGAGAAAAAGGTGGAGGCTACCCAAAAAGAAAACATCAGCATTCATTCGGCTTTAAAAGAACAATTGCTGAACCTTCAAAATCAGAATCTTAAAATTACCCAAGAGGCGGAAAACCTGACCAAAGCCCTAAAAGGGGATAGCAAAATGCAAGGGAACTGGGGAGAACTGGTTTTAGAACGCGTTTTGGAAAAATCCGGCTTGGAAAAAGACCGGGAATATAGTGTACAACAAAGTTTTACACTTGAAGATGGAAGCAGGGTCCTACCAGATGTCATCATTCATTTGCCAGATGGTAAAAAGATGGTGGTAGATTCCAAGGTTTCCTTAACCGACTATGAGCGTTATACAAATGCAGAAGATGAGCTGAAAGAGAAGCATTTAAAAGACCATATAAACTCCTTGCGAAAACACGTGGAGCAGCTTTCTTCAAAAAAATATGAGGATCTGTATGAAATGGAAAGCCCGGATTTTGTCTTGCTTTTTGTACCGATAGAGCCTGCATTTGCCGTTGCAATAAACCACGATAACTCCTTGTACAACAAAGCATTTGAACAAAATATTGTTATCGTTACGCCATCGACCCTATTGGCCACGCTGCGAACCATAGATACGATGTGGAACAATGAAAAACAGCAAAAAAATGCCATTGAAATTGCGCGTCAGGCAGGAGCTTTATATGATAAATTTGAAGGGTTTGTAACTGATTTGACCAAGGTGGGCAAAAAAATGGACGAAGCTAAAACGGAATACCGTGGTGCTATGAACAAATTGGTGGAGGGTCGTGGAAATATCGTCACAAGCATTGAAAAATTGAAAAAAATGGGGGCAAAAGCAAAAAAATCGATTCCAGAACCCATTTTAAAACGCGCGGAAGAAGATGATTATGAAGAGCCAACTCTTGAAATGTAAATCATGAGAAAAATTCTATTTATTGGCATATCTGTTGTTCTTATGGGAATTGCCGCTTACTTTGCCTTTATCTATTATGTCCCGTTTAGTGAGGGGTATCGTTCGGGTGAGTTGATTAAGTTCAGTAGAAAAGGGGTTTTGGTAAAAACTTGGGAAGGTCAGATCAGCCAAGGAGTATCAGGGACAAATATTTTTTCTTTTTCGGTTGAAGATAGCCAAGAAGAAGTTATTGAACGTATGAAGGAATATCAAGGCCGCTACGTTAAAGTCACCTATAAAGAGCGTTATTCCACATTCTTTTGGTTGGGCGACTCCAAGCATTTTATAACACAAGTACAACCTGAAGCGTCCCCACATTTCAAAAATTAGCATGAAAAAATTCAAAACATCCCAAGAATCAAATGTGGCCATCACGGAACTTATGCTTCCCTCCCATTCCAACTTTGGAGGAAAGGTACATGGAGGACATATTTTAAACTTAATGGACCAAATTGCATTTGCTTGCGCTTCAAAACACTCGCAAGCCTATTGTGTAACTGCATCGGTAAATCGGGTGGATTTTTTAAACCCTATTGAAGTTGGAGAATTGGTAACTTTAAAAGCTTCCATTAATTATACAGGCAGGACTTCTATGGTGGTGGGCGTTCGGGTAGAGTCTGAAAATATTACAACCGGTAAAACCAAACATTGTAATTCTTCCTATTTTACCATGGTTGCCAAGGATACAAATGGAAAGAACATTGTTATCCCAGGTCTAATTCTGAACAATAAACAAGGGATACGGCGTTTTGCTAGAAGTATGGAACGTAAGGCTTCGGCCAGTTCAAGGGACAACAAATATGAATCTGCAAATTTTAAAGTGAACGAATACCTAGAGTATCTTGAAAAAGAAAATGTACAACTGGATTTGGATTAGCTTAGTTCCGAAGCCGCATCTTCATCCATAAACCATATTAGTTTCCCAGAATTTGGATTGACCAAAGACGCAGGATACGCTTCAAAACCTTCTCTTTTTTCTAAAATCGATTTTACCTTTTCCGCTTTTCCTAAACCGGTAACCAAAAAAACAACTTCTTTGGCTTGGTTAATGACCTCGCCATTGATAGAAACCCGTTTTTGCCCTGAATCTGGATGTGTAGCCACAACACAATGATCTTGAGTATTCCAAAGTTCAATTTCATGTGGAAAAATGGATGCCGTATGGCCATCGTCGCCCATCCCTAAAATTACCAAATCAAATTGTGGAGTACCTTCTACCCTATCCATATTGATTTCCAAAAGGTTTGCATAACGCATTGCCTCTGAAATTGGGTCGTTTTCCCCTAAAATTCTGTGAATGTTTGTTTCTGGAATCACAATTTTTGAAAAAAGATGTTCCACCGTCATTTTATAATTGCTTTCATCATCAGTTGGCGGCACACAACGCTCATCTCCCCAATAAAAATGAATCTTTTTCCAATCAATTTTATCACCATAATCTAAAGCAAGTACATTAAATACTATTTTAGGAGTGCTTCCCCCAGATAGCGCAATATGTACCTCTGGCTTTCCCTTGACAAATTCAGCAAAATAGACCGAAAATTGTCGGGCTACTTCGTTCTTATCCTTATATATCTTTAATTCCATAACAATTCATTGGTTGGTTCTCGACTGCGCTCGAACTGACAACTGACAACTGATAACTGATAACTGATAACTGATAACTGATTAACAAATAACACAAAATCCAGGGTCGTCCGCTAAATTCTCCCCAGGATTACGCCAATAACCCAGGTCGTCTATTAAATCATCAGAGTTCTCTGGGCCCCAAACTCCGGCAGCATAACCATACATCCGTACATCTTTTCCATTCTTCCAGTAATCCAGAATTGGGTCTACAAACTCCCAAGCAGCCTCAACCTCATCTGCTCTAGCGTATAAGGTGGCATCACCTTGCATAGCGTCCAGCAAAAGTCGTTCATAAGCCTCCATCACATAGGTTTCCGCTAAACTGGAATAGTAGAAATCTAAATTGGCACGCTCTACCTTAAAACCTTGTCCTGGAACTTTTACACCAAACTTGATCAACACTCCCTCATCAGGTTGAATGCGAATTATCAGTTTATTATCCTTACTACTCATCCCAGAATCCTTAAAAATCTGATGATGTGGTGGTTTAAAGTGAATAACTATCTCGGTTACTTTTGTAGGCATCCGTTTAGCCGTTCGCACGTAAAAGGGAACCCCATGCCATCTCCAATTGTCAACAAAAAACTTAAGGGCAGCATAGGTTTCGGTAGTAGAATTTAAATCTACACCATCCTCTTCTCGATAGCCTTTTATTTTTTCTCCGTTAATTTCCGAGGCAACGTATTGCGCTCGAATGGTATTGTCAAAAAGGGTTTTTTCATCCCGCATAATTCGCAACGACTTCAAAGCCTTTACTTTTTCATTTCGAATTTCTTCGGGTTGATCACCAATTGGAGGCTCCATTACAACAAGCGAAACTATTTGTAGAAGATGGTTTTGGAACATATCGCGCAACGCGCCCGACTTATCGTAATAACCACCTCTTTTTTCAACGCCTCCGCTTTCGGCATTGGTAATCTCAACATGATGAATATAGTTTCTATTCCAAAGCGGCTCAAAAATGCTATTGGAAAATCGGGTAACCAGTAGGTTTTGGACCGTTTCCTTACCCAAATAATGATCAATTCTGTAAATCTGGGGTTCCTTAAAATATTGTTGAAGTCCCTTATTCAGTTTTTTGGCACTTTCCAAGCTATACCCAAATGGTTTTTCCACAATCAACCTTTTCCATCCTTCTTCCTGGCTACTCAATCCAACTTCCGACAGGTTTTTCGCTATAGTTTCATACAAATTTGGAGGTGTGGATAGGTAAAACATATAGTTATTGTCCGTACCATATTCAGTATTTAATTTTGATATGCGTTTGGACAGCCCACTGTATTCAGAAGTATAGTCTCCACCTAAATCTTCGTAAAAAAACATATCGGTAAAACCCTGAATGTAATTCTCTTTCAAATCCTCCAACTTGTCTTTCAAATAAGGGCTTTTACAAACCACTTTATCCCTAAACTCATCATCCGTAAGATTACTTCTACTTGCACCTAAAACCACGAAATTTTTAGGCAATTGTTTTGCGACATATAAATTGAACAAAGCTGGTATGAGCTTTCTTGCGGTTAAATCTCCCGAAGCCCCAAAAATAACAAGCATTTGGTTGTTGGTCTTTCTCATAAAGGTATTTGTATCGCTATTTAGGTCATCTCAAAAATGGAAAGCTCAAAATGTTGTTTTTCAAAAAAACATTTTACAAAACCATTTAATTTTGAGCATGACGAATATAACGTTTATTTTAGGTTCGGAATTGAACAAACAACTTACTTAGTGTTGTCTTAACATGGGTAAGTAAAAACAAAGAAGATGGTAAATTTATATGATTTTGGTCTTGTGGGCCTTGGGGTGATGGGGCGTAATTTTATTTTAAACGTTGCGGATAACGGTTTTACTGCTTTTGGTAATGATTTGGATGAGGAAAAGGTAAACGCACTGATTGAGGAAGGGGGAGATTCCACTAAGGTAAATGCCACTTCGGATGTTGCCACCTTTGTGCAAGGATTGAGCACTCCCCGGAAAATTATGTTATTGGTACCTGCAGGAAAAGTGGTTGATATCGTAATTGAGAATTTACTTCCACATTTGGATAATGGAGATATTATTATTGATGGAGGGAATTCCTTTTTTACGGATACGGACCGTCGCGAAGCGTATTTGCAACAGAAAGGCGTTAACTTTTTTGGAGCTGGAGTTTCTGGTGGAGCCAAAGGAGCAAGAAAAGGACCAAGTATTATGCCTGGAGGTTCTAGAGATGCTTACCAGCATGTAAAACCCATTTTTGAAGCGGTCTCCGCAAAATATAAGGGTGAGCCCTGTGTCGCGTATTTAGGCCCAAAATCTGCAGGAAATTATGTGAAAATGGTGCATAATGGTATTGAATATGGCCTGATGCAACTTACATCTGAAATCTACGACCTATTGAAAAAAGCCGGGGATTTAACCAATGAAGAATTGCACCAAACCTATGCTTCATGGAATGCTGGGCGATTACAATCCTTTTTGGTAGAAATTACCTCGGAAATTTTTGCGCAAAAAGACGATTTGGGTGATGGGCATTTGGTGGATAAAATACTGGACAAAGCCAAGCAAAAAGGAACGGGGAAATGGACCTCGCAAAATGCTATGGACTTGGGGATTCCCGTACCAACCATAGATGTAGCGGTAAGTATGCGTGAAATATCCGCTTTAAAAGAAGAACGGATAAAAGCAGACAAATTGTACGGCCGTCCTACACCAGAATCCGTGGTGAAAAAAACTTTGGTTGAAAAAGCAGAAAGTGCCCTATACTTTGCCTTTATTATCACCTATGCACAAGGCATGCACCAATTGGCCGATGCTTCCAAGGAATATGGCTATGAACTCGAACTTGGTGAAATTGCCAAAATCTGGAGGGCGGGCTGTATTATTCGTGCCGCACTATTGGCGGATATTACGGAAGCCTTTAAAGCTGAGCCTGAACTGCAAAATTTATTGCTCTCTCCTTCTTTTGTTGATAAAGTGCAGGAAACCGTTGGAGCCGCACGTGAGTTAGTGGCCTATGGGGCTGCAAATGGTATCCCATTGCCAGGGCTTTCCAATGCTTTGACTTATTTTGATGCTTATACCAGCGGCCGATTGCCCTTAAACTTGATTCAGGCGCAACGCGATTATTTTGGTTCACATACCTATGAGCGATTGGATAAAGAAGGTATTTTCCATACCGAATGGGAAGGTTGATAAACATATTTGCTATTCTAAACAAGCTAAATAAACAATGGAACTTAAACCTACTATTGGTCTGGATAATATAAAATTTGGGATGTTCCAAAAAATGGTTTATCAGATTCTTGGATTACCTGATAAAATTAGAATAGATGAAGATGATTCCGACAACATTTATATGGAATATAATAATTTGAAACTTCGTTTGACAATCTACAAAAACGAAGATAATAGGTTAGGATATTTATGTACATCCAATCCTAATTTAACCTATAACAATTTCAAAATAATTGATTGCAACGTGGATTGGGTGAAAACTGAAATCTTTGGGGATTTAATACAAAATTGGGAAATTGATGATTATGATACTTTCTCAACTCATGGAGATGATAAATGCTGGATTACTCTCAATGTGGAATACGGTAGAGTTATTAGTTTGGAATTAGGCACTCCTTGGAAGAATGAGGAAGAATATGAATGGCCTCAACAATGGGAATCAATAACCAATTAAATTATAAAGGGACACAAAAATTAAATGTCGAAACAACTATTCCTTCACCTTAATAAGTATCTAGCATTAACCGAAGACGATTTTCAAAAAATATTACCCCATTTTGAACCGCGTACTTTAAAGAAAAAAGAGATTCTTATCCCATCGGGGAATGTTTGCAATCATAATCATTTTGTGCTGGAGGGCTGCCTTCATATGTTTTTTACAAATGAAAACGGCACAGAACGTACCGTTCAATTTGCGCTTGAAAACTGGTGGATGACGGATAACCTGGCTTTTAGCAAACAAATTGTAACCGATTTTTCAATCCAAGCTGTTGAGTACACCAAATTGCTTGCCATATCATATGAGCAACAGGAACGGCTCTTAAAGGAGTTTCCACAACTTGAAAGATATTTTCGTACTATCTATCAAATTTCATATGGTGCGTCCTTAGTGAAAATGAAATATCTAACGGACCTCTCAAAAGAGGAAATATATTTTCAGTTTACGGAGCAATTTCCACATTTTGCACAACGTGTACCACAATATCTGATTGCTTCTTTTTTAGGTCTCACCCCAGAATATGTAAGTGAAATACGAGCAAGGAGACGTTCTTAAACCCGTTTAAGTTTTTTGAGGATTGGTGCTAATAACTTTGCATCAACAGTAAAAAACAACTATAAAAATGGATAAAAGAATTCAAATTGATGACGTTGAACCCTTTGCTTTTAAAGCTATCTTTAGTTTAGAGCATTACATGGAACAAAGTGGATTGAACAAATCGCATTACAAACTCATTAAGCTTAGAGCCTCACAACTTAATGCATGTGCTTTTTGTATAGACATGCATACAAAAGAAGCCTTGAAAAATGGCGAAAGCCAACAACGCCTTTTTTTATTGAATGCTTGGAAAACCGCCGACTTATTTACCGAGGAAGAAAAACTTATTCTTCAAATGACGGAAGAAGTAACCTTAGTACATAGAAATGGATTGACGGATGAAACCTACCAAAAAGCCATTGCAACATTTGACGAGCATTATTTTGCACAGATTATTATGGCAATCGCCACTATAAATGTCTGGAACAGAATTGCCATTAGCACCCATAAACCACTTTTGGATTAATCGTGCTAAGCACGAATTGCGTCTTCAATTTATTGAGCTTGTTAGGTGAGTTCAATTTTATACTTTTAAACCGACAGAATAATTACGTGGCCAAATGCCTTAAATTACCAAGCACTGCGTTACATGTCGGTTATCTAGAAAAAATGAAGAAACACAATTATAAAATTAAAGTTGAATGGACAGGAAATGAAGGGAAGGGTACGCAGAATTACAAATTGTATACTAGAAATCATAAAATATCCGCAGCTGGAAAATATGACGCTATCAATGGTTCTTCGGACCCTTCCTTTTTAGGGGATAGATCCAAATACAATCCTGAAGATTTATTTTTATCCTCCCTATCCGCTTGCCATATGCTTTGGTATTTGCACCTGTGCTCCGTAAATAAAATAGTTGTTATTGAATATACAGATAATGCAACTGGAATACTGGAAGAAACATCTGATGGAAGTGGAAAATTTTCGAAAGTAACCTTAAATCCAATAATAAAAATCACTAATTCGGACAACATACAAAGAGCAAATGAATTGCATGCAGAAGCAAACAAAATGTGTTTTATTGCCAATTCCTGTAATTTTAAAATTGGGCATAATCCGATGATAACTACTTAATAAACTATTGGAAATAGACCATCATTAGTTTCCAAATTCACTATTTTTAAACTTCAAACAGCCGTGCTTTTTTGTAAGGCATCCAATCTGGATAAATGTCAAAACTGTTAGAGAATATTACTCCTGCCTTAAAAGAGTTTATCGAAAATCAAAAAATATTCTTTGTTGGTACCGCAGCAAAAGAAGGAAGAATCAATGTATCTCCAAAAGGGTCTGATTCTTTTAGGGTCATTGAAAAAAATAAGGTAGTATGGTTAAACCTGACCGGCAGCGGCAATGAGACAGCGGCTCATCTATTGAAAAGTGATCGAATGACTATCATGTTTTGCGCATTTGACGGGAAGCCCTTGATTCTAAGACTCTACGGAAATGCAAAAATTTATCATGAAAGAGATGAGCAGTTCCATCAGTATATTGAACTATTTCCTAAAAATACGGGGTCAAGGCAAATAGTTGAAATGGATGTTGACCTTGTTCAGACTTCTTGTGGATTCGCAGTACCGTACATGGATTTTAATGAAGAAAGAACCATGCTGGACTCTTGGGCCAAAAAGCAGGGAAAAGATGGAATAGAAACGTACTGGAGCAATAAAAACACAGAAAGTATCGATGGATTTGAAACAAAAATACTTGGTGATTAAAGCGACATCAGGATAGCGTAATCAATAAAAATTCGGCGTATGATAGCTAATTTGCCAAGTTGGATTGAAATTTTGTTTTTGATAACATGTCTTGTGACCATTGTAGTATTTCATTATGCAAATGGAAAGCCACGTTTCCTAACCTTATCCATTATTGTTTGGTCAATACTCCAATCTATATTAGCATTTAGTGGGTTTTATCAGGAAACAGAAAAAATACCTCCTCCCTTTGCCTTGGTCTTACTCCTCACAACCCTATTTATCATTCTAGGACTCACACCAAAAGCGTTAAATTGGATGGTTACGAATAGAGATACGCGAATTAGTACTTTTCTGCATACCATACGAGTTCCTGTAGAAATTGTGTTACTCTACCTTTTCATACACAAAATGATTCCCGAACTAATGACTTTTGAAGGGAGGAATTTTGACATTCTGGCTGGACTAACTGCTCCCATAGTGGGTATACTTTATTTTAAAAATAAGATATCAAAAAAAGTGCTGATGCTATGGAATGTTATTGGACTTGTATTGGTTAGTTTTATTTTGATAAATGGTATCCTATCTGCCGAATTACCTTTTCAACAGTTTGGATTTGAACAGCCCAATAGGGGGATAAATTATTTCCCGTTTGTTTTATTGCCCGCTACAATAGTCCCCATTGTTATTTATACGCATCTAACGGACATTATAAAGCTGAGGAAGGAACTGAAATCATAGTTCCTGCAAAATCTGATTTTCTCAGACCTAAATTAATGAGAAGAGATGTTTTTCAATAACTTTTGAAAACATCTCTTTTGACTTTCATTCGTTATGAACATGTTATTATAAAGAGAAATTCACGTATACGGACAAGCGCTCATTAGCCTGCACGTTTCCTCCAAATAAATTCTGGGAAATTGGCAGCGACGCATTGGCACCAAGTATGAATTGACCAATTGCACATTCCGCACCAAGTGTTCCGTTCAAAATTTGACCATCAGTATCAAGGAGCGTTTCTCCAAATTGTTCAATAGTATTATAAACATCTCCAGAAATCCCAACAACAGGCATTAATGAAAACGTATTTAAAGCCAGTTTGTAATACATATTTCCAGCATAGCTCCATTGATTACCAAAACGGTACTCATTTTTATTCTCTCCTTTTAGGTAATAGGTAACAAGTGTATTGAAGCCAATCTTGTCCCCTCCATAATTGTATCCCAATGAAAAAATTCCTTCAAAACTACCGGTCCCTACTTGAAAACCTGGATTTACCCGATTGGTTAGGCGTTCCTCAAATTCTCCTGTAGGCAGTTTTGCCCCCATACCAATCTGAACAGAATGCTTGGAAAGGGGACGTCCTACAGGGTAAGGTATAGAATCATTATGCTGCTTTTTAAAAAACTGCAGTTTATACCAGCCCATCACATTTGCATCACCTATACCTTTGAGGGCTTCAGTTGCCGAACCACTCTCAAAGGTTCGTTTCAAATCTTGGTAGGGCAAGCTAGCCGTGGCATAAAAATTTTGAAATACCGGTACTTGCGCCCAAAGTTGATAGGTGTTCAAGTACTCATTACTGCTGGGTGAATTACTAAAAATCCCGTCTTTGGATGCAAAACTCTGGTGGATATAGCGCAAACCAATAAAATTGCTATTGGAAAGTGTTCCAAATCCAAAATTTCCGGTATTGGTCGCGCATCCGCATAAATCGCAATAAGGTTCCACACTTTTTTCATGCCTTGCGTCACAACGAAACATGCCTTTTGAGAAAGCAGTTTGGACAAAAAAGGTGTATAGAAGTAGAAATATATATGTCTTAAAATTCTGCAAAACGTGTGTCGTTTAAAAATTCATCATCCGTAAGTGTTTTTAAGAAGGCAATTAACTGTACCTTTTCTTCATCGGTAAGTGAAATGCCAAAACTTGCATCGCTTCGCAGCAGGCTTTCATCAACATTGCCATTGTCAACCATACCATCGTCATAAAAATCAAGTACCGCTTCCAAGGAAGCAAAACGGCCATCATGCATATATGGCAAGCTTTTTTCCACGTTTCGTAAACTTGGTACTTTAAATTTGTAAAGGTCGTCTGGGTTTTCGAAAACATTAAATCTGCCCTTATCATCCAATTGCGGGTTTATAGGTAAACCTGTATTCCGGTAGCTCTGGTCGGTAAATAAATCTGTTGCATGGCATGATGCGCACTTCTCTTTAAAGATACTTTGTCCTTCAAGTTCAGCTTCGGTGAATTCAACACCTTCTTCGTTTCTTACATATTTATCATATTTTGAATTAGAAGAAATCATCATGAGCATAAATTGTGAAAGTGCTTTGAGTATATTTTCACTGTTAATCTCTCCATCATCAAACGCAAGTGGAAATTGTTGTTGATAGTAGCTATCGTCTTTTAGCTTATCAACGATGCTGGACAAGGTCTCTCCCATTTCCAAATCGCTGGTAATAGGAATAATCGGTTGCAGATCTAAATGTGATGCAGCGCCGTCCCACATAAACTCAGAAAAATATGCCAAGTTTTGTATGGGTTGCGAGTTCCGAAACCCAATTCCACCATTTACACCATGACTCAAGGTATGACCATGATGGGTAAAGGCATATGCCTGCTCATGACAAAATGCACAGGGAATGCTGTTATTTGCCGAAAGTTTACCATCATAGAACAATGTTTTACCCAGTTCAAAACCCTGTTCAGTAACAGGGTTATTACTGAGCGTGTATTGAATTTCCGGAAAATTTTCCGGATGTTCCACTGTTAGGTTTACAGGTACATATTCATTTTCAGAATCATCATTGTCACAACTCCAGAAAAAAACGGTGCACACAAAAACCAATACGATTTTTTTGTCCATGGAATAAAAAGAAAATTGTGCCGCAGGAAATGCCGCGGCACAAGGTTTATATATCTAATTATTGTGTACGTGATGAACCTCGAACATTCCCATAATATTATCGGCAATAATCGGGGTAGTAGTTTCATCTGTATGAACCTGACTGTAACCTTCTGAAAAGGTAACTGATGTTTCCCCATCAAATACCAAGGAGATATCTGCTTTAATATGCACTTCTGGTTCAGCCGTTTCCCTTACCAATACCGTATTGGGTAAATCCAAGTTTACTTCACGGTAATTGTCAAGACTGGTGCCCACACTGCCCATATGTATATTGAGTGCCTCATCGGTTACTGTATTATTTGAATAGACCCCATCTAACCGTATAAATCGAAACCCCGTGGCCCATGACCATAACATTTCTTCATCCTGTGCCGTTTGCAAAAAATCGCCTTGGCCCTCTGCACCAAGTGCATACCGTTCTTGATCTATACCAACACCAAAGGATACTTTGGTATAATCCGCAGCAGGAATATCTTCTAAGGTAATCCATATTTCTCCGGCATTGTTGGCATCAGCTTCGTCCACAATAAAAACATTATCATCTACCGGGTACATGAAAGTTGTACCGTCCGAATCGGTTAATTCAATGTTACTAACAATGTATTTCAATGTTTCCAGTTGATAGGACTCATTGGCGGATTTGCTATAATTTACACCAAAGATAAAATCTTGGTCTTCCACTCCATTGTCAAATTTTATGACCAGGTTTCCAAATTGTCCATCGAGCGACTCCATATCGTCATCACTGGAACAAGAAATGATAGTATTGCATAACAGTATTGCTATGAAAAAATTAAATAATTTCATTAGAATATTTTAGATGCACATGTCAGGGCTGGCTATAATGCCCAAGTCATGCGCTGTGATTATTTTTTTTAGATTTTTGAATTGTTATTTAGCCGTAAGCCAAATAGTTCGGAGCACTAGGAAGAAATTATTGGAGGTCTGTCTTTTTCACTATCAAAAAGTAATTGATAATGATTGAAATAGTAGTGGTTTTTATCATTTGATAAAGATTCCTTTTTCCTGAAGACGAAATCTTGAATCGCAACAAAAAATACGGGAATGATACTTTGCTCAATAATAACTCCTTTTTCCCTTGATTCCTTTTGCTGGGATTGCTTCTGTAATTGCTTGGCCAAATAACATTTACCATCACACTGCAATTTAGGTCGCTCTTTATTGATACAGAGAACTTCTTTTATATAATCGTTGTTCACACAATAGTCTATCCATACGGAAGCAACCATCATCGGTTGTGCATGGAAACATAGTAACAGTAGTATGGCTATTAAGCGATTCAGTCGTTCAATTTTCACAAAGGTAGAAGGTTGCTGTTTTAATACCAACTAAATTTAATAGGGAAGGTCATAATTTTTAGTAGAAACTACATTATAACATCAAAACATTTGCGTAACCAAATGATTACATATATATTTGTAACCATTCAGTTACTTAATAAAATGCGAAGAGATGTTTTTCAAGCTATTGCCGATCCTGTGCGAAGGGATATTATTCAGCTTCTATCTAAAGAGGCATTAACGGTAAATACAGTTGCTGAAAAGTTTGATGTGAGCAGACCTGCCATTTCGAAGCATTTGAAAATACTGGAAGAATGCGGCATCATAGCCTTTAGCCAACAAGGCAGGGAACGGTATTGCATGATTCAACCCAAAAACCTAATTCCGGCTTTCTTATGGATAGATCAATATAAAGAACTATGGGAAGAAAAACTGGATTCCTTTGAAAACTACTTAATCCAATTACAAACTAAAAACAAGAATAATGAGTAAGGTAAACAACCCCAAAAACAGAACGTTAACACTAGAAAGAGTTTTTAACGCCCCTATTGCATTGGTTTGGGAGGCATGGACCCAAGCCGACCATATTGCACAATGGTGGGGGCCAAAAGGAATGAAAACTAAGGTTCTGGAGCATGATTTTAAAGTAGGTGGAAATTGGAAATACGCCATGCAAATGCCCGATGGCAATGAATTTATATCTGAAGGAAAATACATTGAAATAGTCGAACAGGAAAAAATCATTTCAACTGCTGACTTTAAACCCATGACGGAAGGGGTAGAAATTCAAGCACTTTTTAAGGCAGATGGCGATAAAACCCATTTTACTTTCAATTGCGTTCACGAGACAGAGGAATATTGTAAACAACAGGAAAAAATGGGCTTTTATAACGGCTGGGGTTCCGTTTTCGACAGGCTAAAAGAATTTTTGGAATAGCATTTTAAACCTTTGTACGCTCCTAATCTTTAGTTTTTCATGCTGTGTTACTCGAACAAGGGTAATAAATGTAAATAATTCCTTTGTTAATGTGGCCAATGCCAAGCATTCTAGCCATAAAATAGTTCGCAAAAAGGGGAAACGGTATTTCCTGTTGGTTTTGATCAAGACGTTGGGTTTTCGATAAACGGTATACTTTCTTCTTTTCAGTTCCGTTATTTATCAAAATAACTGATTATGAAGAAGATAATGTATGTATTAGCATGTTCCTGTATCTTTTTGGTGTTTTTTGGATGCTCATCCAGCACCATTGAACCCATTGTTTCGGATGACGAAATAGCTGATCAAACCGATGATGATGCTAGTCCGGTCGATGATACTCCAGATCCTATGGATGATGAGACCAGTTCTGACTTGGAAGTAATTCAATTTGAAGGAACAGGTGCTCTTAACGATTTTGTTACGAACAATGAATCTGCACTTCCAGAGGTTGGCAGAGTTGATGGACGGTATCGCGGGGAACTTACCGATAATGCAGACAACATTACCCTGCACTTTAATGCCGAACAAGGTAGGTTGGATGCCAAATTGGTTTCTTTTCCCTTTGAATTTATTGCACGGAATATAGGTGTTGGTACAATTGATAACTCGCAAATAGCCCCTACTCCATCTGGTTCCCTCTATATTTTTTCAGGGGTTCAAGTCCATGTTGAAAATCTAGATTCATTTAACTCAGCTCATGTTGTTGTGGGTCATAGAGGTGACACCCATTATACCATTGAAGGTAAAAATACGGTTGATGGCAATTCCTCCGTGAACGATATTGGCGCCAATACTGTTCCAGATGGAAGAGCGGACATAAGAATTGTGGGGAACGAAGACCACACCATTTCAGTGTACTGGCAGGTTCCAAATCTGGACTATGAAACAACCAACGACGACTGGTCTGCTTATAATAGCACAGGGAACCTACCTGGCACAGCACCTACTTTTGGTTCCAATGTATATGTAGGGCTTATAACCTACGCCTTCGGCACCAATGGAGTTCCTTTTGCGGGCACCTGCGATGCTATACAGATGACAGGACAATAAAATTACCCTATTTACTCAAGTACATTTTTCGTCTAGAGTAAAGATTGTAGAACTCATCATCCTTTAAACTATCAATAAATAGAATGCTCTCTCCCGTACTCTTCATTTCGGGTCCCAAGTTTTTATTTACGTTGGGAAACTTATTGAATGAGAAAACAGGTTGTTTTATGGCATAACCATCCAATTTTGGTTTAAAGTCAAAATCCTTGATTTTCTTTTCGCCCAACATCACTTTTGTGGCATAATTTACATAAGGCTCCTTATATGCTTTTGCAATAAAAGGTACCGTACGTGATGCTCTTGGGTTAGCTTCTATGATATAGACCATATCATCTTTTACGGCAAACTGAATATTTATCAAACCAACCGTATTTAAGGACAATGCTATTTTACGCGTGTGGTCCTTGATCTGTTGCATCACAAACTCACCCAGATTAAAAGGCGGCAGCGTTGCATTGGAATCGCCAGAATGAATTCCACAAGGCTCAATATGTTCCATGATTCCAATGATATATACGTCTTCTCCATCGCAAATGGCATCAGCTTCAGCTTCAATGGCCCCATCAAGATAGTGATCTAACAGCAATTTGTTATTGGGAATCTTTCGGAGCAAATCCACCACATGGGCTTCCAGCTCTTCTTTGTTTATTACAATCTTCATCCCTTGACCCCCCAGAACATACGATGGTCTAACCAAAAGTGGAAAACTCAATTGATCTGCCAAGTCCAAAGCTTCATCAGCCGTTTCGGCAACGCCAAATCTTGGGTAGGGTATATCATTATTCTTCAACAATGTTGAAAAACTTCCCCGATCTTCTGCCAAATCCAAGGATTCAAAGCTGGTTCCAATAATATTGATTCCCCATTTATCCAATTTCTCAGCCAGCTTCAGAGCGGTTTGCCCCCCCAACTGAACGATAACACCTTCCGGCTTTTCATGAAGGATAATATCATAGATATGCTCCCAGAAAACGGGCTCAAAATAGAGTTTATCCGCTGTATCAAAATCAGTTGAAACTGTTTCCGGGTTGCAATTGATCATAATGGTCTCGTACCCGCATTCCGCAGCGGCCAAAACACCGTGAACACAACAGTAGTCAAATTCTATCCCCTGCCCTATTCGGTTAGGCCCTGAACCTAAGACCACTATTTTTTTCTTATCGGTTACCACGCTGTCATTGGCAACATAACGTTTTCCGTCTGCGCTTTCAATTTCCTCCTCAAAAGTGGAATAATAGTACGGTGTCATTGCCTTAAACTCTGCCGCACAGGTATCCACAAGTTTATAGACCCGGTTGATTCCCAAATCGGTACGTTTGCTATGTACTTCACTCTCGTAACAATCCAACATATGGGCAATCTGTCTATCTGCAAAACCTTTTTGTTTGGCTTCCAGGAGAAGGGCCTTGGGAAGGCTTTCTACTGTATATTTTGAAATTTCCAATTCCAAATAATGTAATTCCTCATATTGTTTCAGGAACCACATATCAATCTTGGTAATCTCATGTATTCGTTTCAAAGGAATACCCAATTGAATGGCGTCATAAATAACAAAAACACGGTCCCAACTTGGAACTTTTAATTTCTTAATGATGGTTTCATAATCTGTATACCCTTTACCATCCGCTCCTAGCCCATTGCGCTTTATTTCAAGAGATTGCGTTGCTTTGTGCAAGGCTTCCTGAAAAGAACGTCCAATTCCCATTACCTCACCAACCGATTTCATTTGTAGTCCCAAAGTGCGATCGGAGCCTTCAAACTTATCAAAATTCCATCGTGGTATTTTTACAATTACATAATCCAAGGTCGGTTCAAACAAAGCCGAAGTAGATTTGGTAATTTGATTGTCCAATTCATCCAATGAATATCCAATGGCCAATTTTGCCGCTATCTTTGCAATAGGATATCCTGTTGCTTTTGACGCCAATGCAGAGGAACGCGAAACCCTTGGGTTTATTTCAATGGCAATAATCTCCTCTTCTTCATCGGGACTCACTGCAAATTGAACATTACAGCCTCCTGCAAAGTCACCAATACTTCGCATCATATGAATAGCCATATCCCGCATGCGCTGGTATGTTCGGTCCGATAGTGTCATTGCTGGAGCCACTGTTATGGAATCTCCCGTATGAATGCCCATGGGGTCCATGTTTTCTATGGCACAGATAATAACGACATTGTCATTTTTGTCACGAAGCAGTTCCAATTCGTATTCCTTCCAGCCCATTAAGGCCTTGTCTATCATTACTTCGTGAATTGGAGATACTTCCAACCCATGACTCAATAACCCATCAAAGTCTTCTGGATCATATACAATGGATGCGCCGGCTCCACCTAAGGTAAAGGAGGCTCTAATAACCAACGGGAAACCAAACTCCTGGGCAATTTCCTTCCCTTTCAAAAAGGAGGTCGCAGTTGCTTGTGGCGCCATTCCAACGCCAATCTTAAGCATTAACTCTCTAAACTTCTCCCTATCCTCGGTAATATTGATAGCATCAATATCCACACCAATGATTTCCACATCAAAATCTTCCCAAATTCCTTTTTCATCGGCCTCTATACACAAATTCAAAGCAGTCTGTCCTCCCATGGTGGGCAAAACGGCATCTATATTGGGATGATTCTTTAAAATCTCAATAATCGATTTTGTAGTAAGTGGTTTAAGATAGATATGGTCTGCCATAACGGGGTCCGTCATAATAGTAGCAGGATTGCTATTGATCAAAATGGTTTCAATCCCATCTTCGCGAAGGGAACGAAGTGCTTGGGAACCAGAATAATCAAACTCACACGCCTGGCCAATTATAATAGGGCCAGAACCAATTATCAAAATAGATTTAAGATCGTCTCTTTTTGGCATTCTAAATAAGGTTACTCGTTTTCAAATTTTTCAAAATTAGGTCAAAAAAAAGGTGCTAAACTTGAAAAAGTAGCACCTTTATTAAAAAGTTATTTACAGTCATTATTTCTTATGACGTGGTTCTGATGAAACAGTTAATTTTTTTCTTCCCTTTGCTCTCCTTCTCGCAAGAACCTTTCTACCATTGGCAGTCGCCATGCGCTCTCTAAAACCATGTTTGTTTCTTCTCTTCCTTTTGGACGGCTGATATGTTCTTTTCATTTCTAACGGATTATTAAAAAGCCCTAAAGACTTTCTGAAATTCTGGGCGCAAATATACAAAGAGTTTTTACTTTGACAAGTACTAAAAGAAAATATTTAAATTAGTTTTCATTACTTTTGCCTCCTCTTAATTTAAGGTAAAACCGCAACAGAATATGTTCAATAAAAATATAAAACTTGTAATCGCCGGCCTTATCATCGCATATGGCATTTATCAATTCATTGAGGGGAATATTGGCAACGGCATAGCCTTGATTTTACTTTCCACGGTTTTTATTTTTCTGTATTTTAGAAATGAGCTTATTTTAATGGCCTTCCTACGCATGCGTAAACAGGATATGGATGGCACCCAAAAGTGGTTGAGCAAAATAAAGAACCCTGAATCGGCATTAATAAAAAAGCAACAGGGATACTATAATTACCTGCACGGAATTATTTTCTCTCAAAAAAACCTCACCCAAGCTGAAAAATACTTTAAAAAGGCTTTGAAATTGGGATTGACCATGGATTATGATTTGGCCATGGCCAAATTAAGCCTTGCTGGTATCTCCATGCAAAAGCGCAGAAAGCGTGAAGCGACCCAATTATTGCAAGAAGCCAAAAAATTGGACAAAAACAATATGCTCGCGGATCAGATTAAGATGATGCAGCAGCAGATGAAGAAAATCTAAGTCTTTATTACCCTATCGCATTTATCCATTTAGGTTGCCAAGCAAATTGAAGGGTATCTCCATCAATTTGATGTAGATTTTTACGATTAAATTCCCGAACTTCACTTATCAATCACTAAAGACAGTTAAAAACAGTCCTTAGCTTTACGTTGTAAAACATTAAAAAAATCATTTATAATGAAAACAAAAATATTATCAATCTTTATCTCTTTCACATTTTTTTTATCTTATTCACAAAGTGAAGACTTAAATGTAAATGGAAATATCATAGGTCCTGGAATCGAAAGTTCTATAACTAATTTTAAAAATATAATTGGACGCTCGTCCGATGGAATTCTACACCTCAGAGGAGGTAATACAACAGGACCTATATATTTGAATTATTATGAATCAGGTAATATATCTTTAGCAAATGGCGGAGGAAATGTAGGAATAGGAACATTAAACCCTTCTGCAAAATTAGAAGTCAATGGAAACATTAAAGGACCTGGGCTCGAAAGTTCTTTAATTAATTTTAAAAATATAATTGGACGCTCGTCTGATGGAATTCTACATCTCAGAGGAGGTAATACAACAGGACCTATATATTTGAATTATTATGAATCAGGTAATATATCTTTAGCAAATGGCGGAGGAAATGTAGGGATAGGAACGATAACTACTGATGCAAAATTAACAGTAAAGGGTGATATTCATGCTCAAGAAGTTAAAGTTGATTTGAATGGAGCAATAGCACCTGATTTTGTTTTTGCAAATAATTACACGCTAAGAAGTCTTGAGGAAACTGAAACGTACATAAGCATGTATCATCATCTTCCTGAAATCCCTTCAGCTTCCGAAATGGAAAAAAATGGATTTGAACTCAAAGAGATGAATCTTAGGTTACTTCAGAAAGTCGAAGAACTTACCCTATACCTCATCGAACAAAACAAGCAAATCCAAGAACTTAAAAAAGAGGTTTCTTCATTGAAAAACGAATGAAAAGATCATAACAAAATGTATAGTGACCCTGAAATTATTTCCCAAAACAAAATAGGGGTAGATTTACTTACCCTCGCTAGTTCTATAATAGCCCTTATTTGGGATTTCAATAACATATTTCTTACGAGAATTATTGTTCAAGTGTGGCTCGCGCAACCAAGGATTGTGTCTTTTTAAAACTTTGTAGTTAATTTCATATTCATGGGCAAAATCGGCCCAACTAGCAATTGCTGTATCCACGTCTACCGAAAAAGTGGGCACTGCATTATAAAAATCATCCTTTTCAACCGCAAAGCCATATTTATCTGGGTCGGAAATGATTTCTTTTATGGCCATAATCCTAAAAACATAACGTCCTGTTTCCTGTCCCAATAACAAATCGTAATAATCATCAACCTTCTGAATATCCATATATTTCTGAATACCGGCGGGTCCCGCATTGTAGGCTGCGGCGGTCAATGTCCAGCTACCAAAACGGTTTTTCCATTTTTTAAGATAATCACAGGCCACTTGGGTTGCTTTTTCAACATGGTAGCGTTCATCTACATTGGCATTTACCTCAAGCCCGTACTCTTTTCCCGTTGCTTTCATTATTTGCCAGAATCCGGTAGCACCAGCTGGTGAAACCACATTTTGCAAGCCACTTTCGGCTACTGCCAAATACTTAAAATCATCTGGTATTCCATTCTTGGCCAGAATAGGTTCTATAATGGGAAAATATTTATTGGCACGTTTCATCAACAACAATGCATTGGACTGCCAGTAGGTATTCACCAAAAATTCACGATCTACGCGTTCCATAATCTCTGGATCTTCCAAAGGGACCGCTTCATCGGCAAAATTTAAATCGTCGGGGATTTCAATAGCACTTATTTGATAGCCATTGGCCACATTTTTATCTACACCTTCTTCCTTTGTCTCCTCTGTTGTAACTGAATCAGCCTGTACGGCAAAGACAAGACTTCCTATTACAACGACTAATCCAATTACGGCCAAGATATTTTTTATGTGCTTCATGCTGTGCAAATTTAATGTTAGATAAAGATACTATATAGAACTGCCTTCTTCTAAAATAATTGCAGGTAGGTTTTCATTAAACCATTTTGCCCTATGTATTATCATGGTATGTGTTCCTTTTTTTACTGGAATACAACCTTTAATATTTGTTATGGGAAACACAGGGTCTGACTCTCCATGAATGTGAACAAAATTCTTTGGAGGTTCTTTTTGATGCCAATTAACAATATTGTCTATGGCCCAATCCATATAATACTTATCCCGAACAGAAAGGTATTTTTCATAAAGTTCCAATCGTTTTGTTACCGTTTCTCCAAAAGCGTATTTTGCCAATAGCTGTACATTGTTTACAAGACCCGTCGGCAGCAATTTATGGGCTTTGGTATATTTGGCAAAGCGCATTTTTTTTGGTAGCTCTGTATGGCTCTTAACACAAGAAACACCTATTATCTTTTTTGTTTCTATATACTTGGCCATCTCTTGTACCAACATTCCACCGAACGATACACCTAGCAATACTGGGTTTTCATGAGTAATTTTTAAACACATTTTTTTGGCATACTCGGAAAATGTAATTCCCTTTTCAGGAGTTACCCATTCCAGTTTATGTATTATAAAGGTTTCATTATCAAGTTTTAGACCATCAAATATGGACGGATTGGCAGCCATTCCAGGCATAAGGTATAGATGAATTTTATTATCGGGCATTTCCTACCTAATATCGATTAGGCTAGGAATTTAGCAATTTTTTGACTAATTTTGTGTCCCTTTTGCACAAAGCCCCACGTATTTATGTGCATCAAGACTCGAGAAATCAATTACCACTTCGGTAATTACTTATGTGTTAATTTAAAACGATACTATATGACAGAAATGGAAATTAATGACAATAGTTTCTTGCGCCAATTTGAAACTAAGGTGGATGGGCATTTAGCTAAAATTGAATACTCCTCACAAGAGCGTAAGGTATTTTTAACCAAACTAGTAATACCGGAAGAAATTACCCAAGATGGCTTCAAAGAAACTTTTATTAAAGCCGTTTTGCATGAAATCCAAGAAAAAAACCTAAGAGTTGTTCCCACAAGTCCTCATATAGCAGGCTTTTTGAGAAAGAACAGACAATACAAAGAGATGCTTCCAGTAGGCATACGCATCTAATTACAAGATGTCAAATTATAAAAAACCTCTCGCAATGAGAGGTTTTTTTATACCAAGATTTTAGCTGGCACAAACTGTAACCGCACCAAACCATCTTCATCAATTTCAGTAAGCTCAACTTCATGTAGGGTATTTACCAACTCAGGATTCCAAGGGCATTTTACCTTCACGTAGTTTTCGGTAAAGCCATGAATGTACCCAGATTTGTTTTCACCTTCAAAAAGTACCGTCCTTGCCTTACCCAACTGACTTTCATAAAAGGCTCTTCTTTTTTTTGCCGAAAGTCCTCGTAACATTTTACTGCGCTTGCTACGGACATTTTTGGAAACAACATTTCCCATCTCCGCTGCCACCGTATTGTCTCGTTCAGAATAGGTAAACACATGTAAATACGAAATATCCAGTTCGTTCAAAAAATGATAGGTTTCCAAAAAGTGCTCATCCGTTTCACCCGGAAACCCAACAATCACATCCACACCAATGCAAGCATGAGGCATGGTTTGTTTTATCCTATTCACCCTGTCAACATATAAGTTGGATAAATACCTGCGGCGCATCAATTTTAATATAGCGTCACTACCACTCTGCAATGGAATATGAAAATGGGGAACAAACGAATTGCTTTGTGCCACAAAATCAATGGTCTCGTTTTTTAGAAGATTGGGCTCTATGGATGAAATTCGTAACCGGTGAATTCCCTCAACCCTATCCAAGGCTTTCACCAAGTCTAAAAAAGTATGTTCGTGCCTTTTGTTTCCAAATTCGCCCTTGCCATAATCCCCGATATTCACTCCTGTCAAAACAATCTCCTTAATCCCTTTTGATGAGATTTCCGCTGCATTTTGCAAAACGTTTTGCAGGGTGTCACTCCTTGATATTCCTCGCGCCAGTGGAATGGTACAATAGGTGCACTTATAATCACAACCATCCTGTACTTTTAAAAAAGCTCTTGTTCGATCTCCTATGGCATAACTTCCAACGTAAAAATCGGCATCCTCGATCTCACAAGAATGAACCTCTCCCCTATCATTTTTAGTAAGATCGTTGAGATAATCCGTAATCTTAAATTTTTCGGTTGCACCTAAAACTAAATCCACTCCATCAACCGCTACCAATTCTTCCGGTTTTAGCTGGGCATAACAACCAACAGCAGCTACAAAGGCATCTGGATTGTTTTTTTGCGCCTGTTTTACTATGGTTTTAAAACGTTTATCCGCATTTTCGGTTACAGAACACGTATTGATCACATAGATATCTGCACTTTCCGAAAAGTCAACGCGGTCAAAGCCCTCCCCTTCAAAACTTCTGGCAATGGTAGAGGTTTCAGAAAAGTTAAGTTTGCAACCCAAAGTGTAAAAAGCAACTTTTTTATTCATGGATAAATCCCTGATTTTTAGGGGTGCAAAGTTACAAAATTGATTTGAGTTTTGGTTGTTGACAAATCCTATGTTCAATTGATTGGCTCTCCGTTGTAAAGTTGGTTTTTTCGAATAACTTCGTAATTCTATGAATCGAAGAAATTTTATAAAGCAATCCGGAGCATTGGGAGCTCTTGCATTGACACCACTTCCTTGTTTGTCCGTGTTGGATAAGTTTAAATATAAAATGGGCTATCAACTCTATTCGATACGGGATGAAATGGCCAAAGATCCCATTAGAACGCTAAAAGCCCTTAAAACAATGGGATACCAAGATTTTGAGGTGTATGGATTCGATGATGAGAAAGGAACCTATTATGGGTTTAAGTCTACAGAATTTAAACGGATTCTAGATGATTTAGGATTATCTGCCACCAGTGGACACTATGGCTTTTCATCCTATTTGGAAAAAAGTGAAGATGAAATGAAGCGCTTTGTGGACCATTGTATTGTTGGAGCCAAAGCATTGAACAGTGCATATATTACGTGGCCCTGGATTGCCCCGGAACAAAGAACAATAGACAATTTTAAACTGATGTCTCAAAAATTGAATATAATCGGGGAGCAAATTTCAAAAGCCAACCTTGGTTTTGCCTACCATAATCATGGTTTTGAATTTGAAGATCATGATGGAGAAAATGGATTTGATATCATTCTAAGCGAAACCGATGCATCTTTGGTTAAACTTCAAATGGATATGTATTGGGTAATGCATTCATCCACTTTTACTCCAAAAGAATTAATTGATACGCAACCTGGACGGTTTGTTATGTGGCATATTAAGGACATGGATAAGATTACTAGGGATTACACAGAATTGGGGAACGGTTCAATAGATTATTTAGAAATACTTCCGAACCCGAATAAATCAGGACTGGAACATTATTATATAGAACAGGGTGGAAATTTTGCAGTTAATTCCATGGAAAGTGCGGCTCAAAGTGCTGCATATTTTAAGAAGCATCTCCGTGCGCAGCTATAGCACTGGGAAAAGAAGCTACGACAAACTAGCCTCCAAATTAATTTTTGTCTCAAGATACCTACAACTAATTCCTGTACGGTAACAATATTGATTGGCTATAGATAGAGCTATGTAACAGGAGCTATAGTCTATAAAAATAATATGAAATTCTTTTTATAACGTCTTTTTTTTCTTATAACATTTAAGTATATTTCCTTACATAATAGTAATTAAATATATGTTATGAAAAGAATAATGCTATGTTCATTATTTGTAGGAACTATTTGTATTTCTCAGGCACAGGACCAAACAATAAATGGGGCTACATTTAAAGTCAACGGGAATGTAGGAATTGGAACTGTTAACCCCCAAAGAACATTGTCTATCCAAAAAAACATTGAAACGGCATACTCAAATTCGAACTTAAACGAATTTGGAGATACCTCTGATATAATATCTTTACAGAATACTGGGAATTCGGCTCCTTCTTTATATACCTCTATTTTTTTTCGAACCAAAGGTAGTTCCGGTGATGCAACGGGCCGATTGCTACTTGTAAACAAATCAGCGGGATCTGGGGCTTTTACATTTCACCTTAGAGATAATTCCCATATAGGGGAAACCCAGGAAAAAATGAGATTGGACTCTGACGGAAATCTAGGTATTGGCAATTCCAACCCTTCTCAAGCGCTAGTGGTTCAAAAAAGCATTGAAACCAATTATTCCACAACCAACACCAGTGAGTTTGGTGATAGTTCGGATATCGCTTCACTTTTTAATAGCGGCAATACTTCTTCTTCCCTATTCACTTCTCTTTTTTTTCGTAACGAAGGTAATTCCGGAATTGCATCGGGAAGAATAATGTTATTGAACCATTCAAGCGGATCGGGAGCTTTTGCATTTCATCTGAGGGACAATTCACATACAGGAGAAACCCAGGAAAAAATGAGATTGGATTCCAATGGAAATTTAGGTATTGGCACAACTGACACCAAGGGTTTTAAACTAGGAGTTAATGGAAAAATAGCCGCTACCGAAGTAAAGGTTGCCACATATTCCAATTGGTCCGATTTCGTGTTTCGCAAAGGATATCAATTGCCTACACTTAGACAAGTAGAGGAACATATAAGAGACAAGGGACATTTGAAAAACATACCCAGTGCAGAAGAAGTTCATAAGAATGGATTTTTTTTAGCACAAATGAATGCTAAGCTCCTTCAAAAAATAGAAGAGCTAACACTTTACACCATCGAACAAGAAAAAAAAATAGAGTCTCAAAATATTGAAATAACAAAGCTTCAAAAAGAAACCAAATTGCTTAAATCTATCAACAAAAGACTTTTTATAATTGAAAGTCAGGTGAAAAAACTTGAAAAACACCTATAAACCACTGTAATACTCTGAATTAATAATTCCGCCACTTTTTCGTAAGCTCAAATACATATTCCAAAATAGCGCGTTCCTTTTCATCAAATACTATCCCTCTCCTCTCCATCATGACAATGGCCACTTCATAGGCCTTCTTGGGCAAAAACGTGGTAAAGCCGGCGGCACCACCCCAACTATAGCTTGGAATAAAGTTTCGAGGGTATCCACTTCCAAAAATACTGGTATTTACACCTACTACAGTTCCCGTATTGAACATGGTATTGATACCACATTTGCTATGATCCCCCATCATTAGACCGCAAAACTGAAGTCCAGTCTTAGCAAAACCTTCGGTCTCATAACTCCATAAGCGTACCTGGGCGTAATTATTTTTCATGTTCGAGGTATTGGTATCCGCTCCAATATTGCACCATTCTCCTAAAACAGAATTCCCAAGAAAACCCTCATGTCCCTTGTTTGAATACGCAAACAGCACTGAATTGTTAACTTCCCCGCCTAATTTGCAATGTGGACCTGCTGTGGTAGGTCCGTATATTTTTGCTCCCATTTTTACTATAGCATTGTTACACAGGGCAAAACCTCCACGTATAACACATCCTTCCATTATTTCGGCATCTTTTCCCAGATATATAGGACCTGTAGCTGCATTTAAAATACAAAACTCCACTTTTGCACCTTCCTCAAGAAAAATGTTTTCAGGATTGACTATCTGGTTGGTATTGGAAATTAGTGCACTTTTTCTCCCTTGGGTAATCGCATCAAAATCCGCTTGCAGAGCCTCTCCATTTTTAGAGAAGATATCCCAGGTGTTTTTAACCGTTAGTCCAACGGACTCCAAAGCTATCATATGGTATTCTGAAGAATCAAAATCTTCCTCGGGCTTATCCGTGGCGTAGGCAACATATTCACTTTGATCCATAAGCGCCTCCATAGGTTTTAAGCCCTTTACTTTTTGCAATAAGGTTTCATTAGGAAGATAACTTGAGTTAATTACCACATTCTCGGTGGCTGTTCGAATTGGAAACTTTGCTGTTAAATAGGTCTCAGTTTTTGAACTTATAGAAGTACCTAGACCCTTTTCCCACTTCTCCCTTATGGTTAAAATACCAATTCGGATATCTGCAATGGGTCTTGTAAGTGTAAACGGATAAAGGGATTCGCGATGATTGTTATCAGATAGGATATAGTTCATTATTGCGGATTGAATACGATAAAAATAAAAAACGCCCTTGACAATGTATCAAGGGCGTTCAATTTTATTAAGAAAAATCTGCTTATTCCGCTTTCTTTTCCTCTTTACTGAATTTTTTATACTTGTTTTTGAACTTATCAATTCTACCTGCTGTATCAACCAATTTGGTCTTCCCAGTATAGTATGGATGGGAGGTTCTTGATATTTCCAACTTCACCAAAGGGTAATCCACACCGTCAACCGTTATATTTTCCTTTGCTTCAGCAGTAGACTTGGTTATAAATACGTCATCATTGGACATATCCTTAAAAGCTACCAATCTATAATTCTCTGGATGTATTCCTTTTCTCATCGCCTTAAAACTTAAATCTCGGATTTTTCGAGCTGCAAATTTAATAATTTCTTTTATTAGTACAACGGAAAAAGTATAAAAAAGAAAAAATCTACCTTAGCCTGTAACAAAATAGCTAAGCTATTCACTAACAAGCCATAATCAACACTTTAAATTTATAAAAAATGGAAGGAAGTCAACCAAAAACTAAAAAGTTCACCCTGCAATTCGGTATAATTGCTGGTTTGGCAGGTATTGTATTTGGCGTAATGCTCTACACAATGAACATGCATTACGAAAGAGGTTTTGCAATTCAAGCTGTCCAATTTGGCATTTTGGCCATATTCGTAGTAATTGCGCTTATTCAATTTAAAAAAGCAAATGGAGGATTTATCAAACTGGGGCAAGCCCTAAAAATAGGTGCAGGAGTTGGTTTGATCGCAGCCATTCTTGGTACCATTTATTTCTTGGTACTTTCTAATGTAATTGAACCAACCTATATGGATAATATGATGGAAATAGAAAAGGTAAAGACCTTTGAAGCAAATCCAAAAATCACTGAAGAACAGTGGGAGAAGGGAGTGGCCTTTCAGAAAAAACTTTTCCCTGTATTCTTGGCTTTCGGTTTGGTAATCAGTGCACTTTTCGGTTTAATTGTAGGTCTTATTACCGGACTTATTATTAAAAAGGAGGAGAATACCTACTAAAACAAAAAATACTATTTTTGAAAGGAATTCCAGAAAAAAACAATGCAGATTTCCATTGTAATTCCTCTACTTAATGAACAAGAATCATTACTAGAACTTCATGATTGGATTGTAACTGTTATGCAATCCAATCATTTTGTTTACGAGATTATTTTTATTGACGATGGCAGTACCGATAGATCTTGGCAGACCATCATGGATTTATCCAAAAAAAACAACAACGTCAAAGGAATTCAGTTTTTGAAGAATTTTGGAAAAAGCCAAGCCCTGCATGCCGGATTTAAAGCTGCGCGAGGCGAAGTGGTTATAACGATGGATGCCGACCTACAGGACAATCCCGAGGAAATTCCAGAATTGTACAAACTAATCAAAGAAGAGGACAACCATATCGTTTCTGGCTGGAAAAAGAAACGTTACGATTCCATTATCACAAAAAACATCCCCTCAAAGCTTTTTAATTGGGCAGCTCGAAAGACCTCTGGTGTTAAGTTACATGATTTTAATTGTGGACTCAAAGCCTTTAAAAATGAAGTGGTAAAAGGTATTGAAGTTTCTGGGGACATGCACCGATATATTCCAGTTTTAGCTAAAAATGCAGGATTTTCAAAGATTACTGAAAAGGTAGTGCAACACCAATCCAGAAAATATGGAAGCACCAAATTTGGTGCAGAACGTTTCATCAATGGTTTTCTGGATTTGATCACCATCTGGTTCGTTTCCAAGTTTGGCCGCCAACCCATGCATCTTTTTGGAGCTCTTGGGGTTCTCATGTTTATCATTGGTTTTGCATTTTCACTATATCTGGGTATTGACAAATTATACCTGAACCCAACAGGAAGATTAATTACGGAAAGGCCGCAGTTTTACCTGGCCCTTTCAGCCATGGTTATTGGAACACAACTTTTTTTAGCAGGATTTTTAGGAGAAATCATGGTACGTTCAAGAAAAAATGACAATCGATATACCATCTCCGATAAAATTAACGTTTAAGGAAAGCCCAAACATAGATTCTTCGTAATTTTAACACCTAAATATTAAGCTATATTTCATGGATTCCATTCGCTCAACCGCACAAACTTGGCTAACAGATTTTTTTGACTTAGACACCAAGAACGAAATTCAAAATCTCATTGAAAACGATATCGAGGAATTAAAAGAACGTTTTTATAAGGATTTGGAGTTTGGAACCGGGGGAATGCGCGGAATTATGGGCGTTGGAACGAATAGAATCAATAAATATACTTTAGGAAAAAATACCCAAGGCCTGGGCAATTATCTTAAAAGGACATATCCTGATGACGACATAAAGGTAGTTATTGCCTATGATTGTAGACACAATTCGGACACCTTGGCCCGGACGGTTTCTGAAGTTCTATCTGCTAACGGAATCAAGGTTTTCTTGTTTTCAGAATTACGTACAACCCCAGAACTCTCATTTGCTGTGAAGCATTTAAATTGTCATGCTGGAATTGTATTAACGGCCTCACATAACCCTCCTGAATACAATGGGTACAAAGTATATTGGACAGATGGTGGACAGATTGTACCGCCACAGGATGGTGAAATTATAGCAGAAATTGATTCGTTATCTTTTGAAGACATTAATTTTAAAGCCAATGATGACCTTATTGAATTAATAGACAAAGATGTTGATGAAGCTTTTTTTGAAGCTTCTGTGAGCAAAGGAAGCTTTGGTGCAAAGGATAAGGACAATTTTAAAATTGTATTCACTTCATTACACGGAACTTCCATAACCGCAATTCCAGAAGTCCTAAAGCGCGCGGGTTACAAAAATGTAACTATTATTGAAGAGCAGGCAAAGCCAGATGGGGCGTTTCCAACGGTTAAATCCCCAAACCCGGAAGAACCTGAAGCGCTTGCCCTAGCTATTGAAAAAGCTGAGGAAATTGGCGCGGATATGGTGGTAGGAACAGACCCGGATAGCGACCGGTTGGGTATAGCCGTTCGAAATCTGGAAGGTAATATGGAATTACTCAATGGAAATCAAACCATGGTGTTAATGACAAAGTTTCTATTGGATAAATACAAGGAAAATGGCTTTAAAGGCAATGAGTTTGTGGCCACCACCATTGTGTCCACTCCTATGATGGAACAAATGGCAAAGGCCTATGGTGTAGAATTTAAAACAGCTTTAACAGGGTTCAAATGGATTGGCAAAATGATCAAGGATTTTCCCGAATCAACCTTTATTGGTGGTGGTGAGGAAAGTTTTGGGTATATGGTCGGGGATTTTGTACGTGACAAAGATGCGGTTACCTCTACCCTATTGGCATGCGAAATTGCCGCCAATGCTAAAGCTAATGGAAGTTCTTTTTATAAGGATTTGATTGATGCCTATGTTGACTTTGGATTTTATAAGGAGAAGCTGATCTCATTGACAAAAAAAGGAATAAGCGGTGCAGAGGAAATAAAACAAATGCTGGTTGACTTTAAAGAAAACCCTGTAGCATCTGTGCAGGGATCAAAAGTGATTTGGATAGAAGATTACAACACTTCAATAGCCAAAAATGTACAGACCGGTGAAGAAAAGAACATAGACCTGCCCAAATCCAACGTGTTGATCTACGAAACTGAAGATGGTACCCGTATAGCAGCTAGACCCAGTGGAACAGAGCCAAAGGTTAAGTTTTACATTAGCACAAATGCTAAACTGGAAAAAGCAGAGGATTATAAATCCGTAAATTCGCAGTTGGATACCAAAATAGAAGGCATCCTCTCTGAATTGAATTTATAGGTGCATGAACTACTTTAAAAAGATTCTCCAATTTGCGATACCTTATCGCAGATATGGTGTTTTGAATATATTTTTCAATATACTTTATTCGATTTTCAATGTATTATCGATTATTATTTTTATCCCAACACTTGGAATACTGTTCGGCACTCAGGAAAAGGTAGAAAAAGCTCCTGTTTATGAAGGTATGGGTAATCTCAAAGAGTATTTAGAAGGATCTTTGAACTATTTTCTTACCGTTAAAGTTGACAATGAAGGGCCATTAGCTGCATTGGTTTTTATTTGTATTGCCAGTATCGTTATTTTCTTTTTGAAAAACCTGTTTCGCTATGCGGCTATGTATGTATTGGCCTATCTTAGAACAGGAATGGTCAAGGATATCCAAGACAAATTGTATTTAAAAACCCTCGATTTACCGCTAGGGTACTTTTCAGAAGCTCGAAAAGGTGATTTTTTGGCAAGGATGACATCAGATGTCAAAGAAGTGGAGAATTCAATCATCAATTCATTGGAGGCATTGGCAAGAGAACCTATTACCATTGTAATTGTATTGATTTCAATGTTGGCAATCAGTGCGCAATTAACTCTATTTGTATTCATATTTCTTCCTATTGCAGGGTTTCTGATTTCAATAGTGGGAAAAAAGTTAAAGGCCCAATCGCTAGAAGCGCAAAAAGAGACAGGTGTATTTTTATCTTTTATAGAAGAGACTTTAACGGGTCTAAAAATCATTAAAAGTTTTAATGCCGAGGATAGATTGACTGGAAAGTTTAACCAGTCAACTTCTAAGTTCAAAAATATAATGATATCGGTTCTACAACGTAAAGGTCTGGCCTCTCCTTTCAGTGAATTTTTAGGCGTAGCTGTTGTAATTACCGTATTGTGGTATGGAGGAAGCTTGGTCTTGGGGAATAAAAGCACTCTTTCTCCGCAAGAGTTTATGGGTTATATCGGGCTCTTTTATACCATTATAAATCCAGTTAAAGCCATTACCACGGTTAATTACAACATTAAAAAAGGAAATGCGTCAGCCGAACGGATTTTCGACGTTTTAGACACTGAAAATCCCATTTCTGACGCTGAAAATGCCATCAAAAAGAATGGATTGACCTCAAATATCTCTATCAAAGACGTCTCCTTCAAATACGAAGACGATTACGTTTTAAAGGATTTTAATTTAAAGGTGAAAAAGGGACATACCGTGGCCTTGGTTGGACAATCCGGAAGTGGAAAAAGTACCATTGCCAATTTAGTTACTCGGTTTTATGACGTGAATGAGGGTGAAATCCTTATCGACGACATCAACATAAAACAGATTACCAAAAAATCCCTTAGGGAGTTGATGGGACTGGTTACGCAAGATTCCATTCTTTTTAACGATACGGTGAAAAACAATATTGGTCTGGGAAAAGAAGGAGCAACAGATGAAGAGATCATAGCAGCGGCCAAAGTAGCCAATGCCCATGATTTTATCATGGAATTGCCCAATGGGTACAATACCAATATTGGCGATAGCGGAAATAAACTCAGTGGCGGACAGAAACAGCGACTTTCCATTGCTAGGGCAGTACTCAAAAACCCTCCAATCATGATTTTAGACGAGGCAACATCTGCATTGGATACCGAAAGTGAGCGTTTGGTGCAGGATGCTTTGGAAAAAATGATGAAGAACAGAACTTCCATTGTTATTGCCCATCGACTCTCCACCATCCAAAATGCAGATTCCATAGTTGTTCTCAATAAAGGGGAAATCGTTGAGCAAGGAACCCATGAGGAGTTAATGACTTCCAAAAAAGGGTATAAAAAATTGGTTGAAATGCAGTCTCTAAATGCATAATTAAACCTTTTGAAGAAAATTGAGTCATAGTTCAAACTGAAAGATTAATTGATTGCTGAGGAAACCTTAGTCAACGAACTAAAACAAAAAGAAAGCCAGGCAAAGGCCTTTGAAGTGTTGGTGAACACTTACAAAGAACGCCTGTATTGGCACATACGAAGAATTGTTTTAGATCATGATGATACGGATGATGTGCTTCAAAATACGTTCATTAAAGTGTATAAAAATATTGATGGTTTTAAGGGCGATAGTAAATTATATTCATGGATGTACCGCATAGCCACTAATGAATCCCTGACTTTTTTGAAACAAAAATCAAAAAAAGTGTCCATCAGCAATCAAGAACTAAAAACGGCAATGGTAGAGAATCTACAATCGGACGTTTATTTTGAGGGCGATGAGATTCAAATGAAATTGCAACAAGCATTGGCCACCTTGCCAGATAAGCAAAAGTTGGTGTTCAACATGAAATATTTTCAGGATATGAAGTATGAGGAAATATCTGAAGTTTTGGAAACCTCCGTGGGAGGTTTAAAAGCTTCATACCACCTTGCAGTTAAAAAAATAGAAGCGTATCTTAAGAGTGATTAAACCTTTTAGACGTTTAATTGTCAAATAAATAGGATGAAAAAGAACCATAAAAATAAATTCAAAACCCCAGAAGGCTATTTCGATAGTTTCAATGAGCGCCTTATGGATAAAATCGCCATGGAAGAATCCAATATTCCAAAAGCTGATGGTTTTAGTTTACCAGAAGGGTATTTTACAACCCTAAATGATAGGGTCAGTGCTAGACTAGATGAAACCGAACCCAAAGTCATTGCTTTAAAGTCTTATAAAAAAAGCTACTATATAGCCGCTTCCATTGCCGTATTAGCTGTTCTGGCCTTGGCTTTTTATTGGAACAATGCTTCACCGTTTAGCTTTGAGGATTTGGCCAGTGCCGAAATAGATGCTTATTTTGACACGACTGACATGAAATTGAGCAGTTATGAAATAGCGGAGGTGGTTTCCATTGATGAATTGGAATTAAATGATGTTTTGGAGAACAAATTGGATCACGAACATATCCTGGAGTATTTGGATGAAAACATCAGTGATATTGAAGAATTAGATTTAGAAAACGAATATTATGAATAAAATACTACTTATATTATTCACAATGCTGTTGAGCACCAATTGGTTTTACGCCCAACATCCATCTGGGGAGCGCATTAAAACCCTTAAGGTTGCTTACATTACTGAGAAAATAAGTCTTACCAGTGAAGAGGCACAGTCCTTCTGGCCCGTGTATAACGATTATGAAGAAAAAAAACACGCATTAAGAAAGAAGGAGCGGGATGAATTAAAATCCAAAATATCCTCAATTGAAAACCTCTCCAAAGGAGAATCTTCAACCCTTTTGGATAAACATCTTGCCATGCAAAAAGAGCGATATGATCTAGATCAGGATTTTATTATGAAAATAAAAAGTGTCATCACACCTAAAAAAACCTTGCTACTGTTAAAGGCAGAAGATGATTTTAGAAAAAAGTTGATACAACAATATAGAAAACAACGAGAAAATAAATAAAGCCAAAAAAATCAGAGATAAAACTAAGAAAGGAGCCAATTGGCTCCTTTCTTAATTAAACCTTCTTTCAAAACTAGAGTCATAGATATAGAAACCCATTAAATCAATTATGATGAAAAATTTGAAAATTATCTTTTTGACTATAGCACTCGTAGGTGGTCTTTTGATTGCCAATGCACAAAAAAAAGTGGTTCGTGTATATCCTAAACACGGAACAATCGAAACCACAGTTAACAAACCAAAAGTTGTAGTACACAATAAAGCTAACTTTTATTTTGCCGATGGAGTTTGGTACAAAGCAAAAGGAAAGAAATATGTCGTAGCCGCGGCTCCAACGGGAATTAAGGTTAGGAAATTACCAAGAGCCCGAAAAGTGGTAGTGGTAAAAGGCAGAAAATTATATAAATATAGAGGTGTTTGGTACAAAAAGACCGGAAGAAATTACATCGTAGTAAACGTATAGTTTGGTTTGGTTATTTGTTTGTAGGGGCGGCGATAAAAATCGCCGCCCTTTTCCTTTTTATTTGAATACCAATCTTGCAATCCTGTTTTTACCTGCTGCGTAGGCTGTGGAACTATTTAAAAATCGAATGGTGTAAAATCCTTCTTCACTAAGTGATTTCCAGGTATGTCCTCCATTGTTGGAATATGAAATTCCCGTAAATCCAACAGCAACCATATCCTTTCCTCCTGAATTGGGCATAAATTGTACGCAACTTTTATATCCCGGTTCTTGTCCTTCTGCAATGAGTTCCCATGTTTCTCCACCATCTGTGGTAATCATCTTATTTGATTTTTTTAAATCGGAAAACTCAAATGAACCTCCTATACCATAACCCAAATTCTCATCGTAAAAGTCTATGGAATAAATACCTTGATAAGGTTCCGTTATTAGTATTGGGATTTCAATTGCGGTCCAAGTTTTACCTTTATCTTCAGAAAATAACAAATCCTCCATAGCCGTTATAATCCAACATGTATCTCCAACTATTTCAATATTTGTATTGCTTGCTGCATAAGCACCAACAGATCCATCTAAGCTCGGTAAGGAATCACAAGGGACCTTAACCCAATTATTACCTCCATCCCTAGTTATAATAATGGATAAACAACCATTAGCCCCATCACCAATAGCAATGCCTTCCAAATCGTTCCAAAATCTCATGGAATCATAAAAAACACCTTCCCCCTCTTCTTTATAAACTAATTCCATTTTCCCTTTTTCGCCGGTTTTATATAGCAATGCCGGAGTAGCCACAGAAAGCATGAAAAAATCATTCTTGGTATGTGCCACTGCCCTAAATTCAGGAAGAATACTATCAAATTTTTGCACATTGGTTCTAACGGTGTTTGTTCTAACATCAATAGAACCGTATACTCCTTTGTTCCCTGCAAAAGCTAATGTTTGATCATCTAAAAACTCAATGGCCCTTATACGTATTGAATCACTGAACACCGTCTCAATAGCAACAGAGGAATAATTGGCCGATTTCTCTTTTGAGGAGCACCCCAGTAGTACCAACGCCATAATAATTATGGTTGTTTTTGTCATCTCATAAGGTTTATTCAAATTTAATTGGAATCCATAGTAAAACAATACCTTTGCAGTCCTTAATTTTTAGGATGCGACTACATAGAAACTTGGTCTTTGCTGTTATTGATGCCCTGGGCATGATTTTTAACGAAAATGAATACGCCGATAAAGTAATCGAAAAAGTACTCCGGTATGACAAGCGCTGGGGCGCTCGAGATCGAGGCTTCATTGCCGAAACCACCTATGATATTGTTCGCTGGAAACGCTTGTATGCCGAAATTGCCGAGGTGCACCAGCCCTACTCCCGTCAAAATCTATTTAGACTATTTACCGTTTGGTGTGTTTTGCGTGGAATCCAGCTCCCTGATTGGAAGCAATTGGAAGAAACTCCTGAGAGACGGATCAAGGGACGTTTTGATGAGCTTTCCAAAATTAGAAAGTTTAAGGAATCCGTGCCAGATTGGATGGACGAATTAGGAGAAAAAGCATTAGGAAATAGCCTATGGACCAAGGAAATCTCGGCATTAAACACACAGGCCGAAGTTATTCTTAGAACAAATACCCTTAAAACCACCAAGGAAAAACTTCGTGAACTTTTAAAGACCGAGAGTATTGAAACAGAAACCATTTCAGGGGCAAAAGATGCGTTAAAACTAAAAGAACGTAAAAACGTTTTTATTACACAAGCATTTAAGGATGGGCTTTTTGAGGTACAGGATGCTTCTTCACAGTTGGTAGCTCCCTTTTTAGAAGTAGCTCCAGGACAACGGGTGGTAGATGCATGTGCGGGAGCCGGTGGAAAAACCCTGCATTTGGCATCCTTAATGGAGAATAAAGGGCAGCTATTGGCATTGGATATTTATGAAAGTAAGCTAAAGAAGCTTAAAATTAGAACGCGGCGCAATAATGTACATAATGTAGAAACAAGAACTATCGAATCTACCAAGGTCATTAAAAAACTTCACAGCACTGTAGATCGGTTGCTACTGGATGCGCCTTGTTCGGGGCTTGGGGTATTACGCAGGAACCCAGACTCAAAATGGAAGTTACAGCCAGAGTTTATTGAAAAAATAAAAGGTGTTCAGCACGATATTCTACGAAACTATTCCAAAATGGTTAAGCCCGGAGGTAAAATGGTATATGCCACCTGCTCCATACTTCCCGAGGAAAACTCAGAACAAGTACAATCCTTTCTATCCTCAGAAGAAGGAAAAGCTTTTGAATTTGTCAAAGAGCAGAAACTTTTTGCTTCTGAGCATGGTTTTGATGGTTTTTATATGGCGCTGCTAACCAAGAGTTGAATCATACAATGCAAAATTTAAATTGCACAATGGCTATTATGGATTATTTGATTTCCATAACTTTATGCCATGAGCAAACGGGTTACCATTGAAGAATTCTATCAATCGGCGCACAACTACGTTCCTGAAAGTGTAAAATCAGGAATTGGCCATTTTAATGTGTTCAAGTTGGATGAATTTGCCGGCCCCAAACCCAAGGCCATGCCCTTTAATCGGCGAGATTATTTTAAAATAAGCTTGGTCCGCGGAAAAAGCAAGGTGCACTACGCAGATAAATCCGTGAATGTGGATAAACAGGTTCTAGTCTTTTCCAACCCTAGAATTCCATATAATTGGGAAATGATTGACGCGCAATTAAGGGGTTATTTTTGTGTGTTTACCGAAACGTTTTTTCATCAATACGGGAACCTTGCCCAATACCCCGTCTTTCAACCCAAGGGCTCTCCGGTATTACAATTAACAGATGAACAACTGAAAAAGGTTACACCGCTTTTTAACCGCATGTTCACCGAAATTGAATCGGATTACACCTATAAATATGACGTTTTGCGAAATTTGGTCTTTGAATTGATTCATACCGCGCAGAAGTTTCAACCGGCCAATTTGGAAATGCATGTACATTCCAACGCTTCAGAAAGAATCTCGGGGTTGTTTATGGAATTATTGGAACGGCAATTTCCAATGGAAAGCCCTATGCAACGGATGCAGCTACGTTCTGCCTCTGATTTTGCCATGCATCTTGGGGTCCATGTAAATCACCTGAATAGGGCCCTAAAAGAAAGTATGCAACAGAGTACATCCGTCCTTATTTTGCAGCGTGTGCTCCAAGAGGCCAAAATATTGCTTAGACATACCAATTGGAACGTTTCAGAAATTGCCAATGCCCTTGGATTTGAAGAAACAGCTCATTTTTCCAATTTTTTCAAAAAGCATACTGACCATTCGCCTGTTTCTTACAGGAAATCAGAAATTATTTGATTTTTACAACAAACCGTTTCTTCAGAACAATCTTCTTGAGCATGTAGTAAAGACCTTTGTAGTATTCAAAACAAAATCAAAAATGAATACTATGAGTAACAGAAAAATTGCATTGGTTACCGGTGGTAGCCGAGGACTGGGCAAAGACATGGCCACGAGTTTGGCAAAAAAAGGGCTGGATGTGATCATAACATACCAAGCCAATAAAGAAGCTGCCGAAACTACGCTACAAGATGTTCGATCCTTAGGCATGAATGGTATGGCGATACCATTGGACACAACTAAGATTGCAGCTTTTGAAGCTTTTAAGAAAGAGCTTACAAATAGATTACAAACCCAATGGAATACTTCCAAGATTGATTTTTTAGTGAACAACGCAGGTTTTGGGCATCATAATTCCGTTAATGACACCTCTGAAGAAGCTTTTGACAATATGGTAAACGTTCATTTAAAAGGTGTATACTTTTTAACACAAACCTTATTGGGTTCATTAAATGAACATGGTGGCATTGTAAACATCTCCAGTGGTTTGGCCCGTTTTTCTTTCCCTGGATACTCCGCTTATGCCTGCATGAAAGGTGCTGTTGAGGTATACACCCGTTATTTGGCCAAGGAATTGGGAGAGCGTGGAATACGGGCAAATACCGTGGCGCCGGGAGCCATAAACACTGATTTTAATAAAGAACGCTTTGAGAAAGCTCCCCAAGTGGTAGATATTATTGCTGGAATGACTGCTTTAGGTCGTATGGGGGAAAGTCATGACATTGGTGGTGTGGTAGCATTCTTATGTACAGATGATGCCAAATGGATAAGTGGCCAACGTATTGAAGTTTCTGGAGGAATGTTATCCTAAAATCTAGTCAAAATGGCATCAAACTTCTTTTGACAAAGGCTTACGTTGGAGGAAGTTTGAACCAAATTGACAACACAACGAACAGATTATAAAAGATGGTATACGTTCCAAGTATTATTTTTACCGAAAAAAGGAAATGGTACTTGACTATAAAACCATCGATTTATATGGGAAAATGATTTTTGAGACTATAATTCTTGAACCTCCTTACAAGAAGCCCAATCTCCTGCCCAATGAAGCTTGTTTCCTTTACATTTTGGATGGGGAATATGATTCCTACTCTGAAGCTGGAAAACTAAGGGTCAGAGAAGAAGAGTCCTTGTTAATGAAGTGTGGAAACTATATCTGTAGAATGCTACCTTCAAAATCCTCAAAAAAATATAGAGCCATCGCGGTACATTTTCATCCAGAAATATTACTTAAGATATATGACAATAGACTTCCCAACTTCCTTAAAACAGATGCTCCCAAAGCTGTTGGAATGTCTAAATTAAAAAGTGACATTATCGTAAGGAAATATATTGAAAGTGTTCTTTTTTATTTTGAAAACCCAGATTTGGTAAACGAGGATATATTAAGTCTAAAACTTAAGGAAATTATCCTGTTATTAAATCAAACGCAGAACGCACCGGTGATACGTCAAATACTGTCCAGTTTGTTTCATCCCACATCATATTCTTTTAGGGAAGTTGTTGAGGCACATCATTACTCCAATATTTCTTTGGAGGAGTTGGCCCAACTTACCAATAAAAGTCTTTCCACTTTCAAAAGGGATTTTAAAAAGCTTTATCAATCTTCCCCCGCAAGCTATCTAAGGGATAAGAAATTGGAGAAATCTGTTGAATTATTGACCAGAACAGATCTAAGAACCACAGACATTGCTTACGAATGTGGTTTTTCAAATGTTTCACACTATTCAAAAACATTTAAACTTCGCTATGGTGTTTCTCCTACTATCTTTAAGTTGAACCGTATGAGCAAATCATTGAGCCAACCGTAAAACATCTTTTTCGAGCTTGTCTTCAACTTTGTATCATCATTTAACACAAAAACAATATGATGAAAAAAGTTTTGATTACAGGTTCGAGCAACGGGTTTGGATATTTAACCTCACTTACATTGGCTCGAAAAGGATACAAGGTTTGGGCAACCATGAGGGACACAACTGGAAAAAACCGTGCTAAAAAAAAAGAACTGGAATCCATTGCTAAAAGAGAGAATCTAGCTATTACCATCGCCGACTTGGATGTTACCAGTGAAACTTCCACCCAAGCCTTAAAATTAAGGCTCCTTGAAGAGGAAGGAGGGCTTGATGTCTTGGTCAACAATGCTGGTGTAATGTATGTAGGTATTACAGAAGCTTATAGCTTAGACCAGGTGCAGGAACAGTTTGATACTAATTTTTTTGGGGTAATTAGAACATCCAAAGTGTTTCTGCCCTTGCTTAAAAAATCGGACGATGGGCTTATCATCAATATTTCTTCCCTTGCCGGTAGATTGGTGTTTCCATATTTTGGTGTCTACTGTGCAAGCAAATTTGCACTGGAAGCCTATTCAGAATCACTTCAATACGAATTAAGGCCGTTCGGTGTGGATGTTAGTATCATTGAACCTGGGCCTTTCCCAACCGGGTTACTACATAGTGGTCCAAAGGAAGCTGACACTTCCGTTCTGGAAAACTATGGGGAAATGTCCAAAACCCCATCTGCAATGCTTCATAGTTTTGGCGATTTTTTTAATTCGGAGGATGCTCCCGACCCACAAGAAATTCCGGATGCTGTATTACGTATAATTCAGAAACAAAAAGGCACTAGAGGAATAAGGCATGTTGTGGGTATAGATTACGGCACAAACAATCTTAACGCAAGCGTAAACCCAATTCAAGAAGGCTTGGTGAAAGACACCCTTCAACTCGGACATCTAATTTAAACCTATGAACAATGCTATCAAAAACAAAATCAACAAGTTTAATACTTATCATTTTTTTTGCTATTTCATGCAATACCATAACCCAGAAAACAGATTTAGCAATCAACGATTTAAAAAAAACAATGACAGCAACAAATGAGGAAATAGTGAATGTAGCCTTAATGTATATAAAAGAAGGGGAAGAGGCTCGCTTTGAAGAATACAAGAAAAAAGGCGGAGCCATTTTGGAACAATACGGGGGTAAAATTGAGCGTATCATTGAACCCACCATGTTGGCAGAGGGAGATTTGGATTTGCCTTCTGAAATTCATTTTGCAACGTACCCCAGTATAGAAGCTTTTAATGCGTTTAATTCAGATGAAGCCTTCATAAAAATCAGAAATGAATACGCGTTACCTGCCCTCAAAGACATATCCATATTCACCTGTAAGAATACCAACTTTGAATTTAAAAAAGAAGTGGGAGATCATTCAAAGACCTATGGCGTGGCTTTGATCTATTTTAATGAAGGTGAACAACATAAAGAGCAGTTTGCAGCCTACCATGATGAAGTATGTAAAATAATGCCGGAGTTTGGAACGCATTTCGAACGTTTTATAATGCCCTTTCAAGCAAAAGGGAGCTTAGAAAAACCGGATGAAATCCATCGTTTTTATTTTGATTCCATAGAAGGTTTACAGCTAATGGGAACTGATGAACGAATGAAAACCTTGTTCCCTAAAAGAGATGCTTCCTTGAAAAATCTTTATTTTCTTATTGGCGAAGCTACTTTGTAAGCCATATTGGATTAACGCAACTTAGAAGCCCCTATATGGGGCTTTTTTTTGTACCTCAGGGAGGTGCATTCTATTTGGTAACAGACTCAATCCAAAACTATCAACAATTCCCGGTTAACAACTCCGTTATTCTATACAGCAAAATTCAAGGTAAACCTGTAAATTTGCACTTTCTTAATCGTTCAAGAATTCGGCTGATATGATTCATTTCTTTGGAGACGAGGCAAGCAAGGTTTTTGCCGTCCAAACTGCTCAAGAAATCACTCTAAAAAATATAGAAAAATTAACATGGTTGTTTGGCAACCAGCATAAAATAAACGTGGCGTCTTTGGACGCCTTTTTTGTTGGACCACGAGCCGCAATGATTACCCCTTGGAGCACCAATGCTACAGAGATTACCCAAAACATGGGTATTGAAGGCATTATTCGTATTGAAGAATTCAGGGCAGTTCGAGAAGATTTTTCGGAATTTGACCCCATGTTGTTTCAAAAGTATTCAAGTTTAGACCAAAAAATATTTACCGTTGATATTATCCCAGAAGCTATTTTGGAAATTGATGATATCGCAGCCTACAACCAACAGGAAGGTTTGGCTTTAAACCAAGATGAAGTATCCTATTTAGAACGTTTGGCCAAAAATATCGGTCGTAAACTTACCGATTCCGAAGTCTTTGGTTTTAGTCAGGTAAATTCGGAACATTGTCGCCATAAAATCTTTAACGGAACTTTTGTAATTGATGGGCAAAAAATGCCAAATTCACTTTTCAAACTCATTAAAAAAACTTCAGAGTCCAACCCTAATGATATTGTTTCCGCCTACAAGGATAATGTTGCTTTTATAAAAGGCCCGAAGGTGGTACAGTTTGCTCCAAAAACAGCAGATCGACCTGATTTTTATGAGGAACAGGATTTTGACTCGGTACTTTCCCTAAAGGCAGAGACCCATAACTTCCCTACCACAGTAGAGCCCTTTAACGGTGCGGCCACTGGCTCTGGAGGTGAAATACGGGATCGCCTTGCCGGAGGCAAGGGCTCTTTGCCCTTGGCTGGCACGGCAGTATACATGACCGCATATTCCCGTTTGGAAGAAAATCGCCAATGGGAAACCATGGCTCCGCGCCCTTGGTTATACCAAACTCCCATGGACATTCTTATAAAAGCATCCAATGGGGCATCTGATTTTGGAAACAAATTTGGACAACCGCTTATTGCTGGTTCGATTTTAACCTTTGAACACCAAGAAAATAACAGAAAGCTTGGCTATGACAAAGTAATTATGCAGGCAGGCGGTATTGGTTATGGTAAAATAGACCAGGCCTTGAAAGATGAACCAAAAAAAGGTGACAAAATAGTTATTCTGGGTGGTGATAATTATCGCATTGGCATGGGTGGCGCTGCCGTTTCAAGTGCAGATACCGGGGAATTTGAATCGGCTATTGAACTAAACGCAGTACAACGATCCAATCCTGAAATGCAAAAAAGAGCTGCCAATGCTATCCGCGGAATGGTGGAAAGTAAGGACAACGCAATTGTTTCGATTCATGATCATGGTGCTGGGGGCCATTTAAATTGTCTTTCTGAATTGGTAGAAGAAACGGGAGGACATATTGATTTAGATAAACTTCCTGTTGGAGACCCAACCCTCTCTGCCAAAGAAATTATTGGCAATGAAAGTCAAGAACGTATGGGACTGGTAATTGGTGAGAAAGACACCGCATTATTGCATCGAATTGCAGAGCGTGAGCGTTCACCCATCTACGAAGTTGGAGATGTTACCGGCGACCATCGCTTTACCTTTAAATCATCTTCCAAAGGTGACAAACCAATGGATTTAGAACTTTCCGATATGTTTGGAAGTTCGCCAAAAACCATTATGGAAGATTCCAAAGTCAAAATTCAATATGAGACTCCGGAATACACTTTGGAATATTTTCACGACTATCTGGAACAAGTATTACAATTGGAAGCAGTAGCCTGCAAGGATTGGCTAACAAATAAGGTAGATCGCTGCGTAGGGGGCCGAGTAGCAAAACAGCAATGTGTTGGTCCGTTACAACTGCCTTTAAACAATTGTGGCGTGATGGCGTTGGATTTTAAAGGAAAGGAAGGTATTGCAACTAGTATTGGTCATTCTCCTATTTCCGGCCTTATAGACCCTATTGCAGGTAGTAAGAACAGTATTGCTGAAGCTTTGACCAATTTGGTGTGGGCACCCTTAAAAGATGGTTTAAAATCTGTTTCCCTCTCTGCAAACTGGATGTGGCCCTGTCGCAATCCCGGCGAAGATGCGCGTTTATACGAAGCCGTCAAGGCCATTTCGGATTTTTCCATTGGTCTGGGTATCAATGTTCCAACAGGAAAGGATTCCCTTTCCATGAAACAGAAATACAAAAATGAAGAAATCATTGCCCCAGGAACAGTTGTAATTTCTGCCGCAGGAAACTGCAACAATATTTCCAAGGTGGTTGAGCCGCTGCTTCAGAAAGAAGGCGGAGATATCTATTACATCAACTTATCAAAGGATGATTTTAAATTGGGAGGTTCTTCTTTCGGTCAAGTTGTCAACGCAATTGGAAACGAAGCACCGACAATTAAGGATACCCCTTTCTTTAAAACAGTTTTTAACACGGTACAAGAGCTAATTGCAAATGGTGCCATAATAGCCGGACATGATATCGGGTCTGGCGGAATGATCACTTCACTCCTTGAATTGTGTTTTTCCGACAATGACCTTGGTGCCCAATTGGATTTAACGAGCTTGGGAGAAACTGATATTGTTAAAATGTTGTTCGCCGAAAACATTGGGCTAATCCTTCAGTCCAAGGATGAAGGTGGATCTAAAATGATAGAAGAGGCGGGAATTGAAGCGCAAATTATAGGAAAAGTAATTCCCAGCGGGAAATTGAAAATTAAAAGTCATGGCATAGAAATTGGATTAAACATTCCTTCCCTTCGGGATACGTGGTTTAAAACTTCATATTTGTTGGATGACAAACAAACTGCAAACGGTTTGGCCAAGCATCGATATGAAAATTACAAGCAACAACCTTTGGTTTACTCCTTTCCTGATAACTATTTGACAAACGTCACTTCGAGTGATTTTTCGAAGAAAAATAATATCGAGAAGCCCAAAGCTGCCATTCTAAGGGAAAAAGGAAGCAACTCGGAAAGAGAAATGGCAAATGCGATGTATTTGGCAGGTTTTGATGTAAAGGATGTTCATATGACCGACCTTATTTCTGGTCGCGAAACTTTAGAAGGTATTCAGTTTTTAGGTGCAGTTGGCGGTTTTTCCAACTCCGATGTGCTTGGAAGCGCCAAAGGCTGGGCAGGAGCTATTAAATACAATGAACGCGCAAATAAGGTCATCAATGACTTTTTTGCCAGACCTGATACACTTTCTATTGGTATTTGTAATGGTTGTCAATTGTTCATGGAATTAGATTTGATAAATCCTGATCATAAAACCCATGGTAGATTAACCTATAATGACTCTGGAAAGCACGAAAGCAATTTTACTTCGGTGAAAATTCAGAAAAACAATTCGGTCATGTTATCTTCTTTGGAAGGAGCTACTTTGGGAGTTTGGATATCGCATGGTGAAGGTAAATTTAGTTTACCACATACGGAAAATCAGTATGATATTGTTGCAAAATATGGATATGAAAGTTATCCTTCCAATCCTAACGGCAGTGATTTTAACACTGCTATGCTTTGTGATAAAACTGGCCGCCATTTGGTGACTATGCCCCATATTGAACGTTCAATATTTCCTTGGAACTGGGCACACTACCCAAAAGATAGAGAAAGTGACAAAGTTTCGCCATGGTTGGAAGCTTTTGTGAATGCTCGGGAATGGATTGAGAATGGCCAATAGATATTTCTAAAACAATACACTTTTATAATAATTTTAGACTAGTTACAATTTGCCAATTTCGCATCAATCTGCTCTAGCAAAGGCCATAAATAGGTAGCATAATCTTTGGTGTGGTATCCCCAAAAATCAAAAAGCGGGCTTACTTCTTCAATAGCCAAATCATTTATTCTTTGATCACCTGTTTGAGGGCTATAGGTAATGTTAAACCCAATTTCCGTATCGGAATCCCTCCGCATTCGAGCCAAATATAGATTGTCATGGGCCACATAATTATAGCCATGGTTTTCGTTGACGTTAGAAGCTAACGCTATATATCTTACAGATGTTTGATTTTGGGAAATATAAGCTTCATCCATTATAAACCAATCGTTGTCCAAATCCGCTGTGCGATTATATACGCCATACTTCACTAATTCTAGGTTAAACAAAGGCAAGGTCAATCTTAAATCATTATACGTTTGTCCGTCTTCATAACTTCTCCAGTTTTGCACACATCCACATTCACTAACCTGTAAGCAAAGTGGTATATTTTCAAACTGTCCACCAACATATTCACCTTGATCGGCATATACATATCCCATACCACCGAGGGCAGCTGTAACCAATCTATTCCGCAAAGTGGTATCATCATCAAAGACATCGCTTAAAAGCATCGACAATAAATATGACCCTTGCGAATGGCCAGCTAGTATAATCTTATTGCCATTGTTGTAATTGTTCAAATAATTGAGAAACGCAGCTTTTACATCACTATACGATTGTATAATTACGGATGCTTGGTTTTCTTTGTCAACAGCTTCATTAAGATACGTGTAACCGGTTGATTGCCGATATCTTGGTGCAAAAAATCTACCATACTTTGCCAATAGGCCTCCCTGAGCAATAATTGTTAAATCTATTCTTGTTTCAGGTTGATTATCAAGAGCAACAACTCCAGCTTCTTCAGGGTTGTCATCCAATATTGTTGGATGAACAAAAAAAACATCAACCCCAGTATCAACTTTAGCGTTATTTTTAATTTGTATGGTACCTTCAAGTTCTAAATCCTTATTTACAAGACCAACATCCAAATCATAAGTCGAGAGAAAATTTATTGTCTGGTCAGGATGAAACGCCCAACTGGCCGTAGAATTATAATCTATAGGAGATTGGGGCTGTTCAAGAGTTTCTAGCTGCTCTTCTTCATTATCATCAATGGGCTCTACATTGGAAGAGCATGCAAACAAAAAGATTAAAATTAAGCTGTAAGCAAAAGTCTTTTTCATGGATAAAGCATTTTTAAAAAAGTATCTGCGCCTATTTTGACTTCTAAAAACATTAAACGTTTAATTTCAAAATAAATTTCTCTCAGCCTGTAAACTTATATGGGGAAATAGGACTCCCTCACATTGTTAACCATTAAGAATATTGCTGTAAAATCTTACTGAAATTGAAAAACCTATTTTAAAATCCCGCTTCCTTTCCTTATTTTGCAATTACTTTACAGAAACTTACTATGCAAAAAGTTACCCGGTTATTTGATATCCCCTATTATCAATTGAAAAAATTTCCATTGGAAAAAGCACTGGTTACCAAGTACAATGGCAAATGGGTCGGTACTTCTTCCAAAGAATACGTAGACCAGGCAAATGCCCTAAGTCGTGGTCTCCTTCGGTTAGGTGTTAAACCAGGTGATAAGATTGCTGTTATTTCAATGAACAATAGAACCGAATGGAACATTTGCGATATTGGCATTCTTCAGGTAGGTGCCCAAAACGTACCTATTTACCCAACTATATCCGAGAATGATTATGAATACATATTGAATCATTCCGAAGCAAAATATTGTTTTGTTTCCTGTCAAGAAGTTTTGGATAAAGTGCTGTCCATAAGTGGAAAGCTTAAAAAACTGAAAGATGTATTTTCTTTTGATGAACTTTCCAACTGCTCCAATTGGTCAACCGTTTTAGAAAAGGGTAAAGATATTTCGAACCAGGATGAGGTTGAAAACAGAAAGGATAAGGTTTCTCCAGAAGATTTGGCCACCTTGATCTATACTTCCGGCACAACGGGAAGACCCAAAGGAGTAATGCTCTCCCATAGCAATATAGTTTCGAACGCCCTATCGGCGCAAACAAGACTACCGCTTGATCCCGGAGAAAAGATTTTAAGTTTTCTTCCGATATGCCATATTTTTGAGCGTACCTTTTCTTATGTTGCTCAGTACCTCTGTCTTGAAATTCATTTTGCAGAAGGTTTGGACAAAATCAGTGACAACGTAAAAGAAGTGAAACCAGCTTTTATGACCGTGGTTCCACGATTGGCCGAAAAGGTGTATGATGCGATAATTGCAAAAGGAGCCGCGCTTACCGGGATTAAGAAAAAGTTGTTCTTTTGGGCAGTAGAACTCGGGTTCAAGTTTGAGCCATATCAAAAGAATGGGTGGTTGTATGAAAAGAAATTGGGACTCGCCCGTAAGCTCATATTTAGCAAATGGAAAGAAGGTCTTGGTGGAAATCTCAAATTTATGGCTTCTGGGAGTGCCGCACTGCAGCCTAGGTTAGGACATATCTTTGGAGCTGCCGATATGCCCATAATGGAATGTTATGGCCTTACAGAAACCTCCCCAGGTATCTCAGTAACAGAAAAGGGCAACAAGGGGTGGAAGATTGGGAAAGTAGGAAGAATAATGGATGGAGTTGAAGTGAAAATTGCTGAAGATGGAGAAATTTTATGCAAAGGCCCCAACATTATGATGGGCTATTATAAAAATCCCGAAAAGACCGCAGAGGTTATAAAAGATGGTTATTTCCATACAGGTGATATTGGTGAAATAGATTCAGATGGGTTCTTGCAGATTACGGACCGTAAAAAGGAAATGTTCAAGACCTCAGGTGGAAAATATGTTGCGCCCCAATTGCTGGAAAACAAATTCAAGGAGTCCCACTTTATAGAGCAGATCATGGTAGTGGGTGAAGGAGAGAAAATGCCTGCGGCCCTTATCCAACCAAATTTCGACTTTTTATATCAATGGGCCGATCAAAATAATATTGTCCCAGGTGAAAATTCAGATATTATTTTAAATGAAAAAGTGATTTCCAGAATACAGGAAGAAGTAGATCTGGCCAATGAGGATTTTGCCAAATGGGAAAAGGTCAAGCAATTTAGACTTACCCCCGATGTATGGACCATAGATGATGGACATATGACTCCGACAATGAAATTGAGGAGAAAGATTATAAAGGAAAAGTATCTTGATTTATACAATAATATTTACGGGCGTTAGTGCCTGAAACACGATTATCAATCGAAAGAAGCCAGCATATTCAGCTGGTTTTTCTACTTGCACAGATGCGATTTATTATAAAATTTATTATGCATGCATAATAAATTTTAGTATCTTTGAACAACCAAACCTTTTTTATGAAAGAAATAACAATTGATTACTCCCTTAGAGCCACCTGGCAAGCGGTAATCAAAATGTACAATGAAGAAGCCAAGGGTTATGGCCTCACAATGGCTATAGGATTCACACTGCTTAGCATAGATCCAAAGAAGGGTACGCCAAGTACGGCACTAGGTCCAAAAATGGGTATGGAGGCGACAAGTCTCTCTAGAATATTAAAAAATATTGAAGAAAGGGGATACATTCAAAGAAAACCAAATCCAAAAGATGGAAGAGGTGTGCTTATTCATCTTACCGCTCTGGGTTTAGAGAAAAGAAAAGATTCCAAGGATGTTGTCTTACGCTTTAATGAGGTGGTAAGGGAAAATATATTAGAGGAAGATTTACTGGGGTTTTTCAAGACCACTGAAGCAATCAATAAACTTATTCTGGAAAAGAAAATATATATCAAAACAACAACTAATTAATTTAAACTTTTAATGAAAAGGCATATCAACAAAGTTGCGGTTATTGGTTCTGGTATTATGGGCAGTGGAATTGCCTGTCACTTTGCAAATATTGGAGTGGAGGTTCTATTGCTCGACATAGTTCCTAGAGAACTTAATGATAAGGAAAAGGCCAAAGGACTTAAGCTGGACAACAAAATTGTCCGCAATAGATTGGTCAATAACTCCTTGTCAGCTGCTTTAAAGTCTAAGCCCTCTCCTATTTATCATCAAAAATTTGCAAAAAGGATTACCACTGGAAATCTTGAGGATGACATTTCCAACGTGAGCCAAGTAGATTGGATCATAGAAGTTGTTGTTGAACGGTTGAATATAAAAAAACAGGTATTTGAAAACCTCGAGAAGCATAGAAAACCAGGTACTTTAATTACTTCGAATACCTCGGGAATTCCCATTAAGTTTATGAGCGAGGGAAGAAGTGATGATTTTAAACAACATTTCTGCGGAACGCATTTTTTCAACCCTGCCAGGTATCTAAAACTTTTTGAAATAATCCCAGGTCCAGAAACCTCTTCAGAAGTATTGGATTTTTTAAATGGATATGGGGAGCAATATTTGGGAAAAACTTCGGTATTGGCTAAAGATACCCCAGCTTTTATAGGGAATAGGATAGGAATTTTTAGTATTCAAAGCCTATTCCATGCCGTTAAGGATTTGGACATGACGGTTGAAGAAGTGGACAAACTTACAGGTCCTGTAATTGGCAGGCCAAAGTCTGCTACTTTTCGCACCGTAGATGTTGTTGGATTGGACACCTTGGTGCATGTTGCCAATGGTATTCATGAAAACTGCAAAGACGATGAGCGCCTAGAATTGTTTCAATTACCAGATTTCATCAATACAATGATGAAAAATAAATGGCTGGGAAGTAAATCTGGTCAGGGTTTCTATAAAAAAATTAAGGACGATAAGGGTAAAAGCGAAATTCTTACTTTGGACCTGGACTCGCTTGAATATCGCTCTAAGAAAAGTGCAAAGTTTGCCACATTGGAACTTACCAAAACGATTGATAAGGTTGTTGACCGTTTTGCCATTCTTACTGCTGGAAAAGATAAGGCCGGAACATTTTATAGAAAGAGTTTTGGAGCCCTGTTTGCTTATGTTTCCCATAGAATTCCCGAAATATCTGAGGAACTTTATAAGATTGATGATGCCATGAAGGCCGGTTTTGGCTGGGAACATGGACCGTTTCAAATTTGGGATGCTGTTGGCTTGGATAAAGGCCTGGAATTTATTAAAGCTGAAGGCCTGGAAGCAGCTCCCTGGATTGAAGAAATGAAAGAATCCGGCATTGCTACTTTTTATACAATTAACAATGGGGCCACCCATTTTTATAATATCCCAAAAAAGGGCATGGAAAAAGTTCCGGGACAAGATGCCTTTATTATTCTGGACAACATCAGAAAATCCAATAAGGTCTTCAAAAATAGTGGTGTTGTTGTAGAGGACTTAGGTGATGGCATCCTCAATGTTGAATTTCAATCCAAAATGAACACCATTGGCGGTGATGTGCTGTCCGGACTAAACAAGGCCATAGATATTGCTGAAAAAGATTTTCAAGGTTTGGTTGTTGGTAATCAAGCTGCTAACTTCTCGGTAGGTGCCAATATAGGTATGATTTTCATGATGGCAGTAGAGCAAGAATATGACGAACTGAACATGGCCATCAAAATGTTCCAAGATACCATGATGCGCATGCGATATTCATCAATTCCAACCATTTCGGCACCTCATGGTATGTGTCTGGGAGGTGGATGTGAGCTTTCTCTGCACGCAGACAAAGTTGTTGCAGCAGCGGAAACGTATATAGGTTTGGTTGAATTTGGGGTCGGAGTCATCCCCGGTGGCGGTGGTTCCAAGGAAATGACACTTAGGGCGTCTGATACCTTTAGAAAAAATGATGTGGAATTAAATGTGCTTCAAGAATATTTCTTGACAATTGGTATGGCAAAGGTCTCAACCTCTGCATATGAAGCATTTGATTTGGGAATCCTTCAAAAAGGAAAAGATGTAGTTGTGGTAAATAAAGACCGACAAATTGCGACGGCCAAGGCACATGCTAAATTAATGGCAGAAGCTGGTTATACACAACCAGCCAAAAGAAAAGACGTAAAGGTTCTTGGAAAACAGGCTTTGGGAATGTTTCTAGTAGGCACAGATGCTATGGAAGCTGGACATTATATCTCAGAACACGATAAGAAAATAGCCAACAAATTGGCCTACGTAATGGCCGGTGGGGATTTATCAGAAGCTAGTTATGTTTCAGAACAGTACCTTTTGGATTTGGAGCGGGAAGCCTTCTTATCACTTTGTACCGAACGTAAAACACTGGAACGCATTCAGCATATGTTGAAAACAGGTAAACCGTTGAGAAATTAAAAAATTGCTTTAAGCATTAAGCTTACAGCCAAAAGCTAAGAAATGAAAACAGCATATATCGTAAAAGCATATAGAACAGCAGTTGGTAAAGCACCTAAAGGATTGTTTAGATTCAAAAGACCGGATGAGTTGGCAGCTGAAACCATTGAGCACATGATGAACGAACTACCCGGGCTCGATAAAAAAAGAATTGATGATGTTATTGTAGGAAATGCAATGCCAGAAGCTGAACAAGGGCTGAATATGGCTCGTTTAATCTCCTTAATGGGGCTTAATATTGATGACGTTCCCGGTGTTACCGTCAACAGATATTGTGCATCTGGATTAGAAACCATAGGAATTGCAACAGCTAAAATTCAATCAGGAATGGCCGATTGTATTATTGCAGGTGGTGCTGAAAGTATGAGTTATATTCCCATGGGAGGTTATAAACCTACTCCAGATTATGCCACCGCAAAAGAAGGGAATGAGGATTATTACTGGGGCATGGGTTTAACCGCCGAAGCCGTAGCAAAACAATTCAAGGTTTCTAGGGAAGATCAAGATGTATTTGCCTACAGTTCCCATATGAAAGCTTTAAAAGCACAAGAAGAAAATCGTTTTCAAGACCAAATTGTTCCTATTGATGTGGAACATACATTTGTAAACGATGCCGGTAAAAAAGAAACCAAAACATATACTGTAACTAAGGATGAAGGACCTAGAAAAGGTACTAATATCCCAACACTTAATAAACTTCGTCCTGTTTTTACTGCAGGTGGAAGTGTAACAGCTGGTAATTCTTCCCAAATGAGTGATGGCGCAGCCTTTGTAATGGTAATGAGTGAGGAAATGGTAAAAGAATTGAACCTAGATCCCATTGCACGCTTGGTGAACTATGCGGCAGCTGGGGTTGAACCCAGAATAATGGGAATTGGCCCGGTAAAAGCTATTCCAAAGGCTTTAAAGCAAGCGAGCATGAAACAGAACGATATTGAATTAATAGAACTAAACGAAGCTTTTGCATCCCAATCCCTAGCCGTAATACGCGAGCTCAACCTTAATGAAGAAATTGTTAATGTAAATGGAGGTGCAATTGCATTGGGACATCCCCTGGGTTGTACTGGAGCAAAGCTTTCTGTACAGCTGTTCGATGAAATGCGTAAACGCAAAATGCAAGGAAAATATGGAATGGTTACCATGTGCGTTGGAACCGGGCAAGGCGCAGCAGGTATCTATGAATTTTTGAATTAACAGGAAATGGGTTTGGTATTGATCAGTAAGCAGCATTTAACAAAGCTAAATACCAAATACCCACTACAAAATACCTAAGACGATATGAGTACTGAAACCCTAAATAAGGATATTCTAAGAGGAGGCCAATTTTTGGTCAAGGAGACTGCCTGCGAGGACATTTTTACGCTCGAAGACTTAAACGAAGAACAAAGAATGATGCGCGAAAGCACCAAGGAGTTTGTGGATCGTGAGCTTTGGGCACATTGGGAACGCTTTGAAAAAAAAGACTATGCATATACCGAAGAAACCATGCGAAAAGCTGGTGAACTTGGGTTATTGAGCGTTGCAGTTCCAGAGTCCTATGGCGGAATGGGTATGGGGTTTGTTTCCACCATGTTGGTATGCGATTATATCTCTGGTGCTACCGGGTCTTTTAGCACCGCGTTTGGCGCACATACAGGTATAGGTACTATGCCAATCACACTATATGGGACCGAAGAACAAAAGCAAAAGTATGTTCCAAAATTGGCTTCGGGTGAGTGGTTTGGTGCATATTGCTTAACCGAACCTGGTGCAGGCTCCGATGCAAATTCAGGGAAAACCAAAGCGGTGCTTTCAGAAGATGGAAAACACTATAGTATTACAGGACAAAAAATGTGGATTTCCAATGCAGGATTTTGTAATCTATTTATCGTCTTTGCCCGGATTGAAGATGATAAAAACATTACAGGATTCATTGTTGAAAATGACCCAAGTAACGGAATAACGCTGGGAGATGAAGAAAAGAAATTGGGAATCCATGCCTCCTCTACCCGACAAGTATTTTTCAATGAGACCAAGGTCCCCGTGGAAAATATGCTTTCTGAAAGAGGCAATGGGTTTAAAATTGCCATGAATGCTCTTAATGTTGGCAGAATTAAATTGGCAGCCGCATGCTTGGAAGCACAAAGAAGAGTGGTATCCGAAGCCATTAAATACGCCAATGAACGTATACAATTTAAAACCTCAATCATAAATTTTGGCGCCATTAAGGCCAAAATAGCAGACATGGCCACGAATGTTTATGTAGATGAATCTGCCTGTTACCGGGCCGCCAAAAACATTGAAGATAGAATTGCAATTCGTGAAGCTGATGGTAACTCCCATCAAGAGGCGGAACTTAAAGGTGTTGAAGAATATGCCATTGAATGCTCCATTCTCAAGGTTGCGGTATCCGAGCATGTACAAGAAACTACAGATGAAGGTATTCAAATTTTTGGAGGAATGGGCTTTAGTGCTGATACCCCAATGGAATCTGCTTGGAGAGATGCCCGTATCTCAAGAATTTATGAGGGAACCAATGAGATAAACAGAATGTTGGCCGTAGGAATGTTGGTAAAAAAGGCTATGAAAGGCCATGTGGAACTGTTGGGCCCTGCCACAGCAGTTGGAGAAGAATTAATGGGAATCCCGTCTTTTGATGCACCCGATTTTTCCGAACTTTTTGCTGAGGAAAAAGATTTGGTGGCTAGATTAAAAAAGGTCTTCTTGATGATTGCCGGAAGTGCGGTGCAAAAATTTGGTCCCAGCCTAGAAGACCATCAAATGCTGTTAATGTCCGCTTCAGATATTTTAATTCAAGTATATTTATCAGAATCTGCTATCTTAAGAACAGAGAAAAATGTGAAAAGATTTGGAGAAGATTCCCAAACAACCCAAATCGCAATATCACGGTTGTATCTTTACCGAGCAGTGGATATCATCAACCAAAAAGGAAAAGAGGCTATTGTTTCCTTTGCTGAAGGCGATGAACAACGAATGATGCTTATGGGACTTAAACGTTTTACGAAATATACAAATCAACCCAATGTCGTGGCACTCCGCACCCAAATTGCGGATAAGGTTGCAGCGGATAATGGGTATAACTTTGACTAATTCAAATAATGCTGAAACAAAGCTGATTTGAAAACCGCTCCCTTAGGAGCGGTTTTTTTATGTTTTCATTAAAGGTGTTATGGTTCTAGGATTTCAATATCAACTTATAGACTCCAAAATCTTCTCCTCATTCTTCTTTCTTGAGAAATTAATGGCACATTCAATGAGTGCCAAATGCGAATAGGCCTGCGGAAAGTTACCCAACAAGCGTTTTGTTTTAAAATCAATATCCTCACTGAACAATCCTAAGTGATTGCTATACCCCAACAAGCGTTCAAAATGCGCCAGTGCCTTTTCTTCCTCACCGATTTTGAATAGACTGTTTATGAACCAAAAGGTACAAATAGTAAAGGATGAGGAAGGTAAACCAAAATCATCTTCATTTTTATAACGATACAATAATCCATCGTTGCTCAAATCCTCTTCAATAGCCCTGACCGTACTTACAAATTTTGGGTCCCTCGCATTAATGAAACCATAAGATTCCATTAACAATACGGATGCATCCAAATGATCTGATCCATAAGACTGAACAAAAGCATTGATATCAGGGTTCCATGCATTTTCATGAATATCTTCCTTCATTTCCTGTTCAAGAGCCGTCCATTTCTGGATTTTTCGATTCTTTCCAAAAATCTTTGCCACTTTAATAGCTCTATCAATGGCAACCCAGCACAATACCTTTGAAAAAGTAAAATGCCTGTCCTCTCCCCTGAATTCCCAAATTCCCTTATCCGCTTCTTTCCAGTGCTTGCTCACGATCCACACAATACCTTTGGTAATGCTCCAAAGTTCTTCCCCATTTTCAATGTCATTGCTAAACTTTGCCAATTGCTCATAAATTACATCCATCAGTATTCCGTAAATATCATTTTGCTTTTGCTTATAGGCAGCATTTCCGATGCGAACCGGTTTTGAGCCACGATACCCTTCTAAATGGTCTAAGGTTTTCTCGGTCAGGTTTTTTTCTTTGTTGATTCCGTACATGATTTGGAGTTTTTCATCCTTGTCGGGCATCAAATCAATAATAAACTGTAAATACCTTCTTGCGGAGTTTTTATGCCCTAATTCAGATACTACTTTTATCACCATGGAGGCATCTCGAATCCAGCAAAACCTGTAATCCCAATTACGGACTTCTCCAATGGTCTCCGGTAAAGATGTGGTAGCGGCAGCAAGCACAGCCCCTGTCTTGTCGTAAGTCAACATCTTTAAGGTAATCGCGCTTCTGATAATTTCCTTGTTAAACTGCTTGTAATCGGGCGTTCTGTCTACCCAATCCAACCAATAGATTTTTGTGCGTTCCAATTCCAAAGACATTTTGTCGGTGGAGGGCTTCAAAATCTTTTCATTGTAACAAATCAAAAAATACCCATCTTCCTTAAGTTCAATTTCCCCGCCACCCAGTACGGTATCCTTATCGAAGGAAGTATAAAGAAAAAGTGTGTCGAATTTTTTCTTGCTCGTTAGGCTTACTATAAAGTTTGTCTTGACATGGTTAGTTGTTTGTCCTTGAGCATACTCTAGTCTTGGATCATAGTTTACACTAAATTTAGGAACTCCAGAAATGTGTTTTACATACCGTACTATTTCTGGGGGAGCATTGTATTTTCCATTGAGTTTATGATATCTGGGCATAAAGTCATGAACTTCAAAGGTATTTTCCCCATCGGAATATCGTGTAACAAGTATCGCCGTGTTTTTAAAATACTGTTGATGTATCTCGTAGTTGTATTTTGTCTTGATTTCAAAGTTCCCTCCATTCTTGTCATCCAACAATTTTGCAAATACCGAGGTAGAGTCAAATTGAGGCAAGCAACACCAGTCCAAAGAACCGGTATCAGAAATTAGCGCAGCACTTCTACAGTTTCCAATTATTCCGTAATTTAGGTTATCCATAATGGGATTAAAATTTCTGTTGGTTATTACAAGTTTTATCTTACTATTAATCGAAAATATAGGAATTTTATTACAAATTTGTCCTAAAATCATCTTTCATGAGTAAAACTATAATTATTTCCAATAGGCTGCCAGTACAATTGCAAATAAGTGACGGCGGCCTAAGTGCAATTCCCAGTGTTGGTGGTTTGGCAACCGGTATGAAATCTGTGCACAGCGGAGGGGAAAGTCTCTGGATTGGATGGTCAGGATTGACAGATGAAGAAACCCCGCCAGAACTTGAAGCCGATATAGATAAAGCCCTACTAAAACATGGCTGTGCAAAGGTAAGTCTTACCGAGAAGGAGATGGAAGGGTTCTATTTTGGATTTAGCAACAGAACAGTTTGGCCGCTATTCCATTACTTTTTGGAGTATTCTGAATTTGAATTGGACTTTTGGAATACGTACAAAAAGGTAAACCAAAAATTTGCCGACGCCATTATTGAAAATTCCAATGAAGGGGATACCATATGGGTACATGACTATCAGTTAATGCTGGTGCCTCAGATGGTTAGGGTAAAACGTCCAAACACCTCAATAGGTTTCTTTTTACATATTCCTTTTCCTTCCTACGAAATCTTTAGAACCTTACCTTGGCGCGAAGAAGTGTTGGAGGGGTTATTGGGCTCGGACCTTATTGGTTTTCATACCTATGATTATGAGCGGCATTTTTTAAGTTCTGTAAGAAGATTGCTAGGATTGGAAGTTAGTTTTAACGACATTTATCAGGACAATCGGGTAATTAAAGTAGATTCTTTTCCAATGGGAATCGATTACAAAAAATTTAAGGACGCCGCCATCGCCCATGAACAGATTACAAAAGAGAACAGAACCGATTTTCAAAAAAAATTAGATAGCCATAAGGCCTCGGCTCCAGATACCAAACTTATCTTGTCCATAGATAGATTGGACTATAGTAAGGGTATTGCCAAACGTATCAATGCTTTCGAATACTTTTTAAACAAGTATCCTGAATACAAGGAAAAAGTTCGCTTGATTATATTGGCCGTTCCCTCCCGCTCCAATGTACCCCAATACCAGCTTCTTAAGAAAGAGATTGATGAACTGGTTGGCCGGATAAATGGAGAGCTTTCCACCGTTAATTGGACGCCCATATGGTATTTTTATAGATCCTTGCCCTTTGAAAATCTTATTGATCTCTATACCTCCAGCGATATTGCCTGGCTAACACCCTTGCGGGATGGGATGAACCTGGTGGCGAAAGAATATGTGGCTACCCGAATCGATAAGACCGGGGTATTAATTTTAAGTGAAATGGCAGGTTCTGCCAACGAAATGAACGAAGCACTGTTAATAAATCCCAATAATTTTGAGCAACAAGCAGACACTTTAAAAAGTGCCATAACAATGCCTAAGGAAGAACAAGTGGCTAGAAATATGTTCCTCCAAAATAGATTGGAACGCTATAACGTAGAGGTATGGGCCAATGAATTTATGGGCGCATTAAATAGAAAGAGTGAAGGGAACCACACCTTTGTTTCCCAAAAAATGTCAGACCCCATATTGCATGAAATCACGAAAAATTACGAGAAATCAAAAAAGCGTCTTTTATTTCTGGATTATGACGGTACCTTGGTTGGGTTTGACAAAGATCCGCAAAAAGCGTCACCGGATGAAGCATTATATGAGCTCTTAGATGAATTGCATAACCAAGAGAATACCACCTTATTCCTAATTAGTGGAAGGGATAAGCAAACATTTACGCGCTGGTTTTTACCAAAGAAATACAATATGATCGTGGAGCATGGGGTATGGATTTCAAGGGGTGGTGAAGAATTTAAACTCCTTGAGAATGTAAAAGGGGAATGGATGGAAAAAATACGACCGGTATTGGAGTCCTTTGTTGATCGTACCCCAGGCTCATTTATAGAGGAGAAAAATTATTCAATGGCTTGGCACTATAGAAATACAGATCCCGATTTTGGACAAAAAAGAGCCACAGAGCTAAATACGGTTCTTACCAGTTTAATTGGAAATGATGATATTAGTGTTCTTAATGGCAATAAGGTAATGGAGGTGAAAAGCAGTAATGTGAACAAAGGAAGGGCCTCCGTACGAATGTTGGGCGAAGATGAATACGATTTTGTCTTTGCAATTGGGGATGATTGGACAGATGAGTTTATGTTCCAAGAGCTCCCAGAATCTGCTGTAACCGTTAAGGTTGGGCTCAAGAAAACCCAAGCCAAATACCATGTGGAAAATACAAATCGGGTGCGGTACTTACTTAAACAATTTACATCATAATGTATTACAGATTACTATCTGCCTTACTTTTAATCGTTTCTTCGACTGCCATAGGACAGTCCAACACGGAGATATATCTTTTTGATCTAAATATGGAACTGGGTAATCCCGTTCTATCCAACCCAAAAAACATCTCAAATAATGAAGGGTACGACAATCAACCCTCTTTTTTAAATAACAACACCGTACTGTTTTCGGCAACACGGGATGACCAGACAGATATTTTAAGGTTTAATATAGAGGAAGGAAGCACATCTATATGGATATCCAATACACCAACGGGCAGCGAGTATTCGCCTTTAAAAATACCCGGGAAAGATGCTATTTCTGCTATTAGGTTAGATTTAGACGGATTGCAACTACTGTATCAATATAATCCCAGAACTGGAGATTCGGAGCCACTTTTGGAAAATTTAAAAGTGGGTTACCATACCTGGTACAATGATTCCATTGTAGTTTCTTCGGTTTTGGTAGCAGACCGAATGGATTTGGTTGTCAGCAACATAAAAGACGGTTCCAATAAGACCCTTCAACGAAATGTAGGACGCAGTCTATGGAAAATTCCAAACACTAATTTGATCAGTTATATCAGTAAGGAAAAAAAAGAATGGGAGATTAAATCCATAAATCCGTTGAGTGGGGTCACGGAAAAAATTGCCCAGACCTATAAAAATGCTGAAGATATGTGCTGGTTGAACCAAACCACAATGCTTACTGGGTCAGGTAAATCGATACTTAAATTTGATACTACCCTGGATATTCAATGGCAGAAAACCATGAAATTTGAACAGGATGAGATTAACGACATAACCCGCATGGCCATAAACCAAAATGGTAATCGATTGGCATTTGTTTCTGAAGAATCGCCAGTGAACATTGTTCAAAAACAGGTTAACACCTTCAACAATGAAGATTTATATGGTTTTGTGTCCTGTTACAGCGAGAGTGTATTGGCACAACGATTCCCAAATGACACGATGTATGTTGGTAAAACAAAAATGACCGAAAGTTATAAACGCTTCTACCAGAATACCGAAAGTGCCAAAGTAGAGGTGAATCAACGCATTCGAATAGGAAATAAGGTTATTGATGAGGAATTCACTCTTGTGGATGGACGTAAAGGTCATCAAGTAGCTATGTATGAAATCAAAAACGGGCTCATTGCATCCATGACATTTATTTTTCCAAAATGGAAAACAGAAGATGCAGAATCTGTGGTAAATGAACAACTTAAAGCGTATAACAACAGGGATATTGAAGCTTTTATGGCAACCTATTCAGAAGATATAAAGCTATTTAACTTTCCAAACCAACCCACTTCCCAAGGAAAGGATAAAATGAAGGAGGACTACAATTCCTTCTTTGAAAATGTTCCTAATCTTCATTGTGAAGTAAAAAAGAGAATAGTGATCGGTAACAAGGTTATCGATGAGGAATACATTACTGCAAACGACGGGCATTTTAGCGCTGTCGCCATTTATGAGGTTGAAAATGGTAAAATTTCCAGAGTAACATTTATTAAGTAATTTTCAATTGTGAAATATCCACATAATCTTTCCCCAATAGAAGCTTTTAACAATGCAGTATTTGCATTTTCAGCTACCCTATTGGTGGTCTGCATAGGTTCTGAAGCTGAAAGTTCGATGCTAAAGATATATTGGTTGGTTTTTTTCTTGATCCTTTTGTATTTTTCTTTGATGTGTCTCAGAATGTACAACAAAGACGACGACAAGGACAACAAAAAGCCCCTTTTCTATGCGCTTCTAGGTCCCTTTTGTAATTTTCATGGAGTTTCATTCGATAAAAAATATAATCCATAACTAATGAAGAATCTATTCACATTTTGCCTTACTTTTTTTTCTGTGGTCTGCAGTGCCCAAACGGATGCACAACTATATGACATTATCAACGGCGTTTCAGCAGAACGTATTGAAAAAGATATTACTTCACTTACCAATTTTGGAACTAGACACACCTTAAGTGATACACTTTCGGAAACCCGCGGAATTGGAGCTGCAAGACGTTGGATAAAGTCTGAGTTTGAAAAGATTTCCAGCGATTGCAATAACTGTCTAGACGTTTTTTATCAGAAAGATTTGGTTAAAAAGGGAGATGGAAAAAGGATTGTGCATGACGTATGGGTAGTGAACGTGATTGCTGTTAAAAAAGGATCCAAATACCCAAATAGGTTTATTATCATGAGTGGCGATATTGATTCCCGCGTAACTGACCCTAATGATTTTACTTCCGATGCTCCCGGTGCCAACGACAACGCCAGTGGAATGGCTGGAGCTATGGAAGCAGCAAGGATACTTTCCAAATATGAATTTGAGAGTAGCATCATCTTTGCAGGACTCTCCGGAGAAGAACAAGGCCTCTACGGAGGAAAGGGACTAGCACAGTATGCTAAAGAGAAAGGTTGGGATATTATTGGTGTCCTTAATAATGATATGATTGGAAACATTGCTGGGGTCAATGGTGTTGTGAGCAATCGCGATTTCAGGATTTTCTCAGAACCAGTTCCTCCAACCGAGACAGAGCAGCAGCGACGAGCAAGGCGCTTTTATGGTGGTGAAGTAGATGGAATTTCAAGACAATTAGCACGGTATGTTCATAAAACCACCAAAACCTACATGCCAGAAATGAACCCTATAATGATTTATCGCCTAGATCGATTTGGAAGAGGTGGCCATCATAGGCCTTTTAACGATGCCGGCTTTGCCGGAATTCGAATTATGGAGGCCCATGAGAATTATACCCAACAGCATCAGAATACTCGTATGGAGAATGGAATTGCATATGGAGATGTATTAGAGCACGTTAACTTTGAATATGCAAAAAAAATAACAGCTGTAAATGCCATAAATTTAGCTTCCATTGCCTGGGCTCCACCTTCCCCTACCACAGTTGAAATCGGGGGCATTGTAGAACCATCAGTAAAATTAAGATGGAGTAAGGTAGATGGAGCGATCGGCTATAAAATCTACTGGCGGGATACCACATCCCCAACTTGGGATAATTATAAATTTGTTGGTGACGTATCGGAATTTACTTTGGATGGCATTGTTATTGACAACTACTTTTTTGGTGTTGCCGCGATAGGCAAGAATGGGTATGAAAGCCCCGTGGTATTTCCAAATAAAGTGTATAGATAACCCATGAATAAGAATTCAAGAAATAACCAGAATATATGAGCGTACGTTTTGCCATAGTCTTTTTTCTGTCTACCCTATTTTTTTCGCATGCGCAAAATTTCACCAAATTGGATACATTGAGGGGAAGTATTACCCCTGAGCGCGCCTGGTGGGATGTTAACTATTATGATCTTAACATTAAGATACAGCCCGAAAAAGAATTTATTGCCGGTTATAACATTATCCGATACAAAGTTTTGGAAGCCTCCGATGTTATCCAAATTGATTTACAACCGCCTTTAAAAATTGATGCGGTTTCCCAGGACAACGAGGACCTCAACTATACTTCACATGGCCCTGCTCATTTTATCCATTTAAAGAAAAAACAAGTTCCGGGTGAATTCAATGAATTATATGTGCAATATTCTGGTTATCCAAGAAAGGCAAAACGAGCTCCATGGGATGGCGGATTTTCATGGAAAAAAGACGTTAATGGAAACCCTTTTGTGGCCACTTCATGTCAAGGTTTAGGAGCTAGTGCCTGGTGGCCCAATAAGGACCATATGTATGATGAAGTAGATAGCATGCAGATCAGTGTTGATGTGCCAAAAAATTTAATGAATGTTTCCAATGGAAGGTTAAGGGATACCTATGAATATGGAGATTACAAAAACTACAAATGGTTCGTTTCCAATCCCATAAACAATTATGGCGTAAATGTAAATATTGGGGATTATGTACATTTTGGAGAAAAGTATGAAGGCGAAAACGGTACTTTAGATTTGGATTATTACGTACTGCGGTACAACTTGGAAAAAGCCAAAGAACAGTTTAAGCAGACGCCGTTAATGTTGGAAGCCTTTGAGCACTGGTTTGGCCCCTACCCCTTTTATGAAGATAGTTTTAAGTTGGTTGAAGTTCCCTATCTGGGTATGGAACACCAAAGTTCCGTGACCTACGGGAATCAATATCAAAATGGATATTTGGGGAATGACCTCTCTGGAACTGGTTGGGGCCTAAAGTTTGATTTTATTATCATTCATGAGGCAGGGCATGAATGGTTTGCGAACAATATAACCTATAAGGATGCCGCAGATATGTGGATTCATGAAGGGTTTACCGCCTATTCCGAGAGCCTCTATCTGGACTACCATTTTGGGACCAAAGCAGGGGGGGAATACGTTATTGGAACCCGTAAAAAAATCCAAAACGACATTCCCATAATAGGAACCTATAATGTTAACAAAAGAGGTTCGGGCGATATGTATTACAAAGGGGCCAATATGTTACACACTCTTAGACAATTGATTGAAGACGACAAACTTTGGAGGCAAATCCTAAGAGGATTAAATGCGGAGTTCTACCACCAAACTGTTACTACAGAACAGATTGAAAATTACATCAGCAAAAAAACAAAGAAAGACCTATCTGCATTTTTCAATCAATATTTACGTACCACCAAGATTCCTAAATTAGAATACAAACTGCAGGCCAACGCCATTACCTATAGATATGTGGATATTGTGGAAGATTTTGATATGCCCGTCCGTGTTTTTATAGATAAATCGGAAAAATGGTTGTTCCCCAGCAAAAACTGGAAAACAGAGGAACTAAAAAGTAATGCATTGGCATTTGATCCAAATTTTTACATACTTACCCAAAAAAATTAATCCAGTCTTAATCCATGGAACGCTGCAGTCTTACAGAACTAATTGCAGATAAAGGTTGTGAACCTCCCTCTCCATTATCCGTATAACTGGCTGTCAGCACCATAACCTTATCGCCCTGTTCAGGTTTGGGAACAATGGTACCTTTGAGGGGTAACGATTTTTCCTTTTTTCTTCCTGTGTTTGACAAAGATTGTATGTAGCTAACTATTTGCCTCGCTTCGCTTTTGGTTAAATCTGGATGCGCTGGCATTATAACCTCGCCCCAGACACCACCACCGCCAAGAATAATTCGACTTTGCAAATACGAATGGGCTCTTTTCACATTTTTGTACTTTTCAGATACCTCAAAATACGATGGTCCTATTGATGCTTCCTTCTCCTTGTGACAAGTTTTACAATCTAGGTTTTGCGTTAATGCCTTTCCCGAAACCAGGGATGAAATTTGTTGATGTCCTACAGACCTTCCCACTTCGTCCATACTTTCCAAATAATCAACAGCTATAAAAATATTGGAAGAATCCACGGTATTCTCACCATCAGGATCCGTTACTTTGACTTCATATGCAATAGGTACTCCTGCACTGAATTCTGTTGTCTTGTCATTTACAATTATGACCACTTCGGGTTTTGAATTTCCTGCATTGATCGCAATGGTCTCGCTCTGTTTTTCGGCACCTTCGGTATCCCTTGCAATTACAGACATCTTATACTGTCCAGATTTCTCATAGGTATAGGATACAGAAGCAACCTCAGTCTCCTTAGTTTCTCCATTTCCAAAATCCCAAACATAGCGTATGCCATCGTTCTCCTTATCAAAGGAAGCAACTTCCGCAGCAATGGTCAACGGTAGTTTCCCAGAAGTCTTGTCAATGGTAAGGCTATCTATCACCGGAGGACGATTACCTCCATTAAATTCAATATAACTTAGCCCCGAATCATGGTTTTGAGAAAACCAACCAGCTCCATATTCCAAAAGATACAAGCGACCATCCGGTCCCATCTCCATATCAATTAAATTATTCACTTTTACATCTGATGCAAAGGGCTCCATTTTATTAAAGCTACCGTCTTCAAAGAGCGTAACAGCCTTCATCCACCCGCGAATCCAATCATAAATAATTACTTTTTCATTGTAATGTTCAGGCAAACTTACATGCTCCTCGTACATATCCGCATAATAGGTTGGTCCAGCCATTGCATTCCTACCTCCTGTGGCAACTTGTGGAAAATATTTAGTTTCTGCATAGGGGTAAAATGCATAAGCCGGCATTGCGGGAGGCAACTCGGTCAATCCTGTATTGTTCCTCGAATTATTAATCGGTTTTTCAGGGTCAAATGCCTCTCCGCTTTCACCGGTTTCATAATCATACGCAACGTATGGTTTGTTATCTCCAATAAATAATGGCCATCCAAAATTCCCTGCTTTGCGTGCCTGGTTCATTTCATCATACCCTCGGGGCCCTCGCATTTTCATATCATCTTCACGGGCATCAGGTCCTACATCTCCCCAATAGACATATCCTTTTTTAGGGTCAACGGAAATCCGATAGGGATTCCTATGTCCCATAGTGTAAATTTCCGGTCTTGTTTTTTCCATTCCCTCGGGAAATAAATTTCCTTCCGGTATATCATAACTCCCGTCTTCATTCATTTTTATGCGAAGAATTTTTCCACGTAAATCGTTGGTATTGGCAGATGATCTGCGCGCATCGTATTGTTCATGCCCGGGAATATCATTTAAAGGCCCATATCCTTTGCTCACATACTCAACACCTTTTTCGTTGAACGGTGTTGTATTATCTCCGGTTGATAGATAAAGTAATTTATCTGGCCCAAAGGCTATTGACCCTCCAGTATGACAGCATATCTCACGCTGACTATCAACATCCAAAATGATTTGCTCCGATTTTAAATCAAAAACATTATCCTTAAACTTAAACCGGGATAACCTATTTACCCATGCATCACCGGTTGGCGCATAGAATGCATAAACCCAATTATTCGTTGCAAAATCAGGGTCTTTCTGCAATCCCATTAGGCCTTCCTCGGCATTCACCCCTTCAGCTTCCAATACTTTATGATAAACATCCAAAAGTGCAACTTGATTTACCTCACCTGTTTCTGCTGAATAATGCAGTATTTCACCCCTTCTTTGCGCTATCAGCACATCATTATTGGGTAGAATGGTCATTTCGGTTGGCTCATAAAATGTTCCTGTGAGCAAAGGCGTTTTTGAAAATCTATCCATATCGGGTGGAATCTGGGTCGTAGCCTTATCGTAATCCAAGACCAAGTTTTCCCCAATTGCATATTGTATTCCACCCAAAAGATGCTTTAAAAATAATTCCTCGGAAAAACTTTCATCCGTATGTCCCCCCGCGGTATAAAACGACCTTCCGCCATCGTATTCGTGGTACCAACTCATAGGATGAAAATCTCCCATACTGCCTCCTTCATAGGTGCTTTCATCAACGGTCACTACGACATTTACATTGGGGTTAAACTTATCAAAATCATATAATTCATCCGTTCGTTTCCAAATGGAATCCGTGAAAAAACTCGTTGCTGCAAAGTTTTTATCCGTTACAATGAAATTGGCCTCTGGTGTTCCTCTCGGATGGTTTTGAAAATAAGCGCCGACCAGTTTTCCATACCAGCCCCAATCGTATTCTGTATCTGTAGCTGCATGTATTCCCACATATCCTCCCCCAGACTGTATGTACCGTTCAAAAGCAGCTTCTTGTTGGTAATCCAATACACTACCCGTAGTGCTCAGAAAAACAACTACCGAATATTTCTTTAATTCCTCATCCGTAAACATTGCCGCGTTGGTGGTAGTATCAACGCTAAAGTTATTTTCGGCACCCAATTTTTCAATGGCTTTAATTCCCGCTGGGATGGATTTATGTTTGTACCCCATGGTTTTCGCAAAAATCAAAAGCTTGGGCTGCCCTTCTCTCTTTTTGGTACAGCTGCTAAAAATAAATAAGGAAAGAACGAGGGAAGCGAAAAAAAATCTTTTCATGAAATAATGTTAAAACGATAAATAATCTAAAAAACTTTGGTTGCGATAATATTCTATTAATTTTTCAAAAGTCTAACATTTTATTAAAATAATTTATAACATAGCGCTCTTTTATTATAACTATTGATGAAAAACATCCCAGAATATTATTTTAAGAATGATTCAGAGTGGCGAAAATGGCTTCATAAAAATCATGGAGTATCTGAAGGCATATATCTGATTTTGTACAAAATAGACCATGAAATGGAAAGTATGCGTTGGGAAGAAGCAGTTCGCGTAGCACTCTGCTATGGGTGGATTGACAGCACGGTAAAAAGTTTAGGAGATGGTAAGCGAAGGCAATATTTCTGTTCACGAAAACCAAAAAGCGCATGGAGTAAACTCAATAAAAATCATATTATAGAATTAATGGAGTTGGGCTTGATGCACGAGAACGGACTTGCAAAAATTGAAGCCGCCAAGCAAGATGGTTCGTGGGTTTTTTTGGACGATGTTGAAAATGGAATTATCCCAGAAGATTTAAAAAAAGCATTTGATAAAAACAAAAGGGCATTTGAAAATTTTCAAAACTTTACCAAAGGACAATGCAAGAGCTACCTGTATTGGCTAAAGCAAGCAAAAAGAGAGGAGACCAGACAAAAGAGAATTAATGAAATTGTTGCATTTTCAGAAAAAAACCTCAAATCCAGAAATCCGGAAAGTAGATAAAGCCTTAACACCTCTTTAAGAAATCCACCATGGTATTTTGGTATCTTTAACCGACTAATTAACTCACCTAAATAATGAAACAATTACTTACTTTTTTGATGCTTTTTGCATCGGCTATACTGTTTTCCCAAGAATTTTCTATGGATTTTGCGCAGGATCTAAAACCAAGGAATATTGGCCCTGGTGGCATGAGTGGCAGGGTCACCGCCATAGATGTTGTAACCTCCAATCCAGATGTAATGTATGTGGGTACCGCTTCAGGTGGGCTGTGGAAATCCACTTCTGGAGGAATAAAGTGGAAGCCTATTTTTGACAAAGAAGTTACCGCTTCCATTGGTGCTATTGCCATTCAGCAGTCCAACCCATCAGTAATTTGGGCAGGAACCGGTGAGGGGAATCCAAGAAATAGCTTAAATGGCGGTTATGGCATATATAAGTCTTTGGATGGTGGCAAAACCTGGAAATCCATGGGATTGGAAAAAACACGTCATATACATCGGGTAATTATTGACCCCACAAATCCAGATGTTGTCTATGTTGGTGCCATTGGTTCGCCTTGGGGGGTTCATCCAGAAAGAGGTGTATATAAAACCACCGATGGCGGTTTATCATGGAAAAAAGTGCTTTTCGTAAATAATAAAACCGGGGTGGCCGATTTGGTCATGGACCCTACCAATCCCAACAAATTGATTGCTGCCATGTGGGAGCATAAGCGGGATCCATGGTTTTTTAAATCTGGAGGAGATGGCAGTGGACTGTATATGACCCATGATGGAGGAAAAAACTGGAAAGAACTAACGGATGAAGATGGATTGCCAAAAGGCGAACTGGGTCGTATTGGCATTGCCATAGCCAAGAATAAACCGAACATTGTCTATGCCCTTGTCGAAGCCAAAAAGAATGCACTGTACAAATCTGATGACGGTGGTTTTAAATGGAAAAAAATAAATGATAAAAATGATATTGGCAATAGGCCATTTTATTATTCTGATATTTTTGTTGATCCTGAAAATGAAAACCGGGTCTATTCGGTTTTCACCTATGTGAATTCATCTGAGGACGGTGGAAAGAACTTTACCCAATTAATGCCTGCATATGGGGTTGATAATGGTGTGCACCCCGATCATCATGCTTGGTGGATACACCCCGAAAATGGTCAATTTATGATCGATGGTAATGATGGAGGTATGAACATTACCAAAGATGGGGGCAAAACTTGGCGGTTTATAGGCAATTTGCCTGTAGCCCAGTTTTATCACATCAATATAGATAACGAATACCCCTACAATGTATATGGAGGAATGCAGGATAATGGCTCCTGGCGAGGCCCCGCCTATGTTTGGCGTGCGCAGGGTATTCGAAATAGTTATTGGCAAGAAATTGCTTTTGGCGATGGTTTTGATGTTGTCCCAGATTTGGATGACAACCAATTTGGTTATGCTATGAGCCAGCAAGGATATGTATCTCGATACGATTGGAAAACTGGAAATAATTTTACGGTAAGACCCACACCTCCTGATGCAAAAACCAAATTACGTTTCAATTGGAACGCCGGGATTGGTCAGGACCCTTTCAATAACAGCACCGTGTACTTTGGAAGTCAATTTGTACATAAATCGACCAATAAGGGGCTTACTTGGGAGGTTATTTCACCTGATTTGACAACCAATGACAAGGAAAAACAAAAACAAGGTGAAAGTGGTGGACTTACCATGGATGCGACCGGAGCGGAAAACCATTGTACCATCTTGGTCATTGAACCATCCGCAGTGGAAAAAGACATGCTTTGGATTGGTACAGATGATGGTAAAGTGCATTATACCCAAAATGGCGGCGCCAGCTGGATAGAGGTTACTTCCAATATAAAAGGACTTCCTTCTGGAAGCTGGATTCCCCAAATTAAAGCGTCAAAAAAGAATAAGGGAGAGGCGTTGTTAATCGCTAATGATTACCGAAGATTTAACTATACCCCCTATGCGTATAGGACCAAAGATTACGGTAAAACATGGACTCGAATCGTAGATCAGGCTGATGTGGAAAGTTATACCCTTTCCATTGTGGAGGATTCCGAAAATCCAAACTTGCTTTTTCTGGGAACAGACGATGGGCTTTACATTTCCTTTGATGCTGGTAATAAATGGCAAAAGTGGACCGAAGGTTTTCCAACTGTTTCAGTCAAAGATTTAGCAATCCATCCTAGGGAACATGATTTGATTATTGGAACTTTTGGACGGGCAGCTTGGATATTGGACGACATCCGGCCCTTAAGGGCCCTGGCTCAAGACAACACCCTTTTACAAAATGATATTAAACTTTTTGATAGTCCTACAGCATATTTGGCTGCTTATCAGCAGGCAACAGGAAGCAGGTTTGGCGGAGATGCCCTTTACAATGGGGAAAATCGCAAGCATGGTGCTATGATAACCTATTACCTAAAAAACGGTAAGAAAAAAGAAGATCCCAAAAAAGATGATGCCAAGGACGAGAAAGAAAAGGACACTGAATCTGAAAAAGAAGAGTTGACAGGAGTACAGAAGAAAGATTCTGTCCAATTTGATTTTTTTGACGGAAACAGGTTGATTCGAACCCTGAAATACAAAACTCCCGAGAAAGCTGGATTTCATAGAATTCATTGGTCACTTGATGAAAAAGGACCTAACCGACCGGCAAGAAAAATCAATAAATCTAAAAAAGAATCTAGCGGAATTACAGTTAAACCCGGTACTTACAAAGTAAAAATTATGCATGGAACGCTTTCAGATTCAACAATGATCAAAGTGGAAACCGATCCAAGGGTAAAAACTTCGAAGGCCGCCCTTGAAGAAGTTTATAATGCTGGCAAAAAACTGGAGAATTATACACAATTGGCTGCAGATGCCGTAAAACAACTTGTGGAAAATAAAATGTTGGCCAATAAATTCCAAAAAGAGATGAAGGATCTCGATAAAGAAAAATATCGAGATCAAATAGAGGCTTCAAAGGATATTGTAAAGGAAATTGATTCCCTTGTGGCGCTCTATATTGGAAAAGAGGATAAACGCCAAGGCATAACCCGTAATCCTGAAATCACGGTAATGCAACGTTTGGGAACTGCGCGTGGCTATGTATCGAGTCGTAAAACAGGATTGACAAAAACGGAAAACAATTTAATACAATTTGCCCAAGAGCAACTGAAAAGTACGTTGTTCAAGACCAATGCCTTTTTTACCGAAAAATGGAAGCCCTATCAAGATTCGGTTGAAACTTTGGATTTATCACCATTTAAAGAAACCAAAATTTTTAGTTTAGATTAATGAGAAAAATAATAAGCTTAGTCGTCCTACTGACCTTAATAAACCAGGTAAAAGCGCAACAATCTGGTGAGGATGAATGGGGAGCATGGTATATGTATTTTGGAACCAACAAAATTTCAAATCGACTAAGTATTCATACGGAAGCCCAATTTAGATTTTATGAAACCACCAATAATTTCAATCAATTATTGCTTAGAACCGGTTTAAATTATCATATTAACCCCAATGCCATAGGAACTGCCGGTTACGGTTATATTTCAACAGATGGCACTTTTGAAGAATCAGCAGGGGAAATCAACGCAAAGGAACATCGCATTTTTGAACAGTTTATTCTGAAAAACAAAGTTTGGGAACTGCTTTTTGAACACCGATACCGCCTGGAACAACGTTTTCTTGATTTTGGGGATAGAACTGATACACAACATAGGGCGCGATACCGCATTCAGGTAACCTTGCCCTTAACAGATACATTTTTTCTGAATTTCTACGATGAACTCTTCATTAACTTGCAAGATGATCTTTTTGGGCAAAATCGTTTGTATGGTGCTTTGGGCATTCATATTACAGAAAATAGCAGTGTTCAATTTGGGTATCTTCGAAATCAGTTCACTTCAGCAGTTTTTGATCGTTTGCAGATAGGATTCTTCTTTAACCCCGACTTAAGAGGCGTATTTAAAAAGAAAAAAATACCTTCTAAATAGAAAAACGGACATGGGGTACCAGAAAGTAACATTCAAGAATACCGAAGGACAAACATTAGTGGGGCGCATAGAGCTTCCGGTAGATCGTCATCCACATAACTTTGCGATTTTCGCCCACTGTTTTACCTGTAACAAAAATTTATTAGCAGTTAAAAACATAGGAAAGGCGCTAACTTCACATGGTTTTGGAGTATTGCGTTTTGACTTTACCGGATTGGGGGAGAGCGAAGGTGATTTTGCCGACACAAATTTTTCTGGAAATGTTGATGACTTGGTTGCAGCGGCCAGTTTTTTAAAAGAACAATATAGCGCCCCCTCCCTACTCATAGGCCATTCCCTAGGAGGTGCAGCTTCTATTTTTGCCGCTTCAGAGATAGAATCAATTAAGGCCATTGCCACCGTTGGAGCGCCATCTAATCCGGTACATGTAAAACACTTGCTAAAGAATAGTATTGATGAGATTAAAGCTACGGGCAAGGCTACGATCAATTTAAGCGGAAGGGATTTTACCATTAAAAAACAGTTTCTGGACGATTTGGAAACCAAATCACTGCCAGAGGTGGCCAGATCGCTTCGTAAACCTATTTTGATTCTACATTCTCCACAAGATGATACTGTGGGCATCAAAAATGCTGAGGAAATTTATGTAGCTGCACAGCATCCAAAAAGTTTTGTTTCTTTAGATGGTGCAGATCATCTACTTACAAAAAAAGAGGATTCTATCTATGCAGGTGAAGTAATCGCAGGATGGGCCAAACGTTATTTAAACATTGAAGGAAAGATAGATTCGAAGCTAAAAACAAAACATCAGGTGGTAGCAAGTTTAGATGGTGACGATGGTTTTACCACACAAATGAAAGCAGGTAACCATACCATAGTGGCTGATGAGCCAACTTCCTTTGGCGGTAATGATTTTGGGCCTTCTCCCTACGAGTTTGTATCTGCCGGATTGTCTGCCTGCACGGCAATGACCATTCAAATGTATGCCAAACGAAAAAAATGGCCCTTAGTTAATGTTCAAGTACATACATCTTATAGTAAATCGCATGCAGAAGATTGTGAAAACTGTGAACTGGACAACGCTAAAATTGACACTTTCCTTAGGGAAATTAGAATAACAGGCAACTTGGATGATACACAAAAATCCAGAATTATGGTGATTGCCGATAAGTGCCCAGTTCATAAAACCTTACACAGCGAAACCCAAGTTATTAGCAGACTGGTAGATTAAGCGCTTTTAATTATATGTTAAGATAGATTGCCATTTTTATGTTCCAGGTTGACACTACTTTAAATAATCTGTACCTTCGAACAAAACCTAAAAACACCTATTCTATGAAAAAATTGCAAGCAATTGTGCTAGGGCTGATTTTTGTAACGGGCTTAAGCTGCAAACAGGCTAAAAAAGAAAAAGAAGAAATGAAGTCCGCCCAAACCTATGGTATTGTTGAGGATTCTACTACGGTTCGTTTTACCGCCTATAAAACTATGGATAAAAAGCCTGTTGGAGGAACATTTACAAAGGTGGATTTAAAATACACTGAAGCTGAGACCCCAATGGAAACACTTGATGGATTGGAGTTTTCAATACCCGTCAGCAGTCTTTTCACAAATGACACCACAAACACCCGGGATCCTAAAATAATCCATTTCTTTTTTAATGTGATGGCACAAACCAGTTCCATTACCGGTGTTTTCAATTTTGATGATGATAAAAATTGTTCTGTAAATCTTAGCATGAACGGTATTTCCGAACAACTGCCCTTGGAATATGAAGTAACCAACGGTACCCATATCAATTTTACCGGTGTCATGGATTTAAAAAAATGGAATGCACTAGAAGCCTTGGCATCATTGAACAAGGCATGTGAACAATTGCATACCGGACCGGATGGGGTAAGTAAAACTTGGGAAGATGTGGCCATCAATGCATCCATTGTATTAAAGAAAAGCGAATAAGGCTAATCCTTTAAAATCTTACACCAAGAAATTTGGGGAAAGTCGTAAACACTTGAACCATTTATCGCGCAAGAACAGAAAAACGGTTCTCCAAAAGGGTTCCGTTTTTCTATTGCCCCAAAGTATTTAAAAGAGGTAATTTTAACCTTTGCCAACCTGCTTACTTGCAATGTCCAAAATTCAAAAAATAGCTATAATAGACCCTTCCAAAAGCCCATTTTTTTATGGGTATGTCATCATGGTCATTGGTACCATTGGTGTGTTTTGCAGTGTGCCAGGACAAACTATTGGGGTATCAGTATTTACGGACCCCGTAAAAGATGCCTTGGGACTTAGCAGGAACCAATTTAGCAATGCCTATATGTTGGGTACCATCTTTAGCTCACTTGTCATAGGAAAAGCTGGAGTTTGGTTTGACCGCTATGGAGCGCGTAATATTGGTTTTTTTGCTATTTCTTTGCTCGCTTTTACGGTATTCCTATGCTCATTTTCCGTGCAGATGAGTTCGTTTATAAAGAACATGCTGGAGCAAGAAACCTGGGTGATACCCTTTGTCCTCATGACCGTTTTATTTTTTCTACTTCGTTTTTCAGGACAAGGCATGCTCGCTATGGCATCTCGCAATGTTATCATGATATGGTTTGACAAGAATCGTGGAAAGGTAAATATGTTTAGTAGTGTCGCCATATCTTTTGGATTCTCCTCTGCTCCCTTATGGATCAATACTTTGATAGATAATGGAGGATGGGAAAATGCATGGCGATACATGGCATTTGGATTATTATTCTGTAGTGTACTCATATATTTTCTATACAAGAACAAACCTGAAATATATGGATTGCTTCCTGATGGTCAAGAAGTGGCAACAATGGATGAAGTAGAAACCGCCATCCCTCGGTATAAACAATTTACGCTAAAAGAAGCGATGTCTACCAGGGCTTTTTGGATGTATGGCCTAATGTTGGCCTTTAGCAGTTTTTTTAGCACAGGACTTTCTTTTCATGTGGTCTCCATCTTTGCCAATCAGGGTTTTCCCAAAGAAGACGCTATATCTATCTTTTTACCGGGTTCCATAGTAGCTATATGTGTTTCCACCCTATTCAATTATCTAAGTGATACCCTACCTTTAAAACTATATTTGTTTTTAATGCTATTTGGAGGGTTATTGGCAGCCATTGGATTTTTATCCTTGGCCAATCCAGCCGGCATTCCACTTCTGATAGCTGGGTTTGGAATCATGTCCGGTTTTTTTGCTGTCTTAAATGCCATAGTTTGGCCTCGATTTTTTGGAAGGAACAATCTGGGTGCCATTACGGGTAAAATAATGAGTTTTCTAATTCTTGCCAGTGCTCTTGCGCCTTCGGTATTTAGCCTGTGTTTCTCTACTTTCGATTCCTATAGCCTAGTGGGCTATCTTGGTTTAGGTTTTTTGGCCCTCTTACTCATTGGAAGTCTAAAGGCAAACAACCCGCAATAAGTTCCATTAGAGATTAAACCTTAAAAGACATAAAATTGCTTAAGTTTAGGGATATAGCAATAAACAATCTTAAATTATGGAATTAGGTGCATTTTCAATTAGTCTGGCCGTAAAGGACTTAACGGCTTCCAAAGAATTCTATGAAACCCTTGGTTTTACCGTTTTTGCAGGTGAGATGAAGCGAAACTATCTTATCCTGAAGAATGGGAACGCCCTGATCGGAATTTTTCAGGGAATGTTCGAAAACAATATTTTAACCTTTAATCCCGGATGGGACGAAAATGCCCAAACCCTTGATTCCTATGATGATGTAAGGGATATTCAAAAAAAATTAAAAGCGCATAATATTGCCTTGACCGCAGAAGTTGATGAAAACTCTTCCGGGCCAGGACGTCTTATGGTCTTTGATCCAGACGGAAACGCCATTCTGGTGGACCAGCATGTTTAACTGTCAAGTCCCATCCAGTAAAAACACTTTGCCTCATGACAAAATATTGAGCCTTGGTTGTAATGGAGGTTAACCTACTATTGAATGAATAGTCAGCAGTCAAAAAAAGCAAATCAATTAACGTCGCATTTCTTTCGAAATGAGTATGGAAAACTGGTTGCGGTCATTACCCGATATTTAGGGAACGCTCACGTTGAAACTGCTGAGGACATAGTACAGGAGACCTTACTTAAAGCAACGGAGCATTGGGAAATGAAGGGAATCCCGGAAAATCCCAAGGCTTGGCTGTATACAACAGCCAAAAACCTGACATTAAATGTACTGAAGCGAAAAAAGTATCAAAGGGAGTATGAATCCCAAACCGATCAAAAATCAGAAATGAACGAGATTGGTTTCTTTTCCGATGAATTGATTGAAGACAGTCAGTTAAAAATGATGTTTGCCTGTTGTCATCCCTCGGTCTCTGAAAATTCACAAATAGCACTTATCTTAAAGATATTATCCGGTTTTAGTGTTTCTGAGATTGCCAATGCCTTTTTTTCAAACGAGGAAACCATAAACAAAAGACTGGTTAGAGGAAGACTACAACTGAGAAAAGTTAAGATTGACCTTTCCTTAAAATTTGATATTGATAAACGACTGGAAGCCGTTCTAAAGACAATTTACCTCTTATTCAATGAAGGTTATTTTCCGGCAAGCAAAAATCAGGTTATCCGTTTTGATCTTTGTTTGGAGGCCATCAGGCTTGCACGTTTACTTGAAGAAAGTACCGTTATTGCTAACAAAACAGCTTGTAGTGCACTTTTGGCCCTTATGTACTTTAATGCATCAAGATTTGCTTCCCGTGTATCCGATACGGGGGAAATCATCGATTTAAAGGAGCAAGATCGCTCAAAATGGGATTCCCTGTTAATTCAGAGAGGAATGCAGCATTTGAACAATATTACCTTGACCAAAACAATAACCAAGTATAGTATTTTAGCTGCCATTTCTGCCAACCATTGTATTTCCGAGTCCTATAAAAAAACCAATTGGGATGAAATTTTATCCTTGTATGATCAACTTATGCTATTGGAGGATTCCCCGATTACGCAATTAAATAGAAGTGTTGCATTAGCTGAAGTAAAGGGAGTGCAAGCTGCCATTTCTACTTTGGAAACACTGGGGAAGGAATCGGATATCAACAATTATTTTCTATATCACTTTACCCTTGCAGAATTTCATAAGACGAATAAAACTTTTAAAAAAGCCTATTCTGCTTATAATCGGGCTTTAAATTTGGCCAAAAACCCAAGAGATAAGGAACTTTTGAAAAAAAAATTGAATACGCTTGTCCTGATTTCACCATCTCAGTTGTCTTAGGGGCAAATTTTAATCTTAAACTAAAATTATGAGAGAATTCTTATTGTTAATCAGAAGTGAGGAGGAACCAAAAGCCAACTTATCACCCGATCAAATGCAGCAACACATTGAAAAAGTTGGAGGGTATTTGAAAAAATTGACTGAAGAGGGTAGAATGAAATCTGCACAACCCCTAGAAATGGAAGGTACCATGCTTTCCTACAAGAATGGGCAGATTGTTGATGGCCCCTATAATGAAACCAAGGAAATTATTTCAGGGTATTACCATCTTATGGCCAAGGATTTGGATGAGGCAATTGCCATTGCAAAACAAGACCCAAGATTTGAAGAGGGTATTTGGCGAATGGAAGTAAGACCCATAAAATATGTTGAGGGTATTAACTAAGAACACAAACTACAAAAAACGGCTTGATCAAACTCAAGCCGTTTTCCTTATCAATCACAACTTAAGGCAACTATTTTTATAGTTTCACCCCTACACCGAATCCGAAAATCCATGGATTAATGTCAACATCTGCACCAACTGTAGCCCCGAGGGCCGTAGTTGCATCAATAGTTGCATCGGTACCCATAAATATCTTTTTTATATCAACATTTAAAAACCAGGTGTCATTTAGCATGTAATCAAATCCACCTTGAAGCGCAAACCCCAATGCCGTATCGTAATCAACGTCATCAGCAACAGAGCCTTCATCAACTCCATAAAACAAGGTTAAATTTACTCCCGCACCCAAATAAGGAACTAAATCGCCTCCCGTAAAATGATATTGCCCTGTCAACGTTGGGGGAAGCAACCATACATGTCCCAAATCTATATCTCCGGCTGAGGTTCCAACGGCCTCAACATCGTGCTTTGTAGTGGCCAAAATCAATTCCAATGACCAATTTTCATCAAAGAAATAAGAAATGTCGAGCTCAGGCACAACTGCAGTAGAAATAGATGCATCGCCACCTATGGCCTCTATATCAGCGTGCTCATCAGGTGTTACAACAATTCCACGCAGTCTAAACTGCCATTTGCCACCTACATCATCTATCCCTGAGGTTTGTGCATGGGACAAATTTGCTGACCCGATTAAAATCACTATCAAAAAAACAATTACCTTCTTCATACGTATCTGTGTTTAGAGTTTGATCAAAATTACCTACCTCTACTTTTAGAGTATATGACCTTTATCATTGTACGAAAATTTGCGTGCAGAAAATGGGAATCAGGCATCGTTGGAATTACATTGATTTGAAGGGTAATCCTTTAAGAGCTTTCCATTTTCATCACTTCCTAGTTGGCAATTGTGGGTATTGGGTTTGTTGCCCATTAATGGGTTTTATCTTTTTATGCGCATGGATGATGGTCGTAGTATATCCATACCAAAAAACCTAGTTGTTCAAAAGGGAATTGAGATCCTACGTAAGGAAAATAACCCTATTGAAAATGAGGCGCATAAAATCAGTAAATAGAAGGTTTATTAATGTTTGTTGGGCTTTTAAAAAACAAAAACCACTACTTTATTGAATTTTGTATGGTAACAAAGTCGAAGAAAGTCCTATAAATTATGTTATTTTGAAGGGTAAACATTAACCTAATGAATCCCTCATCATCCGGATGGATCAATAAGTTTGGGCATCTGGTAAAAAAAGAATCCATTCACTTTCCGAGCTTTGATAGTTTATATCAGGAGCTGAAAAGAAATGGCTTTATTTATGGGGTACATCTTGGTATTTCTTCTTTTATCGACGTTGAGCATGAACTGACTGAAGATGAAATAGCTAAAATTAATTTACTTACTGCCCTTTATTTCACTTTTAAACTTGAAAAAGGAGAAACAGATTTTGACCTCTTTGTAAACACTGTTTTCAACTATTATCAGTCCCTTGATGTTGCCAAAATATCATTCTTGAATAAAATTTTGAGCGGGAACCAGACTGAATCCCAGCTTGAAAAACTCTTAGATTCCAGAATTTATCTTGGAGGAACTGCTTTCAATAGAGCCTTTGGCAATAGTCTTACAAACTCATTGTTATATGTTGATATTCTTATTTTTCAAATATATCTTCAGGGTTCTCCAAACATTATGAGGCATGCACAGCTATTGGAATATGTAACCATAAACATTGCTTATCATGCATTAAACGCTAAGGAAACAAAAAAGGCTGATGATAAGTTGATTCAACTTTTAGACTCTTCCCTTACTTATGTAGATCTGGATAAGGCTAATTTTGATGGTGCTTATAGCGATTTATTAAAGTATAATTTCTCCAAATACGCCAAGGACTATTTCTTAGATATGGCGTGTTTGACCATATGGGAAGATAAGTCTTTGGACTACACGGAATCGGAATATATTTTTGGGCTTGGAAGTGACCTAGCAAAGTCGAAAAAAGAAGTAAAATCCGCGCTGAAATACACCACAGAATTCTTTAAAAAAAACAGTGCTAAAGTTGCTTATTTAAATGACAAAAATTTGGCCTTCCAATTCTACGAGGGAATGCTCAAAAACGTTAGTAAATTAATCTTAAGAAATAGCAAAAGACTAAAAAAAGAACTCAACGAAAGCAAGGAACTGGTATATCTTTTATCTAAATCTACGGCAAAGGAACTAAACCCAGAAGAGAAGAAAAAAGTTCAAAACCAATTGTTGGATATCTTTAAGACCATTCCTTCCCTGGCCATATTTATGTTACCTGGCGGCGCTGTTCTATTGCCTATTTTTATAAAATTAATTCCCAAATTACTGCCTTCTGCCTTCGACGACAATCGTGTGGAAAAAAACTAGCCTTACTACTATAAAAGTTTACTATAAGAAAAACCTATTCTTAGTTTTAGTTTTAATCAAAATGTTGATAATCAATACTTAAAATATTATCACTCTAACCATAACTTAAAGTCTTTTACACGTTCCCTACTTACAATAATTTCTTGCTCCTTGAATTGGTTTAACTTGATTTGTAGCCTAGAATTGGTATAGGAAATGATATCTTTTATATGATTGATATTGACATAGAATTTTCTACTTACCCTGAAAAAAAATTTTGGGGACAACTCTTCTTCCAACTGTTCCAGTGTAGTATCCAATAAATAATTTCTTCCATCTAAAGTTGCTGCGTAAGTACCTTTATTCTCACTATAAAAACATTCTACCTCATCGGCATTGATGATTTTTAAATGCTGCCCCACCTTAACAGTAAATCGTTTTTTATACTCTCGTTCCAGAGGATTGACAAGCAACCTTTTTATATCGTTAAAATCAACAGAAATTCTTTGTTCTTCTGGTTTAAAATTGCGGTATTTTTCTACTGCAGTTTCAAGCTCTTCATCATCAATGGGCTTTAACAAATAATCAATGCTATTTAGCTTAAAAGCTTGGAGTGCATATTCATCAAAAGCGGTAGTGAAAATGATGGCACTTTTTACTTCAATACTATCAAATATTTCAAAGGAAAGTCCATCCGATAATTGAATGTCCAGAAAGATTAAATCAGGATGTGGATTGTTGTGAAACCATGCTATGGATTCTTCAACGGAATGTAACATTGTGGAAACTTCAACTTCCAATTCCGAAAGTAACCTGCTCAATCTTCTTGCAGCTGGTTTTTCATCTTCAATTATGATTACGTTCATTTTGCTGATTTAAAGCATTTAAAATTTAGAAATTTCGTTCTCTTCCTTCTCCATAAATTTTTGGATCTGTCTTTCCTCCCAATTTTTGGTTAAGGGGGAACTAAAAACTTTTGTCGCATGTATGGCAAGAAATATACCCCAAATTATGGGTGTGGATATTATGTTCCAACTAATCCAATGTGTCAAATCATCGTTATCGATGACATTACTTTCAAAATAGCCCAGAAAATAAGCCTTAATGCCAAAAAGAATAAGGTTAACTATGACGTATATGGATAAATGGGAATAAAACTTTTTAAGCTTGGCCACTCGTTTTTTGGCATCCTCTATATTTGTCTTCATTTTTTCCATCTTATTTGTATTTATCCATTTCCTTTTTATCTTCCTCTATATATTTCTGAATTTGCTTTTCTTCCCATTTCTTTCCAAAAATAGGATTGAAATCAAAAACTTTGGAAGCATGGAACACCAGTCCTATTCCCCATCCGAACACTGTTACAAAATGACCCCATTCCCAAAAATTATCTGAACGCAAATAAATATTTATAAGAATAAACGTATTTACCGCAACGTAAACAGCTAAATGGATATAGAATCCTTTTAACTCCGCAACTTGTTTTTTTGCCCGTTTTAGCTTGTCCTTTTCAAAATTCTCCATGACTATTTCCATTTTTTTACACCCTCTTCCTCCTCCATAAACTGTTTAATCTTCCTTTCTTCCCATCCCTTACCAAAGAATGGGTTCAAGTTAAAGGTGCTTATAGCGTGGAAAACAACTCCTATTCCCCATCCAAAAGCAGCCCATAAGAACCACATGTAACTAAATCCATTGGTTAAATAATTAATTAGGGCCAAAGCCGAAATCACCATAATATACGTCCAAAGATTGGCGTAGAACTTTTTAAGCACATCCACCCGCTCTTTTGCCTTTATATATCTATTTTCTTTGTTTAAGTTTTCCATGCTGGTTGTTTTACTAAATCTACATTTAAATATACTGATTCACTAGAATTCTTCACGATTCATAAATTCTCTTATTTTACGTTCTTCCCAGTCTTTACCTAATATCGGATTATAACTGTAGGTGCACATCCAATGACTAATTAATCCTATTCCCCAACCTACAGCGGGAAAGATAACCCATGGAAAACTTGTTGTGCTATAATTGAGGTACGCTAAAATTGAAATTACAATACAATAACTCAATATGTTGGAATAAAAGGATTTCAATTTCTTAATTCTGTCTTTTGCTCTTTTAAATTTGTATTCGTTTAAGTTCTCCATAACGTATAATTTTGATTGACTACTCATTTTTTAATTACACATCAAACTTCGTGATATAGTAAGACTCTCAGAAAAATAGATTCGCGAACTGTTATTTTTGATGGATGAGTTGTGGAATGGGAATACATTGAGATTTACAAAGCGAATTAAAAATCATCTTTGTCCATTAACTCTTGGATTTTTCGTTCTTCCCAACGTTTGCCCCAAAGCGGGTTGTAACCGTACGCTTCCATACCGTGTGCTATCACCCCAAATCCCCAACCAATGGTAGGGAAGAAAGCCCACAGAAAGTCTGTGGTTCTTAAATTTAACCACCAAAGAAAGGGAATTACAATACAGTATGTAATTAAATTGGTGTAGAAATCCTTTATTGCTTTCATACGCTCTTTGGCCTTTAAATAGCGTTTCTCGGCAATATGCGTTTCTTGCGTTTGCATTACAGATAGTTGTGTAGTTAGCATAGGTATCCCTACACTAAAACTAGAGGCTTTTTTAGCTATGTTCACCTCCCTATCCGTTAAAATCTCATAGCGTTGTTTTATGTTTTGTAAACCTACCCCACTACTTTTTTTAACCACCTGTTTTTCCTGAAGATTATTACTCACAAGCAACATACCTTCATGCTCGCTCACTTTAATATGCAGAGGTCTTGATGTGGTTACCACATTGTGTTTTACCGCATTCTCTAAAAGTAACTGTAATGAAAGTGGAACTATCTTAGCTTCCGGAACGCTACATTTTTCTGGAATCTCAAATACAATACTATCCTCAAATCGCATTTTTAACAATCGAACATAGGTTCTGGCAAAATTGAGCTCCTCATCTACCGTCACCAAATCTTTGTTCTTTTGCTCCAGCACGTAACGGTATACTTTGGAGAGTGAGGTTGTAAACTTTTGGGCTTGATCCGGATCTTCTTCAATCAGACTTGTTAATACGTTTAAACTATTAAACAAAAAATGGGGGTCTAATTGATTTTTTAATGCATCAAAACGTGCCGAAGCCGATCCTGCAATAATTTTTTGCTTTTTGACCTCTTTCTTTTGAAGTGCTCTATAAAAATGAAAGGCATGTGTGAAAAGGGAGGCGATAACGGTAATAACGATGGCTATTATATAGGAATCCAGTGTTTCCCTCTCAAGAAATTCACCAATAGAAAGCCCTGCAAAATAAAAATGAATCAAATATCTTAATATCCCAAAGGTTATCATGGTTAAAAAAAGAGAACCTATAGCACCTATCCATAAGCGTTTTTTAGGATCTTTCTCCCAGGAATAACGGATATTCATTCCATCATAATAATATGAATTAACTGCTGTTAATCCAAACGAGAAAATAAAACTGATAACTATATCTCTAGTGATGCTTTCATAAGAGTAATCGCCATCCCCAAAGACAAAAATGCTCAGGACGGCGACCAATACAGTAATTAATATGGAAACTTTTAAAACCTTTAAAAAGTTCTGCATAGTTTAAGACTTACATTCCTCTAGTACCTGCTCTGCCCTATCTTTTCCCCAAGAAGGATAAAACGGTGTATCATTGCTAAAATTAGCAAAAAGTTCCAAAGCCCGCTCCACGTCTTTGCAATATGGTGTAGTATCCTTTCCAAAATATCTGGCACCACCCATATCCCATTCCGCTTTGGAAAAGACTACTCTAGGATTTTCAGGGGCAATTGCTAGGGCTTGCTGATAGATTTGCACATTTTTGCCAGAGAGCGTAATGCCATATGTGGCACCATCATAAGCCATCCACGCGGTATTTATCATGGCTTCTTGCACCAAAATTTCCGCGTTATTGGGTGAAATCTTTTTGGCTAGATCAATAAACTCCTTGGCCTTTGCCAACTGTTTTGATAATTTTTCAAAATCCTGTTCGCCAAATGAGTTAATGGTGTTTATCTGTGCTACATAGTAATGGGGCAACCAATTGTCTTGCTCCGCCATAGCAATTCGCTCAAAAAGATTTGACGCCTCCGTTGGTTTTTGATCTTTCCAGAGTTGAAATGCTTTTTCCATACCCTTGGTATATTGGTTTTGGGCTGTAAGTGTTCCAACTACTAATAAAATTAAAATCTTGGCCAATGTTTGCATAACGCTTTGTTTTTTTAGTTTTTACTGAAGCAAAATTGATTCAAAACCAAGATTTTAAATAGAAAGAGTTACCGAATTGCATTTTTTTATGGATGAACCGTAATTAAGATTACTTCAGTTTACTTTTAAAAACAATTATTAATTAGTCTCATCTATTTTCATCACGGTTCACATATTGAAGTGATATAAACTTTTTCAATTTTTTAAAATTTCATTATTTATAAAATGAAGTTCATTCATTTCTTCTGAAAAAATTTCTTTTCAGTTTGATGCAACCTTTCCTCCTGCCACATGTCATTAAAGCAAACAAATCAAAAAAGATTTGAACGTAATCTTTAAATCAAAAAACGAATGAGGAAAAAAAAGGTTTGGCATACACCAATACGATTATTTATTGGTCTGTGCCTTCTAATGGGTTCAACAGTAATTCAAGCGCAAAACAGTTTTACCATCAGCGGAAACATAACCGACAAAATGAACGGGGAAACACTTTTTGGAACGTCCATCTTTTTAAAGGGAACAACCATTGGTGCGGTAACCAACGAATATGGATTCTATTCCATTTCGGCACCCAAAGGATCCTACAGTGTAGTCTTTTCCCACATGGGCTATAAAGAAATAGCAATGGAAGTGGTTTTGGACAGAAATCAAAAAATTGATGTGGAAATCCAAGAATTTTCCACACAATTGAATGAGGTGGAAGTAACAGCGGAAGAACCGGAACGCGCCATCTTAAGAAAGCCTGAAATGAGCGTTTCCAAACTGAACATAAAAACGGTTAAACAAATGCCTGTGGTTCTAGGTGAGGTTGATATAATAAAATCCTTGCAAATTTTACCCGGAGTAACCAACAATGGCGAAGGATCAAGTGGTTTTCATGTGCGGGGAGGCGCTGTAGACCAAAATTTAGTCTTATTGGATGAAGCCATTATATACAATACATCCCATATGCTCGGTTTCTTTTCTGTTTTTAATGCCGATGCAGTAAAGGATCTTAAATTGTATAAGGGAGGTATCCCGGCCAAGTTTGGTGGTCGTGTTTCATCTGTTTTGGACGTAAGACAAAAGGATGGGAATAATAAAAACTTTGCATTAACAGGTGGAGTTGGAGTAATATCCAGTAGGCTTGCTGCAGAAGGACCAATGTTCAATGACAAAGGTTCTTTCTTAGTTGCTGGAAGGGGTTCTTACGCACATTTGCTCTTAAAATTGGCGGGGGAAAAGAACAGTGTCAGTTTTTATGATCTAAACCTTAAAACCAACTACAACCTAAATGAAAACAACAAGCTTTACCTATCAGGATATTTTGGTCGCGATGTTTTTGATTTTGATGGATCGTTCAGTAGTAGTTATGGTAATGCATCGGGTAATTTAAGATGGAACCATATCTTCAATGATAGGCTTTTTTCAAATCTATCCCTGATTTATAGCAAGTACGATTATGAGCTGGGCATTACCGATTTTGAGTTTGACTGGATTTCATCAATCAAAAATTACAATGCCAAATACGATTTAAAATATTATTTCAGTGATGCTTTTAAATTGGACTTTGGAATGAGCACCATAAAATATGAGTTTGACCCAGGACAAATTAAACCCACAGGGCCAAATTCCGCTATCAATAAATTACAGTTGAACAAAAAAAGAGCACTTGAAAGTGCCGCATATATTAATGCCGAACATAAATTAACAGATAATTTAACGGCACAATACGGTATTAGGTTCAGCCATTTTAATCGGATGGGCGAACAGCCCATATCGGAATATGCCAATGACCAACCTTTAATCTACAACAGCACCTTACAGTTTTATCAAAGAACGGACCCAATTAGCGAAACCAATTATGATAAAGGCGAGAGCATTAAAACCTTTAGCAACTTTGAACCCCGTTTATCCTTGGCGTATCAACTCAACGATTACTCGTCACTTAAATTGGGATATTCAAGGACGGCACAATACATTCATTTGCTATCGAATACCTCTTCTGTAACTCCCCTTGACGTTTGGACGCCCAGTGGGGAATATATAGAACCTCAACTATCTGACCAATATGCCCTGGGTTATTTCAGAAACTTTAAGGACAAGATGTATTCCTTGGAAGCGGAAGTCTATTATAAAACGGTTGACAACCGTATTGACTATATTGATGGCTCCGACTTAATTGGAAACAACACCATAGAAACAGAGGTTCTAAATGGGGAATCAAGAGCCTATGGTCTTGAGCTATTGTTCCGTAAAATTGAGGGGGCTTTTACCGGTTGGGTATCCTATACCTTGTCTAAATCCGAACAAAGAACACCTGGAGGCATTGCTGGAGGTCCTGGTATAAACAATGGTGATTGGTACAACACCCCTTTTGATAGAACGCATGACATTTCGGTTACAGGAGCATATCAATTGAATGATAAATGGAGTTTTGGCACAAATGCTATTTTTCAAACAGGTAGACCGGTAACCTACCCCAATGGACAGTACGAATATGAAGGTATTTCTATTGCCAGTTATTCCGATCGCAATGCCGACAGGTTACCAGCGTATTACCGTTTAGATGTATCCGCCACCTATAAACCCAATAGAAAACCGGACAAAAAATGGAAAGGTGAATGGGTTTTTGGTATTTATAATGTGTTGAATAGAAAAAATGCCGCAGCAATATCATTTGGCCAAAATTTTGAAACCGGAGCCAATGAGGCCACCAGAACCGCCATTTTCGGAATTGTTCCTTCCCTGACATATAATTTTAAATTCTAAATTGATGAAATCTATACATAAAATTCTATTTTTTTCTTTACTATTAATTTGTACATCATGCACGGATGTCATTGACGTTGATGTTCCCGAAGGGCCAATTCGATTGGTAATCGAAGCTTCTCTTGATTGGGAAAAAGGAACCGATGGCAATGAGCAAACCATCTCATTGAGCACTTCCACACCATTTTTTGATAAAGATGGAAATACTTCGGTCACCGGAGCTACGGTACAGGTAACCAACAATGACAATGATACTGTATTTGTTTTTGAAGATCAAAATGATGGTACCTACGTTACTTCATCATTCATCCCAATCATTGGAAATTCTTATTCCCTAGAGGTAATGTATGATGGTGATCAATATACCGCTTCCGAAACCTTGTTTTCAGTATCGGATATTTCATCAATTACCCAATCTACTGAAAATGGAGATGATAAAGCGCTTGAGGTAAATGTTTCCTTTCAGGATCCTGCTGATATAGAAAACTATTATTTCTTGCGTTTTCAAAGTCGAAATGATCTATTGCCCGAACTCTTCTATATCAAAGATGAGTTCATAGATGGAAATGAAGCCCCTTTTTACTACGAAAAAATAGAGGATGAAGAAGATAATACAGAAGAATTTAAACCCGGTGATATTGTTGATATTGTAATGCTGGGCATTTCAGAAGATTATTACAACTACTTACAGCTTTTAATTGAACAATTTGAGGGTGCGGGAGACCCATTCAGCCCTACCCCTGTTGCTCTTGTTGGGAACTGCATCAACATAACCGATCCAGATAATGCAGCTTACGGTTATTTCAGGGTCACCCAAAAAGTACAAGATAGTTTTACGTTTGAATAGTTTTTTTTGATTGATTGTTTAACCCCCAAAACTGTTAACAGTTTTGGGGGTTTTTATTTTCTAATTATAAATCATGATATACATTCAGGGAAACCAATCAGATATTTTAGTCGTATAGATAAGCTCATTTGATTATCCATTTAAATAATTCGTTGCCAGTTTTTTATTATATTCGGAAACTGAGATATTTACTATACTTCCCCCACGCTTTCTCAGTTTGTTCCCTTCATTGGACATATCCATACTTGTTATTATGTGGCTGATTATGATGTTTGATATGAATCAAATCAGTTAAATAGATAATTAAACCAAAAAACAACCAAATGAATCTAAAACAATCACTCTTCATTGCGTTAACTATTGGGATAATTGGTTTGGTAGGATGGGAATTGTTTTGGCGTTCCCAAGGGTTCTCCCAATCCATTGATGACAATGACGCTCTTTGGGCACATGAACGTTCTAAAGTTGATCATTTATCCAAAGAAGACATTGTTATCATTGGTTCTTCTAGGGTTCATTTTGACATACAACTGAATGAATGGAAAAAAATAATGGGAAAAAAACCAATTCAATTGTCATCTGGAGGCTGCTCCCCTTTACCCGTTTTTCATGATATCGTAAATACTTCTTCCTTTAATGGCACCATTCTAATTGGGGTAACACCTGGGCTGTTTTTTTCAACTACATATCCAGAAGCTCCTCCTTGGGCATGGCCACAGGCGAGAATAGACTATTTTCATGATAGAACCTTTGCACAACGCATAAATCATAAGCTATCCATTCCACTTCAAAATTCGCTTGCTTTTATAAGTGAAGTTGAGGGGGTAGATGGTCTCAATCTAAAAGAATTACTGGGAAAAGTAAAAATCGGCAATCGCGTTTTTGATCCAATGCCTCCATTTCATTCTTTTGAAAATATAAGACTGGACAGGAATGTACGAATGAAAAAACGGATGGAAACCGATACGGCTTTTGCAAACACCGTGAAAAAAGTGTGGCAATTTTTTATGTCTGGGGAAGGACCACCTCCAGATAAAAAGACAACAATGACTTTTTTTCTTGAAGATTTAAAAAGATTTAAGGAAAAAGGCGGCAATGTTATCCTACTACGTTGTCCTTCCACAGGCTATCTACGGGATTTTGAAACTAAGGTCACCCCCAGAAACAAGTTTTGGGATGAATTGGTTGAAAAAGCCAATGTCAAAGCCTATCACTTTGAAGATTATCCACGGTTACAAAATCTAACCCTCCCTGAATGGTCTCATCTAACGGCAGATGATGCAGATTACTTTACACGGGAGTTTATCAAGATCATGAAGACCGATGGTGTGCTCACTAACTAATAAATGATACAGATGAAGCTAAAACAATCCTTGTTAATTGCTATTTTGTTCAGTATAATAAGCCTCGCTGCTTGGGAGATCCATTGGCGTTCAAAACCTGACTATTACAGCGCAAATCTAGAAGACGATAGATATCTATGGGCCCAACACAGAGCTAAAGTAGTATCAGCTACTGAGAACGATATTGTTATCATTGGCTCGTCAAGAACAGGTTTTGATTTTAACACCCATGTTTGGAAAGAAGTACAGGGTATTAAACCCATAAACTTATCTACAAATGGTAAACCTCCACTTGCATTCTTTGAGGATATTGTGGAAAACACCGATTTTAATGGAACCCTAATTCTAGGAATTACACCGCTTCTTTGCTTTTCGCCAGGGGTAGAACAACGAAATTTAGAAGCCAAAATGTGGGTAGATCATTACCATAATCAAACCTATGCTCAAAAACTGGGTTTTTGGGTTTCAAAACCTTTAGAACGAAATTTGGTTATGCTCACCTCATCAGAGCTGAAATTTTACAATGATCTCGATCTTAAAGCGCTGATAAATACCATATCGATCGGCGAAAGAATTCCAACGGCACCTAACCTTCCGAATTTTGGCTACAACGATGAAGATAGAAATTTAATTATGTTCTCTTCCATGGTAACCAAACCTGAGTTTGCAGAAAAAGTTCAAAATGTTTGGAATTCCTTCTTACCAAATATTCCTGATTATGAGGTCATCAAAGATGTAGTACCAACAATAATCGAAAAATATCAAGAGCCGGCAAAAAAATTCAAAGCCCGTGGAGGGAAAATTATTTTGGTAAGGCATAAAGCTGAAAAAGAATGGAATATGCACACCCAAAGAATCCTTCCTAAAGATAAGGCTTGGGACAAATTTGTTGAAATGATGGATTGTCCCGGGTATCATTTTGAAGATTACCGATTCATGTCAAAATACACCTTGCCTGATTGGTCTCATATGAATGCTGAAGATGCAAAAACGTATACCGCTGATCTCGTAAACCAACTAATTAAAGATAACCACTTACAAAAAACCAACTAAATATGTTATTTAATTCATTAGGATTCATTGTCTTTTTGACCGTTGTATTGGCCCTATACTATACCCCTCTATTTAACTGGACGGGAAAAAAAACAATGCTGTTATTGGCCAGTTATATCTTCTATGGTTTATGGAACCCACCATTAATTCTGCTGCTTTGGATTTCAACTATGGTTGACTGGACAGCGGGAAACCAATTGGCCAAAGAAGAACGACAAAATATTAGAAAATTATGGCTTTTGCTCAGCATGGTCGTAAATCTAGGGTTCTTGGCCTTTTTTAAATATGGGGATTTTTTGTTGGAAAACTTTGTTATAGCGGCCAATGGCATTGGATGGAATTTCAAAGCACAACCCATGGATATTATTCTGCCTATGGGAATTTCGTTTTACACCTTCCAGACCATGTCATATACAATTGACATTTATAAGAAGAAAATTGAGCCCGCCAAAACCTTCTTGGATTTTGCGCTGTATGTAACCTTCTTTCCGCAGCTTGTAGCAGGGCCAATTGTTAGGGCTAAAGACCTTATTTCACAATTTTACGAATCCAAAAAAGCTACGGCGCAACAGTTTATCTGGGGGTTATTTTTATTGACTATCGGATTGTTTCAAAAAGTGGTATTGGCAGATACGCTGTTGTCCGGTACTTCAGATAAAGTTTTTGGTGCAGAAACTATGCTTCATGGAATGGATGCTTGGTCGGGGACGCTTGCCTTTTCAGGTCAAATCTTTTTTGATTTTGCCGGATATTCTACATGTGCTATTGGCATTGCATTAATGTTGGGAATTGTTCTTCCAGATAATTTTATGTTTCCCTACGCATCCATTGGTTTTAGAGATCTGTGGAAGCGTTGGCATATTTCCCTCTCCAGCTGGCTACGTGATTATTTATACATTCCTTTGGGTGGCAATAGGCATGGAATTACTCGTATGTACGTTGCTTTAATGTTGACCATGCTATTGGGTGGACTCTGGCATGGAGCCGCATGGACCTTTGTGGTTTGGGGTGCATTGCATGGCATCTACCTAATAGGTGAACGTTTGCTTAAAAAAGTAATCCCTATCAAAATAAATGCTTGGAACGGGATTCTATTTGCCTTGTTGACCTATACTCTGGTAAACTTTACTTGGGTATTCTTTAGGGCCAGAGAATTTTCTACAGCTAAAAACATGATCGCATCAATGCTTTTTCTAAATGATGAGGGTGAAAAAATTCTTGGCTCTTTTGATATTATCAAGGTATTTACTGTGATTACCCTTCTTTTCATCTGCCATTGGCTCATGCGCAATACCAACATGAAAGAAGTAGGTAAAAAAACACCGCCTTTTCTATTGGGCATTGTTTGGGCGGCAATGTTTGTTCTTATCTGCATTGCACAAGGCAGCGGGGAGCAGTTTATTTACTTTCAGTTTTAGTAGTAAGGCCTTGTGTTTATATATTTGATAATCAATAAAAGTACATGGAGAAATTGAAATCGATCCGAATTACATCTATAGATATTTTGAGGGGATTGGTCATGGTGCTTATGGCTTTAGATCATGTTCGTGATTATTTCCATATAAATGCTTTTGCAGGAAATTACCCGGAAAATATGGAGTCTACCACTCCAATTTTGTTTTTTACAAGATTTATAACCCATTTTTGCGCGCCCGTTTTTGTTTTTCTGGCGGGCACTTCTGCCTTTTTATATGGCCAAAAGAAGCCTAAGGGAGCCTTGTCGAAGTTTCTTATTACCAGAGGTTTGTGGCTTATCCTAATTGAAATTTTTGTCAATAATTTTTTATGGTGGTTCGATATTACTTTTGAATTTACAAATCTGCAAGTTATTTGGGCCATCGGTCTAAGTATGATAGCCCTTGGAGGAGCAATTTACTTACCAAAACGAGTTGTTCTTGTATTGGGCCTTCTTATTGTATTTGGGCATAATTTATTGGATACCATCACTTTTGAAGGGGAAAGTTTTGGTGAAATTATCTGGTACATTCTTCATCAATTGCATTATATGGAACTATGTGATGGAATCTTTGTTTCATTCTCCTATCCAGTTTTAGCATGGAGTGGAATTATGTTGCTCGGTTATTGTTTTGGAGCATTGTATAGACATGATTTTGATGCCAACCTTAGAAAAAAATGGTTGCTTGGAATGGGCATTGGCTCCATAGTTCTTTTCTTTATTCTTAGGGGTGTGAATATCTATGGGGATTTAAATCCTTGGGAACTTCAAAGTACACAAGCCAAAACAGTTATTTCTTTTTTCAATACAACGAAGTACCCACCTTCCCTTACTTATATTTTAATGACATTAGGACCATCATTTTTGTTTTTACGAGGAATTGAAAATGTCAAAAACTGGTTTTCAGAATTCTTGATTGTATTTGGAAGAGTACCTTTTTTCTATTACATCATACATATATTGGTTATACATGGCTTCGCTCTACTAGGGCTGCTCATTACAGGAAAAGATTGGAAGTTAATGATCATGGATAATGAGACGATGAGTTCAGGTGCTTTGCAAGGATATGGATACCCTCTTTGGTTGGTCTATCTAATTTGGATTGGCATTGTACTCTTTCTATACCCCATTTGCAACAAATACATGATTTACAAACTCAACAACAAGGGAAAATGGTGGTTGAGCTATTTATAGCTAAATCGTATCTTGTAATGATTTTTTTCAATGACTTATCATTTTAATAACTACCTATGAAAAAGTATATCCTATGGTTATTTTGCATCATTGCCCTCTCATCTTTTGGGCAGTCCGATTCAGACCCAGTAGTGGATTTTTTAAAATCACTCAATGTTACGCAACTTGAAAAAACGCAGTTTTCTTTTGAAGCTGAAACACGTCAAAACTGGCATTTTTTACCTGTATCCATGTGGGAAAGACCTGGTATTCAAATTGGAAAATTAAATAGTTCCCAAGCCAAATTATTCCATACGATGCTAAAAAGTCATTTAAGTCTTTCGGGGTATGAAAAAACCATGAGGATTGTAGATCTTGAAAACGTTCTTGCGGAACTTAGCGGAAATAACCACATGCGGGATGCAAAAAAATACCACATTGCTGTTTATGGAAATCCTGAAAAGGAAAAGGTATGGGGTTGGTCTTTTGAAGGGCACCATGTTTCCTTAAATTTCACCATTGTTGACGATAAGGTTTCCTATACCCCAAGGTTTTTTGGTGCAAGCCCAGCTACTATAAAATCCGGTCCTAGAAAAGGAGAACGAACCCTAGCAAGGGAAGAGGATTTAGCACTGGAACTCATCAATCGCCTAAATGAAGGACAAAAAGTAAAAGCCATTTTTAGAGAAAAAGCCTTTAGAGACAATGTATCGAGCAACTCTTCAACAGTTGCACCTCTTGAAATTGTTGGCATATCTATATCAGAATTAACGGATAATCAGCAACTAACAATTTCTAAACTCATTTATGAATACCTATCTGCAATGCCCAAAGCGTTGGCAAAGATGCGCATGGAAAACTTGAAAAAAGAAGCTTTTGGGAATATCCATTTCGGATGGGCTGGAGAAACCGAAATAGGAAAACCTCATTATTATCGCATTCAAGGAAAAACGTTCTTAATTGAATTTGATAATACTCAAGAAAATGCGAATCATATTCATTCCGTTTGGAGGGATTTTGATGGAGACTTTGGAAGGGATATAATCAAGGAGCATTATCAAAGTTCACATCATTAGGTTCTTACGTGAAATGGTTGCTTAACGATTAACCGTTAATCCGTAACTACAAAACAATACATGTAGTGATTTTAAGGACTAACTTACATCCGTAAACTCCAATGGATTACTCATTATCCAGAAACTTGGAGTCCGCCCAATTGGAATACCTGGGATTGTCCACATGCATGATCCAAATCTCATCGCTATATTTTCCTTCCAACTTGGAACGATAGGCCGCATAGGCCAGTTCATTTTCTTGGTACATCGCCAAATAAACATAATTAAGGCCGTTATCCGGATTCTTGAAATATTTGGCATTCAATCCTTTGGATTGAAGTTCGGCCATAAAACTTTTCAAGTATCGCTCGTTTTTAAAGACATTGGCCACAATATAATGTCCCTTGCTTACTCCATCTAGGTTTATGAATTTTTCAATCGGTTTAAAAGCACCACCGGAGAATGAACCATTTTTATTTTCGGTTACCTGGTCCACATTTTTGATAGCGTTATCTACCAACTGGGTTGTCTCCATGGCACTTGCAATAGAATCCAGATCAGCATTTTTGGCCAAATATATTTTTTGGGCGGCCTTCTCAATGTCCGGACGTTTGTTATCGGTCTTGCGCTGTACCATGCGCATTACCATTTCAAAACGTTCTTCCATATCGCGCTGTCTATTTTGCTCTAAGGAATCCATTTTAAAAATCAACTCGTTAATTACAGCATAATTATCTTGCTGCTGTGCCTTTAGTTCCTTTACCTGTTCTTCCCAAAAAGCCAGATCTTCCTTGTTGGTTGGCCGTAGTGTGGTCTGAGTATCCAACTTGTTTTTAGCTTTTTTCTTGTGTTTTTTAATATCCGCAACAAAGGTTCCTTCAATAGGTTTTTGAGTGGAACCCTCTGAAGAAGCGATGCTGTTCTTGGAAAGAAGTGGAACAAAAGAAAAAGCTATGGAAATTTCATGGGTAACCCCAAGGTTTGTAAAATTATTATTGATATTTTTTTCAAAATTATAACCAAAGGAAAGTCTCCTGTTTAAATTGAAACCTGTACCGGCTGAAGCTCCGTAAAATTGGTCATACCCTCCCTGAATCCAACCCAGTTTGGGCAGATCAAGAATAAGTCCCCCTCCAAAAATGGGGTCCTGCTCAGCTTCAAACCTTGCCCTTGCCAAAGGCAACAAACGTCCATCCTCAAAAATTCCGGCTCCATTTTTAAACTCATGGGCAAATTGAATATGTCCCGAAAATGTTTTCTCATTAAAATCCGTTAAGGATTTTCCAGATCGTATGTTGTAGTCTACTAAATTTTGGGCGAAAATTCCAAAATCAAACTTTCCCAACGACAGATTGAGTCCAGGCTGGAAAGCAATGATAGAGTTTTGCGAAACATCGTTCAGTAAAGGGTCTTCATCCACGGTAATGGCCCTGTCTGGATCAAAACTACTCACATAATAAGGGATATTCACACCAAAACTTAGATTGCTGTTTTGTCCCAATTGAATGCCATGGGAGTAATTTGCCATTATCCCCAAATTGGAAATAACACCTTCCTGCTGGTTGTAAAGACTTACGCCAAGCCCAATACGATCATTGACTCTTCCACTATAACTTAAAAAGTAGTTTTGGTTGTTATCGTTAAAATCCGCTCCCTGACTTCGATGGAAAAGATTTACATACGATTTATCCTCGCGAACTGCGGAAAAAGTTGGGTTGATCAAAAACCTATTGAATTTTAACAAGTTCTGAAACGGTACATCATAGCTTACATATGGATTATTGTCCTGCGCACTGGTTTTGGCAAAAAATAGGCCACAAATCAGTATCGGAAATATCCATTTAAAGCGAAATGCATTGAAATTTTTGTAATACAGAGGTAGTTGTACTTCCATAGCGAAGCGGTGTTTGTAGGTTATAAATCCTGTTGTGCGTAACAGGCAAATGTTTTTTGTTTGGTCTCATTAGCAAGATTTGGGATACTTGTAAGAGTTTTACTATTAACTATTTAATAATATTACATATTTTATCGATAAATAGCCAATTTAATCGTCAAAAATCATATTTATCAGTTAATAAACGCAGTATTATTAAAAAAATTGGCTCCTTTAAGCTGAAATTTAATGACTTACCTTAACAAGGTTATTGTAATCTTTTATTGTTTCACCGTATTTTTATAGTCATGATTTCCATAAAACATGATTACAAATGAGTGAAAAACCCAAAATAGTAGCGTATCATAAAGACCATCAAAAAGCTTTTAAGTCACTTAATGAAGAATGGATTCTTGAGTATTTTAAGATTGAGGAATTGGATCGTGTTGCACTTAATAACCCCCAGAAATACATTTTGGACAAAGGGGGATATATAGCAGTTGCTTTATTAAACGATGAAGCCGTTGGTGTATGTGCATTAATGTACAGCGCCTATCCTGGATTTGACTATGAATTGGCAAAAATGGGAGTCGCCCCAAAGGTACAGGGCAAGGGCATAGGCAAACTGCTTGCAAGCCATATTATTGAAAAGGCTAAATCCTTGGGAGCAAAAAAGATATTTTTGGAAAGCAATAGAGTGCTCAAGCCCGCAATTGCTTTATATGAAAAGTTAGGCTTCATAGAAATTGTGGGGGCTAGTTCCCCATATGAACGCAGTAACATTCAAATGGAATTGAAACTCTAGGAACTTTTATAGATTATCCAATTGATTGCTTTTACCGTCTGTACTGATTGTCCAAAAGAAGCCGACAAAAAAGAAACTATCCGCTGGAGGGGTAATAGCGCGTCTGTCAAAAACTCCATTCATATTTGGAACATCCGCATATTGATAATCACTTATATTATTGAATCCCAATGCATTGCTGATAGAAAAGAAAAGGATTTTCTGTTGATCTATTAAATACGCCCAGTTAAGGCTTAAACTTTTGAATGATCTCGTTTTTTCAGCTAAAAATTCAGCGGTATTTGGATTATCGTAAGGCCTTCCTGAACCGTATGAGTAGGATACCCCTATTTGAGAACGTAACTCATCAACCCAGTATTTCGTAACTAAGGAAAGGTTGTGTTTTGGAGCAAAATTCGGCGTAGCGCTTTCCAAATAATTTCTATAGTCCCTTTTGGTATCCAAATAGGAGTAGGAAACCCAATAATCTAAATTCTTAATGCTCTTGTTGTCTCTCCAGAATATATCGAGGCCCGCAGCATATCCGCTACCAGAATTTGAATAGATGGAATTGAACTGGGGCAGGTCCGTATCAAACTTTACCAAATTGTCATAATCTTTATAATATGTCTCGGCCCTAAATGTTTTTCCGTCATCAACGTATTGGTAATTTAAAATGTAGTGCGAAGTCTTTTCGAAATGTAAACGTTGGTCAAATTTTGCAACTTCGGAAAGGGGATTTTGGTAAAAATCTCCATAAGCAAGGGAAAACTGCCCTTTTTCTCCAGGTTTGTAGGCTAATGATATCCTTGGAGAAATAGACGAGTCCTCAAGGAGAGTAGTATATTCGCCCCTTACTCCCAATTTCATGGCAAATTCATTGCTTAAAAAAATATCTGCTTCCAAAAAACCGGCAAACAACTGATCTTCATAGTTGCTATCAAAGGATTCATTCTCAATGCTCGTAAAAGTTTCATTGTAATCGGTTAAAAAAACTTCCGACCCAAAATTTAAATTAAACCTGCTGCTAAAGTTTTTTCTTGCCTTAATTTTTAGATGGGAAGCCGTCTCGTTCACATCAACAGAGCCTTCTTCCAATCCAATGTCGTTTGTATCCCATGATATGGCCGCTCCAGAAGTAAGGCTCCAGTCGTTCTCAAAAAAATATTTATAAGATGAATTGAAGTATAGATTGTTATTCTTCAATTGAAATCTAACAAAATCATCGAAATTGATATCCTCTTGTTCAATATCTAAATTGGCATGATTAAATCCAGTGTATAACTTGAACATACTTCTATCCCCTTTACTTCTAAATACAGCCTCTCCGGCCAAGGACTCATAGGGGCTGTTCCATTTTGTTCCCTGGTCCGATGGTATTAAGGCTTCATAAGGTGTAAGGTTTATATAGGAGGTATTTATACTAAGTGATTGGTCGCCCCATATTTTAGTATGTCCCAATCCACCACCGACGGACATTATCGAAATATCTGTTTTTTCTTGATTTGGGACATCTGTGGTATTCAACAAGAGGACACTGGAAAGGGCCTGGCCATATTCTGCAGAATACCCCCCGGTACTGAAAGTAATTCCCTTAAAAAGAAATGGAGAAAAACGCCCTCTGGTAGGTGTATTGTTTGCAGTTGCGTTAAAAGGCTGAAAAACACGTAGTCCATCAACAAAAACCTGTGTTTCCTCTGCCGAACCACCGCGAACAAAGAGCCTCCCATCCTCACTAACGGAAGTAGTCCCTGGCAATGTTTGTAGCGCACCAACAAAATCGCCAACGGCTCCGGCAGTGGTTACAATATCCAAAGGTTTCAATACCGATACTTTGCTGTTGTCACCAGCCTCAAATGTCCCCGCTGTCAAGGTAACTCCAGTTAAAGTATTGATGGATTCCAATAAATTAATTTTAAGATCTTTGAAATAGGTGACATCGCCAACCTCATAATGTGCATCAAAAGACAGCATAGAAATCACCAAGGTTTGCGTCCCAGCTTCCGTAGTTTCAAAATTGAATGTGCCATTTTCGTCAGTAGAAGCTCCATCATAAGTTCCTTCCAAATATACATTGGCCCCAACAATAGGAACGCTTTTAACATCGGTTACCATACCTGAAATTGTTGTTTGTGCCAACAACATACTGAAGCTAAAAAAAGTGATTGACAAAAGAAGATGGTTTTTCATGACTGTTTGTTATTTGATGTGGCAAAAATGATGTGCTCACTTTCGCCAAACCAAACAGAAACACCCAACTGTGAAATTTTAAGGATGAATTGTGACCCTTTTTTTGAATTACAATTCAGTCTTAAAAAATAACATTTCGGTAGATTGAAATTTTAATACAAACAGCTTTTAAAGAAATTTGGCTATCAATAACAACAAAAACACTCCTTATGAAAACTCTGACACTAGCACTAACTTTTCTTCTTGTAAACTTTTCAAGCATCGCACAAGAAACAACAGGTATTAACATTAAGGTCTCCATTAGCAATGTTACCAGTAATGAGGGCAAGGTAATGGTTGGCTTGCACACTGCTGACACATTTATGAAGGGCCCAGGAATGCAGAATTTGGAAAGTGCCATTGAAAATGGAACCGTTTCCTTCACTTTTAAGGACATTGCACCAGGAACTTATGCCATAATGGCTTTACATGATGCCAATGAAAACAGTAGAATGGATTTTGAGGCAAATGGAATGCCTAAAGAAAGCTATGGATTATCTGGAAACGATATGTCTTTTGGACCTCCTTCTTTTTCCAATGCAAAATTTGAAGTGAAAGAAAAAGATTTGGAGTTTGAAATCAGATTCTAGAGAACAACAACTAAGCAAAGAACAAAAGGCTTGCCAATGGCAAGCCTTTTTCATTTTGTGCTATGCATATTAAACATTACATTTAAGTACTTATTACCAACCATTTTAAACCAAAAACATCAAACCGTTCAACCTTATTATATTGGTTATGTGCCTGGCAATAAATGTTATTCAGGCACAGGAGAAACAACTGGATAGTCTATTGACAATCTGGAATAACACATCTATTCGAGACTCCGTCCGGTTCGAAGCAGGCTATGATGCTTTCATCCTACGTTTTCGGCAAAATTTGGATTCTGCCCGAACATTTGGCAAAGAATTATTGGACTATTCCCAAAAGACAGAAAACCTGGAGTGGGAGACTACCTCAACTCGGTTAATTGGAAACACCTATGCCGTGCAGGGAAAATTGGAAAGTGCCCTTCAATGGTTTAAACTAAGTTTAGCGTTAAGTAAAAAATTGAACTCCAAAAAGGATATCGCTACAACATTAGGTAATATAGGTACCATTCACTACGAAATGGGCAATTACACCAGGGCTACTTCTTTTTTACTCGATGCCCTCAAGATTTCAGAAGAACTGGACAACAAACCTAGTTTGGCACGAATAACCAACAATCTTGGCAATGTGTTTATTAGACAAGAAAACAATGAAAAAGCTTTGGAGTACTATCTGTATAGTCTAAAACTCAAAAAGGAGTTGAACAACCCAAGATCCCTACCAGCTGCCTATAACAACATTTCCCTAGTCTACGGAAATCAAAAAAAACACGCTCTGGCACTGGAATATTTAATGAAAAGTGTTTCAGCATCGCAAAAAGTAGATGACAAAATTGGGCTGAGCAGGGCCTACAACAATCTTGGAGCTTTTTACGACCAAACTGGGGATTTTGAAAAAGCCCTTGAGTATGTAAATCTTGGCTTTAAAATAAAGACCCAGATTCAAGATAATGAAGGGCTGGCCACTTCTTATTTGTATAGAGGTAAAACTTACCTCAACATGGGGCAATACCAACGCGCAAAAAGTGATTGTGAAGAAGGGCTTTCACGCGGAAAAGAAATGGGAGCTCTTTTGGTGCAGAAAGAAGCTTGCGAGTGTCTAAGTAAAGCTTGGGAAGGGATTGGAAACACCCGTAAATCCCTAGCATTTTATAAACGCTTTACCAATATAAAAGATTCCTTGTTCAACAAAAACAAAACGGAAGATATTACTAGGAATGAGTTGCAATATCAGTTTGAAAAGGAACAATTGGCCGATAGTATTGCATTTCATAAAAGACAGACCGCACAACAAGTAGCTTTTGAACGCGATTTGAACAATCAGCGTACTAAATTCTATATTTTTCTTTTTGGAGGTCTCGGACTGTTACTTTTTGGAATTATTTATTGGCGTTCCAGACAGAAATCCAAAGAACTTAAAAAAGAACGTGATGTTGTCCAAAAATTAAAACAGGTAGATCAATTAAAAGACCAATTTTTAGCCAATACTTCCCATGAATTGCGAACACCTCTGGTTGGTATAATTGGTTTAACGGAATCCTTAAAAGATGGTATTGCAGGCAAACTTCCAAAGGTTGCTCTAGAAAATCTGGAAATGATTGCCAATAGCGGAAAGCGGCTTTCCCATCTAGTAAATGATATTTTGGATTTTTCAAAACTCAAAAACAAAGATCTTATTCTTTCTCAACGTCCTGTTGACATCTATGCCCTGTCAACAATTGTGCTACAATTGTCCGGCCCAATACTAAAGGATAAAAAAATAAAGCTTATCAATTCAATTCCAAAAGAAGTTCCTTTGGTGAATGCAGATGAAAACAGGCTGCAACAGATTATGCACAATTTAATTGGAAATGCCATTAAATTCACCCAAAAAGGATATATAACGCTTCTTACCGAAACAAAAACGGATATGCTTTCCATATCAATTTCTGATACTGGTATTGGTATTCCAAAAGACAAGCTAGAGACCATTTTTAATTCTTTTGAGCAAGCGGACGGTTCTACGCAAAGGGAGTACGGCGGAACCGGTTTAGGGCTCTCGGTTACCAAACAGCTTATAGAATTACATGGGGGCACTATACAAGTTACATCTGAAGAGGGTAAAGGTTCTATTTTTACATTTACCCTGCCCATTAGCAACGAAAAACGAGGTGAAAACAGCGAAAAAAATTATACTTCATCAGGTTTTGTTCAATCCATAAACACTACAAAAGAAGATTCAATCTCCATCAAACAGAAACCTAAACCTAAACAGGAATCCTTGAAAATACTGGTTGTTGATGATGAGCCAATTAACAGGAGGGTCCTAGAAAATCATCTGTCCGTTGCAGGCTACGAGGTCATCGAGGCAAGTTCAGGGAAAGAGGCCCTGGAATTAATTCAAAGACAAACATTGTTTAATCTGGTGCTTCTTGATGTAATGATGCCAGGTATTTCAGGGTATGAAGTCTGCGAACAAATAAGAAAAGAATTTAGCCCAAGCTATTTGCCCATAATTCTTTTAACTGCAAAGAATACAATTAATGAACTCGTAATCGGATTCAATTCCGGAGCCAATGACTATTTAACCAAGCCTTTTTCCAAGAGTGAATTGCTGAGCAGAATTAAAACGCATATCAACCTTAACATTATTCACAGAGCCACCTCTAGATTTGTACCATCAGAGTTTGTAAAATCGGTTGGCAAAGATTCCATAACCGATGTACGACTGGGAGATCATATTGAGAAGAATGTGACGGTCATGTTTTCAGATATAAGGGACTACACCACACTCTCGGAAAGTATGACCCCCGAGCAGAATTTTAAGTTCGTAAATGCCTACGTGGGTCGCATGGGACCAATAATAAACGAGAATGAAGGTTTTGTAAATCAATATTTGGGAGATGGTATTATGGCCTTGTTCCCTCATCAGGCCGAGCATGCATTGGATGCTGCCATAGAAATGCAAAGAACTCTCGCCCTTTACAATAAAAGACGGATAGAAGAAAAAGGTTACCAACCAATTGCAGTTGGCATAGGGCTCCATACCGGACCATTAATTATGGGAATAATTGGAGATACCAAAAGGAATGATCCTGCCGTAATTGCTGATACGGTAAACAGTGCCGCGCGAGTTGAGGGGGTTACAAAACATTATGGCGCCAATATTATTATCAGTGAAAGCTCATTAAAATCGATGAAAGATTCATCTGGTTTTAATTTTAGATACTTGGGAAAAGTGAAAGTGAAGGGCAAAAAAAAGGCAATGGGAATTTATGAATGTATTGATGGCGACCCCATTGAAATAATTTCTCTAAAGTTGGAAACTCTAAAAGAGTACAACAAAGGTGTAACTCTATTTTTTGAAGAAAATTTTGGTAAAGCCAACACAGTATTCGAAAAAATTATAGCTAAAAACCCAAGCGATTCCGTATCCCAGTATTTCATTGAAAAATCGCTGGAATTTTCCAGTAAGGGTGTTCCAGGAGATTGGGGTTCGGCAAATGTGCTAAAAGAAAAGTAACTTCCTAAAATCTTTCCAAACCACATGTTATTTGTAGTTTCTTCTTATACGATTTTTGTTTCATTGGTTTTACGCTAAAAATTATATTCATGCCGTTTTAATTCTTGTTTGGTCATCGTCAAATATTTTAAATAGCGTTTATCAACACATTCTTGAGCCTTTTCCATATTTTCTTTAAAAATTTTTATATCATTTTCAAAAAGTGCGTCAAACCGTTTCTCCAATTTGAGATAATCCTGAACCGGAATATTGGGTGCACGTGAGTCCAATTGCATTGCGCTAAGACCTTTGGCAATCCTATTTGGATCATTTCTATACAATAACCATTGGCCAGATGCTACGGCTGTTTTATGATATTGAGAAGGATTTTTCATATCAATACCATGGGCTGGACTATGACAGTACGCCACTATAATTGATGGTCCCTTGTGTTGTTCCGCTTCCACAAATGCCTTTAAGGTTTGTTCTTGATTGGCCCCTATGGCAACAGAAGCTACATAAACGTCTTGATATGCCATGGCAAAAATTCCCAAATCTTTCTTCTGTTTTTGTTTTCCCTTAGCAGCGAATTTGGCAGATGCTCCAAATGGCGTGGCCTTGGATTTTTGCCCCTCTGTATTGGAATAGACCTCATTATCCAATACCAAAATGTTTATATTTTCGCCTGATGCCAATGCATGGTCTAACCCTCCAAAACCAATATCGTACGCCCAACCATCACCACCCACTATCCAAACACTCTTGCTCACCAAACTGTCAATAACATCGTATAATTGTTTGGCTTCTGGCAGGTGAATGTTGCGTAGTTGAATTTTCAGTTTTTCAATACGGTTTCTTTGTTGATGTATTTCCAGTTCCGACGTTTGCTTTGCGCCCAAAATTTCCTGCACCAAATTGCAATCAAGTATTTCAGTAAGTTTTTCAAGCAGGTTTTTTGCTTGCCTTTCCTGCTGATTTAAGGATAACCTAAACCCTAAACCAAATTCCGCATTGTCCTCGAACAGCGAATTGGACCAGGCTGGACCCCTCCCCTGTTTGGTTTTTGACCAAGGCGTTGTTGGAAGCGCCCCGCCAAAAATTGAGCTGGCGCCAGTGGCATTTGCTACCAACATCCGGTCTCCGAACAATTGGGAGAGCAGTTTTAAATAAGGCGCCTCACCACAGCCATCCACACCCATTGCATATTTAAACAAAGGTTCTTGGAATTGTTGTTGGCTTACTTTTGAAACATCAATTTTGGTTCTGTCAAATTCGGGAATCGCTTCAAAAAATTCCCAGTTTTCCTTTTCGGTCTCTATGCGATGCTTGTTGCTTGTCATTATAAGAGCCTTTGCAGGACATGCATCTACACAATTATTGCATGAAGTACACTGCTCTGGGTTTACCTGTACCGTATAGTTTAATAAATTAAACCCAGCTGTATCTTCCAAGTACAATTCCGATTTAAAACTGGAAGGAGCTCCTTCCTTGATTTCCTCATCATAAGCTTTCGTTCGTATAGCCCCTTGTGGACATGCCATACTGCACGCTCCGCATTGGGTACATAAATCTGCATCCCATTCAGGAATCTCCAATGCAGGTTTTCTTGTGTTGAATTTGGAAGTGTCGCTGTTAAAAGTTCCATCTACGGGCATAGCGCTTACCGGAAGCTCAGCTCCTTTTCCCGCCAAAAGTTTTCCTAATATCGTTTTAGAAAAATCTTCATCCGAAAGCAATGGATTTCCATTTAATTTTACCCGTTGGGAAGTATCAATACTGTGTATATTTTCTCGGAATTTCTTAATATTTGGCATATGCCCTAGTTCATCCTTTAGACTTAAATAACAGGCATGCAAAGCAGTAATCGTTTTACCTTTTATACTATACTTTTCTTTTAATGTTTTAAGATTGGTTACATACAATTTAATTGCCTTATCCTGAATATGCTTCTGTGTGGTACAGGAAAGTCTATCCCAAAAAACAATGGGGTCAATTTCTGAATGTACCAACAAACACCCCAAAGGTTTTAGTTTTTGTAAGATCGCTTCCCTTTCAAAGAAATTGATTGAATCACATCCAATAAAATCTGCTTTTGAAATTAGGTAAGGGGCCTTTATGGTCTTTTTAGAACTGCGTATATGGGATACACTTCTTGCGTTTGATTTTTTGTAATCACATTCCATATACCCCTGAACATTGTTTCCAGCTCCTAATAACTGAAGAACCGCATTAAAACTGGATTGGGTATTCGCATGCTTAGACTCGTAAAAAAGTGTTTGATGCAGGTTATCGTGAACCTCAATTTGTTCCGTGCAATCAAGGCTTAAGCCAGTTATATCATCCGTAATTCCAACGGTGAAATTATTTTTAATCTTTTCCCTTTTCAGATTTTCAACAATGGCCTTTACCATAGATGGTGTAAACTCTTTAGAAGCAAGTCCATAGCGTCCACCAACCACTTTTGGGAAATTCTTGAACTTGTTCGTATCCATAGTTTGCATTAAAGATTGAACCACATCCAAATACAAAGGTTCTCCTGTAGAACCAGGTTCCTTGGTGCGATCCAATACCGCAATCGATTTACAGGTTTCAGGGATACTGTTGATTAAATGTTCGGTGCTAAAGGGTCTGAATAACCTTACCTTGATCAAACCAATTTTTTCTCCTTTGGCATTTAAATGCTTGATGGTTTCCTCGATCGTTGCAGTAGCGGAGGCCATTGCAATAATGATTTGTTCTGCTTCGGGATGACCTATATATTCAAATATCTTGTACTTTCTTCCTGTTAGCCGGGCAAACTTGTCCATCTCATTTTGAACCAAATCTGGACAAGCATCGTAATACGAATTGACAGCTTCCCTACTCTGAAAAAAAACATCTGAACCTTGCGAAGTTCCTCTTATTACTGGTTTTTTTGGGTTAAGTGCTCTCTCTCTATGGGCACTGATAAAATCATCGTTGACCATTTCCTTTAAGGTGCTATCGCTGATTTTCTCGATTTTTGATGTTTCATGTGAAGTTCTAAAACCATCAAAAAAATGAACAAAGGGTATTCTTGATACCAATGAAGAAGTTTGTGCGATAAGGGCAAAATCAGCAGCTTCCTGAACGGAACTAGAGCCTAAAAAAGCATATCCTGTATTCCTTACCGTCATAATATCACTATGATCTCCAAAAACAGACAAGGCATGTGTTGCAACTGCCCTAGTTGCCACATGAATTACGTTAGGGGTTAATTCGCCGGCTATTTTAAACATATTGGGCATCATTAAAAGCAGTCCTTGCGATGCAGTAAAGGTTGTGGCCAAAGAACCGGTTTGCAAAGCCCCGTGCATGGCTCCTGCCACACCAGCTTCACTCTGCATTTCAAATGTGGTGGGAATGGTACCAAATATATTTTCTTGCTGATTTGCACTCCATTCTTCAACCAATTCTGACATCTCCGATGAAGGCGTAATGGGATAAATAGGGCATACCTCATTTATACGATAAGCAATAGCTGCTGTTGCTTGATTGCCGTTTACGATGATGTGTTGGTTTTTCATTTTGGAAGGTCTTATTGAAGTCTAATCGATTGTAGAAAATGAATAAGCCGCTCCCAAGAGGAGCGGCTTATTTCAATTTTACTTTTCAAACTCTATGGAAACAGGAGTTGGATTTGTAAGCATGTCAAATACTGGAGAGAACTGTGATAAGGTTCTCAATTGCTCCTCAGAAGCATCGGACTTTACTTTAAACTTTACAGTAATTCCGTTGAACCCTTTTCTTACCTCTGGATCAAGACCAAGAAAACCGTGCAAATCACAACCACCTTCCAAGGTTGATTCCATACCTTCAATGCCAATTCCATTGGCAGCTGCATGATATGCCATTGCACCTGTTAAGCAAGAACCTAAAGCATGTAATACGGTTTCGGCAGGGTTTGGCGCTTTATCCTTTCCTAACAAAACCTCCACATGGTCGGCTTCCATTGTAAAAGCTTCTTGAGTTCTTTCTGTGTGCTCCTCGCCAACACCGTAATAGTCTTTGATGCTGGTTACACAGTGTCCACCTTCAATCCAGTTGGTTTTGGCCCTGAATTCAAAGTTTGCCAATGATGGGGTTTCTTGTACTGCGTTGATAGTATCTACCAACTGATCCACGTTTACTCCGTTTTTAATGTTTGCTGTTGTAATCATTTTTTTAATTTTTAAAGATTATATTTTTGTTTTGCCAGTAGAGATGCATTTGGCGTGCCAAAAAATATAATTAACTAAAAATCAATTAATTACACTTAATATTCAAATATTTTAATGTAACGATAAGTCGTTAATTAACGAAAAATGGTTAATTTTTTTACGAAATTTCGTGATTTATATTGGACGGGAAATGCCCAGGGCCTTAATTTTTGAGGTAAGTGTGGTAGGTGGTAGTTTTAGCAATGCCGCAGCTCCTTTCTCGCCAGAAATTTTCCAATGGGTTTCTCGCAATGCTTTAAGTATGTTTTCTTTTTCCAATTGTACCATTTCCTTTGAGGAAAGTATTCGTTTGGTATCTTCAACCTGAACAGCTTTGCTGTCTTCAAGCGAATTTGGAATGATATCCGACCAGTTAATTTCGCCCTTCTTTGAAACAATAACCGCACGTTCAACTAAATTTTGCAGTTCTCTTACATTTCCAGGCCATTCATACTCCAAAAACAAGACTTTCTGTTCCTTGGTTAAAGCGTTTACAGCCTTATTCATTTTCTTACTGAACCGCTGCACCATTTTCTCAGCAATTAAACAAACGTCATCTCCTCTATCCCTTAACGCAGGCACTACAATTGGAAAGACATTCAATCTATAAAACAAATCCTCCCTGAACTTCCCTTCCCTTGAAGATTCCAACAAATCCCTGTGGGTAGCTGCAATTATGCGAACATCCACCTTGATGGTACTTGAGCTTCCCAAAGGGTCAAATTCCCCTTCCTGTATCACCCTCAATAATTTGGGTTGAAGTTCTATGGGCAGTTCTCCTATTTCATCTAAAAAAATAGTGCCTTTATCCGCCATCAAAAACCTTCCTTTTCTGGAAGCAGTAGCTCCTGTAAAAGCGCCTTTTTCATGCCCAAAGAGCTCACTCTCTATTAAATTAGCCGGAATTGCGCCACAATTGATTCTAATTAAAGGTTTATCATTACGATTACTCGCCGTATGAATCGCTCTTGCCACCAATTCTTTTCCCGTACCTGTTTCTCCTTGAATCAAGACAGTCGCTTCAGTATTTGCCACTTGTTCTATAAGGTTCAATACGTTTACCATGCTTTGGTCTTTTGCCAAAATTCCATGACTATTGGTCAGCTGTATAATTTCCTCCTCTAAATACTTTGTTCGTGTTGTAAGCTGATTAATCTTTTCTTGGGCAATTAAACGTTCATCTATATTCCTTAATATAAGTGTGTAAAAAGTTTCACGCTCATTGCCATACCTGCTCAAGGTTCCTTCATTTAAAGTTTCGGTAGCATCGGAACCGATAACTTTTACAACTTCTGGCAGGTAATTATTGAAAGGCTTCCTGTTATCGTCTACCCCAGATTCAATCAAAGACGCAATCAGGTCGGCACTTTTTTCATCAAAAAAGAAAAGGATATTTCGTTGCACAACATCTTCATTTTTGAGTAGTTTGTTTGCTGACGGATTTGTTAGGATAATACGGAATTTCCCATCAAACATAATAATGGAATCCATGGCTCCATTTATGAGTCCACTCATTTTAGCATTGCCCAACTCAATTTCCCGCTTGGAAACTGCGAGATTTTCCTGAATAACATCCAACTCCCGATGCCTTTTTATCAAAACAGACAACACGCCTTTTGCAAAACCGCTATCGCTTGACATGAGTTCCACAAATCGTTGGCGCTCTATTTTTAACACTTCAGTGTCCTCTACCGTAGTTATGGAGGCAGAGCGTGCTTGATTGTCAATTAGAGCATACTCACCAAAACAGTCACCTTGTGCTAAATGCCCGTAAACATGGTTATTCTCATGAACTTTAACTTTACCATTAAGAATGACATACATAACATCTCCTGTGTCTCCTTTTTGAAATATGCATTCATTCTTTTCAAAAAATTCTGCTTTTAAACCCTTACACAATTCCATAAGTGAGGTTTTCGAAACCTCCGAAAAAAATGAAACTTTGTTAAGAAAGTCAACAATTTTATTAAGCTGGGGTTTGTCCATTTTGACTGTAATAGTTCGGTAGCAAATAAATATAAAGCTTTGGAAATTAACCATTGTTATCTCTTTGTTGGTTTTTTCCTTTTGCATGTATAATAAGGAAAATCTTTCTTTAAATCACCATAGATTAAACTAATCGTTTTTTATATTTTTATATCGCTAATTTATAACGAATGACCATTACGCAACTACAATATGTTTTGGCCGTGGCCGAACATAAAAACTTCACCCTGGCGGCTGAAAAAAGCTTTGTTACCCAACCCACATTGAGCATGCAAGTGCAAAAGCTCGAGGACGAACTGGACGTATTACTATTTGACCGAAGCAAAAAACCCATTTCAATCACCGAAGTAGGTAAAAAAATTGTTGCCCAGGCTAAAAACATAGTTGCTGAGGCAGAGCGCATAAAGGATATTGTAGACCAGGACAAGGGGTTTATTGGAGGGGATTACACCATTGGAATTATTCCTACCATAATGCCCACTTTGTTACCGATGTTCTTGAACACCTTTATTAAAAAATATCCGAAGGTGAACCTTATTATAAAGGAGCAACCAACGGATACACTCATTCGAAATTTGCTGGATGGACATTTAGATGCCGGAATAGCCGCTACCCCCTTGGAAATCGAATTCATAAAAGAACGTCCGCTGTATTATGAACCTTTTGTTGGGTATGTACCAAAAAATCATCGTTTATCCGCCAAGGAGCTGTTGACCACCGAAGATTTGGAAGTAAATGATATTCTATTGCTTCAGGACGGGCACTGTTTTAGGGATGGAGTGATCAACCTATGTAAATCGCCCAAAAACCATCAGGATGAACATTTTAAAATTGAAAGTGGAAGTTTTGAAACTTTGGTGAGTCTTGCAGATGAGGGCATGGGAATGACCTTGCTCCCGTATTTGAATACCCTTGATCTTGATCAAAAAAAGAACCAGTACTTAAGAAAGTTCAAAAACCCTTCTCCAGCTAGGGAAATCAGCTTAATATATCACAAGAGTGAGCTAAAAATCCAAATTACCGATGCATTAAAAGATGTAATTTCAGGGATTGTTAGAGGGGCCATTGCCTTTCAAGATGTAAAAATAATCAGTCCTCTCGGTAAAAATTAAACTTGATGGAGATGTAAGCAATTAAAAAGAGCCGCTTTCGCGACTCTTCGTTTTATACTTTTATTACTACTAATGCGGGATGTAATTCTGGTTTATCAAGGATAAAATACTCCAACCAGATTTTAAGTTCTTCGATTTCACTTGGTAATAATCGTGAAACGGCCTTCTTTAATTCTTTTGTGAATAGTTTAGCATCAAAACTAACTTTTTGCAGCACAGTTTTGGTATAATCTAACATTGCTCTAGGCATGGAAAATTGATTAATTGGATTAATAGGTTGAGCATCTAATTTAAGAAAAATCATGCTTTAATACGATAAAAAGTGGTTAAAAATTAAATAATTTCTTGTTAAATTCAACAAATAGTAAAATGTACCATCCATACAATCAATACCTTAAGTATTTTTCCCGCATTATATTCATAGGTTTTTTCCTTCTTTTCGGGTGTTCTTCAACCCAGGTATCCAAATATGATACCCTGGCCAATAATGAATCCATGCATAATGCTTTTCATGGCTTAGTGGTGTTGGATATTGAACATGATAAGGTGGTCTACAATGCCAACGGTAACAAATATTTTACACCAGCCAGTAATTTAAAAATTGTAACCTTTTATACAGGATTAAAATTGCTTCCAGAAAACATTCCAGCGCTTAAATACCATATTGAGAATGATACGCTATATGCAGAGGGTACGGGGAACCCATCTACGCTTCACCCCTATTTTAAGGACAGCGTGGTCATAAAATTCCTCCAATCGCAAAAGAACATCAATCTATTTCTAAAAAATTCTGCCGAGGATAGGTTCGGCCCAGGATGGGCCTGGGAAGATTACGATACTTACTTTTCTCCTGAAAAAAACGCCTTCCCATTATACGGAAATGTGGTAACCATTTCCAATGCGGATACCTTACATGTTTCCCCGTCCTTTTTCACCAAAGATGTTGAGGAAATTAAAGCTTCCAAACGACGCGATGAGCTTCAAAATCAATTTTACATAGCTCCTTCTGAACGTGACACCATAGCAATTCCTTATATAACAGATACTGCACTTACAAAGCGTTTATTGGAAAATAGCCTTAAAAAGCAGATTTCCTTAATTGACAGCTTTCCTAAAGCCGAAAAAAAGATACTCTATGGGATTAAAACAGATTCCATTTACAAACGTATGCTGCATGTGAGTGATAATTTTTTGGCGGAACAGTTGCTCCTGACGGCCTCCTCAACCTTATCAGATACATTAAGTACAAAAAACGCAATAGCTTATATGTTGGACAAGGAACTGGCAGATTTGGAACACCCGCCCCGCTGGGTAGATGGTTCGGGGCTTTCACGATACAATTTGTTCACTCCCAAATCCATGGTGCATATATTGCAAAAAATACATGCCGATGTTCCAGAGGAGCATTTGTTTCAACTATTTCCAACTTGGGATGCGCCCGGAACCCTAACCCAATGGGACTCTCCAAATACAGAACCCTTTATATTTGCCAAATCGGGTTTTCTTGGAAACAACTATAACTTAAGTGGATACCTGAAGACAAAATCTGGGAAAGTGTTAATTTTCAGTGCGATGAACAACCATTTTACTGTTCCTACTTCGCAAATTCGACGTAAGATTTATTCCATTCTTAAGGAATTCCACGAAAAGTATTAATTGAACAAAGCGTTAATTTGGGCATATTGAAGCAACATGATGGTCTTGGCATCTTTTATTTCTCCATTTTTTACCATTTGCAGCGCCTTTTGAAAGCGCATTTCCATGACCTCAATGTTCTCGGTCTCATCCTCGGCACCACCACCCTCGCTAACCTTCATATTCTCTTCGTATTGTCCTATAAAGAAATACAGCACTTCGGTTACCGAACCTGGTGACATGTACGATTCAAATACCTTCTCAACTTCTGAAATTTTATAGCCAGTTTCCTCCTCAACTTCCATAATAATGGTCTGCTCAGCATTGCCCTTTTCTAGAATTCCGGCACAGGCCTCAATCATCATTCCGTCTTCATTTCCGTTAAGATAGGTGGGCATTCTAAACTGTCTCGTTAATATTATGGAAGTTTTTTTCTTATTGTACAAAAGTATTACGGCACCATTTCCTCGGTCGTAGGCTTCACGTACCTGGGTTTCCCATTCGCCATCTTCACGTTGATATTGAAAAGTAACCTTGTTCAGGGAATACCAATTATCCGATAGCAGTTCTTTTTTTATATTCTTGACGTTTCCGTATTTCATAATGTGGATTAAACTGTTGCAGTGTTGTTCAAATATCGTCGGAAAGGCAGCATCTCCATATAAACTTCTTTGATTTTTTCTTCAAAGTCATCTTTTAACACCTCACTTCGGTTCAGTTGATGTTCCACGGCAAAGGTCTTATTTCGAAGTAGTTCAATATATGGATGATCATTTTTGAAGCCTTTTGGAGCATTGATCAACCTTTCATCTTCATAAAGCCTACCAAACAACTTTTTAAAAGAGGGTTTTTCTATGATTTCGAGCAGTTCTTCTCCATTATAATCTATTCCTTCGCGTATACTTCGCAATGTTTTTGAATCTGGACGCCAAAATCCACCCGCCAACAAGCATTGCTTTACCCCTACTTCAATATAAAAGTCGGCCGAATTTGGGGCTTTATCCAATCCTGCACCAAAATGGTCTTTGTAAATGGGTTTGTGTGGATGGAACATCAGGTTGTTATTGATTCTATTGATACCCTTTTTCCCGGGCGTCGGATAATAGGCCTCATCCAATTGTGCCATGGTCAGGTCCAAATCATCTAACCATAGCATAAAATCATTCCGAAGGGATTTGTACCTCTTTCGGTTGGTATCCATCCATTCTTTGGTATTGTTTTGTTGCAATTCAGTAAGAAAAGTAAATAGGTCTGGAAAGTTCATTTGTTTTTTTGCGAGCACTAAAATTAAGGAACCATATCCAATCAGAAAACTTTTATGGTCTGATCATATCGCTAAAGAATAGTTCTCGACTGCGCTCGAACTAACCACCGACAACTGAAAACTGTTCACTGAAAACTGAGAACCTTATTTTCGAACCGATCCTCCAAGGGCGGAGCACATGAGAAATCAAGGGACAAGAGATTGAGATTCCTCGTCGCAAGACTCTGTCGGAATGACACTGAGATGTTTTTGTCATTTCGAACAGAATGGAATACGTGTGAGAAATCTGAACAATGGATGATGAGGATTGAGTATTGAAAACTATCTCACTAACAACTGAAAACTGTTCACTGAAAACTTAGAACCTTATTTTCGAACCGATCCTCCAAGGGCGGAGCAGCGCATGAGAAATCAAGGGACAAGAGATTGAGATTCCTCGTCGCAAGGCTCTGTCGGAATGACATTGAGATGTTTTTGTCATTTCGAACCGAATGGAATACGTGTGAGAAACCTGAACAATGGATGATGAGAATTGAAAACTATCTCACTAATTCACTAATGACTAAAAACTGAACACTGACAACTAAATACTGGTTCCTGTCAACTATCAACCAACAACTATATTAGAACCGATTGTCTCCCATAGCAATATCACCCAAAGTTCCAAGAATGCTACCTTCTCCTTTATCCTTCCCCCCTCTAGGAATGGATGCCAGAACCCTGCCTGCAAGTCTACTAAAGGGCAATGACTGCACATAGACAGTTCCCGGACCTCTTAGTGTGGCAAAAAATAAACCTTCACCTCCAAAAACAGTGTTTTTAATACCTCCAACAAATTCTATATCATAATCCACGGTATGGGAGAAACCTACAATACAACCCGTATCTACTTTTAGTACCTCACCGGCAGCCAATTCTTTTTTGGCCATAGTACCACCCGCATGCACAAAAGCCAGTCCATCACCTTCCAATTTTTGCATGATAAAACCTTCCCCTCCAAAAAGGCCACGCCCTAAACGTTTAGAGAATTCAATTCCTACAGAGACACCCTTGGCAGCACATAAGAAAGCATCTTTTTGACAGACGAACTTTCCTCCTTTTTCCGAAAGATCAATGGGTAATATTTTACCGGGATATGGAGAAGCAAAACTTACCTTCTTTTTGCCTTGTCCAATATTTAAAAAGGCGGTCATAAAAAGACTTTCGCCCGTAAGCAATCGTTTACCAGCAGAGAACAACTTTCCCAAAACCCCCGAATCTTGATTGGAACCATCCCCAAAAATGGTGTCCATCTTAATATCGGTGTTCATCATCATAAAGCTGCCCGCCTCGGCAACAACGGCTTCCTGTGGATCCAATTCAATTTCCACATATTGCATTTCCTCTCCGTAAATTTCATAATCTATTTCGTGTGAATTCATTTTTGATTTTTTTAAATATTGTACAATTCGTTAGTTGACTGGTTTTGTATTTTGTTACAATTTAAAGATAATCGGATTTTAATTTTCGCTAAAAGAAAAAGGCAACTTAAAAAGTTGCCTTTAGCTATATGATCAAAAAAACATCTCTTTAGGAAATATCGTCCACTGTAGCATCGGGAGCGTTTTTCTTTATAGATTCAATACCATTTTCCATGGCACTGGTGGAAGTGTACATCTCACTTTTACCAATAACTTGTCCATTAGTAGCATTTAAGGTAAAGAAAGGGCTACCATCCTTTGCCGTCTTGCGTTCAAATTGGTCGTCGGATTGTGAATTCGTACGTACGGATTCAATTCCATTTTTACAACCATCCTTACTAGCGTAGGACTGACTTGTTAAAATTACCTGCCCGTTTCCTGCTTTAAGGTTAAACATTGTTTTGCCACTGCTTGTTGACTTAATTTCAAATTTTCCCATGTGTGTTTAGTATTCTATTAATTAATGTTTGATGAAATTACAAAAAAATGTAATAATCCAAAATAGCAAAATTTAGGCCTTAAGTTTTATCGTCCATTCAAAATTAAAGGTAGAGACCACTACTCTATCTTTATTAACCCCTACGGATTTCATCCAAATGGTCTGCCCCTCGCCAGTCTCAATGGTTTTTTTAATTGCATCCTCTATCAAATGCCCATCTTCACAGGTAAAGGTAATTTTCCCCGTCGCCTTTTTTGAGAAATTGGCCTTGTTGTTCAGAACCAACATGGAAATTTTTCTTCCGCTATCTTTAATTTGATTAATGACCATGGCACCGGTACTAAGCTCCGCAGCCATCCCCTGAACGGCCCAAAACATGCTCTTAAAAGGATTTTGATTAATCCATCGATGCTTTACAGTGGTTACCGTTTTTTTGTCATCAATATATTTTACCCGTACCCCGCACCACCAAGCAGCAGGAAGAGCAAAGAATGTAAAAGCGTTGAATTTACTAGCCTTAGAAGCCATATCGTATATTTATATGTTATAAAAATAGTGAAAATAGTAAGGATATCGAATTGTTAAATATTTGTTAATATTTAGTACTTTGTTTTGCATAGTACTGTCTTTTGGATATATATTTGCATGGTAAGCTAATAGGTAAACTAAATTTGTTATTCAAAATCAATCAAAAAATCATGGCAGTCACTTTAACCAAACACGAACGAAATCTCTCAGCAATCATACATGCTTCTACGTTCTCCAAGTACTTTATACCCTTTGGGAATTTTATTCTCCCATTGATTTTATGGACAGCAAACAAAAAAGAACACAAGTTTGTGGATTACAATGGCAAGCAAGCACTTAACTTTCAAATAAGCATGTTGTTGTATTCCATTGTAGCTGGGTTAATAAGCATTCCTTTTTTTATTCACGGTTTGCCAGATTTATTTGATGGAAGCTTTTCTGGTTTTCGTGGGTTGAGAAACCTGAATGACATAAACATACATTTTGATAGCGACGATTTTAGGTTTGGCCAGTTTTTTTGGCCCGCGGGAATTTCCGGACTCATCCAAGTTGCGTTGGCCATTATAAATATTGTTTACACCATTTTGGCTACTATACGAACCAATGAGGGAGAGACTTTTAGTTATCCATTTACCATTAAATTCATTAAATAATGAAAGCCATTAACAACATAATAACCGTATTGGCAATAAGCATGGCGTCTTTACTGAATGCTCAAATGTCTGAGGATTCTGAGTTGTACATGACTCTAAAGAAAAAGGACAGTACATTGTTTGATGCAGCTTTTAATCAATGTGATGTTGATACCATGGAATCATTGTTTACTGAAGATTTTGAGTTTTACCATGATAAAGGAGGAGTTACAATAGGAAGAGATAATTTTTTAGCACCCAATAGAGAAAATTGTGCTAAAACTGACAAGAACGAGCCACAACAGGCAAAAAGAATATTGGTAACAGGGAGTTTGGAAGTCTATCCCTTATATAAAAAGGGAGAATTGTACGGTGCCATTCAACATGGAATTCATTCGTTCGAATTTTTAAATGAAAAGAAGGAATACCAAAAAGGTGATCTTGCCAAATTCACACATGTATGGGTGTTGGAAGATGGACATTGGAAAATTAAAAGAGAACTGAGTTACGATCATCAATTACAAAAATAATTGCCTATGCTAAACGTAGTATATGCAAAAATAGATAAGGAGTTTATTAATCAATCAAAAAACGAAAAATCATCAATCAATCATCAATCAAAAAAAGTTCTCGCTCCCTCTTCTCATCAGAGAGGGACAGCGCGGGAACAAAAAACGAACAGTTAATTTATTAGAACCATGACATTATGAATATAGAAAATACAAAAGCACAAATGCGCAAAGGGGTTCTAGAATATTGCATTCTTTCTATCTTACGGGATAAGGATAAATATGCATCAGAAATTCTAGGAGCTTTAAAAGACGCTAAGATGCTAGTAGTGGAAGGTACCATTTATCCTCTGCTAACGAGGTTAAAAAATGCTGGATTGCTCAACTATCGTTGGGAAGAATCCACTTCGGGACCACCACGAAAATATTATGCGCTTACCGAAACAGGCCGTTTGTTCCTAAAAGAACTCAATGGCACCTGGGATGAACTAAGAAGTGCCGTTAATCTGGTAACCAACACAAAATAAGAACAAAAATGAACAAGACAGTAAATATAAATCTCGCAAATACACTCTTCCACATAGATGATGAGGCGTATAACAAACTTAGGCGGTATCTAGAATCCATAAAAAGATCATTCTCGGGTACGGCCGGAAGCGATGAAATTATCGCTGACATTGAAGCCAGAGTGGCAGAACTCTTTTTGGAAAAAATGGAAAATGACAGACAGGTCATTACCCAAAAAGAAGTGGATGAGGTCATTAATATTATGGGACAGCCCGAAGACTATATGGTTGACGAAGATATTTTTGAGGATGAACCCCGAAAAACTTCCGACCAAGAATCACGGAAAAGCAAAAAACTGTACCGCAACATCGACCAAAAGTATATTGGTGGTGTCTGCTCCGGTTTAGAGTACTATTTAGGGTTTGATGCTCTTTGGATTCGACTAATATTTATTCTTTTGGCCGTATTCACCGGATTTGGACTAATAGCCTATATCTTACTATGGATTTTGGTTCCCGAAGCTGCCACAACCTCGCAAAAATTGGACATGCGGGGAGAGCCCATCAACATCAGCAATATAGAACGCAAAGTTAAAGAGGGGTTTGATGATGTTGCAGATAAAGTAAAAAGCGTTGACTACGAAAAAGTTGGCGACAAGGTCAAAAGCAGCTCCAAGACCTTTTTTGACACCATAGGTGATATTATTATGTTCTTCTTTAAAATTTTTGGAAAGTTCGTCGGGATATTATTAATCATAATAGGTGCCTCCACACTCATCGGATTGTTTGTTGGCGCATTTACCTTAGGGATTTTTGACGCCATACACGTTCCTGGAGTAGACTTCTATGAAATTGTGAACACCACCGGAGCCCCGGTTTGGATTGTATCCATACTGTTATTTTTTGCCGTGGGAATACCTTTCTTTTTCCTACTTTATTTAGGCCTGAAGATTTTGGTCAACAATTTAAAATCCATAGGGAACATTGCCAAATTCTCATTACTTGGTCTGTGGCTTATTTCTATAGGAATACTATTTGCCCTAGGTATTCGCCAAGCAGCGGAATTTGCCCATGTAGGCAGTGTAAATACCAAAAGTGAAGTTGTACTGGAAAATCCAACGGATACCTTGCTGATAAAAATCAAAAATTCTGAATTTGAGTATAGCATGAATAATGCCCATTTTGGACGTATGACCTTTTCTTATGATGAAAATGACAACCGAATTTTAATTTCAGATGATGTTGATTTAAAAATACGAAGAACTGAGGATGGGCAGATGAAAATCAATATTCGAAAAGATTCCCACGGAAGTTCCAATTTAGCGGGAAGAGAGCGGGCAAAAGAAATAAATTATGGCTTTCAGCAATTGGGAAATGAAATAGTTTTTGATAAATACTTGACAACAGATAGCTCCAACAAGGCCAGAAACCAGGAAGTTACCGCTACCGTATTTATTCCCACGGGAGTGACTTTAAAATTCGGAGAATCTACAAAAGGCCATATTGGAAGAGGTATAAAAAATGACCAAGATTACTATAGAAGCGGTATAATTGGCTACACTTGGATAATGGGAAATGATGGTGAACTAAAATGTCAGGATTGTCCCGAAGAACTTGATCTTGATGATAACGATGATGATGGCAATGAAGGAGGAAAAATAATTATAGACGAAAATGGTATAGACATTGATTTACAGGATCGTAACGATGCCTTTAAAGTAAAAATAGATGAGGATGGCATAAAAATAAAAGCAGGTGAAAAAAAACACGATTGAGCCATCACTTTCAACAACTGGGTAAACTTTAAAATATAAAAACAACAATAAGCACGAATTTTAATCAATCATTAAAAACAACAATCATGACAACACTAGCAAGAATCGCAATCGCAGTATTAATGGCACTCTTTGCCTCTTCCTGTAATTTTGACATCAGTTTTGGAGATGGAAAAAAAGGAAATGGAGAAGTGGTAGAGGAAACCAGAAACATAACGGAAGAATTTACAGTAGTTTCGGCGTCTGAAGGTTTGGATGTATTTGTAATCCAGGATAGGGAGTTCAAAATTTCCGTTGAAGCCGATGAAAATATTATCGATTTAATCGGAACCGATATCAAAGATGGAAAGCTTAAGATCCATGCCATTGAGAACATAGGTAGGGCAACCAAAAAAGTTTATGTATCACTTCCCCATGTTACAGGTTTAAAAAGCTCAAGTGGGGCAGACCTGATTGTACAAAATGTTATCGAAACTGAAAAGATAGAATTGGATGCCAGTAGTGGGTCTGATCTTCATGTGGAATTGGTAGCCTCTGAAATTTCTGCCGATGCCAGTAGCGGGGCGGATATTAAAGTATCTGGTAAAAGTGATATGCTTTACGCCGATGCCAGCAGTGGTGCAGATATTAGAGCTCGTGAATTACTTACCAAAAAGTGCAATGCCGATGCAAGTAGCGGGTCGGATATTTCCGTAAACGTATCTGAATCCTTAGTAGCCGATGCTAGTAGCGGAGCAGATATTTCATATACCGGAGATGCCAGCGTTCAAAAGAAAAAGTCTGTCTCGGGTAGCGTTCACAAGTATTAAGAATCTATTTACCCATAGTTTTGAATATTACATTTAAAAGAAGTTTAAAACTAAGCCCTGATTTCTGCATAAGAATCAGGGTTTTTGTTTTATAGTACAAGGGGTTTATTTATCTTAGTATAAACCTATTTTCCATGCAAATTAGCCTAAAAAAGTATACCCTTGCACTAAAGCATACCTTTAGTATTTCAAGGGAATCACACGATTTTCAAAACTCATTGATTGTTGGAATAACACTACGTGGGAAAACCGGTTATGGAGAAGCCACTTCCAACCCGTATTATCATATTACGGTAGAAAGTATGATTGCGGAAATTACCGCTATTCAGAATGAAATTGAATCCTTTGATTTCACCACTCCTGAAGTTTTTCATCAGTTTTTAGTAGAAAAAGGCTTGACAAATTTCGCCATATGTGCTTTAGATCTTGCCGCACATGATCTCCATGGAAAATTGCAGGGTAAACCACTCTATACTATTTGGGATACAGATATTTCAACCTACCCTACAACCAATTATACCATAGGTATTGCGTCCATTGAAAAAATGGTTGCCAAAATGAAAGAAACACCTTGGCCCATTTATAAAATTAAATTGGGGACCAATGATGACGTAGCCATTGTGCGAGAACTGCGAAAACAAACCAATGCTATTTTTAGAATAGATGCAAATTGTGCCTGGACCGCAGAGGAGACAATCCATAATGCCCCCTTGCTAAAAGATTTAGGGGTAGAGTTTTTAGAACAACCTCTAAAAGCTGACGATTGGAGCGGTATGGAACAGGTGATGCATCACAGTGTTTTGCCTGTAATCGCGGATGAAAGTTGTATTGTTGAAACTGATGTAGAAAAATGTGGTTTGCATTTTAATGGCATCAATATAAAATTGACCAAATGTGGAGGTCTTACCCCTGCCCTACGCATGATAAAAAAAGGAAAGGAAATGGGGTTAAAAATAATGGTTGGTTGCATGACAGAATCCACCGTTGGCATTTCTGCAATTGCACAATTGCTACCGCAATTGAACTATGTTGATATGGACGGGGCCATGCTACTTAAAGAAGATATTGCAGATGGGGTTGTTATTAAAAATAACGGGGACGTTTTATTTCCTTCAATAGCTGGTAGCGGTGTAACGCTCAACTAATGGCAATATTCATAGATTCTTTTCCGGGACGAACCATTCAGAAGGATGGCGAGGAATATCTTTATTTTGGAGGTACTAGTTATTTGGGGCTGCAACTGGACACTGAATTTCAGAACGTATTCATCAAAAATTTAAAAAGGTATGGCACCAATTATGGTGCTTCACGAAAATCGAACATTCAGCTAAGTATTTTTGACGAGGTTGAAGAACACTTGTCCGCAATAGTAGGTTCTGAGGCTTGTGTTACATTGTCTTCAGGGTTTTTAGCGGGGCAACTTATTGCCAAATCTTTCAGTTCTGATGCGTACCAGGTTTTCTATGCTCCCAATACCCATTCAGCACTTTATCATTCTGAGGCAAAATCATTTGAAACATTTGCTGAGCTAAATTTCGAGTTAAGAAAACAATTGAGATCGGAAAGCAACAAAGTCCCAGTGGTTTTTTTAGATTCCATTGATTTTTCTGGAAAGAATTACCCTGAATTTGAAGCGCTACGTGCGCTCCCTTTAGACAACATTGTTCTTGTTGCGGATGATTCCCACGGTCTTGGCGTTGTTGATACAAATGGAAGTGGAGCCTATTCAAAATTAAGAGATCTGCTCCCAAAAGAACTGATTGTCTGTGGTTCGCTAGGAAAAGGTTTTGGCATACAGGCAGGAGCTATTTTTGGCACTCAACAAAGAATTGAAGCACTTAAAAAAACTGATTTCTTTGGTGGTGCAAGTCCAGCCGCTCCAGCCGTTTTGGCAACTCTTATGGATAGCATAAAAATCTACGAACAAAAAAGGGAAGTTTTGAATAGTAATATTGAGTTGTTCCTTCGCAACTTAAACAACACTGGAAGATTTGACTTTATGACCGGGCATCCGGCATTCAGTTTTTCCAATGAATCTCTGGTAGCCCATTTGGAGGAAAACAAGATTGTTGTTACCAATTTCAGATACCCCAGTGAAGTGTCGAGTTTAAAGAGCAGAATTGTGCTAAGTACATCCCATAAAAAAGAGGATATTGAACATCTTGCAGAATGTATCAATATCCTCCCATAACTATTAAGTCAAACTACTAATCCAAATCCCACCAAACACCTTCTTCAATTCCTTTTATAACCAGCTCCACTTCTGCTCCATTTCTTGTTTGCTCCGAAGCCGGGTATTGGACTCTTCTCACCCACTCTCCATTCAAAATGGGATTATGTCCAAAAGGTAATTCAAGGCCAATAAATACGTTAGGGTCAAAATCGTATCTTCTTAAATCCACAAAAGACTCTGGATTTAGAAAAGTAGCAATAAACTTTTCTCGCATTATCAAAGCTATGGTGAGGTTATCGGCTCCAACCGCAACAGAAGAATCTGAGAGGTATGCGGAGGCTTCTGCCCTGTCAACTCCCAATTTTGTCATATTAGCTTCAATTCCTTCGAGGTAAGCATCATAAGCTTGTTGGGTAGTGCCTATAGAAGTAGGCGTTCCACCATCTTGAAGGAACAATACCTCAGCCTCTATAAATTTCAATTCAGAATAACTCCCCAGAATAATCGGAGCCGTTTGGGATGAATAAAAATTACCAGCACCCAAATTCGTATTTGCACCTATATTGGAATCACTACCAGCTTCAACAAATACATTAAATCCGCCTGTACCATTGATGGCTCCCAAAAATTCGGTATCACCTTCACCTATTGTGGTTATTCGTGGTAGGCGTGGATCAATTTCAATACTTGTAAAGGCTATTACTGTTCCATCCATCAGACTAACAAGCTGATCTGATAGAAGAACAGAGAAGTTCCCCGTGTTATTGGGCAAAACTACTCCAGAGTTCCATGGATTGAAATTTCTGGTGTTATAGTCAAGCTGAAAATCATCTTCATTTGTGGTGAAAGAATTTTCAATATTTGCTAGAGCTGCCGATATAGCAGCGCTCTGGTCAATCTCTGTAAGATGTAACGCATACCGTGCCTTTAAAAAATATGCAGTCTTAATCCATTTAGATATATCACCACCAAATATTAAATCATCTTCACCTACAATAAATCCTGAACTATCAGTTTGACCCAAAAGAGAAATGGCGTCATCCAATAATATGTTGATTTCAGCATAGACAGATTCTTGAGCATCAAAAGAAGGTGTAAAGTCTTCTTCTCCAAGGGTAGCTGCTGCTACTGGGACATCTCCCCATTGGTCGGTTGCCAAACCTAAGTTTGTTGCCTTTAGAATTTTGGATATGCCCAAATAGCTTGTAGCATTATCTCTTTCGGCCACATCTGATAAAGTCGCTATATCTGCTAGTGCCTCTAAATAGATGTCCTCCCATCCTTCGGCTAGTTGTATTTCCTCTTGCGTATCGGTTCCAGGTTCAAAATATGATGCCAGTTGTTGTGAGTATTGACATAGGCCCAAAGCTATATTGTAATGACCCGAAGAAGTATAAAAAATCGAGGTTGTAAGCACGTCAGCAGGAGTAACCGTCTCTAATCCTTCTTTGTTTGGGTCTACATTTACATCAAGGTAATCATCACATCCCAAAAACAAAACAATCACCGACAAACTAAATATATTATTAAGTATTTTTTTCATCACTTAGAAATTTAAGTTTAAACCAAAAAGATATGTTTTTGTATTAGGTATGTTTAAACCCGTAAAACCGTAAGCATTAGTACCAGCACTAAACTGACTGCCTTCAGGATCATAACCCCTAAAAGGAGTATCCAACCATAAATTAGTCCCTGTAAAGCTAAAAGAGACGTTATCAAAAAATGTATTTTGAAGTAGCTTGCTCGGTAAATCATAAGATAGGGTCACATTCCGTAATCTCCACCATGAGGTGTCTTGTATTAAAATTTCAGAAGCACGGTTGTAAGAACCTGAATCCCTATAATAATTTTCCGTTATTAGTACCGGAATGTTATTAGGTTCACCGCTTTCTAGAACACCATCTAAAATTACCTCCTCTTCTCTTAACTCCGTAATTTTGAGAACACCGTTTCTTATACCATTTCGTTGTCCTGAGTCATAAGCTTCGCCTCCTTCTTTTCGTTCCAATAAGAAAGAGAGTGCCAAGCCTTTATATCTAAACGTACTTCCAACACTCCCAAGCCAATCTGGAAGTGCGTTACCTACCTTCACCCTATCGGAAGGACTGTCGGCCACAATGTTCGGCAAACCATCTTCTCCTATTATCCGATTACCGTCTTCATCCCGTTCCCAAACATATCCAAACAAATCACCTGGGGCACCCCCTACCTCAAGTTTTGAGATAACGCCAGGAAAACCACTATCGGCAAATATAATTTCATCTATACCTTCCGGAAGCGAAAGTACCTCTGCCTCTACCTTAGTCCAGTTAAGGGTTATATCCCATGAAAAATCGGCAGTTTTGATTGGAACAATATTAATTAATGCCTCGTAACCAATATTTTCAATTTCACCAGCATTCAAAACAAATGTGTCAAAACCTGATGTTTGTGAAACTGGAACAGGAAGAATCTGATCTTTACTGTTCTGTTTGTAATAGGCCAAATCCATTCCCAAACGGTTATTAAAAAATTTAAACTCGCCACCGAACTCAATTGAAGATGTTCTTTCTGGCTTAAGTTCATCCGAGCCTCCTTGGATATCACGTGACAGACCATCTACAGTTCCAAATGGGAAGTTAAGCGGTTGATCATAGTACACTCCAACATAAGGTGGGGCGTCTTTACCAACTTCTGCATATGATGCGCGTAATTTAGCATAGGTCAAAAAACTAGGAAGTGCATCATTATCTTGAAGTGTTTGTGACAGCACATAACTTAAATTAAATGACGGGTAGAAAAAACTTCTATTATCCTTGGGAAGGGTTGATGACCAATCATTTCGTCCTGTTATGTTTAAAAACAGTGTGTTTTTATATTCTAACCTCAAATCTCCGAAAAGACCTATTATTCGTTGTTTTGTTCCTCCAATATCATTAAAGAAATTAGTTGCTTGATTAAAACTGTTTAGATTGTCGGGATCCAACCCTTCTGCCCTGTTAGTCAACCTTCTTGTTTCAATATCAGTTATTTGATTACCCACTAATAATGAACTTGAGAAATCTTCACTGAAATCATGAGAGAGTGTTAAGAAAAGGTTTGATGTCAACTCATTATAATTTATGCCTTCGTTCACAATGAAACCACCGTTTGCTGAGCCAGGGTCAATATCAGGCGGTACAAAACGGTTTCGGGAATCATGGTAGTTATCAATACCTAACTGATACTGAACTGTTGCCCAATCATTAAACTTGTAATTAAGTTTAGTGTTTGCCAATATTCTGTCTACCCTACTATCCAAATAACTTACTTCGGCAAAATATCTTGGATTATCTACAATTCCCGCAGTATAGTTTCTCTCGTTTCCATTAGGAAGTAAATAGTCATTTACATCTATGGTCGGTGACCAATATGACAAAGAACTCATAATGGATTTATCACCACCATTTGGAAGCCTACCATCTGAAACGATATAAGAAAAAGAGGGCTCTACAGAGAACTTATCCGTAACATTGAATGTACCCGAAAGTTTAAGTGTTGTTCTATCAAAATATGTATTTGGAACAATGCCTTCATCATCAGACCTAGAAATAGAACCAAAATAAGTGTAAGACTCTCCTCCTCCACTTACATTGAACGAGTTATTTGATGTGAAACCTCTATTGAAAAAGTTTTTGAAATTATCAAAATTACGATCATTTGGTCCATATTCTGGTCCCAATGTCCAAAATCCAAAAGTTCGACCATCCGCATAATCATATCCATCTGAAGCATCATCGTTTGGTATCGATACAATTTCGCCACCTCTTCCTTCTCTCCATTTTGTTTGTACTTCAGGTACTTTATTGACTTCATTCCAACCAACTGAGCCTCTATAGTTGAATTTCATAGCTCCACTTTTTCCCCGTTTTGTTGTTATCACCACTACCCCATTTGCAGCTCTGACACCATATAATGCAGTTGCAGCTGGGCCTTTCAAAATTGATACACTTTCAATGTCATTGGGATTTAAATCAGCTCCTCGATTAGAAAATGAAAATTGCTCTGATGAGCTCGGCGCATTCGACCCAGTACTTGGCAATATATTTCCAGTAGGGGCGTCATTACTGATAGGAATACCATCGACAACGAATAGCGGTTGATTGTTAGCGGTAGGGTTAAGTGAGGTAATTCCCCTGATTATTATACTTGTTCCTGCACCGGCCGCTCCACTGGTAGCATTAATATTTACACCAGCTACTTTACCCTGTATAGAACTCAAGACATCACCATCATTATTTCTCACTAGTTGATCACTACCAATTTCTTGAACAGCATATCCTACGGAACGCTTTGCTTTTTTGATACCCAGTGCAGTAACCACAACTTCATCCAAAGCTTGTGAATCCTCAAGCATAACAACATTGAGAACATTCTCAGAACCCACAGGAAGCTCCATGGTTTTCATTCCCAGATATGAAAAGCGTAAAACTTCCCCTTGTGATGCGTCAATGGAAAAATTACCTTCAAAATCCGTAATGGCACCTTGATTGCTATCTATGGCAACAATTGAAACTCCAGGTAATGGAGCATCAAATTCGTCTACCACCTTACCTGATATTTTTTGACCGTAGGAAAGTGATACGATAAACAGCGTTAATAATGTAAGAATTGCTTTACCCATAGTTTGATTTTTAGTTATATCCGTTAAAAGTGAAAAAAAATGTTAGTAATCAAACAGTTTCATGGTAAAATGTTGCATTATATTGCAATATTTTCCTATAATCTCTATTTTATAATGATATTTATTATGAATTAATAATAAAATATGTAAAAATTTGCAAAATATTGCATAGTGTGATTTGATCTTCAAATTCGAAAACAACAAGCTGCCCTATTTAAATCCCAATTACGAAAGGGTGTTTTTTTGAATGAATCGTAATCTAGTCCAATTTTGAAAGATTTTTTTTTTCATCGCAAATGCATTTTTAGGTATAATTATTTGTAAATTAAAGGGTTAAACATTTTTAACCCTAAAACCTAAGAATATGAAAAAAGTACTTGGATTGGTTTTATTAATGCTGATTTCGATTTCTGCAACTAAATTTGCATCACCAAAACCTGAAACTATGCATTCGATTGAAGGAGCTTGGGAACTCCAAAGTTTCTATAGCTATGATGGACAAGACGTTTCCGATACCATTGAAAAATCTGATGGATATCGGCAAGTAAAAATGTATTCCAAAGGAAAAATCATGTGGACAAGATATGTTCCAGACGATCCACACGGAAGATTTGGTTATGGTTCCTATAAGATATCACCAAATTCCTTAACAGAGGTAATTGAATACGGTGACGACGATATGATGAAAGCATTGGATACTATGCGTAATTTCACTTTTGAACTTATACTGAATGACAACAGTTTTAGCCAAATTACCCTGGATGAAGAGGGACATAGAACATCTTCTGAAAATTATGAGCGCATAGATTGATAAAAAAACAGGGTACAAAAAAAACAGCCTTTTCAGGCTGTCTTTTTTCATTCCATATATGCTGTTTTTAAGAGACTATGACTTCTTTACTTTCAATAGAGGCCAAATAGCGCTCTGCATCCAAAGCAGCCATACAGCCCGTTCCTGCGGCGGTTACGGCCTGTCTATATTCTTTGTCCTGAACATCCCCGCTAGCAAAAACCCCTGGTTTATTGGTCTTTGTGGACTTTCCATGGGTAATCACATATCCTGTTTCATCCATGTCTAATTGACCTTTAAAAATTTCGGTGTTGGGTTTATGTCCGATAGCAATAAAAAGCCCCGTTATGGCAATCTCCTCTTTTTCACCAGTCTGGTTGTTGATCATTCGTAATCCTTCCACTACCTGTTCGCCCAAAACCTCATCTACTTCAGTATTGTATCTAACATCTATATTATCCAAGCTACTCACCCTATGCTGCATGGCCTTAGAGGCTCTCATATAATCTTTTCGCACCAACATGGTTACCTTTTTACAGATATTGGCCAAGTACGAAGCCTCCTCAGCTGCAGTATCTCCTGCGCCCACTATGGCTACCTCTTGTTCTTTGTAGAAGAAACCGTCACATACTGCACAGGCGGATACTCCACCTCCTCGCAGTCGTTGTTCGCTGGGTATATTCAGGTATTTGGCAGTGGCACCTGTAGAAATAACAACGCTTTCTGCTTCTATTAATTTACTATCATCCACAGTTATTTTATGGATACCTCCTTCTTCTTCACTAAAATCAACCGCGGTAACCATCCCAATACGTATTTCGGTTCCAAACCGCTCTGCCTGCTGTTGCAGTTGTACCATCATTGTTGGTCCATCGATACCTTCCGGGTAACCTGGGAAATTATCCACTTCTGTAGTGGTGGTCAGCTGACCTCCGGGTTCCATACCTGTATATAGGACCGGTTTCAAATCGGCTCTTGCGGCATAAATTGCAGCCGTATATCCAGCTGGGCCTGATCCAATAATCAATGTTTTAATTCTTTCCACTTGTTCTGACATGATAAAATCCTTCTCTACGTTTTGTTTTACAAAAGTAGGATTTTTGGATGTATCCTTACATTATGGATACCCCTGATTTAAAATCAAATTTTCAAATCTATGTTATTCTGTGAGCTACAGGACTAAGTTGAAGAAATTTTATAAAAAAAGAGAGCTATTATAGAGCCCTCTTTTTCTTATAAATAGGTTAAGTAAATGATAAACATATTTACCGTTACGACCAAGGAACTCAACCTCATAGCCCCTTGGCGCAACGGAAACCTCATTCCAAACGGGATAATGCTATGGAATATCCATTCTTCGGAGGTTAAATTGTATTTCAGTTTTAAACTTGCTAGCTAACGCGGACAAACTTAGCTTGGATTAATGTTGTAAAGTGATTTAAATTGACCAATGGGCCATATGCATTAACGGATGTGCATTTTGGACCAATAAGATTTATTGACAGATAAGAATACAGCTACTGTAATTTTTTCCCACATATTGAAATTATCTAAAAAATACTACTCTCCTTATTTTATGATGAACATTTTTATCCTTTGAACAATTAACCATAGGCCCTGCATATTTTTAAATTTTAATCCGGATAATCGCAATCATTCGAGCAGCACTACATCTTTTACGGGTTTTAGAGGGCATCTATGAAATACAACAACCCATCCATATATTAATTGAGGGCTTATTCTAACTCCAGGTCTTCCAAAGCGCGTTTATGGTAAAAGTCGGCAAAACTTACTTGCAGAAATTCGAAAATTACTTCTTTTGGGGTTTCAACTTCCAACATATCAAACACTTTGGAAATATATTTTTTCTTGAACCGTTTTAAAAGCCCTTTGGATGTGGTTATATCTTCATAAGAGATTTCATTTAATTGTTGCTGCATCCACTTGTGGGCATACTGTTGCCGCTCCTTTCGTTTCAGGGATTCCAAATCTACCTGTAATACTTTTTTTCCTTTTTGCTTCAGGGTATTGATCTTTGCCTGAAGTATCACATATTCCTTTTCTACCCTGAGATCTAGCCTTAGGGCGTCCCTATAAAGTAATTTCAAACTTTTAAAGGTCAGTTGATGATAGATATCCAAAAAATCTTTGTGCTTGTACAGGTGTCTCAAATAATCCAATGCGGACTCTTTATACTTCCGGTCTTTTCCTCCTTCGGATTGGCGTATCCCTTTTTCCAATAACGCTAAGTTTCGTACTATCCCTTCCACTTCTTTTAAGGAAGCAAAATCAGGTGAATGAATTAAACTGGAAACCTCACTACTAATTTTTTGATGACTTCCTTTGAATTCGTGCTCCCTATAGATAAACCCAAAATCGACTTCCTTTTGTTTTCCCTTTTTAAACTGGGGTTTACCCACGCTAAAAGCATAGGTATAGCCCAAGGTTAAGGTAAACTCCCTTAAAACTTGTTGATCGGTGGTCTTTCGAAATAATTGTACAACATTTAGGTTAAAATTATGCTTCTTAGCCAAGGTATAGGCACCCATGGCTCTAAAGTTTAGCACAGCGGAGGTAGCTTCTTCATTTGTAGTGCTATTATAAGCACCGCCAAAAGTTGTTTTTAGTGCATTTTTGAAAAAAACCTTGCCCAGGTTCACCGCACCACCCATGGCCTGACTATCGTTCATGCCAATATCGCTATAGTTGTAGTTCAAGGAGGCAGAAAGGTTCAGGGTTCTTTTTGGATACCCAATGCTGTAGGTCATGTTGCCATTATGGAAATTATTGGCCTGCCCTACTCTAATGATTCCTTCTTGTTCATTGGCCGAAGCAGCCAAGGAATAAGCCAAGTTAAGGTTTTGGCTATTCTTAGGGCTTTGGGCCAATATCCAATTTAGGTTTAGGTTGGAATTTTGCGATAGTTGTTTGTAATCCAACGTTTCCAACTGCTCATCAGTAAGGTCATTATCATTGATATCATCAAACTGGTTCAAGCTTTTGTTGGTATGGGTAGTGAAATTGGAATAACCAGCCACTAAATTTATCTTATCATTCCATTTATAGGTGGCGTTAATAGCACCCACAACACGGTTGGTAGTCTGTATTTTTTGGTTGTTCAGGTTGTCCTGTTGATACCCCATATCAAAGGTTAACTGAAGTCGATTATCAAATACGGGACGGGAAGCGTTCAAGGTTATGTTCTGGAAATCGTTGTTAAAATAATAGGCTCCCAAGGTTTCATAACTAGGGTCGATACGTTCAAAACCCAGTCCAACCTTCATGTTTCCAAAATTGTAATCCATGGCCGCTTTTAAGGCATTAAAGTATTCGGTAGAAGTTTTGTTGTTAAGGAAAAGTCCGGCCAAATTAGCTGTGGCTCCATCGCCTTCCTCAGCCCTACTATCTTGTGTTAAGGCGGATGCCGCGTATTCTACCTGTAGTTTTAGGTCTTTTTGCAAGGCCCACTCCCCGGCTATGGATACCACCAGGTTTTCCTTGGGTGCAAATCCCTCGATATCTGGCACGATTGATAGCGAGTTAACCTTATCCTGGGCATAAAACCCTATTAACCCCAAGGTATAAGTATCCCCCTCCCAACCCAACTTGGCCCCATAACCCATGCGATCAAAGGATGGCTGGGTACGTGCATCATCATCCGGTTCTACGGCCCTTAAGAGTCTACCCCCCATGGCACTGAAACTCCAACTGCCCTTGGGCGTAAGTTCCACCCCACCGCCAGTAAACTGATAGCCATTTAAGGTATAGGGTGAAAAGCCCATACTCACATCGCCAATATGGGCTTGTATCCCCTTGTATTTAGGATGAAGGCTTAAACGGTTGAATTTAAAGGGTACTTCATAATCCAGATTATCACCTTGGTTGGAATAGCTATACCCCAAGGGCATACTGAACGAGAACCAGCTCACGTCAATATTCCCTTGTGCAATATAGGTGAAAGGATCCCGGGCATTACGCCCGTTGGAATCGTAATACACGGTATTGGCCGAGACCGCTCCACTTACCTTGACCGACTTTAGACCTTTCAGGTTCTCAAAATCTACCTGTTGGGCATGACCCAAATCAATTGAAAACAGCCAAAGACAACCAAGCCAAAAAACGGTATGTAGATAGTTGGTTTTGATTGGGAACGATACTTTACAACCTATACAAACGGATTTGGGGTGTTTTTTTATTAGACCGTAGATCCTTTATTGCTAGATAATTAACCTTCTATTATATCTGTGAGGCTGTATGTAACCGCTTTTTCGAAAAATATCGAAAGAAATGCAACGCGTTGCTGACCTGAAAAATATTCTCAGTTTTATGATTATCCCGTTCATTGGTATACTATGTATACCGACATTCTTGGGAAATACATCTAATTCAGGGATACATCATTTTTGTTCTTTGATCCAGATTCATAAATGGGTATTTTAACGCCTGCATATACATCCGCACTCTTGGTAGTGTCACTTCCCAAAATTGAAACAATTGAACCGGACCCAAAATATAATGGACCCATTCTCAATCCAGCGCCAACTTGAAAACCACTGTACTGAATACTACTCAAAGGGACATAGAAGCTAAACCATTTGCTTTCATAACGCGGAGTTATGGAAACTACATTGGCAACACTGCTTGCATTTCCAGCACTTTTTGAAACAACTGCAAAATCCATATTTACATTCAAATAAAGGAGATTATTGAAGTTCCAGTCCGCGTTCAGATGAAATGCCGTTGGCAATGCAGCTTTTATGGTATTTTTCGAGTCGATTTCCCTATATAGATTGTCTAAAATATCTTGAAAACTATCTTCGTTCACAATACTATCCTCATCCACATTGTTGGTAATATCATACGTTCTTTCCATTCCGTCTCCATAGTTTATGTATCCTATATCGGTAATGGATAAACCCAATTTTAATTTATATTTATTTTTATCTTTTTGCATATTTGTTTCCCCATCTGCACTGGTTGAACTAAATGTTGCATATTTTGGTCTCCATTCATAGGTAAAGCCTAAATCTGCTCCAAAACCTGTTGCATTTTTAGGTTGTTCGTACTTGTAGTTGTCAGTTTCAACATCATCAAAATGCCCATAAGTTATCCTACCTGAAGAATCCAGGCTTCCCGTGGTGAACAATCCACCACCTAAACTTGTACCCTTAGCCTCAAAATTCACGGCAACATCTTTTCCATAGCTATAGACACTACCTAATCCTTGTAGATATTTTAAGGAAAAGCCCCCTTTTAAAAAGTGTTTGCCTTTATTCATAAATACGCTTGCATAGGAAATTCCATATTCTGTCCAAGCATTTCCAGCAACAAAAAAATCCCCTTCGTTGATGCTGAAATCGTCGTTTGCATCCAGATCATCCTCCAAGTTATCAATGGAATCGCCGTTTATGTCATTTATGTTGGCAAACGCCCTAAGCCTTGTAAAAACGGCCAAAGCACTTTTTTTTCCCATATTAAACATGAACGAGGGGCCTAATATGTCTGTGTTTACGACAATGTTATTATGCTCTAGGGGAGTTTTTACAGCATTCAAATCAAAATCATAGCCATCTTTAATAGCATCCAGAACATTTATGCCATAATAATCATTGGTTCCCAATACACTAAGCCCAACAAGGTTAATGTCTGTTTTAAAACGGGAGTCAACAATACTTGCTGGGTTTGCGACCACACCGTGTATCCCACTATAATTGTCCGTTAGGTAGCCAAGGTAAGATTGGGCTTTCATGCACATCGAACCTATAGCAAATAAGCTCGTTACAATAACTTTTTTCATAATTCTTTGGTCTTATATTTAATTTGAGGATTGTAAAACGTCTTTGTTCTTTATCCCATGGGTTTGCAAATATTCACCGTTCTACTTTGTTATAATTTTGGCGCTACAAATTTGCTTTTCAGCCCAAGATTGATCCTTTTTATAAAGCATGCCACAAAAAGTGCCGAAACCCGTTAAATGTGGGACGGAAAGGGTAATAAAGGGGACTAGAATACATTTGTTTTTGCCCTATTGGTTAATTTTTGCCACGGGAAGCAGTTGTTTAAGTAATGCTGACAAGCACAAATTGGGGGTAGCGAAAAGGTACAGGTAAGGTAGTTTTCCTGAAGTCTATTACTACGTTTTTTAAAACGTCATGACCTCCATAATTCTCATAAAAAATTTAATCCCAAGAAATCCTTCATCCCCATATAATCCTTAATCGTCCCTATAATAACAGCACTTAGCACTTTAAATTTGCGCTCTTACTTAATATTTTTTCCTTAGTGGACTTGTGTAAATCATTCTAAATAATTAAAAATCAACTAATGAAAAAAGTATTTTTTTTAACTCTGCTTATTTTACCTTTTCTTTCCTGTACTTCTGATGATGAAAACAAGGAAGACCCCATTTTAGGAACTTGGGTGAGTGAAGGCCAATCAGTAACCTACTACAAAAGCACATGGACTTTCAATGAAGACTTTACGGGGGTATTTACCGATACGGAAACCGAAAATGATCCTGACCCATACAGTGAAGATTTTAGTTGGTCTGTTGAAGACGATCTTTACACCTTGGTGTATGAGGTTGAAGGAACCGATGGCGATGATGATGTTTTTAAAATAAGTTCGTCTCTGGGTGAACCTGTTTTGGTAGACTTGGACGATACCACAATAGCCATTAAAGAAGAATAAAAATTGAATAAATAAGGCTATAATTTAATGGCGGGTTGGGTTTTATACACTCCTTTGTCCGTTCCGCAGCGGTACAACCGCTGCGGAAAATAGCTTCCTGCTTTAATCTTATGGTTTCAATATCCCAATTCCACAGAAATGTATGCTGGGAATGCATCATTATTTAACGTATACACGATTTTACCTGATTGCTGGTAGGATGTCTCAACGTTTTGTTGGACACAGTAGTGCAACCCTGCCCGCCCATGATGGTACTGCGGAGCTAGTTATCTTATGATTTAGTCAGTCGCAAAGGGATGGAAAATTCAAAAAACAAAGACGGGAGGATGAATCCATATTTATAACACTAATGATTCCTGTATCTTTTCAAAAAATCTTCAAAATCTGAATCAACAAAAAAACTTGAAACTGGCACCCCAAGTGCAAAAGCAATCTTATAAATATTGGCCAAAGAAACGTTTCTCAGGCCAAGCTCTATGCTGTTATAGTTACTCTTATGGAACCCACAAATTTTGGCAACTTCTGTCTGCCTTAAGTTTTTCTTGAGTCTGAGCTGCTTAATTCTTTCGCCAAGTTTTTTTTGGATTGCAGTACGTAGTTCATTATTCACCGTAGAAAGTCGATTCCTTGATTTATAAAGTTAATTGGTATATAAATCCCTAGGGAAGAAACTCTACAAACGGCCGGAATAAACGTTGAAAACTACTTCTGACACAAATGCCATGTTTGAGGTGGAAACCTCAAACATGGCATGAGCATTCATAATTTTAATTTATGTTGTAGATAAAGGCAATTTCCATACTAACTCCATCATCATCATAGGTCAATACACCCGAATTTTGTTGGGACGCAAGAAACGCATCGTATTGATCTTGGGTTATATTAAAATTGATTATCCCGGTACTTGGTGTGAAAAAATTAGAAAATACGACATCGCCAATGGTAATCGATTCCACCGCAGAGGAATCCGTAACCCCTATAACTACCACATACCCCTCAAAAAAGGTATCTTCATATATATTCACAGTGGTTACTGCAAAAGTATCGTCCACAGGCAACGTATTAAATGAGACTGTTTTCTCTGTTGATGCTCCACTTGAGTCTCGGGCAACAATCCTTATGGTATAGGTGGTTCCAGGGGCAAGGTTAGAAAACGCATATATACTATTTGTCCAACCTCCGAGTTCCTCTAATCCGTTTAAATAAACATCGTAAAACACATTGTCCCCGTCCGGATCTGTGGCATCTGTCCAGTCGATGAGAGCTCCAGAAGTAGTAATATTGTCAATGCTCACATCAAAATCAGATGGAGGGCTGCTTGTAGTTTCAAATGAGGTTTCAGATTCATTGGTGAATTCAGCGTCTTTCGATACAACTTTAACATTATAAAAGGTAACAGGACTTAAGTTATGAAATGTATATGACAATTCCTCTAAGTCATTGGCAACCAAATTATCATCTAGATATACGTCATAAGTGACATTATCCTCGTTTGGATCGACGGATTCGGTCCAAGATATCGTAGCCTCATTGTCGGTAACATAATTTAAACTTGTAGTAAAACTTGCAGGAGGGAGGTTTGTCTCCAAGGTGGCGAAAGAATCTGTTGTTTCCGTGGATTTTCCATATTCATCAGTTGCTTTAACCACTACTGTGTATTCTGTGTTGTTTGCCAACTCTGTTATACCTATGGAGGTTTCAGTAAGGTTTTCTCCAATCGTATTTCCATTAATCGTTACTTTATAGGTCACTAGGGTACCTTCAGGGTCGATGGATGCAGTCCAAGAAAGTTGGGCGGAATCTTCGGTGATTTCGGAAATTGAAATCTCAAAAGTAGTTGGGGCATCATTTTCAATGGTAATGAAGCTAAATGACCCTTCAGTGGTTTTGCCATCCTCATCTTTTGCTATTACCAAAACAACATATTCTGTGACCTCATTTAGTTCGGTTAGGTTAATAGAGGTCGCTGTAAGGTTTTCTTCAATAATATCGCCATTGAGCATTATATCATAGGTCACCGTGGTACCTTCTGGATCAGCGGAAGCTGTCCAAGAAAGTGAGGCAGTCGTTTCTGTTAGTTCGGACATGGTAACGGTAAAAGATGTCGGGGCTCCATTCTCCAATGTACTAAAACTAGTTGTGCTCACGGATGAGTTATTCCCAACGTCAGTTGCAGTTATTGAAACCGCATATTCCGTATCCCCTTGAAGTTCTGTAAGGTTCAAATTAGTTTCAAACAGTTGATCCCTTACCAAGTTGCCATCCAAAGAAATACTGTAAGCAACATCCAATCCCTCGGGATCTGTAGCCTCTGTCCAAGTTAACTGGGCACTTGTACCAGTAATTTCGGATATTGTTATTTCAAAATCGGATGGTGGGAGATTCGTACCATCATCTTCCGAGTCACAAGATACCATGGCAACAATACAAAATAGTAGAAAAATTTTCCTCATGTTAAATGAAATTGTGGTTATAAATTAGGTGTAAGACAATTTGGGTTCATTATATGACTTTCAAAGCAGTTGCCCTTAAAAAGCATCATTCAAAAGTAATTATATATTATTACTTTTTTATTATCTAGTCCTACTTATTTGCTTTTTGTTACAAAGCACTTTAATTAATAGTGTAGTTCACTACAATCATAATAGGAGACCTTTGTGGATAATTCATGCCCTTACGTGCCCATCCACAGGAAATGCGTCGAATTCATACGCCATGGAGTCCTTCGCGACCTTATAGACCGTGAACTCTGTTCCCTTTCTATGCCAACAATAGGTCCTTGGTCCCGTACCGTCGTCCATGGTGAAACATGCAAGGGCGCCATATGCGGTTATGGGGTCTGTCCTCACCTTGTAAAAGGCAGCGGTGGCCCCTCCGGTTACAACGGCCGTGGTCAGGGCCACCCCATCGGAAATTGGCAGTTTTGTTGTTCGCAGCAGTACAACTACTGCGGAGCTGGGGTTTCTGTGGATTATATGCTCGGAAGGGAACGGTTTGGCAAGTATGACAATGATGCTGTCAAAAGATTGGAAGGGATTCAAAAAATGGATGCTAACTCACAAAGTAAGCTTTTTGATATTATTGATACTTATATTAGAGATTCTAAGGCTAGGGCTGCTTATGGATCATAAAAAAAGCCCCACATAGGTGAGGCTTCCAATATCTCTTTTTACTCTTATTTATTCTCTCTCAAAAATGTGAAGTGTCCCTTTATTGTCATGAATCAATAAATAGGGAGATGTATAACTCAAAGGAACAGGTGAAGGAAAACTTACACCTTCCTCTTCATGCACCCAATCAAATTTATGAGTAAGAGTATTAAATGCTCCGACAACCCCATTCTTCCAATCAGTTGTAATCAGATAGTCTCCATACAAAACATAATTGCTCCTTTGGGATTCTATACATATTGACTCAAAATAAGAGCTGTCTTGGTAATTGACTTTTAATTCTCCTGTAAGTAAATCATAAGCTGTATAGTTGACCATCATTTGGTTAAGCAGCCCTTTTTTCTTGTCAATACAGAGTCCTTTAGTTAATGTTTTAATTTCCCATTTAATTGCTCCTGTTTCAATATCAAGAGCTATGAGCTTGCTGTTTTCTTGAAAAGCAAAAATCACTAAACCATTACTGACACCTATTAATTCAGGAAGAAGATTACCATTATTCATTTCCAAAGACCACTTAACCTCTCCTTGAACAATGTCTCTTCTACTGATTCCCTTAAGTGATACAGTAAACGCCATATTTGACTCAACTTTTATAGTTTCACCAGCATTAGTTTCCCAGATAACCTTATCTAAAAAAACATCTTGAACCCCCTGTTTCGGCAGAAAAAGGGAGTAATCATAATCGGTTGTCACTACAATCAAATTGCTATTGTATAAGCCATAATCGCCTATACCATTTTCAATAGAAATTGCCTTTTTAGTAAGAAACCGAGAGTCAAAAAAGGCATATCCTGTATTTGAAATACCAATTGTTAAGTCTTCTTTTTTTATAAGACTTTGAAAATCATCTTCTACAGAAGAACGAAGCATTTCTTTTCCACTTGCTAAGTCGTATTGAAAAACCTCTCTACCTGATTGATAAACCAGCATGCTTTCAGCTATGTAATAACCTTTGCTTATATTATGTATTTCAGATGCCTTTTTAAACATTTAACTTTATTGCTTAGCGTACAAAATTCATAAATGTGGGATGATTCAATAATTGCCCTTGATTAGCTAAGTTGTTTAGTATAGTAGGGTTTGCGATATTCTGAGATGTAAAGAATGATGGGTTGGCATTAAATAATTCAGTCGCCTTTGAAGCATCCTTGAAAACGTTTTGGAAGTTTCCTTTCATAGCATCACTTAAACCATCACTAAATAAGTATTCAAAACCATTTCCGCTTGTTACATATGCCTTAAATTGATCGTAAGTACTGCCTGATACACTTCTTGCAGAACTCCAATTCTTCATCTCTACTGACTTAAATTCAGTAGCTCCAGTAGTAGGGTTCGTTCTTTTGAATAGTGCATCCAACTTATGTCCTGTCTCAATATCAGGAATACTACCTTCAAAACGATTCAACGACCAACCACCTTGAGTTAATTCATCCCAATTTTTAGACATCTTTTTCAAGGTCAAAGCTGCACCTTTTGCTTTCGATGCTTGTTCTCCTGCTTCTTTCAAAAAGTCATCAAACCCATCAACCAAACTTCCGTCAGCTTTAACTGCTCTTTCGGTAACTACCTTATGGAAATCATTCAGTACATCATCTAAATCTCCTACCAAAGAACTTCCTGCATTCCCGCATGTCTTACACTTTGGATTTGCTTTTATCAAACTGGTCATAAAGTCATCAAACCTTTGTTGTCCAACTTTACTAATTAAGTCAGCATCAAATTTTGCAAAGGCTTCAAGAGATTTTATATCTTTTCTAAGAATCTTCCCTGCATCAGCTATATCTGGATTGGCTCTTTTTGCTGCGTCCCCAATACCTTTCCAACTATCGACCAACTCCGGATTTCTGGTAATTGCCTCTGCAAACCCTTCATCCACCAAGTCATCGCTCAGCTTTTTAAGCTGTGCGGCATCCAGGTCCAATTGCTTAAGAACGTTCACCAACCGTTGCGTGGCCTCCTCGGAGAACTTCACCACAACGGTGGTACCATTGGCTAAATTAACAACTTTTCCCAGATTCTTGCTCGCAGTGGCATAAATAAAGGGTATGGTGGAGGCAAAGCTTATTGTTGCATTTTTAATGTCGCCTTCATAGGTATACCAAACCCCGTTTACAAAATCAAAGCCCTCGCCCACCAAAGGTGCCATCCCCGCCATGTCCAGCACCAGATGGCCCGCGGCAGAACTGAACACCTGTCCGAAAAGGTAGTTGAGTGCCCCTGCCGTGTCAAGGTCGTAGGCCGGCACTTCCATCCCTTGCCAGAGTCCGTTGCCAATGTTGTACCGGTAGTGGCGCAGGGTGCCCGAATCATCCAACACACCATGGAGGTAGACCACCGTTCCGTTGTTGGCAAGGGTCTTTCTTGTAAAACCACCATGTCCAAAATAGTTGTAGATGCCCACCGCATAGTCCGTAAAACGCTCATGGTCGATTCCGGGAAGGCAATGCGAATAGTCCTGCTGATCAATGGTCAACAAGTCCAGATTCCCTGTAAAATCGAAATTGGTGACCAAGGTACCCGTACCTGTATCGTTTATGTCGGGTGCATTGTAATCCCCTTCGTAGTACAGATGGTCGCAGGTGGGTACGAGACCTTTATCAATGATCCGTGCCCTAATGGGAAGTTGGTAACTACCTTACCGTTTTGTTGGCTGCAGCAGTGGAACTACTGCGGAGCTGGAAACACAAATTAGCTTTGTAATTCTATACGTTTGCTTGAAGATTACTTTGGAGAAGTTTAAAATTTTCTAATATTGTTCCAAATGTAGAATTTGTTTTCAAAGGCTCTAATTCAGTAATTACCATTTCAACAAAATCATTTTCGTCAATAGATTTAGCTTTATTCTTAATCACTAATTCTCTATAAAAAATATCTGTACCATCATTTATTATTAAAGATGATATTTTTTCACGCTCTAATTTTCCATAAAGTTCTGCGGTTTTAGTAAATTCCTTGTGATTATCGAAAAATACAATCGCACTACTCTCGTAAAAAAACTTTACAAAGCCACAAAACAATTCTATATCATTGACTGTATTTGTTCTATAACGAGTATTATTTGCGAAGTTTGTAATTTCTAATCCTTTCGGAGCGTTATTAACAGATGGTGATGTGTGGATAGTATAATAACTATCAAATTTACCTCCTAATACTTTTTGTATTTCTTGCTCTATAATATTATATCGTTTTTCAGCTGTTAAACCTTGTACAGCAAATGTATCTCCGTATTCTAACCAACTAAATCTAATTCTAAAACCTTCTAAATCGGTTTCTTTTGTATAATAAATATTATTTTCTAATTGAGTAAAGGTGTATCCTTCTTTTTCAAGAAAGGCACATTCTTTTTTTATAGTTTCAACATATAATATTGTATCCATCTACTTTAATGAGTTTACATCTTGAATAGTACCACCTACACCATTACTATTTACCTTTATAAAATCGGTAATTGTGACCGTTTTACTTGAAGCACTTGAACTTGAACCTAAACTATAAGAACTGTTAGTTGTACTAGGTTGCGAAACAGTTCTAACATCAAATTTATTAGAAGGGGTCTTAGCTTTTGTTAACGCATTGGT